>CACMQH010000005.1 GCA_902615805.1 Rhodospirillaceae bacterium
CCCTTTTACATTAAAAAACAATATGATAAAACTAATCCTTTTTATATACTAAAAAAGTTGCAATAAATTTCAAAATATATATATAAATTTTATGTTCAAGTCATTTTTTAAAAAAAAAGCTAGCAATGAGTTAAAAAAAACATCTCCTATAGATGATAATGTATTCACTATTGTTTGTGTTTTAGTTGAGGCGGCATTAGTTGACAACAATTTTGGAGATGAAGAAAAAAACATAATAATTAAACTACTACAAAAACAATATAAAATTAAAAATATTGAGGATATTAATGGTATTTTAGATAAAGCAGTTAAAGCCTGTAATGAATCCTCAGATTTAATTACTTACACAAAAAAAATAAAGCAAAACTGGGACATAGAAAAAAGGATAGAAGTTATTGAAATGCTCTGGAAAGTATGTTTAGTTGATGGTGTATTAGAGTCTTATGAAGATATGCTAATAAGAAGAATATCTGGATTAATTTATGTTGATGATAAAAATAGAAATTTAGCTAAAAAAAATGCTATTAAAAAATTAGATAATTATAAATAGAAAGGAAAATTTATGCCGTATGTTGTAACTGAGTCATGTATAAAATGTAAATATATGGACTGCTGTGAAGTTTGCCCCGTTGATTGTTTTTATGAAGGTGAAAATATGTTAGTAATAAATCCAGATGAATGTATTGATTGTGGTGTTTGCGAGCCTGAATGTCCTGCAGAGGCAATTATTCCTGATAGTGACAGTAATTCAGAGAAATGGTTATCATTAAATGAAGAGTTTTCTTCTAAGTGGCCAAATATAGTTAGAAAAGGATCTCCACCAGAGGATGGAGAAAAGTTTCAAAATGAAAGTGATAAGTTTAAAAAATATTTTTCAGAAAAACCTGGAACAAGTTCAGAAGAGTAATAATAAAAATCACAAATAAACTTTTTCCAAGACAACTTGCTTTCTTTAGTAATTAAATTATGCTAATTTTTTCTTTTATTTACTCAATTTTTGTATGGTAAACTATGAGTTTATATGAAGCATATCTAAAAAATATAAAAGAAAGAGAGAAAATAGGATTAAGTCCAAAACCTATTGATAGCGGTGATTTAATTAATGAAATAATCACCAATATTGTTGACAAAAAAAGTATACACAGAAATAAAAGCCTTGAGTTTCTTATATATAATACACTACCCGGCACAACTGAAGCAGCATTAAATAAGGCTAACTTTTTAAAAGATATTATCCTAGAAAAAATTAAAATTGATGAAATTACACAATCGTTTGCTTTCGAACTTTTATCGCATATGAAGGGCGGACCTTCAATTAAAGTATTAATTGACTTAGCTTTAAGTAATAGAAGTAATGCTGTGAAAAAAGCTGCAAATGTATTAAAAAAACAAGTCTTTCTATATGACTCAGACTTAGAGCGTTTACAAAAAGCTTATAAAAACAGTAATACAACTGCTAAAGATATACTCACCAGCTATTCTAAGGCTGAATTTTTTTCTAATCTTCCAGATATTGAAAGAGAAATAAAAGTAGTAACATATATTGCTGGTGAAGGGGATATATCTACAGACTTATTGTCTCCAGGGAATCAAGCACATTCAAGAGCTGACCGTGAACTTCACGCTAAATGTATGATTTCAGAAAAAGCACAATCTGAAATTAAAGAGCTTCAGAATAAAAATTCTGATAAAAGAGTTATGCTTATTGCTGAAAAAGGTACTATGGGAGTGGGTTCCTCTAGGATGTCTGGTATAAATAATGTAGCTTTGTTAACAGGAAAAAAAATCAGCCCTTATATTCCCTTCGTTAACTATGCACCTATTGTGGCAGGAACTAATGGTATATCTCCTATTTTTCTTACTACAGTAAGTGTAACTGGAGGAATTGGTATTAATCTAAAAAATTGGTCTAAAAAATTAGACTCCGAAGGAAAAATAATTCTTAATAATGATGGCAACCCTATACTGGAACAAAACTATTCTGTTGAAACTGGAACAGTATTAATAATTAATACAGAAAAAAAGAAACTTTATGATGAAAAAACAGGAAAAGAACTAATAGATTTATCTGATACTTTTACTCCACAAAATCTTGAATTTATTAGAGCAGGAGGTTCTTACGCAGTCGTATTTGGAAAAAAGTTGCAAAGTCAAGCGTGTAGTATTTTAAATATACCACTAACTAAAATTTATGCTGATTCAAAAGAAGTAGTATTATCCAAAAGAGGGCTTACCGCAGTTGAAAAAATATTTAATTATAATTTAATACATAAAAAAAATAAAAACTTGTATGCAGGTTCTGATGTAAGAGTTAAGGTAAACATTGTAGGCTCTCAAGACACCACAGGACTTATGACTGCGCAAGAGCTTGAGGCTATGGCTGCAACAAAAATTTCAGCTAAAATTGATGGCGCTTACCAATCTGGTTGTCACACTGCTTCTGTATGGGATAAAAAAGCTCAAGAAAATACCCCTAAACTAATGAAGTTTATGCAGAACTTTGGCTTAATAACTGGCAGAGATCCAAAAAATAGATATGCTCCTTTAACTGATGTTATACACAAGGTTTTAAATGATATAACGGTAGATGATTGGTCTATTATCATTGGAGGAGACTCACACACTAGAATGTCAAAGGGAGTGGCATTTGGTGCAGACTCTGGGACGGTTGCACTTGCATTAGCTACTGGAGAGGCTAATATGCCTATTCCCGAGTCGGTAAAAGTAACTTTTAAAGGAAGTATGGTTGATCACTTAGATTTTAGAGATATAGTTCATGCCACTCAAGCTCAAATGCTAAAAAAATATGGAGATAATATTTTTCAAGGTAAAGTCATTGAAGTTCATTTAGGAACTTTATTAGCTGATCAAGCATTTACTTTTACAGATTGGACTGCAGAGATGAAAGCTAAGGCTTCGATTTGTATCTCTAATGATGATATGTTAGCTAAATCATTAGAAATATCTATATCTCGTATTAAGAAAATGATTAATGATGGAATGGATAACGATGTTAAAATGCTACATAAACTTATTAGAATAGCTAAAAAAAGAATTGATGAAATTAATTCTGGAAAAAAATGTGCTCTCTATCCAGATGAAAATGCTAAATATTTTGAAACACTAACCGTGGATTTAGATCAAATAGATGAACCTATGATCGCTGACCCTGATGTTAACAATATTGATATTTCTAAACGATATACACATGACACTATTCGCCCTCTTTCTTATTATGATAAGGAAAAAAAAGTAGACCTTGGTTTTGTTGGATCATGTATGGTACATAAAGGTGATATAAAAATAGTAGCACAAATTCTTAAAAACTTAGAAAAAGAAACAGGAGATGTAAAGTTTAAAGCACCTTTAGTAATTGCACCTCCTACATATAATATTGTTGAAGAACTAAAAGCTGAAGGAGACTGGGAAATATTACAAAAATATTCTGGTTTTGAATTTGATGATTTAAAGCCTAAAACATTAGCTAGAGAAAAATATGAAAATGTTCTTTATCTTGAAAGACCTGGCTGTAATCTATGTATGGGAAACCAAGAAAAAGCGGCTAAGGGTGATACAGTTATGGCAACATCAACAAGATTATTTAAAGGAAGAGTTGTTGAAGACTCTAAAGAAAAAAAGGGAGAGTCTTTACTGTCATCTACACCTGTAGTTGTACTATCAACAATTTTGGGGAGAGTACCCAAAATAGAAGAGTATAAAAAAGCTACTAATGGTATTAAACTAACTAACTTTGTACCCTCTTCTGCTAAGCCTATGACCTTTGAGTAGTATTATCGTTTGGTATTCTTAGCAGACCTTTTACGCTCTAAAAAATTAATTACCTTATTTTATTTTTAACATACGAGACTCTTTTGAAGACAATTTTCTAACTAAAGCTTTAAGCTTTTTTATTGCCCTGTTCTCTATTTGTCTAACGCGTTCCTTACTGATCTTAAATAATTGTCCCAACTTTTCTAAAGTTAATGGATCGTCACTAAGATGTCTTAAAGCAATAATTTGGCTTTCACGTATTCCTAGTTCTCTCATAGCTTTCTTAAACCAAGATCTTTTTCTCGCAAGGTCTAATCTATTGACTATATCTAACTCATCTAAAGAGTTTTCGTCTACTATAAAATTACCAAATTCTTGATTATAGTCATCTGATACCTTTGCATTTAAGGATTTATCTTCGTGTATAAATCTATTTTCCATATTTTCTACGTCAACCACTTTAATATTTAATTTTTTTGCAACCTTGCTTCTAACCTCTTCTTCATTTTTTGAGTATTTGCTTAATTCTAATTTTAATCTTCTTAAACTAAAAAATAATGCTTTTTGTGAAGCAGTAGTTCCTGTTCTAACTATAGACCAATTCTTTAAGACATAATCTTGGATAGCTGACCTTATCCACCAAGAAGCATATGTTGAAAACCTTATATCTCTGCCTGGCTCAAATTTTGCCATAGCTTGCATCAATCCAATATGTCCCTCTTGAACTAAATCGTTAACGGGCAATCCATAATTTTTAAATTTCATAGAGAAAGCTATTACTAACTTTGAGTATGCTTTTATTATTTTATGCATAGCTTTTTTATCATTTTTAAAAACCCAAGCTTCTGCAAGCTTTCTTTCTTCATCTCTAGAAAGCATAGGTTCCTTCATTGAATCGTTCAAAAACTTTCTGTCTAACTTATTTAAATGAATGTTTTTTGCTATAGCCATACTTATTGTACGCTAAAAGTATTTTTTTTAGATCATAAGTAAATACTAAATGTTAAAATTTTTAAAAATATAAGCGTGTTGCATAATTACAACAATTAAAAGTTTTTTATTCTTTTATTACAAATTGGTTGCAATAAGCATAGTAGGTATTATTATAATTATTGTCGTGATTGCAAATTGCAATCAGTAATTTATTAACGGGAGTTTATTTTATGAAAAAAACTATAATTTTAAGCATTATGGCTTTAGTATTTGCTTTCACAAGCGCTGTTAAAGCTGAAATGTCTTTATCTGGTTATACAGAATTCTTTGCGGGTTCTGCTGACCAATCAACAGCATATGGTATTGATAATGCAACTGGTATTGATAAAGCTGGATTAGATAACGGTAACTATTCAAGAGTTACTGCTAACTACTCTACTACTTTAGATAGTGGTATTGATGTAGGTGGTACAATGAATTTAACAACTAGAGATTGTCAAGGTGATAAAACAGGAAACTGTAATGTTGTTAATTTCAACATGGTTAACTTTTCAGGCAACTTCGGTACTATAAGTATTGGAGAAAGATTTGCTGCAGGTGCTGCAATGCTTTCAAGAATGACTGCGACTGTACCAACTGCTGAGCCTGATGGTGGAAACTTAGGTAAGTTTTATACTGGTGACGGTGATAATGTTTATGGTTCTGCTAACGAGCAAGATTATGCAAACAATTCAATGAAAATCTTTTATATGTCAAATGTATACTCTGGTTTTTCATTTGCAGTAAGTTATGATCCTGCTACATCAAACACTGGCGGTGTTACAGATGGACAAGCTACTAGCGTAACTAATGGTAAGTGGACAAGTTTCAATGATGTATTATCAGTTTTCGGAAAGTATTCAATGGAAATGGATGGTATTGGTCTAGAATTAGTTTACGGTCAACAAACAGGTAATGCTGGTCAAGTTAATGGTAGTAACTACAATGACTTAGAAGAAAGTGCATATTCAGCAAAAATTACTTATGGTAATTTTGCAGTTGACTACAGAAAAAATGAAGCTGATAATTCAGGTTTAATCAAGAATGGTCAAGACGGAAATGACGAAGGTACTTCTATTTGTGCTCAGTATACAATGGGCAATATGGCTGCAGCTGCTTGTCAAGTAGAGACAAGTTATACAGATACTAGTAACTTATCAAATAATTCAGAAACAAGAACTTATTCTGCTAACTATGCATTAGGTGGCGGCGTAACTATTGGTGCTGTATATTTTGACATTGAGCAGACAGCAAACAGCTTAACTAGAACAGACGTTGACGGAGTGATGACTAAGCTTTCTGTTGGCTTCTAAGTAAGTTTTAATACTTAAATTAAAAGGAGAATCTTTTATTGATTCTCCTTTTTTTTTTGTGTTATAAATAATAATTATGTCCTCATTTTTAAAGTTTAATATCTCTAAATTTATAATCATCACAATTAGTTTTTCAGTTTTATATTCATGCTCTTCTATTAAAACTGAAACTAAAAGAGGAGATATAAATGATGTTATTTACCTACCTAGACAGCAAGCAGAAAGAGAAATAGCTGAACAAGGTGGTGGATCATTTATAAGAGATTTATTTGGAAATAATTCTAATAATAACAGAGGAGATAGTTTACAACTTCCAGTAAACCCTCACTTATGGCAGGCCTCTTTGGATATTATATCCTCTACTATGCCCCTGGCAAGTGTGGATAGTAACAGTGGTATTATAATATCAGATTGGTACAATATAAAAGGTAATCAGAATGAAAGAGTAAAAATATCTGTATTAATCAATACACAGGAATTAAGGGCAGACGGAGTGAAGGTTTCTATTTTTAAACAAAAACTAACATCAAACTCATGGAGTAATATTAAAGTTGATCCTGTAATTATTCAAAAGTTAGAAAGAAAGATTATAAGAAAAGCAGGCGCTCTTGCAAACTCTAGCAATTAAAATACATAAGGATTAGGTTTTGAGTGAAATACATTTAATCTATGAACATAAAAAAATAGAATCATATTGGCAAGAAAAGTGGAGCCAGAAAAACTTATTTTCTACAAATAATATCAAAAACCCGTATTATGTGTTAGAAATGTTTCCGTATCCTTCCGGTAGAATTCATATGGGGCATGTTAGAGTCTATACATTAGGTGACGTGCTTGCTAGATACAAGAGAGCTCAAGGCTTTGATGTTCTACATCCTATGGGATGGGATTCTTTTGGTATGCCTGCAGAAAATGCTGCAATAGAGAATAATATACACCCAAGAGAATGGACTAAAAAAAATATTCAAAATATGAAGACACAGCTAAAATCTATGGGTATTTCTTATGATTGGAACAGAGAAATAAGCACATGTGAACCTGAATATATAAAAGAACAACAAAAAATTTTCATTAAACTTTTTAATGCTAATTTAATTTATAAAAAGGAAAGCTGGGCAAATTGGGATCCCGTAGAAGGGTCAGTCTTAGCAAATGAACAGGTGATTGATGGAAAAGGTTGGAGGTCAGGAGCACCAGTTGAAAAAAAACTGCTTAATCAATGGTTTCTTGCAATAACAAAGTTTGCTCTTCCTCTATTAGATAATTTATCAGAATTAAATGAATGGCCTGAAAATGTAAAGGTAATGCAAAAAAATTGGATTGGTCAGTCTATAGGAGCAAAATTAAGTTTAAAAATTAAAACCAATAAAATTGTCACAAATACGGATATGATTGAAGTTTTCACTACTAGACCTGATACAATATTTGGAGCTTCATTTGTTGCTATCGCGCCAGACCATAATTTATCTAAGCAGCTAGCTGAGCAATCAGCAGAGATATCTAATTTTATAAAAGAATGGAAAAAATCCTTTATAAGTGAAGAAGACTTAGATAAAGCTCCCAA
This sequence comes from Rhodospirillaceae bacterium, assembly GCA_902615805.1. Lineage (GTDB taxonomy): Bacteria > Pseudomonadota > Alphaproteobacteria > TMED109 > TMED109 > TMED131. The sequence goes on from CACMQH010000005.1 coordinate 7,621, forward strand.
AAATGGATTGTTTACAAAACTGTATGTTTTACATCCTTTCACTAATAAGGCCTTACCTATTTATATTGCTAACTTTGTGTTATCTTCTTATGGAACTGGTGCTGTAATAGGTGTTCCTGCTCATGATCAAAGAGACTATGAGTTCGCTAAAAAATATAATTTAAAAATAAATGAAGTTATTCAGAATACTAAAGAAAAACAAAATACAATATTACAAAAAGCTTACACTGGTGATGGTAAATTAATTAATTCCGATTTTCTTAATAATATGACAGTAAATGAAGCAAAAGTAGAAATAGTAAAAAGATTTGAGCAAAAAGGTATTGGAAAAAAAGATATCAAATTTAGATTGCGAGATTGGTGTGCATCTAGGCAGAGATATTGGGGATGTCCTATTCCCATCATTTATAGAGAAGATGGAAAAGTTTTACCAGTTGAGCAGAGTGAGCTTCCTATAGAGTTACCCGAAGATGTTGATTTTTCTAAGGGAGGAAACCCATTAGAAAACCATCCTACCTGGAAATTTACAAGATGTAAAAAAACTGGTTTAAAAGCAATTAGGGAAACTGATACTCTTGATACATTTTTTGACTCATCATGGTATTACTTAAAATTTTTAAGCCCTAAATCAGATACAAATCTAAAATCTAAATTAATTGAAAGATGGTGTCCTGTTCATCAATATGTAGGTGGAATTGAACACGCTGTGTTGCATTTATTATATTCTAGATTTATTGTAAAAGCACTAAACAGTATTAATGAAATTGATATTAACGAACCTTTTAAGGGATTGTTTTGTCAGGGTATGGTTTGTCATAAAACTTATAAAGATGAAACTGGAAAGTGGGTTTTTCCTGAGGATGTTGTAAAAAATAATAATCAATTAATACATAAATCTACAGGCAAAAAAGTTTTCGCTATAAAATCTGAAAAAATGTCAAAGTCAAAAAAAAATATAGTAGACCCGGTTTCTATTATAGAAAATTATGGAGCTGATACTGCGAGAATCTTTATGCTTTCTGATAGCCCCCCTGAAAGAAACCTAGATTGGAGTAATAGTGGAATAGAAGGTTCTAGAAAATTTATAGTAAAAGTTTGGAGCTATTTTAATAAGCTAAAACTTAATGATCAAGATATAGAAAAAACTGCCTCTCCTGAAAATAATAATAGTTCAGATTTAAGGAAGCAGTTACATCTTTGTATTGAAAAAGTAACAAAAAGCTTAGATAACTTTCAATATAATGTTGCAGTTGCCTCATTAAGAGAGTTTGCTAATTACTTTTTTACTCTTACACTTAAGGATAATAATATATTACATGAAGCCTTATCCAAGTGGGTAATTATGATGAGTCCTTTAGCCCCTCATTTGGCTGAAGAACTTTGGCAATTGTTGGGGTATAAAAACTTAGTTTCTGAACAAAAATGGCCAAGATATGAAAATAAATTTTTAACAGAAGAAAATATAAATTTAATTGTACAAATTAATGGAAAGAAAAAGTTGATAATCAATATAAAAAAAGGTTTAACAAAAGAGCAAACTGAAAGAATTGTTTTAGAAAATAGGGCCATAATAAAAATCATAGAAAGTAATAATTACAAAAAAATTATTGTAGTTCCTGATAGAGTGGTTAACTTAGTTATTTAATGTGCTTGCAATAAAAAAAATTTTTACAATAACTATTTTTTTCTTTTTTTTAAATAGTTGCTCAAATTTTAAACCTTTATATAAAAATAACTTAATAAGCCTTTATGCTCTACAAGAGATATCTATAATTACAGATAAAAAAAGAATATCAGAAAATATAAAAAAAAATCTAGTGGAACTATTCCCTACTAATAAGAAAACAAAGTATATATTAAAAATTGAAGGCTTATCGGAAACTACTGGAACTGTATCTGATTCGACAAGGAAAATATCAAGATATAAAAACCAGGTATCGGCAAATGTAAAAATCTATTATAGACAAAGAAAATATGATAAATTAATTTATGAATTTTATGAAAAAAGAGATGCTTCATTTAGCTTAATTTCAAATAATGTAAGATCAGCAATAGCAAGTAAAAAAAATGCAGAACTAACAAGTACAAGGCTGTTATCTGAAGAAATATATAAGAGAGTATTGATCTTTCTTTCTAAAAATTAGATTTAAAAATGTTAATAAATGAGAGAGAATATAATAAATTTATAGAAAATATTTCAACATATAAGTTTATTCTAATACACGGTCAAGATAGAGGAAAAGTAAACGAAAAATCTCTTGAAATAACAAAGAAACTGAATTTCTTAAACCAAAATTCTCTAGAAATCATAAACTTTGACTCTGATGAATTTTATAAATCAGAAAATTACTTCTACGATTTAGTTTATCAAAAGTCTTTTTTTAGCAAACTTACCTTAATAAGAATAAACCTTGATTTATTAAAAGCAGAAAAAGATATCCTTAAAGCCTTAGAAAATTTAGATATAAATAAAGCTAATTATATTATTATTGAATCTAAATACTTAGCAAAAAACTCTTTAATAGCAGGTTTGTTTAAAAAAAATAATACGTATGCTTTAATTACTTGTTACCAAGAAGCTAATGTGAAGCAATCTATTATTAAATATATAAAACTTTACTCGCTAAATTTAGATAACTACAGCTTAAGTTATTTAATTGAGAAATTTGGTAATGATACTTTAATCACAAAAAATGAAATAAAAAAGTTAGCGCTGTATTCTAATGGAGAGCAAGTAAACTATACTACTATTTTAGAAGCTATAGGTGATAATTCTCTTATTTCATTGTATGAACTAACAGACTCTATTGGCATAGTGAAAAAGGTAAAAATTGATTATTTATATGAAAAAACTTTAAATCTAGGACTAAATTATATTGTTTTCTTAAGAAGCATAAGCCGTCATTTAAGAATAATATTAGAAGCTAAATCAAATAATCTTAAAAATGCTAAAAATATCAAACCTTTAATACATTTCTCTAGACATACAAAAATTAATCAACAAATACAAAATATTAGCATAATGCAATTAAAAAAATATTTAGTACAGATATATGAGTTAGAAATTGCTTGTAAAAATAATTATGATATTCGCCAACTATTAATTAAAAAGTTTATTATAGGTATGTCTAGTTATTAAATAAATCAATAATAGTATCTAATTGTTCTAGACTTTTATATCTTACTAGAAGATATCCTTTTCCTTCTTTATCTTTAATCTCTACTTTGTAACCTAATTTAAGAGATAAATACTTTTCATAATCAACAATATTTGCATCTTTTAAATTTAATCTCTTTTCAGGAAGAGTATTTTTTTTATCTTTATGTACTCCTGCCCTTAAAAATTCCTCTAATTGTCTTACACTCATATTATCTGTAATTACCTTATTGGCTAAAACTAATTGATTTGGAGCATTTAACAAAGCTCTAGCATGTCCAAAAGAGATTTTTTTTTCATTAAGAAGCTTTTTTACACCTTCGTTTAAACTTAGTATTCTTAAAAGGTTTGTAATATAACTTCTTGATTTTCCTGTGCTTTTAGCTATTTCTTCGTGCTTCATTTTATAGTTTTTTATAAGCTTGTCATAAGCTATTGCTTCTTCTAATACTGAGAGGTTTTCTCTTTGTACATTTTCAATAATGGCAGCCAAAGCATCTGACTTTTCACTTGTATTTTCAATGACTATTGCATTTATTGTTTTCATTTTCAAACTTTTACAAGCTCTCCATCTTCTTTCTCCAGCTATAATTATAAATTTTTTACTATTTGTGCTATTATCTTTTTTAACCAAAATGGGCATTAAGAGGCCTTGTGCTTTTATAGAGTTAGCTAGCTCATTAATAGAATTCTCATCAAAATAGGTTCTTGGCTGGTGTTGGTTAGGTTTTATATTATTAATATTTAATGCAAGCCCTGCCTCATTTTTTTCATATTTTCTCTTGGAAATTTCTCTGTTTTCTGCTCCTAATAATATATCTAAGCCTGTCTTTAATCTCTTTTTTTTAATATTATCAACCATTAAACTACCTCTACTCTTTTTATAAACTCTTTAGCGAGTTCAATATACGCCTCGGAACCCATACATTTTCTATCATATAAAATTGCTGGCAGTCCATGACTTGGAGCCTCTGATAGCCTTACGTTTCTTGGAATAATAGTATTGAATACCTTATTTCCTAAGTGCTTTTTTGCATCATTAATAACATCTTCAGATAATCTATTTCTGCTATCATACATTGTTAAAACTATTCCTTCTAACTCTAAGTTTGGGTTGAGGTTGCTTTTTACGGCTTCAACGGTTTTCAATAATTGGGCTAGACCTTCTAATGCATAAAATTCACACTGTAAAGGAACCAGCAATAATTCTGATGCAACCAAAGAATTAATAGTGAGTATACCAAGAGAGGGAGGACAATCGATAATAATAAAATCATATTCGCTTTCTATATTATTGATTTTGTTATATAGTTTTTTATTTCTGTTTTCATCATCACTTAGCTCAAACTCTATTCCTGACAAATTTATGCCAGAAGGAATTATATTTAAATAGGGAATTTTAGTTTTTATAGAAGCTTTTTCGATTGATATTTTTTCTACCATTATCAAGTCATAAACATTAATTTTTCTATCTTCACTCTTAATACCTAGTCCAGTCGACAAGTTACCCTGTGGATCTAAATCTATTAATAGAACTTTTTTATTAATTGCCGCAAGCGCTGTGCTAAGGTTTACCGCTGTAGTTGTTTTTCCTACCCCTCCTTTCTGATTTACGACTGATATGATCTTAGTTTTGTTCATTTTTTTTCTTTAATATTATCTATTTTAAGAATTTTAGAATCGGAATTAGTGGCACTATCATAACACTTATAATTAAAATAAAATAAACTTTTAGCTTCAATAATTTCTTTCATATATGTCCTTCCTTTATGTAAAACCAGGGTTGTATCGTAACATAAACAATGCCTTACTTTTAAAATAAAGCTTTTTAAAGGAGAAAATGCTCTGGAAATAATAGTTTTAATATTTGAAGCCCTTAAATTTTCAATTCTATTATTATACATTTTAACTTTTAAGTTGCATTCTTTAGCTACAGCATTTAAAAAAATATATTTTTTTTTACTTTTTTCACATAACACTAAGTCTTTTCTTCCCATAGCGGCTAAAACCATTCCTGGAAACCCTGCCCCAGTCCCAACATCAACAGTGATATAGTTATTATTTTCTTCAGGCAAAAGTTTTTCTATTTGAGCAGAATCTAGAATATGCCTTGTCCAAATAGTAGGCATAGTGCTTTTACCAATTAAATTCAAGTTTTTTTGATGATCTCCAAGCATACTTACAAATTTTTTTAACTTATAAAGAGTGTCCTCGTCTGGATTGATTTGATTTTTAAAAAAATAAAAATCATTTTTATTAACTTCAAACAACTTTTTTTACTTTCTTTTTTGTGTATAAAAGAACAGATGAAAGCGCTGCCGCTGTAACCCCTGGAATCTTTGCTGCTGAAGCTAAATCAGTAGGCCTTGCAAGCTCTAATGCCTGACAGGACTCACTTGATAACCCTCCTATTTCTTTATAGTTTATATTTTTAGGAATTTTAACTCGCTGATCTTGCTTATAAGAAAAAATACTTGCTTTTTGTTTAATTAAATGGGTTTCATATTTTGATTGTATTGCTAATTGATTAAAAACACGGCTGTCATACTTATTAAAAAATATATACTTATTAACTAATTTATTTTTATCAAGATTTTCAAACCCTAATAATTCATATAGCGTTCGTCTTTTTCCATCAGCACTTAAGTTCAGATTTAATTTTTTAGATTCATTATGGGTAATTGCAACCTTCTTACATTGATTTTTTAAGTTATTTATATCTTGCTTATATTTCAAAAATTTTTCTTTTCTCTCTTTTGGTAAAATGTTAAATTTTTCAGCTTTATCAGATAGCCTTAAATCTGCATTATCTGCCCTCAAATAAAGCCTATATTCTGCTCTTGAAGTAAACATTCTGTAAGGCTCAGGAGCTCCTCTTGTAATTAAATCATCAATCATAACGCCTATGTAAGACTCTGTTCTATCTAACTCGCACTCCTTGCCAAAGCTATCTAATTTCAATGCAGCATTTAATCCTGCAATCAGACCTTGCCCTGCAGCTTCTTCGTACCCTGTCGTGCCATTAATTTGCCCCGCGAAAAACAAGTTATCAATATTTTTAAGCTCCAGGGTCTTTTTCAAGGCTCTAGGGTCTATATGATCATACTCAATTGCATATCCTGCTTGAGCTATCTTAACATTCTCCAAGCCCTTGATAGACTTTAAAAATCGCTCTTGTATTTCTACAGGCAAAGAAGTTGAAATTCCATTTGGATAAATTATGTCAGAATTTAGACCTTCTGGTTCTAACATTATCCTATGCCTGTCTCTATCATAAAACCTTTTAATTTTATCTTCAATTGAGGGACAATACCTTGGCCCTCTTGAGGCAATGGCTCCGTTATATAAAGGACTTTTGCTTAGAGATTTTTTTATAATTTTATGAGTTTCCCTATTAGTCCAAGCCATATGACAAGGTAACTGTTCATTATAAGCCTTAGTGCTATCTATAGAAAAAAACTCTGGCACAATGTCACCATAATCTCTCTCTAAAAAATCAAAACTGATAGAATTTTTTTTTAACCTAGGTGGCGTTCCTGTCTTTAACCTTGCCATAGGTAGACCTAAAGACTTCAAAAATGCGCCTAGCCCAACAGAGGAACTTTCATTAATGCGGCCCGATGAAATTTTTTTACTTCCTATATGAATAATGCCATTTAAAAATGTCCCCGTAGTAAGGACAATAGACTTTGAGGCTATAAAACCCCCATCATTTAACTCTACACCCTTACAAAGCCCTCTTTCAATTTTTATGCTTTCTACTAAACCATTTAAAATTTTAATATTTTTATGTCTTGCTATTTCTTTATTGATCGCCTTTTTATATAAACTTCTATCAGCCTGACACCTTGGCCCTCTAACCGCAGGCCCTTTGCTAGCATTTAAAACCTTAAACTGAATGCTTGCCCTATCTGCACATCTTGCCATTATGCCGCCCATCGCATCAATTTCTCTTACTATATGACCCTTTCCTATTCCTCCTATTGCAGGGTTGCATGACATTGATCCTATATTATTTTTATCCATAGTAATTAATAGCACTTGGGCGCCCGTTCTAGCAGCTGCGCTTGCCGCCTCCACTCCTGCATGCCCGCCACCTATAACAATTATATCAGCAAGTTTTATCATATTCATAACTAGTTAAATATATAGATGCCATCAAAATAGTCTACAAAAACTTATAGGTGTTTCACGTGAAACAATATAATCAGCTTTTGCCTTAAAGTTTCACGTGAAACTTTATTTTCCTATACAAAAACTGGAAAAAATATTGCCTAACACTTCCTCTACATCTATGTTTCCTATTATTCTTTCTAGGCTTCTGTTGGCTTGCCTTAAATGCTCGCTTATGATTTCCTCTGACTTTTCCTCTAATGCTTTAGTAAGGCTAAGCTTTGCCTCTTCCAGTTCTTTTGCTTGTCTTAGATTCAAAATTATGTTTTTTGAATCATTGAACTTTTTAGTTTTTTTTATTATTTCTTTGTGAATTTTTTGTAAAATATCTTTTAGGCCTTCTCCTGTTTTTGCACTGACTAATATAGCCTTGCCATCTAAGTTTTTTTTAATTTTTTTACTTTTATCTATTTTATTCAAAACAAGCCATTCCTTTTTACCGTGGCTTTTTGGTAAGTAATTTTCATCTTCTGTAATATTTAAAATAATATCTGCTTCCTTCAATAGCTTTCTTGTTCTTCTTATTCCTTCTCTTTCAATATTGTCTTTGGTTTTTGTAATTCCTGCTGTGTCATAAAAAATTATAGCGTGCCCTTTAAAATTGATTTGCCCTTCAATAAAATCTCTGGTGGTGCCTGGTGTATTGCTAACTATAGCCTTTTGTTTTTTTAAAATACTGTTAAATATGCTTGATTTTCCTGCATTGGGTTTGCCCTTAAATACAACCTTTATCCCTTTATTTACTAATTCATAATAATCTTTATTTTTTATAGCGCCTTTAATTTGTTCTCTTAATATAGAAAGCTCTTGAGTTATATTTACGCTTTCTGGGGTGTCGCTTTCATCTGAAAAGTCAATGCTTGCCTCTACTAGTGACATACACTTTATAATTTCTTTTCTCCACTTCATTATGGGAATAGATAGACCACTATTAAACTGACTTATTGCTAGCTCTCTTTGTTTTTCAGTAAGAGCATTTATTAAATCATTAACAGCCTCTGCTTTTACTAAGTCTGTTTTTCCATTAATTATTGCTCTTTTAGAAAACTCTCCTTGTTCAGCATAACGCACGTTAGGAAATGAAGTTAAGGCAGAAAAAAAGCCTTGGAATACAGCATCTCCTCCATGCGAATAAATTTCTATGCTGTCCTCTCCAGTGTAAGAGCGTGGTGCCGGCATCCAAACAACTAAACATCTATCTATTAATTTTTTATTGCTTTTTGGGAAATAAAAATTTCTTAAAGTTAAAAGTCTTTCAGTGGGTGTACTTTTTAATGTTAGCTTTTTTAAAATTCTCTCACTATCTTCTCCCGATACTCTGATTACAGAGAGTGCTGCTATTTGATTGCCTGTTGCTAGTGCAAATATTGTATTTTGCATTTAGTTTTCTATTAAGTTTTTCTTAAAAGTTTTTCTTTTAATTAACAGCTCTTCTATAAACAAATCAACATCTTCTTTGCTTGATATTTTATACCAGTTGCCTTCAGGGTATGAAACCACTATTGGGCCTAGTTTGCATCTATTCAAACATCCTGATGAATTTACCCTAACTTTTTTAATCGCTAATTCCTTAACTCTCTTCTTCATATAATTTCTTAGTTCTTGGCTTTTATGCCTTCCGCAAGAAATTTTTTCTTTTTCTTTCCTCAAATTAGTGCAAAAAAATATATGCTTTTCATAAAATAATTTCATATTTACTATCACAGATTTGCTATTATAATATTAATATACTATTTTGTATTTTAAAAGCAGTTAAATAAATTGATAAAAGAAGTAGAAATAAAAACAAATGGTGGGCCTGAAAGAATTTTATGGAAAGAGCGTGAGCTTGAAAAATTGAAACCAGGGCAGGTAACAATAGAACATACATTTGTTGGACTTAATTTTATAGATACTTACCATAGGTCCGGGTTATACCCCCTTCCTCTTCCTACTAAACTTGGAATGGAGGGTGCTGGCATAGTGGTTGACAAGTCCTCAGATGTAAACGAATGCGAAATTGGTGATAGAGTTGCATACGTTATGGCTTTAGGCAGCTATTCCACAAAAAGAAATATTGAAGCAAGCAAGTTAGTTAAAATACCTGATTCTATTTCGGATCAACAGGCTGCAGCAGTATTATTAAAAGGAATGACTGTAGAATATTTAGTAGAAAGACTTTTTAAAGTGAATAATACTCATACGGTTCTTTTTCATGCTGTAGCAGGTGGGGTTGGTCTGTTGGCCTGTCAGTGGCTAAAGCACTTAGGGGCAAAAATAATCGGCACAGCAGGAACTGAAGAAAAGGCTGCCCTAGCTAAACAAAATGGGTGTGATGAAGTTATCTTGTATAAAAGTGAAAACTTTGTTGAAAAAGTAAAATATTTAACAAATGATGTAGGTGTAGACGTAGTTTATGATGGAGTAGGAAAAGACACAGCAATATTAGGTTTAGATTGTCTAAAGCCTCTAGGCACTATGGTTGTTTTTGGAAATTCATCTGGAAATTGTCCACCTATAGACCCAGGTCTTTTAGCATCTAAAGGAAGTTTATTTTTTACTCGGCCCACTCTTATGACCTATGGTACTAAAAAAAAGGACCTTTTACATAGTTCTGCAAGAGTATTTGAAATGCTTTCTAGCAATAAAATTAAATTAGAAATAAATACCTCTTACAACCTTTCAGATGTTTCTAAAGCACATATTGATTTAGAATCAAGAAAAACCTTTGGTTCAATTGTAATGAAAAATGACTATTGATTCATTGCTGAAAAGAAGTCTTCGTTATTTTTAGAAGACTTAAGCTTATCTAATAAAAACTCCATCGCGTCTGTAGTTCCCATTGGAGATAGAATTTTTCTTAGAACCCACATTTTTGATAATACTCCTTTATCAACAAGAAGTTCTTCTTTTCTTGTTCCAGATTTAGCAATATCAATTGCTGGGAAAGTTCTTTTATCGGCTAATTTCCTATCTAAAACAATCTCTGCATTACCAGTCCCCTTAAACTCTTCAAAAATTACTTCGTCCATTCTAGAGCCTGTTTCTATAAGAGCTGTAGCTATTATAGTTAGACTTCCTCCTTCTTCTATGTTTCTTGCTGCCCCAAAAAACCTTTTTGGCCTTTGCAGTGCATTAGCATCTACACCTCCTGTTAATACCTTGCCTGATGAAGGCACAACAGTATTATATGCTCTTGCTAGTCTAGTTATTGAGTCTAGTAATATTACTACATCTCTGCCACTCTCTACCAATCTTTTAGCCTTTTGAATGACCATCTCTGCTACTTGAACATGTCTGCTTGCAGGCTCATCAAAAGTAGAAGACACTACTTCTCCTTTAACAGTTCTTTGCATATCTGTAACTTCCTCTGGCCTCTCATCTATTAGTAAAACTAACAAGTATACTTCCTCGTGATTCATCTCAATAGAGTGTGCTATGCTTTGCAAAAAAACTGTTTTTCCTGTTCTAGGAGGAGATACGATAAGGGCTCTTTGGCCTTTACCTATGGGAGAAACTAATTCCATTATTCTAGTAGACATATTCTTCTTTTTTATAGCTGGGTCTGAAGAATCCATTTCTAATTGAATTTTATCATTTGGATATAAGGGCGTAAGGTTATCAAAATTTATTTTATTTCTTATTTTATCCGGAGTTTCAAAATTTATAGTAGTAACCTTTAGTAAAGCAAAATATCTTTCACTGTCTTTTGGTTGTCTTATCTCACCTTCAACAGTATCTCCGTTTCTAAGCCCAAACCTTCTAATTTGACTAGGGCTAACATATATATCGTCCGGACCTGGTAGATAATTAGATTCAGGAGCTCTCAAGAATCCAAAACCATCTTGTAAAATGTCTATTACTCCGTCTCCGTGAATAGAGGCCCCTTTGTCTGCAACAGACTTTAAGATACTAAACATAATATCTTGCCTTCTCATATTAGCTGCATTTTCTATTTCGTGCTCTGCTGCTAATTCCAAAAGTTCATGAGTTTTCTTTTTTTTTAAATCTTGTAAATGCATTTTAATTGAGATAATAAGTGAAGTATTAGTAAAGTAAATTATAATAAAATTTTATATAAGTCAATAAAGTAGTAAAATTAATGGTAATAAAAAAAACTTCCTCTCATCCTAAAGTTAACTTCGGAAAAAACGCTGTTTTATTAATAAACCTAGGCACCCCCACTTCTACCTCAAAAAAAGATATTAAAAAATATTTGAAGGAATTTTTATCAGACAATAGAATTATAGAAGTAAATAAGTTTTTATGGTGGTTTATTTTAAACATAATAATTTTAAATATTAGACCTGCAAAAACTGCAAAGACATATAAAGAAATTTGGATGCATGAATTAAATCAATCTCCCTTAAGATATTATACTATTCAACAAAAAGAGAAATTAGCTAAAAAGCTCTCAAAAAAAAACTTAATAGTTGATTATGCTATGAGATACGGAGAACCAAGTATTAAAAAAAAAATTTTAGACCTTAAAAATAAGGGTTGTGAAAATATAATCATACTACCCCTCTATCCTCAATATTCATCCGCTACTATAGGGTCTGTATCTGATGCTGTATTTAAAACCTTAATAGAAATGCGCTGGCAGCCTAGTATACAAATAGTACCTCATTATGAATCAAATCCTTTTTATATTGATGCATTAAACAAAAGTTTGGAAAAGAGTATATCTTCTATTAAGTGGCGCCCCGAATTAATAATTGCTTCTTATCATGGCATTCCTAAAAGGTACTTTATTAAAGGTGATCCTTATCACTGTCATTGTCATAAAACTACTAGGTTATTAAAGGAAAAGTTTAAAAAAAGAATTCCATTTTTAACTACTTTTCAATCTAGATTTGGACCTGAAGAATGGCTAACCCCTTATACTGAAGAGACTCTAATAAATTTGGCTAAAAACAAAACAAAAAATGTAGTTGTAATGTGCCCTGGATTTGCATCAGATTGTATAGAAACCTTAGAGGAAATTAATTTAAGAGCAAAAGAAGTGTTTCTTAAAAATGGAGGAAAAAATTTTTTAATGGTGCCCTGTCTTAATGATAGTTCTAATCACATTATGTTGCTTTTTAATTTGGTAAAAAGATATATTTATGACTAACATGTATCTATTTATAAAAGCAATACATATAATTTCATTTACTGCTTGGATGGCTGGTATGTTTTATTTGCCTCGTATTTTTGTATATCATAGTGAAAAAAAATTAGACATTAAAACTTATAATAAATTTTTAATTATGGAAAAGAAATTAATTAAAATAATTATGACACCAGCTATGTTAGCTACCTGGTTTCTTGGTTTAGCGCTAATACTAATTAATAATAGCATAGAGTTTTGGATATTGATAAAAATATTCTTCGTTATTTTAATGTCTGCAAGTCACGGTTTTTTTATAAAATGTTACAAAGACTTTTATAATAAAAAAAACAAATATGGTAATAAATTCTTCAGAATAATAAATGAGGTTCCTACTTTTTTACTACTAGTTATTGTATTTTTAGCTGTTTTTAAACCTTCTTTTTAAAATTTCTTACTGTTTCTACTAACTTAAATACATTTTCAATTGGTGTTTGAGGCAAAATACCATGTCCTAAATTAAAAATAAAATAATTACTTTCCATTTCTAACAAAATGTTCTTAATTTCTTTAATCATATATTCTCCTCCTTCTACTAATAAGTAGGGATCTAAATTACCTTGCAAACAAATATTCCCATTAAAATATTTTTTTTGTTCTTTTAAACTAATATTTGAATTTAAACTTAAACAATTTAAATAATTATTTGCCTCTTTATCTAAAAACTGAAAAGTTTTACTATAGTAAATAATAGGTATATTGGGATATTTTTTTCTAACTAACTTTGCTATTTTTTTAACTTGTATATTAGAATACTTATAATGCATATAATAATCCATTTGATAAGCATGCGTATCAAATATTTGTATTAAATCTACTCCTGCCTCTATTTGATTAATCAAATGTTGTGAAATTAAGTAAGAGAATAACTCAATTATAAAATCCATTTCTTTTGAGTTTTTATAACTAAAGCTTTTTATTCTAGATAAATCTTTTGTTATATTACCTTCAATATAATATGTTGCTAATGTCCAAGGGGCTGCCGAAAAACCAATTAAAGGTTTATTAATTAATTCCTTTTTTACATTTCTAATTGCCTCATAACAAGGTTTTACTTTGTTACTATTCAGTTTTCTTGATAATAATTTTATATTTTTTAAACTTTCTAAATTCTCAACAACTGGCCCTTTACCAGCTATAAACTCCACATTTATATCAATAGCATCTAAAATCAACAATATATCAGAAAAGATAATAGCAGCATCAAAATCAAATTTTTTAATTGGCTGAAGTGTTATTTCAGTTACTGCATCTGAATTTTTACACATTTCCATAAAGCTGTTAAACTTATTTTTAACTATATGATATTCTTTCATATATCTTCCTGCTTGACGCATAAGCCATACAGGAACTTTTTCTGTTTTTTTATAATTGAGATTGTCTAGTATAATTTTATTCATTTTATAACTAATAATATATATATATATTTATATACTAGTAATAGTAATGAATATAATTACAAGGATAAAATTATATTAACATAAATATCAACATTTACTAATTCTAATAATCATTAAAAACAAAACAAAATTAAAGTTATTCACAAAAAAATTATATTTAGTAAAAGTTTATTATATTGTTAATAGATTTATTAAATTCACTCAAAATCTGATATATTTTCTTAAAAGCTACTTTTAAATTAAAATGTTAAATAATAATCCACATATATATTTAATATCTGACTCTACAGGAGAAACAGTTTCAATTGTAGCAAGATCAGTGTATGCAAGATTTGAAAATATTAATTTTAATGAAAGTAGGTGGGCACTTATAAGATCTAACAAGCAAATAGACAATATTATTAAGGTAGTGAAAGAAAAGCCAGGAATGATTTTATATACAATGATTAATAAAAAATTAGAAAAATATTTACAGAAAAAGTGTGTGGAAATAAATATTAATGCTCATCCTATCTTAGATAGTACCATTATTGCTTTAAAAGAGGGGTTTGAGTTGAAAACAAAAAACGAGCAAATTCCAGGTAAGCAGCACAGTTTATCTGATGATTATTTTGAAAGAATAGAAGCTTTACAATATGCTATAGCGAATGATGATGGTCAGGTAATGGAACAGAATAAAGCAGACATAATTTTATTTGGAGTATCTCGTACATCAAAAACACCAACTTCTATTTATCTAGCAAATAAAGGAATTAAAGTAGCAAACATACCTTTCGTTTTAAATCAAAAGCCAAATCTTTCTAATGTTTCAAAAAATTCATTAGTAGTCGGTTTGTTTGCTAGTCCTGAAAGATTACAACAAATAAGAATTTCTAGATTAAAATCTTTAAAAGAGAAAAGTAAAACAGAATATATAAATATTGAGCTTTTAGAAAAAGAGGTAATAGAAGCAAAAAAAATATGTCAAAAAAACAAATGGGTTATTATAGATGTAACAAAAAAATCAATTGAAGAGATAGCGGCTACTGTTTTAGAATATTATAAAATTTTTAAAAGAAGAAATAATGATAAATAATGAAAGATTTAAAGCTGTAGGAATTATAGGAAAACCCTTAAAGCAATCTCTTTCTCCATATTTGCATAATTATTGGATAAAAAAATATGGATTGCCATCTTATTACTTGCCAATTCCTATAGACAATATCAATCATCTAAAGGTTGCAATAAAAAAACTTAATTTTTTAGGATTAAATATAACTATTCCATATAAAAAAAGTATAATTAATCAATTAGATGCAATAGAAGCGAGCGCGAGAGAAATAAGAGCTGTAAACACACTAGTTTGTGTTAACAATAAGTTAAAAGGATTTAATACGGACATTATTGGTTTTAAAAAGGGATTACTTAAAAAAAAGTGGAATAAAAAAAGACCAGTAATTATTTTTGGAGCAGGAGGCGCTGCAGAAGCAATACTTTATTTTCTTAAATTAGAAAATATAAAGCATATTACCGTTATTAATAGAACAAAAAAAAGAGTAAAAGAAGTAGCGAAAAAATATAAAAATATCAGATTCTCTTCAGATATAAATTCAGACATTAAAGAGGCCGGACTAATAATAAATACGAGTAGTCTAGGTATGATAGGTTATCCAGAATTAAAAATTAAACTGAATAAAATAAATAAAGAAGCTGTAATATATGATATTGTTTACAATCCAATTAATACTTACCTTATTAATGAAGCTAAAAAGCAAAAATTAGAATTTGTTACAGGGTTAGATATGTTTTTAGAACAAGCAAGAGCTAGTTTTGAAATATGGTTTAAAATTAAACCAGATATTAATACAAGCTTAGTAAATAATATAAAAAAAAAAATTAGCAAGAGATGATAATATTAGGACTTACTGGTTCTGTAGGAATGGGCAAAACAGAAGCAGGGAAATACTTTATAAAAAACAAAATAGATGTTTTTGATTGCGATAAAGAGATAGCAATTTTTTATAAAAGAAATGATATTATAATTAAAATAAAAAAAATTTTCCCAAGCGCTGTTTACAATAACAAAGTTGATAAAAATGCTCTAGCAAACATAGTCTTTAATGATAAAAAAAAATTAAACTTTTTAGAAGAATTAATTTATAAAAAACTGCAGGCAAAACAATCTTTTTGGCTTAGAAAGAAAATAAGAGAAAAAAAAAAATTATTAGTTTTTGATGTGCCTTTGCTTTTTGAAAAAGATAATATAAAAAAATATGATATTGTTTTAGTAATATCTTGTAATAAAGCTATTCAAAGAAGAAGAGTTTTAAAAAGACAAGGTTGGAATGAAGAAAGATATGAAAAAATCTTGAGGGAACAAATTTCTGATTACATTAAGCAATCATTGGCAGATATAATAATTAAGTCAGATAGAGGAAAAAGATACTTAAATCAAGAGATTATTAAAATAATTAAAGAAGTAAAAAATAAAAGAAATAGAAAAACAAATGAGATTTTAAAGGAGTTTTAATTTGAGAAGTATTACATTAGATATTGAGACTACGGGATTAAGTTTTTTAGAAGGGCATAAAATTGTTGAAATAGGGTGTGTAGAACTATTAAACAATTTTCCAACAGGCAAGACCTGGCAAAGATATATTAATCCTGAAAGATCAATTCCAGAAGAGGCCTTTAAAATTCATGGGTTATCTAACGAGTTTCTATCCAATAAACCAGTTTTTTTTGATATTATTAATGATTTTTTAAATTTTATAAAAGACTCTGATTTGATAATACACAATTCTAGGTTTGATCTACCCTTTATAAATTATGAGTTAGAGATAAATAATAGTAAAGCACTAGACCCTAAAAAAAATAACGTTATTGATACTTTAAATCTAGCTAGGAAAATGCACCCTGGCCAATCTGTTAGCTTGGACGCATTAAGTAGAAGATACAAGGTAAATTTAGAGAGAGAAAACCACGGAGCATTATTAGATGCACAAATATTAGCAGAGGTTTATTTAGAAATGAACGGGGGAAGACAGCAAAATATAAATTTAATTGAAAGTGTTAATAAAACAAAAAAAAATACACGTGCAGAAATATATAACTATTCAAGAAAATTATATGAGGTCACTGATCAAGAAAAAAAAAATCACCAAGAATTGCTTGATTTCATAAATAATTTTTAAACAAGTATTGTAATACTTAATAATCAGGTATATGTATATATATATAAGTAAAAGGAGAATATTCTGTATATTGATATAATATTATTTGCTGTTATAGCTGCTGTCTTAGCAACAAATCTCTATAGAGTGTTGGGAAAAAGAACAGTTTCTCAGAAAAAACCTTTTAAGAATAAAGTTATGGAAAATGAAATTAAAGATAGCATTTTCTCTGAGCAAGTAATGGAATATTCACAGAAGCAGATTTTGGATTTAGATAAGAATTTTAGCTTTCATAATTTTATTCAGGGAGCAAAAGAAGCATTTAAAATAATTGTTGAAGCATTCAATAATAAAAAGGTTGATGAAATTAAGCATTTAGTTAGCACAGAAGTTTATGATAACTTTCAAAAAGCAATAAATATTAAATATAATAATTATGAAACGTTTAATATTAGCTCTGTTAAGGCATCTATATTAAATATTGAAGTAGTTAAAAACTATGCAAACATAAAGGTAAAATTTTTATCTAGTCAAAAAGTAACATTAAATAATAAAATTAAAAACTTAGAGAACATCAAAGATATTTGGACCTTTAAAAAGGATATGACAACTAATAGTCTGGTTTGGAAATTAGTAGAAGTAGGAACAGATTGAAAATTTTTTTTTTTTTATTTTTTTAACTAGTTGTCAACTGTCTAATGAAGCTAGAAAAAAACTAGATCCAGAAATTAATGCTTTAGACAAATTAGGAAATATTCTTAGTATCGAAATATATGATGCTTATATAAGAACCTGTGAAACCTTAATCATTAAAAAAAACTTGAACAAGGCTAACGAAAAAAACTGTCAGTTAGCTTTAAAAAATAAAGACCCCAAACCTATGGAAGTTACAAAATTTTTCAAAGAAAATTTTTTCTTTGATAAAGAACAGCAAATTAATAATAATGGCATTATGACTGGTTATTATGAGCCTGAGATTAAAGCCTACAAATATCAAAAAAAAAACACATACCCTTTATATAAAATAGACATTAATAAATACGGAGAAACTATTTTTAAAAGAACGAGAAAAGAAATTAATAAAGGATTATTGACAAATAAAGGTCTAGAGTTAGCTTGGGTAGAAAATGAAATAGAGGCTTTTTTTTTTCATATTCAGGGATCAGGCAGACTACGATTTCCCAATGGAGAAATCAAAAGAGTTAAGTTTTCAGGGAGTAATAATAAAAAATATACCTCAATAGGAAAAATATTACTTAAAAGAAATAAAATAAAAAAAGAAAATATGTCAATGTATTCTATAAAGGATTGGTTGTATAAAAACAAAGATGAAGCTTTAGAAGTTATGGAACAAAATGAAAGATATATATTCTTTGAAGAATACGTAGGAGAAATTAAAGGAAGTTCGGGGGTTGATTTGCAACCTATGATAAGCATAGCAGTTGATACTAATTATCATAATTTAGGTGACATTTTATTAATAAATGACATAAAAAATAAAAAATACTTTTTAGGTATAGCGCATGATACTGGGGCAGCTATAAAGGGGTCATCAAGAATAGATTTGTTTACTGGATTCGGGCATCAAGCAGAAATGATAGCATCAGGCTTAAATAATAAGATTAGTATAAAAAAATTAAAGCCAAAAAATAAAATAAACTTCTAGGTTTGACTATCTAAGTAAGGAGTGCAAAAATAACAAAATGAAAAAAGTATTAGAAATTGATGACCTCAAAATACTGGCAAAGAAAAAGTTGCCTAAGATGTTTTATGATTATGTTGACTCAGGATCTTACACCGAAAGCACTTATATAGAAAATGAAACAGACTTTAATAAAATAAAAATAAGGCAAAGAGTAGGAAGAGATATAAGTGCTTCAAGGCTAAGTAAAAAGTTTTTAGAAAAGGAATACAAACTTCCGTTTGGCTTTGCTCCATGTGGTATGGGAGGAATGCTATACCCTAATGGTGAAATACTAGTTGCTAAGGCCTGCGAAAAAAACAAAATTCCATATATTTTATCAACAATGAGCATTTGTTCGATTGAGCAGGTAGCAGAAAATACTAATGAACAATTTTGGTTTCAACTATATGTAATGAGAGACAAGACGTTTGTTGAGAATGTAATTAAAAGAGCACAAGATGCTAAATGTTATGCTCTTGTTTTAACTATGGATCTGCCAATTTTGGCACAAAGACACAATGATATTAGAAATGGACTGTCTGCACCTCCAAAGCTTACTTTAAATAGTATTTTGCAAATTATAAAAAAACCTCAGTGGTGTCTAAAAATGTTAAGTACTTCAAATAGAAGCTTTGGTAATATTTTAGGGCACGTGGAGGGAGTTGATGATTTATCTTCTATAGTAAAATGGGCAGATGGACAGTTTGATCCAGGGCTCTCATGGGACTACGTAAAATGGATAAGAAAACTTTGGAAAGGTCCTCTTATCCTAAAAGGTATTTTAGATGAAGATGATATTAAAATTGCTAATGAGCTTGATATACAGGGTATAATAATTTCTAATCATGGAGGGAGACAATTAGATGGAACCATTTCATCAATTATGGCATTAAAAAATGTAATTAATGATGTACGGACCAATTTAGAAGTTTTTTTTGATGGAGGCATCAGGTCAGGAAAAGATATAGTAAAGGCGCTTGCATTAGGAGCTAAAGGTGTATTTATGGGGAGGCCTTATCTATATGGATTAGGGGCTATGGGGCAGCTGGGAGTAGAAAAGGTTATAGAAATTTTAGTTAAAGAACTTAATACAACTTTGTTATTAGCAGGGGAAACAGACGTTAATGATTTAGACAATGGTAATTTATATTAATGCAAACAAAAAATAGAAAAATTAAAAAAGAAGAACTAGAGTTATGGAAAAAAGTAACTGAGCATGATAAAATGATAGGACAATATACTACTTCAGTTGAAGAAAATATAATTCAGAAAAAACCCCCCGTAATTTCAAAGATGAATAAAGATAATTTAAAAGTGAAAGATAAAAAAAGTAGTTTCTTTGAACAAGACTACCAGATTAATAAAAGAATGAAATTAAAGTTAGAAAGGGGTTTGATTAGACCAGAAATAAAACTAGATCTCCATGGCAAAACTTTATCGGAAGCAAAAAAATCGCTCTCGCAATTTATAAAGACTAGCATAAATAATAATATTAGATGCATTTTAGTAATAACAGGAAAGAAAAAAACTTTGAATGGTTCTAGGGGACTTATTAGAGAAAATTTGCCATTATGGCTAAAAGAAAATGAATTACTTCATTATATTTTGTTTCATTGTTACGCTATAAAAAAAGATGGTGATGATGGAGCTAGATATATTTTATTAAGAAAAAAGGATAAGGTGTTTTATGAGTAGGAAGTCTTACTTAGAAAGAGTTACTAAGGAAACAGACATAAAAGTAAATATTAATATTGACGGAAAAAATAATTATAAAATAAATTCTGGCATTGGGTTTTTGGATCATATGTTAGAGCAACTTTCTAAACATAGCTTTATAGACATTGATTTAATAGCTAAGGGTGATCTACATATTGACTACCATCATACTACTGAAGACTCAGGTTATGCTATTGGTAAAGCAATAGATGAAGCCATAGGAGATAGAAGGGGCATAACTAGGTTTGCCCATGCATATGTTCCTATGGATGAGACTCTAACTAGAGTTGCAATTGATTTTTCAGGAAGGCCTTACTTGATATGGAAAGTATTTTTTACTCAAAGCAAATTAGGGGATATGGATACAGAGTTGTTTAAGGAATGGTTTCAAGCATTTACACAGGCAGTAGGGGCTAATATTCATGTTGAAAATATTTATGGGGTAAACAATCATCATATTATAGAATCTTGTTTCAAAGGCCTAGCTATAGCACTGAGAAAAGCACTTTATATTACTTCATCTAATACTATACCTTCGACAAAAGGAAAAATATTAAATGATGGTAAAAAATGAATATAGCTATAATTGATTACAATTCAGGAAACTTAGCGTCTTTGCAAAATTCTTTGGAAAGCGCTGTAAAAAACAATAAGCAAGCTTTTGAAGTTAAGATAACAGCAGTACCTGAGGAAGTTATCAAAGCAGATAAAGTAATTTTGCCAGGAGTAGGAGATTTTTTTTACTGTAAAAATGAACTACTTAAAATAAATGGAATGGTAGATGCAATAAATTATTTTATCAAAGAAAAGGAAAAGCCTTTTTTAGGAATATGTATAGGAATGCAACTGATGGCAAAGGTTAGTTATGAAAGAAAAAAAAATAAAGGCTTAGAGTTTATAGATTCTGAAGTCATTATAATAGAAAGTGAATCTAAAGAAATTAGAGTTCCTCATATGGGGTGGAATAATGTTTATTTAGAAAACAAAAGCAAAGAAAAAGACTTTCCTTCTTTAAAAAATAACGATTTTTATTTTGTTCACAGCTATCATATGAAATGTAAGAATAAAAATGAAGTGCTAGCATCTACTAATTATGGAAAAAAAATAGTTTCAGCTGTAATTAAAGATAATTTATTAGGAGTTCAATTTCACCCTGAAAAAAGTCAAGAAAAAGGTAAAAAATTTTTAGAAGAATTCCTTGATTGGAAACCTGAATGATTGAAGTTAAAAAAATTAAAAATTTTGAAAAAGGAGAGCTTGAAGAGCTAACATCAGCTACTGTAAATGCTATTAAGGAAGGTATAGGTTTTGGTTGGATTAAAAAACCGGCAAAAAATAAAATTATTGAGTATTGGAAAGGGGTAATTTTAGTTCCTAATAGATGGCTTTTTGTTGGTAAATATAAAGGAATAATTTCAGGGTCAATACAAGTTGTTACTTTTTCCTCAACAAATGAGGCTGCTATATTTAGAGTTTTTATTGACACTCATTTTGTTGCAACATGGGCTAGAGGATATGGCTTAGCTAAGCTATTATTAGAAGCAGCCCAACAAGAGTGCAAAAAAAAAAATTATACACACGTTATTTTAGATGTTAGAGAAACTCAGAAGAGAGCAATTAATTTATACGAACAGTTGGGTTTTAAACTTTGGGGAAAGCTTCCCGTTTACCATAAATTATCAAATGGTAGTATGGTCTCAGGAAATTATTACTATAAAGAACTAACAAGAGTATGATTGTTTATCCAGCTATAGACATATCTAAGGGAGAAATAGTTCGGCTTACCAAAGGAGACTTTAGTAAAAAGAAAGTATATAAGAAAAATATAGTAGAACAAGTTCAAAGTTTCCAAGAAAGTGGGGCTACCTGGATCCATGTTGTAGATTTAGATGGAGCATTATCAGGAGAGAATAAAAATGAATACTCAATAAAGAAAGTTATAGAAAACACGAATTGTAAAGTACAATTGGGTGGAGGCATAAGAACAATTAAAGATATAGAGAAATGGATTTCTTTAGGTATCAACAGGGTAATAATAGGAACATCTGCAATTATAAATGAAGGTTTGGTAGAAGAAGCTGTAAAAAATTTTCCAAAAAAAGTATCAGTTGGATTAGATCTAATAGGAGAGTTTGTAGCAATTAAAGGGTGGACTGAGGTATTCCATGAAAGGGAGGCGGTTTACTTCTTTAGAAAGTTTTCAGATTTAGGAGTAGAGAGTATTATATATACCGATATAAATAATGATGGAGTATTAAAAGGGCCTAATTTTATCAATATTTTAAAATATAAAAATATAGTTAAAGTTCCTCTCATTGCATCAGGAGGCGTTTCTAACTTTCAGGATATTAAAAAACTGTATTCTTTTAATGTTGATGGAGTTATAGTAGGTAAGGCTATTTATGATAATAAAATAAATCTTGATGAACTATTTAGTTTAAAAAAAAATGTTAAAAATTAGAGTAATACCCTGTTTAGATGTTAAAGAAGGTAGAGTAGTAAAAGGCATAAATTTTATAGATCTTAAAGATGCTGGTGACCCAGTTGAACAAGCAAAAATTTATGATGAACAAGGTGCTGACGAACTTTGTTTTTTAGATATAACAGCTAGCATAGAAAAAAGAGATATTTTGCTTGATATAGTAAATAAAACAGCAAAAAAGTGTTTTATGCCCCTCACAGTAGGTGGAGGTGTTAGAAAAGTAGAAGATATTAGAAAACTTCTTTATTCAGGGGCCGATAAAGTTTCCATAAACTCTGCCGCCATATATGACCCACAGCTTATCAAAGATGCTTCAAATAGATTTGGCAAGCAATGTATAGTTATAGCAATCGATGCAAAAAAAACTAGTAAAAACTCCTGCAAAAGTGGTTATGAAGTATTTTCACATGGTGGTACAAAAGAGACCAACTTAGATGTAGTTGATTGGGCAAAACAGTGTACTGATTTTGGAGCAGGTGAAGTCTTATTAACTTCAATGGATAATGATGGAACTAAGAGGGGTTTTAATATTGAACTGACGAATAAAGTAACTAAGAGCATTAAAGTTCCAGTGATTGCATCTGGAGGCGTTGGAGAATTAAAGCATTTTACTGAGGGAGCATGTGAAACTGAAGCATCTGGTTTATTAGCTGCTTCAGTTTTTCATTTTGGTAAATTTACTATTAATGAAGTAAAAAAAGAATTAAATAAAAATGGAGTCGCGGTAAGGTTATGATCAGAAATGAAGATAAACTAAGTGAGGTTTTGAGTTATCTAGAAAAAGTCATCGAAGATAGAAAAAAATCAAAAAATAAATCTTATACGTCAGATTTATTATCTCAAGGAATAGATAGAATTTCTCAAAAAGTTGGCGAAGAGGCTATAGAAGTCGTTATAGCTTCAAATAATAAAAAAAAGAAACAAGTTATTTATGAAAGTGCAGATTTAGTTTTTCATTTATTATTGCTTTGGAAAAAGTTAAATATTAAAAAAAATGATATAGCAAAAGAATTATTAAGAAGAAAAAAATGACAAATTCTAATTACGACAAAAATAATATTTTTGCCAAGATAATAAGAAAAGAAGCCAAGGCAAACATTGTTTTTGAAAATAAACATATTCTTTGTTTTAAAGATATATTTCCAAAAGCACCCGTTCATATTTTAATAATACCCAAAGGTCAGTTTAAAGACATATTTGATTTTTCGATAAATGCAACTTCAGAAGAAAAAAAAGCAATTTATGATGGATTTGCTGAAGTTATTAAGATATTTGGTTTAGAATTAGATGGTTGTAGAATAATTAATAATTTCGGAAACGATGGCAGACAAGAAGTTCCTCATTTACATTTTCATTTATTAGGAGGCAAAGATATTGGCTCTATGATTTCTTAGTTGTAGTGCCTTTTCCCAATAGATATAGGATATATTTACTTTATTCAAAGTATCAATTTCTCTAATACATGTAGGAGAAGTAACGTTAATTTCAGTTAAATAGCCATCTATGACGTCAATACCAGTGAAAAATAAACCTTTTTCCTGAAGCTTAGATTTAATCTGGTTACATATGAATTTTTCCCTTTTAGTTAAGTTTGTTTTTTTTGCTCTTCCTCCTATATGTAAATTAGCTCTAATTTCATTGTTCACAGGAATTCTATTAACGGCTCCTACAGGCAAACCATTAATTAGTAAAATTCTTTTATCACCCTTTTTTACATTTTTAATAAATTTTTGAACTATAACATGCTCTGTTTCTGATATTAGGCTATCAATTATTATGTTTAAATTTGGATCTTTTTCATTGAGATAAAAAACATTTGATCCACCATTTCCATATATTGGTTTTATAACAACTTTTTTAAACTTCTTTACAAATTTAATAATATTACTTTTTTGTTTGCTTATTAATGTCGGGGGCATTAGATTAAAAAAGTCCATAACAAAAAGCTTTTCTGGGCAATCTCTAATGGAATTCGGTTTATTTAAAACCATACAAGTCTTAGGAAGTCTTTCTAGTAAGTAAGTAGCTGTTATATATTGCATATTAAAGGGAGGGTCTTGTCTAATTAATACAAACTCGAAGCTTTGTAAATTTATTACATATGGCGTATCTAAAGTTAAAAAGTTTTCTTTTTCGATATTAATTGATAACACTTCATTAGCGATAGCTTTTAATTCATTATTTTCAAAATATAAATTATCTACATTATATATGAAAACAGAGAATCTTCTTTTGATTGCTTCTTGAATTAATGCCAAAGTGCTATCCGTATCTTTATTTATTTTATTTAGCTTATCCATTTGAACAGCTACTTTAACTTTTTTTTCTTTACTCATCTTTTAAATCTTTTAACTCAATTAAGTTTACAATTTTCTTTACGCCAGCAATATTAGATGCATGCTCTATCACTTTATTTAGCTCTTTATTATTTTGAGCAACACCAACAAGATAAAGAATTCTATTTTCAGTAGTGACGCTGAAATTTACTTCTGATACTTTTTTATCAGCAAGCATCTTTGCTCTAAGTTCTAAAGAGATTCTAGTATCTTTAAAATAGTCTATTAAGTCATTTTTTCCGATTGTTATATAGTTTGCAACTTCTTTGACATTTTTTGTGTTCCAAGATATTTGATTAGCTGTTTCTTTTATGCTTTCTTCTATTACAGTCCCTACTAATAATACTCTTCCTTCATAAACAATCACTCTTACTTTTGAGAAAAGTTTATCATAATCATTGGAAAACATTGCTTCTTCTATTTTAGCTTTAATTAAGATATCTATAGCTGCTTGTTTAGAAGATCTTTCCTGTACTATAACCATACTAGTAGATGTTGCTCCTCCAACAATGACCTGGGAGCATGATGCCAGAAAACATAGAGCAGATACTACGATAAAAAAGGAAGCTATTTTATTTTTTAAGAAATTTTTCATTTAATAAACCCATACATCTTTTATATAAAATATCTCTATTTTGTGAAGAACTTTTGGACAGCATAGCAGAAACTTGAGATGGTTTTAACTTTTTTAATTCATTAATAATTTCTTGGTCACTATAAATTTTTTCATTAGAACTATAAAGTTCAGCAATAATAGTTAATTCACCGCGAATTTTTTTAGGTGATTTTAAGAAACTATCAATATTTTCCTCTGTAATAAAAAAAAAGTCTTCGTACAACTTACTGAGCTCTTTAACGATAGCTAATTTAAAACATTTAAAGTTTTCTTTTATTACTTCTAAAAAAAATTTTAGTCTTTTAGCCTTCTCATAAATTATCAAAGAACAATTTAATTTAGTATAATCTCTAATGGTGCCAATATAATCATTTTTATTTTTAGGTAGAAAGCCTAAAAAGCAAAACTTATCTGTTTTTAAACCTGATATTATAAGACTTGCTATTGCAGAGTTTGGACCTGGTAAGGAAAAAACATTATGCCTACTTTGTCTAATGCGTTTTAGTAATTTATATCCAGGGTCAGATATTAATGGCGTACCTGCATCAGAAATAAGTGATATTACTTTTTCTTTATCAAGTTCATTTAAAATTTTAATTATGTCTTTATCACTGCTATGATCATTATACACTAACCAATTTTTTGTTTTTATTGAAAGCCCTAAATGAGAAAACAATTTTTTTGAAACTCTTGTGTCTTCGCATACTATAGTATCCGATCTATTAAGTATTTTTATAGCTCTAATAGTTATATCATTAATATTGCCAATAGGAGTGGCAACTAAATATATCCCCTTTTCAATGACAATATTTTTAGAAAAAATATTAGATATAATATCTTGGCACATCTATTTTTAATTACTTTTTTTATATTTAATCTATAATAATAGCATGTTTTCATTTGTTAAAATTTTTTTTATTTTAATAATTTTTTTATTTATCACATCTTGTCATGAGAAGGATTATGATATTATTAGAGACTTTATAATGAAAGATCAACAGGCTAAAAGTTCGAAAAAGTTAGACACATTGGAAACAGATAAGACTATTAAAGCTAATGTAGAAAATAAAAAAAAAGAAGCAGGTAATTTAGAAAAAAAAGATAAACAAGTAGATAGTTTAGTAACAAAAAAATCAAAGAAAAAAAAATTTCATAGAGTAGACAAGGGTGAAGCTGATAAAGAATTAAAGGTTGATAAAAATACTTCCAGAGTTTTAGAAGTTCTAGAAAGTCAAAAAGAAAAAATAGTAGAAGCTCAAAGCCAAACAAATAAAAAAGTAGAATCTACTTTTAATAATATAATAAAGGTGGGAGTTATGCTTCCTTTATCAGGAGAACATAGTGAGATAGGCAATTTAATATTAAATGCTATAGAGATGGCAGTTTTTCAGACAGAGGAAAATAAACTGGAACTGCATATTAAGGATACAGAGGCTAAAAGTGATAAAGCAAAAAAAGTTTTATCTGAATTAATTGATGAAGGAGTTAAAGTTGTCATAGGCCCTCTTTTTTCGAAATCTTTAGCGGCGATACAAAGCGAAGTTGTTAGTAAAAATATTAATATTTTTGCTCTTACAAACAATATAAATTTAAGAAATAAAGGCATATGGATTTTTGGTGTAGACCCCCAAGCTCAAACTGAAAAAGTGCTTCGATATGCATTAGAAAAAGGCTCTAAAAATATTGCAGCTTTATTGCCTCAAAATGCTTACGGATTACTTTTATTTGATACAATTACAAGTTTTACGCAAGAAAATTTAATGAAAATAGAAAAAATAGAATTCTATAATTTTTCTCTTGAAAGTCAGAGAAAAACTGCTCAAAAAATTTCTGAAGGCTTTAAAGAATACAAACTTTACTTAGATAAAATCAAAGAACAAGATAATGAAGAAGAGAAGGTTAATGAGGTTTTGTTTATGGAAAAGCCATTTGATAGTGTATTTATAGCTGCTGCTGGACAAAATTTAACAGTATTATCTTCTCAATTACAATATAACAATGTGGATCCTAAAATAGTACAGTATCTCGGTATATCTTCTTGGGAAGATAGCAGTATACTGAATGAACCAGCTTTAGAAGGAGGGATTTTTGTAACAACAAGTGAAATGTATCAAAAAAAAATTAAACTTATATACAAAAACTCATTTAATAAAGAAATGCCAAAAATTGCTATGATTGCTTATGATATTGTTGCATTATTAGGGTCACTAAATAATTTAGGAAGTAATTTTAACATTTACGATTTAGTAAATGATGAAGGCTATATAGGATTGAGAGGATTATTTAGATTAAAGAAAAATGGAGTGGTAGAGAGAGCTTTTCAATTAAAAAAAATAAAAAATAAAAAATTTACTATTTTGAAAAAAGCTAATAATCAGTTTTCAGGTCTATAAAATATTCTTGATAGAAAGTTTCTTAAATAGATTATGTTTCAATAATTTGACTAAAGCTTTTTTTCTGTGACTTATTGAATTTTTAATAGAAGAGCTAGATTGAGCTAAAGTTTTGTTGAAATTTAAAGGAACAAATATAGGGTCATAACCAAAACCATTTTTACCTCTTGGAGGAAAGGCAATTTTTCCTTTCAAGGTACCTTTAAATAGAAACTCATTTTTTTTTTTATCAATTAAAGCCAAAACACAGATAAGCTTAGCATTTTGTCCATCTAAATTTAATCCTTTTTCATTTAAATGTCTTTTAATTTTTTCAAAAGCAAAATTATAATTGTTTTTATATGCCCATCTAGCAGAGAATATTCCAGGGGCACCATCTAGATTGTCTATGCATATGCCACTATCATCAGCTATTGTTGTGTAACAATGCGATGTTAATTCTGATGCAAACCTTGCTTTTATTAGAGCATTATCCTTAAATGATTTACCATTTTCTACTGGTTCATTTTTGGTAAAATTTTTTAACGATAAAACTTCAATATTATTACCAACAAAAATCTTAGTAAACTCTTCAAGCTTATTTTGATTATGAGTTGCAATTAATAATTGAATTTATTTATCCTTCCACATTAGTTTGTATCTGATATATTTTATGAATTGATTTTTTAGCTAAATTATACATAGATGTAAAATTTTTTTCTGATATGACAGTTTTTTCACCTGTACATTGTATTTCAATTATATTTCCAAGGCTATCAAATACAAAGTTTGCATCAGCTTCAGCAGAAGAGTCTTCTTCATAATCTAAGTCAACAAATGGATTACCCGCAATGATACCACAGGAAATGGCAGATACCCCATATTTAATAGGGTTTTTTTTCAGAACTTTTGTTTGAACTAGTTTTTTTATCGCAAGGTTAAGTGCTATCCAGGAACCATTAATAGATGTTGTCCTGGTTCCTCCATCTGCTGATAGTACATCGCAGTCAATTTTTATAAGCTTATCAGATAAAAGAGATAAGTTCAGGCAGTTTCTTAAACTTCTTCCTATTAACCTTTGTATTTCTTGAGTTCTACCTGACAGTTTTCCTCTTATAGATTCTCTATCATTTCTAGTATTTGTTGATGTAGGTAACATAGAGTACTCTGCTGTAAGCCATCCTTGATTAGTGCCCTTCAACCACCTAGGAGTTTTTTCTTCTACAGTAACACTGCATATAACTTTTGTAAGACCAAATTCTATGAGACATGAAGAAAATGCATTTTTCATAAAGTTTATTTCAACTTTTATATTTCTTAATTCATTAAACTTTCTATTGCTTCTCATTGTATTATACTTTTACTATAATAATAAATTAATTTTGAAGAATTAAAAGATGAAAAACAAAAGTAAAGATGTCTCTGAAATTGGTAATAGAGCTAAAACCATCCTAGCCGAAGTCATAGAAGTTTACTTAAGACAAGGAACACCCGTATCTTCGAAATTAATATCTGAAAAACTGAGTTCTCCTTTATCTCCCTCAAGCATAAGATCAGTAATGGCTAGATTAGAAGAACAAGGGTATTTACACTCTCCCCATACATCCTCAGGCAGAATTCCAACTGATAGTGGGTTGAAATTATTTGTTGATGGACTGTTAGAGCTGGGTGACTTAACAATTGAAGAAAGAAAAAATATTGAAGCTAGGTGTTCTGTAGCAGGAAAAACTTTGCTTGAAGTTTTAGACCATTCTTCTAAAGAGTTAGCAGGATTATCAAATTGTACTTCTTTAGTTTTTGCACCAAATAATATTGATAGACCTTTGAAGCATATTGAATTTGTCGCATTAGATCAAGAAAGGGCTCTGGTAATTACTATTGATATTAATGGTTTAGTTGAAAATAAAATTATGACAGTGCCTTCAGGAATAACTGCAGCTGCATTAATAGAAGCAACCAATTATATTAATTCTAAAGTTTATGGTAAAACATTATCTGAACTTAAATTGAATATTTCTAAAGAGTTAGAAACACAGAATAAGCATATTGACAAGCTATCAGAACAACTTGTATCAGAGGGACTAGCTATTAGAAGCAAAGAAAAAGGAGAAGATCATTTTTTAATAAATAGAAGAGATTTCATATATGGAAAATTAGACAAGAAAGAAGAACTACTTAAGTTAGACAAATTATTAAACGAATTACAAAATAAAAAGAACTTTATTAATATTTTAAAAAACACATCTGAAGGCACAGGAGTTCATGTTTTTATTGGTTCAAATACTCAAATGTTTAATTTATCAGGCTGCTCAATGATTGTTGCCCCATTGAAGCAGAGATTTAAAAATAAAAATGTTTCTACATTAGGAGCAATAGGAGTTATAGGGCCATCTAGATTAAATTATTCCAGAATAATTCCTATGGTAGATTTTACAGCGAAAGTATTGAATAAATTTTTAAATTAATCTTGTAGATTAAAAAGAATAACCCACATATAGTATTAATCAAGGGGGTATAGAATGAATGAGAAGACAAATGATAAGTTAGGACAAAATAACTCTATGGAACAACAGGAAAATATAGATGAGAAATTAAGGCAAGAAAAAGGAAAAGATAATAAAATTTTAGATGAGGATGTTTTAGAAAAAAATGAATGCTCTGGTGATGAGGATATTTCAGAAAACAATGAAACCTCTAGCGAAGGGGATAATTTAGAAACTATTGATTCTCTCAAGAAAGAATTGTCAGAGAACAAAGACAAATTACTAAGATCTCTTGCAGAAAGTGAAAATACTAGAAAGCAAATCGAAAAAATAAGAATAGAAACAAATAAATATGGAGTACAGCCTCTTGCAAGGGAAATCTTGAATGTTGTAGATAATTTTAATAGAGCCTTAAATTTAAAAGATGATAATAATGAAAAGGGACTTGAGGAAGGACTTAACCTTATTCAGAAAGAAATATTAAGTATTTTAGACAAATTTAATGTTAAAAAAATAGAAGCCTTAGGTGAAGACTTTAACGCTAACTTTCATCAAGCGATGTTTGAGAAAGAGACTAATGAATTTGAAGATGGAAAAGTTTGTGAAATTGTCCAGGATGGTTATACTTTTCATGACAGGTTGTTGAGACCCGTTCTAGTTGGTGTTGCAAAAAAATCAAATGAAAATAATAGTGATAAAAATATTGAAGTTGACGATAACACAGAAAATGAAGAAAAAAACTAATGAAATTTAAAGAGTATTCTTTTTTAGACAACAGTATACTCATAAGATTTCCTGATAGTTGGACAGTAAAAGAACAAGATGATAATCTAATAAAAGTTAGTTTCCCATTAGGTCCTTACCCGACTTTAGATTGTTATTTTAGCTGTTTTGATAATCCTAAGATAAATACAAATGATAAGATTAGAGAGTATCTATTAAATGGAATGGAAGCTGGTAAGGAAGTAAAAAATATTTTAGATAACGTATACGTTTTGAAACATAAACTTAAATCAGAGGGAGATAACTTATTATTAATTAAAGTTGTTAGCATATTAAAACCGAGAACATTTAGAGAGGTAAGATTTTCCCTTGCTTGGCCAGATAACGAAGAAGCAAATAAAATTGTAAACAAAATAGCTAGAACATTAGATGACGTGGTAGGTAAAATAAAATTTAGCGAAATAAAAACTGCGTTTGATGAACTAGGTATTATTAAGAATAAATTAGATAATTTAATTTTACAAAAAAATGTATTTTGGGAAAAATTAGAAATTTCATTACCTAAAAGATGGATAATTAATAATAAAAGTGAAGAGAATTTTGTCAATTTAGAGCTAGATAAGGTTTATCAGCTAAGTTTGCTTTTTGAATACTTCGAAATAAAAATTAGCAAAAATGATAAAAAGCAGGATGAAATAGTAACTAGCTTTTTAAATGAAATTACAAAAGATGTCGCAGTTAATAATCAAAATTTAGTAAAAGCAGGAGAACACAGTTTTTTATTTTCATTTTTTTCAATTGAAAATATTGAAGGTACTCAATTTAAAAATCAAATTTGGTATAGAATTTGTGTCAAAGACTCAAAGATTTTAATAGTTAGTTTCGTTTTTAGTTATAAATTGACGATAAAAAAAATAGGAGAAATTTACTACAACAAAATTAATGAATTAATAAAGAGTTCAGAATTAAATTAACTACTTGTATTTCTACTTTTAAATCCCATATGTAAAGGACTAATAAATAAAGGAGTTTTTATATGAGTAAAGTTATAGGTATTGATTTAGGAACCACAAACTCTTGTGTGGCCGTAATGGAAGGGTCAAGTGCTCAAGTAATAGAAAATAGTGAAGGAGCTAGAACTACGCCTTCTATGGTAGGTTTTACTAATGAAGGTGAAACTTTAGTAGGACAACCTGCAAAACGACAAGCAGTTACAAATCCTACTAACACTCTATATGCAATAAAAAGACTTATAGGTAGATCATTTGAGGACGATAAAGTTGTAAAAGAAATTGAAACGGCTCCTTATTCTATAGTAAAGGCAGATAATGGTGATGCTTGGGTAGAGGTAAATGAAAAGAAATATGCTCCAAGCCAGATTTCTGCTTATATACTACAAAAAATGAAAGAGACTGCAGAGAAACATGTAGGAGGTAAGGTAGAAAAAGCCGTAATTACTGTACCTGCTTATTTCAATGATGCTCAAAGACAAGCAACGAAAGATGCTGGAAAAATAGCGGGTCTAGAAGTGCTTAGAATAATAAATGAACCAACAGCAGCAGCATTAGCCTACGGATTAGATAAAAAGCAATCAGGTACAATCGTGGTTTATGACTTAGGTGGAGGAACATTTGATGTATCAATTTTGGAAATAGGTGATGGTGTCTTTGAAGTTAAAGCTACAAATGGAGATACATTTTTGGGTGGAGAGGATTTTGACACAAGAATAGTAGAACATTTAGTTGATACCTTTAAAAAAGAAAATGGAATTGACCTTAAAGCAGACAAGCTTGCCTTACAAAGGCTTAAAGAGGCAGCAGAAAAAGCTAAAATTGAACTTTCTAGCGCAAGTTCAACAGACATAAACTTGCCTTTCATAACTGCTGATGCTACTGGTCCCAAACATTTGACTTTAAAAATGACAAGGGCAGATTTAGAAAAGCTTGTAGATGATTTAATAAAAAGAACGATTGATCCTTGCAGAGCAGCTTTAAAGGATGCGGGACTTGAAGCTAATGAAGTTAGTGAAGTAGTTCTTGTTGGAGGAATGACAAGAATGCCTAAGATAGTTGAAACAGTTAAAGATTTTTTTGGCAAAGAGCCAAATAAAGGAGTAAACCCTGATGAAGTTGTTGGTATAGGTGCGGCTATACAAGGAGCAGTATTAGCAGGAGATGTTAAAGATGTCCTATTACTGGATGTCACACCTTTATCACTTGGAATTGAAACATTAGGTGGAGTTTTTACAAAGCTTATAGAAAGAAACACAACAATTCCAACTAGAAAAAGCCAGACATTCTCAACTGCAGAAGACAACCAACCTGCAGTTACTATAAGAGTATTTCAGGGAGAAAGGGAGATGGCAAAAGATAATAAAGCTCTAGGACAGTTTGACTTGGTTGGTATTCCGCCTGCTCCAAGAGGAGTTCCTCAAATTGAAGTTACCTTTGATATAGATGCTAATGGTATAGTAAATGTATCAGCTAAAGATAAAGGTACTGGCAAGGAGCAACAAATACAGATTCAAGCATCTGGAGGGTTATCTGACTCTGACATAGAAAAAATGGTGGATGAAGCTAAAACTCATGCGGAAGAAGATAAAAGTAAAAAAGAAGCAGTAGAAACTAGAAACCAGGCTGATAGTATGGTTTATTCTACAGAAAAAAGCTTAAAAGAACATGGAGATAAGTTAGATGCTAAGGATAAAGATAATATTCAAAAATCTATAGATGACCTTAAAGGTTTACTTAAAGATGAGAGTGCTAGCGCAGAAAGCCTCAAAAGCAAACTTGATGCTTTAAATACTGCAGCAATGAAACTAGGAGAGATTATGTATAAAGAAAATCAGCAAGCGGCTCCTGGTGACCAGCCTAAAGAAGAAAAGACATCTAATAAAGATGCTAAGGGAAAAGATAGTAAAGATGACAATGAAGATGTCGTTGATGCAGATTTTGAAGAAGTAAAAGAAGACAAAGAAAAAAAAAGTAATTAACAGCAGACTTGGATAGTCAGATGAGGGATTACTATGATATTTTAGGAGTAAGTAAGAGTGCTGATGAAAGTACTCTGAAAAAAGCCTATAGAGATCTGGCAATGAAGTATCATCCAGATAGAAATCCAGACAACCAAGAGGCAGCTGATAAGTTTAAAGAAGCTAGCCAGGCTTATGAAGTTCTTAAGGATAGAGAAAAAAGAGCTGCTTATGATCAATTTGGTCATTCAGCCTTTGAGTCTGGAGGAACAGGAGCCGGAGGCTTTTCTGGCTTTCAGGGAGCGGGTGGCTTCTCTGATATTTTTGATGACCTTTTTAGTGAATTTACTGGAGGAGGAAGTAGATCGCAAAGAACTAGTAATAGAGGTTCTGATTTAAAATATAATTTGCAAGTAAATCTTGAAGAAGCTTACTCGGGTTTAGAAAAGACTATAAAAATTAAAGCACCTGCTAAGTGCACTTACTGCGATGGATCAGGAGCAGAAGGTGGAAGTTCAAACATTCAAACCTGTACAACTTGCGGAGGAAGTGGAAAAGTAAGAAGTAGTCAAGGTTTTTTCACTATAGAGAGAACCTGTGGTACATGTAATGGAACAGGAAGAATAATAGCTAATCCTTGTAGACATTGTTCTGGAACAGGAGTTATTAATAAAGAAAAATCATTATCTGTAAAAATACCAGCTGGTGTGGATGAAGGCACTCGTATCCGAGTTGCGGGGGAAGGTGAGGCTGGTAGAAATGGAGGAACTGCGGGAGACTTATATTTATACATTAGTATGATAGAAAATAATATATTTAATAGAGAAGGAGAACATTTGTTTATCAGTGCTCCTGTAGATTTTTATACTGCAACAAATGGCGGAAGCATAGAAGTTCCATCTCCTGGAGGTGGTAAAATTAGAATTAGCGTCTCATCAGGCACTCAAAATGGAAAGAGATTTAGATTAAAAGGTAAAGGTATGCCAATCCTTCAAGGTCGTGGTTATGGTGATTTATATATAGAAGCTGAAGTAGAAACTCCAGTAAATTTATCAAATAAACAAAAAAAAATGCTTGCGGAGTTTTATGATTCTTTATCAGATTCTAATAGTCCAAAATCAAGTAAGTTTAAAAAATTTATAGAGAAGAATTACTAACTATGAAAAAAAAAGAAAGAATTAGAGTAGGCATAGTTGGCATTTCTGGAAGAATGGGAAGATCAATTGCAATGGCAATTAGTAAAAGCCCCGATGTTATACTTACTGCAGGTTGTGAACATAAAAAGCACAAAGACATAGGAAAAGATATAGGCATAGTTCTAGGTAATAAACCTATAGGGGAGTTAGTTACCTCTAGCCATAAAGAATTTTGCAAAAATATAGATGTAATAATTGAATTTGGATTAGAAAAAGCCACAAAAGAATATTTGTCTGTAGCAAAGAAAAATAGGATAGCTTTTATATCTGGTAGCACGGCATTAAGCAAGAACACATTAAAAGATATGCAGCTAGCATCAAAGCATATAGCAGTCTTTTGGGCGCCCAATATGAGCTTAGGTGCTAATTTAATAAATTTATTATCAAAATTTACTACAACAAAGTTAGGTAAAGATTTTGATATAGACATTACAGATTTGCATCACAAACATAAAAAAGACACACCTTCAGGAACAGCAAAATTTATTCAAGAAGAAATTCAAGACTCATTAAAGAAAATAAAAGTTAAAAAGAAAGTAAATATTTCAGCGCTTAGATCAGGAGACTCAACAGGTGAACATAGTATAATCTTTTCTGGTGAAGGTGAAAGAGTTATAATAAAACATATATCTTCTTCTAGAAATATTTTTGCTAATGGAGCAGTAAGAGTTGCGGCTTGGTTATATAAGAAAAGGCCAGGCTTTTATAATATGAGTGACTTTTTAAAAATTTAAAGATAGTTCTCTTTCTCTTGTAATTAGAGCTTTTTTAATTTCTTTAGCTAGTTTTTTGAGTTCTCCTACGTTTAAATAATTTCCAATAATTTGTGATTTTCCTTTAGATATTATTTCTAAGTGCCCACTATTATTCTTGCATTTTACTTTTAATCTTAGCCAAGAGGGTTCTATTTTTATAGTTTCTTCTATACCTTTAAAATTAATTTTTTTAATAAAGAGCTTTTCATTAAGAATTATTCGCTCACATTTTCTTGAATTATTATAATTAATTTTAAATGCTAATAGTATTATAAATAAATCTAAAAAAAGAAAGGCACCTACGGGCCAGGCACCATTATTTATAAAATACAATGATATTAAAAAACTTAGCACTACAAAAATTGATGATAAAAAGAGCATGCTAGTTAAACTAAGTGATTTATTAGGGTATAAAACTAGATCTAAATAATTTTTTTTCTTTTTCATAATACTAATATAGTTTAAAAATATTATTTTTTAACAGAATAATTTTTATTTAATCTATCTACAAATGAGGTAATTATTATTATTGATAAAATAGGCGCTATTAGATTTAAAAAAGGTATCATAAACAAAAGAGAACAAAAGCAACCTATAATATTTATTGCTAAAAAGTTTTTTTTTCTAAACAAGGATATCTTTTCATATGTAAATATTTTTAATGCAACTATTTCGTAATATTCTTTTCCTATGATGAATCCTGATGCTAAAAATTGTAGAAATATAACTAAATATATATTTGAGATGAGTGTCCACTTTAACAATAAAATTAATATAAAAATAAGAGTTGAAAGCCCAAGTATTCTAATACCTGCTATTATGCCAGAGATATGACTGGAGTTATCCTTATATTTGTTTCCTAAAAGTAAATTTGTTTTATGTGATATTGGGTCTAAGTAAAAACCACTGATAATAGTAGATAATGGGGGGTATAGTAATATAAAGAGAGTTGATATTATAAAAATCCATATTGAATTTAATATATCATCAAAAACTCCCCAAAAAATAACTTTTATCCACTGTATAGAAGGAAATGCATTCCAAAATGCAAAAAGAACACAAGATAAAATTACAAATGATAATAATAAAGAAATAACAGAAAGTTTAAGAATGCTTTTATGAAATAAAGCTTTAACAGAAAAAATAATAGTTTCTTTATACTCGAATATTTTCATTATTTATATTTATAGGAACCATATCAGAAATATTTATATTTTCTTCTAAAGATTTAGCAAAGTTAATTAGTTTTTGCTCTTCGTGCGGAGGAGCAACAATTTGTATTCCAAAAGGAG
Source organism: Rhodospirillaceae bacterium (assembly GCA_902615805.1). Taxonomy (GTDB): domain Bacteria; phylum Pseudomonadota; class Alphaproteobacteria; order TMED109; family TMED109; genus TMED131. Next base: position 45,260 of record CACMQH010000005.1, read on the forward strand.
CATTGTCTTTAGAAAAACTTGTAGCTAAAGCTATACTAGGACAGTTAGTAAGAGAAATAGAAGCAGCTATCATTAACCAAGAAACATAATTATCAAAGGTTGTATCTTCAACTTTTTTTACCCACTTATTTTGAGAGTTAAATGGAGGAACTACAGAGCTAGGTACTATGAGAAAATCAAATTTATCAAAAAATTTCATAGTATCATTATAAATATCAGCTCTTGCTTTTTCTGCTTCACGCAAATCATCAATAGTTATAGCCTTAGCCCTGTTAATGTTCCAAATAACTTCTTCTTTAATAAGACTTTTATCTTTTTTTAATAATGATTTATAAGTGCAATAAAACATATAAGCCCGCAACGTTTGAAAGCAATATTCTGACTTACTCATGTCGGGATAAGTATTACTTATTTCATGTCCTAAATTTTGTACTAGTTTCATAGTGTTATGCATCATACTTCTAACTTCTTTGTCACAAGGAAATATTCCGAAGTCATCTGTAAAGCCTATAAGATATTTAGCTTCTTCTCTTTTAAGTAAATTTTTGAAATAAGAATTACTAGCGCCTTTAGAAGATAGAGGGTCATTTTTGTTATGACCTACCATTGCATCAAGAAAAATTGATAAATCTTCTACATTTCTGGCCATTGGGCCATCTACAGATAAATTAAAAAATGGAAAATTAGAAGGACCATGAGGAATCAAGCCTGATGTTGGTCTTAACCCTACAACTCCACACCAACTAGCAGGATTTCTTAAACTCCCACCTAAGTCCGACCCCGAGGCAAACCAACTCATTCCCGTAGCTAAGGAAGCAGCAGCTCCTCCTGAACTTCCTCCAGCAGATAATGATGTATTCCAGGGATTTTTAGTAAGGCCAAATACACTGTTGTAAGTGTGTGAGCCTGCAGCAAACTCTGGTATATTTGTTTTACCTATAATTAAACCACCATTCTTCTCAATTGTTTGGACTACAATATCTGATTTTTTAGGAAAGTGATCAGCATAAAATTTTGAACCATAAGTGGTTCGCATATCTTTTACATCATTCATATCTTTAATCAATACAGGCATGCCTTTCAAGATGCTATCAGTACTATTATCAAAATTATTAATTAATCTTTTTTTTTCGTCGTCATTTATAAGAGTTACTACTGCATTTATATCAGGATTAATTTCTTTAATTCTATTCAAAGAGGATTCTAAAACTTCTTCTATTAAAATTTCTTTTTTATCTATAAGTGCTAAAATTTCACTAGCATTTTTTTTCCAAAGATTTTTTGTTTCAATATTCATTTTAAAAAACCACTCTTTAATATATGATTGTATATCAAAAAAAGGGAGCAAAAAATGCAAAAATATAATTACGATGTTTTAGGTATAGGTAATGCTGTTACTGATATTTTTGTTGAGGTTGAAGAATCCTTTTTAAAAAAAAATAACTTAGTAGAAGGTACTATGAAATTAGTAGATGAAGTTTTTATAATGGAGTTATTAAAAGATCTAAATATTTCTAAAACCTATGCTGGTGGTTCAGTTGCTAATACTTTATCTACTATTTCTAAACTAGGAGGAAAGTGTGCTTTTATTGGAAGCAGAAAAAATGATAAGTACGGTAATCTTTTTAGTAATAGTATGGAAAAAGAAAAAATTGATCTGTTGAATAAAGAAAACGAAGAAGGAAAAGCATCTTCACTTTGCTTAGTTTTAGTTACACCTAATGGAGAAAGAACTATGTGCACCTATCTAGGCGCCTCTACAAACCTAAATAATGATAATTTAGAATTAAGTAGTTTAACTAAGTCAAACATAATTTATTTAGAAGGTTATTTATTTGATTTGCCCGAGGCAAAAGATATTTTTTATAAGGTTGTAGATAAAGCTAAGGAAAATAAATATCAAGTAGCACTAAGCTTATCTGATCCATTTTGTGTAGAGAGACACAGAACAGATTTTATAAAATTAATAAATAAAAAATTAAATATATTGTTTGCTAATGAAAATGAAATTAAGGCGTTATATGAATGTGATAAAAAAGAAGCATTAGAAAATGCAGGTGAAAATGTAAATATCGCAATAGCTACTTTAGGAGCTGAAGGCTCATTAATATATAATGAAAAACAATTTATAAAATCTGAGGCATTTAAAGTTGAAGCTATAGACACTACTGGGGCAGGAGATAATTATGCAGCTGGTTTTTTATATATGTATGGCATGGATGCCCCATTAATTGACTGTATGAATGCTGGCTCTTTGTGTGCATCTGAGACTATAAAGTCTCTAGGTGCAAGGCCTACATCCAACTTAAAGGACCTTTTAATTGAAAATAATATTATAAAAAATTAGTATTTTGATAAGCGACCTTAAAAACTGTTTTAAAAAAAGATTACTAATTTTTCTGCCTGTAGGTTTTTTTTCAGGACTACCACTATTATTAACTTCAGCTACTCTAGGAACTTGGTTAGCAGATTTGGGTGTAAACAAAACAACTATAGGTCTATTTGCTTTAGTAGGTATGCCATACGCTCTTAAGTTTTTGTGGGCACCTTTGCTTGATATAAAAATTTTAAATTTTTTTTCTAATAGAGTTGGTATAAGAAGAGTCTGGATTATTATTATGCAAATATTAATTTGTATTAATATATTTATTATAGGAAATATTAACCCAGTAGAAGATACAAAAATTCTTGCTTTCACTGCATTAACACTAGCATTTTTTTCAGCATCCCACGATGTAGCTATAGACGCGTGGAGAATAGAGATACATAAGAAAAGTGAATATGGCCTAGGTGCAGCTATGTATGTAACAGGTTATAGAATTGCTTTACTAGTAGCAGGTGCTGGAGCTTTAATAATAGCTGAGATATTTTCTTGGAAAATTTCTTTTATTAGTTTATCAGCTTTGTTTCCATTAGGAATTTTATTAATAAGTTTTTGTAACATTAAAACAAATGAAAACGATCAAGATAAAGCAGAAATTAATTATAAAAATTTTTTCAAAGATAGAGTAATAGAACCTTTTAAAGATTTTATGAATAAAAATAATTGGATTTTGATTTTAATATTTATAGCATTGTTTAAATGGGGAGATGCCTTGTTAGGAGTATTGGCTCAACCTTTTATGCTTGAAATAGGTTTTACTAAATCTGAAATTGCTACAATATCAAAACTATATGGTTTAGGAGCAACTTTAGTAGGTTTATTTCTTGGAGGTTTAATAATATCAAGACTAGGAATTATCCTTTCTTTATTTATAGCAGGTATTTTACAGTTACTATCGAATTTAGTTTTTATACTTCTAGCAATTAAAGGAAGTAGTATTTCTTTATTAGTAATTACCATTACTATAGAAAATTTATCTGGTGGTATAGGGACTGCTACTTTTATTGCTTATTTATCTAGTTTATGTAACGTTCAGTTTTCTGCTTTTCAATACGCACTATTATCTTCTTTTATGGCTTTTTCAAGAACATGGTTGGCAGCGCCTGCTGGCTGGTTTATAGATAATTTAAAATGGCAGAGATATTTTGAAAACTTTGGTATCAATCAAATTAATAATCCGGAGTGGGTAGGTTTTTTTATAATTACAGCTTTATTTTGTCTGCCTGCTATCATTTTGATATATTACATTGATAATAAAAGGAAGATAAATTGAGTTTAATTTTTAAAAACAGTTTTAATCAATTACCAAAGCAATTTTATAGTAAAATTGAACCAGAAAAAACAAATAAGCCAAAAAAAGTACTACTAAACAATAGCTTATGTAATGAATTGAATATTGATTATAATTATTTAGATACAGAAGAGGGTATAAATATTCTCTCAGGCAACTTAATTCACAAGGACTCAGACCCATTAGCAATGGTATATGCTGGACATCAGTTTGGAAATTGGGTTCCTCAATTAGGAGACGGTAGAGCGCACTTGTTAGGAGAAGTATTAGATAGAGAGGGAAATAAGTATGATCTTCAATTAAAAGGTTCAGGGCGTACACCTTACTCTAGGGGAGGAGATGGTAAAGCTTGGTTAGGACCAGTAATAAGAGAGTATGTTGTAAGTGAGTATATGAATAATATACATATTCCTACTACTAGAAGTTTATCAGCTGTTTTAACAGGAGATAATGTTTACAGAGAAGAAACGTATCCTGGTGCTGTTTTATGTAGAGTTGCAAGGTCACACATAAGAGTGGGAACGTTCCAATATTTTTATTCTAGAAAAGATACAAGATCTTTAAAAATTTTGGCTGATTATTTTATAAAACATCATTTTCCTAATTTAGAAAAGAAAGAAAATAAATACTTTGAATTATTTAAAAACGTTGTAGACGGGCAAATAAACTTGGTAACAAGCTGGATGAAGGTAGGTTTTATACATGGAGTAATGAATACTGATAATACGTCTATAAGTTGTGAGACAATAGACTATGGCCCTTGTGCTTTTATAGACAATTATAAAAGTGACAAAGTTTTTAGTTCTATTGATTCTATGGGAAGATATTGTTATAAAAACCAACCAAATATTTTAATGTGGAACATAGCCTGTTTCGCTTCTACTCTAGTACCTTTGTTAGAAGGAACTGAAGAAAAAAAAGTAGACATACTGCAAAAAGAAATTTCTAGCATTCCTGAAAAATATAAAAATAAATGGTTATTAGAGTTTAGTAAAAAAATAGGACTTAAAAAAAAATACCCAGAGAATGAAGTTTTAATTAATAGGTTTTTAGAAATATTAGAAAGTGAAAATTTAGATTTTACTAATTCTTTTAGAGCATTAATTAAAGAGGTAGAAAGTAGTAATGAATTAATATCTAAAACAGATACATTTAAAAGTTGGAAAAATGATTGGAAAAATCTTATTAAAAATAAAAGCAACCAAAAAGAAGTTTGTAAAACTATTACCTCAAATAACCCAGCTTTTATAATGCGTAATCACTTAGTAGAACAAATTATACAAGAGTTATTAACTGATAAAAAAGATACATTAAACAAAGCTTTAGAATGTATAGAGAAGCCGTTTGAAAAAATAAAACATTACGAAAAAATGTATCTTGGTCCAACAAAAGAACAAGAGGTACTAAGAACATTCTGTGGAACCTGAATAACTAAGTTAAAATTTCAGATCCATCTTTTTTTTGAATAGCAATTATACAAGATCGAGGCTTATTATTTCCGTTATCTGGAAAATTACTTCCTAACCTTTCTCCGGGGTGTTGAATACCTACAAAAACTGTTTTGTAATCAGGTGCAAAGCTTAGTCCTGTAACTTCACATTCTTTTGGCCCAACCATAAATCTTTTAATTTTCCCAGTATTGGTATCGGCTATAAGCATTTGATTATTCCCCATTCCTCTAAAGTCTCCTGAGTTGGAATAGTTTCCATCAGTTTGGATCCATAATCTTCCATATTTATCAAATTTTAACCCATCGGGTGAATTAAACATGTTTTCCTTATCAATATTTTTAGACCCTCTATTGTTGTCATCATGAACATTAGGGTTTCCGGCTACAACAAATAAATCCCATTCAAAATAAACTGAAGAATGGTTATTGTCTCTAGGTTTCCACCTTACTATTTGTCCATATTTATTATTTTTTCTAGGATTAACTTTATCTACGTCTACTTTATCGCCACCTTTATTAGTTTTTATACCTCTATTTTTATTATTTGTTAAACAACAACATACCTCATTTTTTTTTGGATTACTTGCAATCCATTCAGGTCTATCCATAGTAGTAGCTCCAACTTTTGATGCTGCTAGTCTAGTAAAAATACAAACCTCTGCTTTAGATGAAAGACCAGTTGTTTGGGTATCTAATAATAACCATTCTCCAGTGAAGTTATCATTAAATTTAGCTACATATAAATTTCCATTGCTGAGCAATGTACTTTTATCTTTTACCTTATTGATGCTTTCATTGCTCACATACTTATAGAGATATTCTCCTCTTTCATCATCTCCCATATACACAATTATTTTTCCATCTTTCGATATAACTAGTTCTGCATTTTCATGTTTAAACCTTCCTAAAGCTGTGTGTTTTTTTGGAGTAGAATTGGGGGTTAGCGGATCTATCTCAACAACGTAACCAACTTTATTTGGTTCATTTATTTCTTTAGATAAGTCAAACCTACTATCAGCTTTTGCCCAATTAAGACCAATCTCTCTAGTCCTAACTCCATATCGGTGAAGTTCATCAGTTGACTTAAAGTTTTTATCAGAAGAAGAAAAGTAGTTATTAAAATTTTCTTCACAAGTTAGATAGGTTCCCCAAGGAGTTCTTCCACTACCACAATTGTTCCATGTTCCTTTTGCATAAATTCCATCTTTGTCTTCTTTGGTTTTCATAAGGCTATGACCTTTTGCAGGACCTGTGATTTCCATTTTAGTAAAAGGAGTAATTCTTCTATTATATTTAGAGTCTTTTACTAAATTCCATTGATTATTTGAATTTTCAATTTCGAAAATTGAAACACCATGAGCATACATGCCTTTTAAAATATCCTCTTCATTTTCAGGAAGAAGACTTTTTCTATTAGAAAATATTATTTTATGATTTGTATATTCATTATTTACTGCTAATAAAGTTTTATTGTCTGAAGTAACAAAAAGCTCCATACCATCGTTATTATCACCTACTGATTTCAATTGTGACTCATGAGAACCACATGATGTTTGATCAAACTCTTCAACGTCAGACCACATCGGGTCTCCCCATTTTGAAACAATATTCCAAGTATATTGTTCTGGTAAAGTTATAGTATCATTATTATTACAATCAACTTTAGTAAAATTAAAAAAACTTTGTGATGAATATGCAGCAATGCTACCCAGTGTTGTACTCATTAATGCTAGACTTCCTATTGAAAAACTTTTTTTTAGAAAAGCTCTCCTACTTATTAAGGAATTAGTTAGTTCTTCAAATTTTGTAGCATTACTCATCATTTATAATATAGTGGAAAATATTTCAAAAATATTACATTTTTAATTATTATTAAATTTTTAATTAGTATATGAATACAAAAATAGTAAAAATGATTTATAATCCAGTGTCTGGACAGAGGCATCATAGGCGTTTTTCCAAAATAGTAAAATTGCTGAAAGCAAATTTTAAGAAATTAGAAATTTTAGAAACAAATGGCAAAGGTCACGCTATAGCTCTAGCTCAAGGGCTTGAAAAAAATATAGATTTATTATTAATAGCAGGAGGAGATGGCACTATTAATGAAGTTCTCAATGGTATAAATAATAAAAAAATAGTTATAGGCATAATTCCTATAGGTACAGCAAATGTTTTTGCGAATGAATTAGGGATACCTAAAAATCCTAACCATTTAATTACTACATTAATGCAAGGAAAAATAGAGCAACTATCAATAGGAAATGTAAATAATAAAAAATTTATTCAAATGGCTGGACTAGGCTTTGATGCTCATGTAGTGAGACATGTAAGTAAGTCGCTTAAAAATAAAATAGGAAAGCTTGCTTATGTTTATGAGTCAGTCAGAGAGATAATGAGGCATAAAAAGGTAAAATATGAAGTAAGTGTAGGGAAAAAAAAGTATCAAGCTTCATCGGTTATTATAGCAAACGGACATTATTATGGCGGTAGGTTTATTTGTGCACCAGACGCATCACCAAAAGATCCTTTTTTACACATATGTCTTTTCCAGCATTTTGGAAGGTTAAACTGTCTCAAATACTCTATAGCGTTAATCTTAGGCCTAATACCAAAATTAAAAAGTGTTAAAATAATTAAGGTAAAAAATTTTAAGGTATCTGACCCTCTAGGGGAGCCAATTCAAGCAGATGGAGATATCTTAGAAAGTTTGCCAGCAATATTTTCAATATCAAAAAATAAATTTAATTTTTTAACTGCTTATTAGTTTCAGAAATAAAAAATTATTTAATATCATCACTAATGATTTTGACCCATCAATAATAAATTTCAAAAAATTTTCACTAGCTGTATTTAACAGAGTTATTATTTGTTAAACCTCTGAAATCTAATGAAGGTTATTCCTGGATAAGCTGAAAAAAACCTACTACAAATAGTGGTATTTGCAAACCAAAGTTTGTTAAGATTGCTTTATCTTTAATTAAAAAACCGACGCAGGTCCATACTAATACTCCTGTACCATGAAAAAATAAATTTAAAGGATAAATATTTAGGTTTGTCAATAATATACCTGTAAGAACTAAAATGGTTGCAAGCCATTTCAAATTTTTCTTTAAAAATTTCAAAACTAGCCTCCTGAATGTTATAAATGTATAACTAAATATTAAAGTTTTTTATAGAAAAAGCTAATTGAAGATAAATAAGTTTAATAAACTTTTTGCAAAAAGTGCATATTTATTTGCAAATTATGCATAAGTTGCATATATAATAATAATTATGAAACCTGAAGAATTTAAAAAATGGCGAAAATCCCTTGGATTATCTCAAAAAAAAGCTGCAGAAATGCTTGGCTTAAAAATTAGAATTATTCAATATTATGAAAAAGGTAAAAAAGGGAAAAAGACTATAAATATACCTAAATATATACAGTTAGCGTGCTTAGCTCTAGAAGTACAAAATAAAATTAATAAAATATAGTTGACAATATTTAAAGAATGCATAATATGCATATTACGCAACTATTGCGTACAATAAACAGGAGGATGAAATGCAACTAAATGTAGAAAAACCAAAACAATTTAAAAGCTGGCTCAAAAGTAATAAAATGAGTTCAAAGAAATTTGCTAAAATATCTGGTATTAAGCAACAAGCTTTGAAAAAGGCTACTAAAAAAAAGAGTTTACCCAAGATAATAGGATTAACTTGTTCAACTGTTGATTTAGAAAAAAAAACTAAGTCCTTAAAAAAATCAAATAACTCAAATAAAAAGCTTTTAAATAAACTTAAATCAGTAAAAAAAGATAATGCTAAATTAAGTAAATTGGCTAAAAAAGCTAAAAGCAGCAACAAAAATAGTACTAAAAAATTAGCTAGCAAACTTAAATCAGTAAAAAAAGATAACGCTAAATTAAGTAAATTGGCTAAAAAAGCTAAAAGTATTAAAAAACAAAACTCAAAGCTTAAAAATAATAATAAGGCTTTAAAAGCAAAGTTAAAAAAATCAACTAAATTAGGTGCTAAGAAGACAAGTAAAACTAAGGCTAAAGCAAAAAAGACAGTTACAGTAAAAGCACCAGTTAAAAAAAATAACATTGCTTTAAATAAAGATGATACTAGCACTAAAAGTAATATTAAAGAACAAAGTGGTAGTACTGAACCTAGAAAAATAGAAGTTAATATTGATAATAATTAAGGTATATATGCTAGGGAGTAAACTCCCTAGCACTTCTAGTATTTGTGTCTCTTAAACTAATATCTCAATTAGTTTTTATGGCCTTAAAAAAAGTAAAATTTATTTATAAATTATTCATTTAATATGTTATTCGTTTAAATAGTCTTCTATTTGCATTAAGAAAGTAAATTTTACTCCGCTTAAATAGTCTTTTATTTGTATTAAGAAAGTAAATTTTACGTTGCATATACCAAATTTTTTTAATCATTTTACCTTTAAAAAGTGTAATAAGGGCACCCACTCATTTTTGAGGTTATATATAGGTTTATGGTTCACATCAAAAATTGATTTTCCTTCTGATGCTAATAATTGGTATGCTATTCTGTCTGACAATTTGCATAAAGGTTTTATCTTTTTGCTAAGTAAAAATGTATTTAATTTTTTAAATATTTGTGCCCTTTTTTTATATCTGTTTATCACAAAAACTAAATCTGTTTTTCCTTTTCTAATTCTACTTAATTTTTTTATTAATTCTAAAAAAAGATTTGTGGCTGTTTGATCAAAGATTGAAGCTTGTATTGGAATAATTAAA
>CACMQH010000006.1 GCA_902615805.1 Rhodospirillaceae bacterium
ATATATGACAGAAATGATTTTATTCTTGCAGAAAATATTGAACAATATCAATTAATTTATAGATATACTAATACTAAAGATAAGTACGATCATTTAGTACAAATCTTTAAATACATCAAATTAGAGAAAAATAAAAAAGAAAAGTTATTAAAAGAGATAAGCTTAATTAAAAATGATTTTTTGCAAATTATTATAAAAAATGATTTATCATGGAAAGAGGTAGCAAAGATATCTTCTAATATTACAGAATTAAGAGGTGTATTTATACAAATGATATTACGCAGGTCATACAATTCTATTTCTTCCTCACATATAGTAGGATATGTTAAGACGCCTGATAAGAAGGAATATCCTAAATTGGCAAATGTTCCTGGAACAGTAGTTGGTAAAATAGGCATTGAAAAATCATATGATAAAAAACTTCAAGGTAAGTTTGGAATTAAAAAAGAAGAGGTTAATGCACATGGTAGAGTTGTAAAAGAAATTTCTAGAGTAAATGGTATACCAGGTGAAGATATTAATGTTTCTATTTCAAGAGATTTACAAGATTTTTGCTATAAAAGGTTAGGAGATAATTCAGGTTCTATAGTGGTGCTCGATGTCAGAAATGGAGAACTTCTTTCTATGGTTTCTAAACCATCTTTTAATTCTAATGACTTTATTACAGCTATGTCTCAGGAAAAATGGGATAATATTATAAAGGATGAACTTAATCCTATGTTTAATAGATCTAGCCTGGGAACATATCCTCCTGGTTCTATTTTTAAATTAATAGTTAGCATAACTGCTCTTAATGATAAAAATTTTAATCCAGATAAAAAATACTTTTGCAATGGAGGTTTTAAGTTTGGTAATCAAATTTTTCATTGCTGGAAAGAAGGAGGTCATGGGTTTATTGATTGTAATGAAGCTATCTCAATGTCCTGTGATTGTTATTTTTATGACTTATCTTTGTATTTAGGTATAGAAAAAATTTCAGAAACAGCAAAAGTATTTGGGCTAGGAGCTAAGTATTTAGATCAAACTTTTCCTGCTTCAGAAGGAATTGTACCTAATAAAAAATGGAAAAAAAAAACATTTCAATCAGAATGGACCAAAAGTGATACTATAGTGGCATCAATAGGTCAGGGATTTGCCCTATCTAGTCCATTACAGTTAGCAGTTATGACTGCAAGAATTTGTACGAATGGTAGACTTGTAAATCCAAAAATTATAAAAAATAAAGAATATAATAAAAAATTTGATAAAATTTCTTCTTTAGAAGAAAAAATATACTCATATGTAAAGCAAGGTATGTATAACACTGTAAATAATATTAATGGTACAGCCTATCAATCTAGAGAAATTAACCCCAATTACTTTATGGCCGGTAAAACTGCAACATCACAAGTTAGAAGAATTACAATGAGAGAAAGAGAGGAGGGAATAATTAAAAATGAGGATTTACCCAGAAAAATGAGAGATCATGCTCTATTTGTAGGATATTTTCCGCATAATAAGCCTAGGTTTGCTTTTAGCATAGTAGTAGAACATGGTGGAAGTGGGTCACAAACAGCAGCTCCTATAGCTAGAGATATTTGCAAGAAACTTGTAAAGTTAATATGAATTTATTAGAGTATAAATCATCAGGTAAGAATAAATTTTTACAAAACTGTAAAAGAATAAATTGGGAAGTAATTTGTATTTTATTTGTATTCTTTTTTACAGGTTGTGCCGTTTTATATTCTGCTTCGGGAGGAGATTTAAATCCACTAGTAAAAAACCACATAATTAAATTTATATTTTCTTCAATAGTTTTTATTTTTATACTATTTATAAATCTTAAATTTATTAAAAGTCTAAGTTTATATTTTTATTTAATTAGTGTAGCTTTATTAATTTTTTTAATATTTTTTGGAATAGAAAGTGCTGGTTCAAAAAGGTGGATTAGTCTAGGTTTTTTTTCAATTCAGCCATCTGAGTTTGCTAAGATATTTTTGGTGCTAGCTATAGCTAAATATTATAGTGAAGTAGCATATATTAAAAATAACTCTTTGATTAAAAGTTTATTTCCAATCCTATTAATTTTAGTACCTTTTTTTTTAATAGTTAACCAACCAGACTTAGGAACTAGTTTGCTTTTAATGGCTAATGGGTTGAGCATAATAATTGTTTCAGGTATTAATATATGGTTAATAGTAATTGGTCTAATTATCTTTATATCTTTAATACCTATAACATGGAATTTATTACATAATTATCAACAAAATAGAATACTTACTTTTCTAAATCCTGAAAATGATCCTCTTGGCAGCGGCTATCATATAGCACAGTCAAAAATAGCAATAGGTTCAGGTGGTTTCACAGGAAAGGGATATATGCAGGGAAGTCAAAGTCAACTTGAATTTATACCTGAAATACATACAGATTTTGTATTTTCTATATTATCAGAAGAATTTGGTTTTTTAGGTTCTACTATAATAATTTTATTACATTTTTACTTATTTTTTTATGGTATGAAGTCTGGTTTTTATGCAAATAATGAGTTTGATAAATTAGTCGTTTTTGGTTTAACTATTAATTATTTTTTTTATTTTTTAATTAATATTTCAATGGTAATAGGTCTTGTTCCAGTAGTTGGAGTTCCTTTACCTATTATTTCTTATGGAGGCAGTTCTATGCTAGCCATTATTATTTCTTTTGCAATTATACAAAAAATAAATATAAATAGAAAAGTTAGTTAACTAACTTCTTTTAACTTTTTTTCCATAGTTTTAATTTGTTCTTCTGAAAGATTCATATCTTTAGCTATTTTGGTAAGTTTATTTCTTTCTGAAGAACTTATAACTCCATCCTGTAAAGCTTTAGATAATTCATTTTCATATTGGGCTTGCCTTCTTTTCAATTGATCAGTAAAACCTGATGCAAGTATACCAGAAGGAAGGGCAACAACACCAATACCAATTATAGCTATTATAGCGCCAAAAAATTTCCCCATTCCTGTCACAGGAGTAACATCTCCATATCCTATGGTAGTAAGAGTAGCAATTGCCCACCACATTGCTTCTGGTATAGAACTAAATTTATCTGGTTGTGCATCTTTTTCAAATAAATAAATACCTGTGGAAGCTATAAGCATAGCTATAGTTAGTAAAAACATTGCGGCTAGAAATGATTGTTTTTCTTCTTTTAAAACTCCTAATAACAGGTTCATTACTTTAAAGTATCTACTAAACTTTAGAAGTCTTAGCATTCTAAGAGCTCTTAAGATTCTTAGGTCTACTTCGAATATCATAGGGAGTAATCCAGATAATACCGCTAATAAATCAATAATTGCTGGCCAAGTTGAGGCATATTTTAATCTTGTTATAAGTTTATTATTTTTAATCTTTTCTTCTACGCAAACCCAAATTCTTAAGATATATTCAATAAGAAAAACTACAGTTGAAAATCTCTCAAAAATCAAAAACTCTAATGCATACTTGGAATATATACTGTCAACCGTTTCTAATAGCACAGCTACAATGTTAAAGATTATTAGGGTTATAAGAAAAATATCGGTATAAAAACTAACTTTGTCATTAGAATTACCTTTTTCTAGTATTTCCCAAATTCTTTTTCTAAGAGACTTTTTATTCATTATTTATTTTGTTTGCAGAGCCTTGAATTGCTATAGCACCAATATTTTCAAAATCATCTTTATTTTTTTTTATTATACTTTCTAAAGTTTTTTTAATTTTTTCTTCTGCTTGTTCTTTAGAGTCTGCAGCAATTTTAATATTTCCGTTAATTATCCATTTTACATTATATTGCATTTAATCACTCCATTTGAGTTTTTTTTGTTGATTTTATCATTTTATTAAATATTTCATTAGCCTCATTTTGTATTTCATCTAGATCTTTATTTTTTATTTTTTTGATAATAGAATTTCTAGCTTTATCACTATTGGCTATATTTAAAGCAGATGCCACTGATAACCATAAATATGAATTATTATAATCTGGTTTTTTAGGAAAGGTTAAATGCCATTTTGCAAGTGGGATTACAGCATATACTTTTCCTTCATCAATTGCTTTTTCTAAATTATCTTTTACTTCACTTTCTATTTCTATTTTATTTTTATCACTAAGTTTTTTTTGATTATTTTTCATTAGTATTTCAGCTTTTTTTTGACCGTTAAGCATAGACATAACAGACCAATAATAAGCTCTATTAAAGTTTTGAGGAATTCCTTGCCCTTTATAATGCATTACAGCTAAATTATATTGCGATTTAGCATCACCTAAATCTGATAATTTTTCAAATTTATTTAGTGCTTGCTCATAATCATTCTTTCTATAAAGTATTATCGAATTTTCGAACTCTTTTTTCATATCAAATTTTTTAATTGGTAAACTAACTTCATTAATATCATTGGTAAGTATAACTTCGCACTTGCAAGAATTTTCTAACTTATAATATTCTTTCATTTTTTCACATCCGCTTACTGCTGCTATCTGCGATGCCTTTTTATTAGGTATATTTTGACTATAACCTAGAGCATCAAACATACCTGTTTCTAAAAAATCTTCAGTTAAACTGCTCCAATTAATACAAGCGGCGCCTGACCTATTTTCTAATAGATCTTGAAATGGAATATCCCACTTATTCATACTTCTTATATAAGTATTTACAATATTATTTTTAATTGCTTCTTTATTTCTATTTTCTAAATTTGGTATTTCTGCATATAAATAATTTATAACTAAAAAAAAATATATAAATGTTTTAAATAATACCATTACCTTCCTGCTATCATAACAAGCTGTAAATGTAGTACCCTCATTTTAAACTTAATATTAGGCTTTTTTTCATAAACCACAATTCTTGGTCTATCGGAATTAGGTTTTTGAAACTCTAATGTCATTCCTTCAGGTAAAAATATTCCATGATATTCTAGTGTTTTTTGAGGCTCATTTTTAAATGCATCCCTAAACTCAGCATCTATCCATATTCTTGCAAGCACTCTCCCTAATACATCGGGCAAAATAGATTGAACATCTTTTCTATTACTTAAATAAATAGTTTCATCAACTAAGGAGAAAGGCGTTTTTAATTCTCCTTTTTTAACTGGAACAGGTAGGGTATTTTTCTTAACTGGTACTAAGCTTTTTTCTTCTTTTTTACTCATACTAAAATTTTAGCTTTATTGGTACTATTTTTGCAAGCATAACAAAAAAAGGAATATTTTTCATATGTTTACTATAACAAGGAATGGATTAGATGCAATCTCAAAAGATTTAGGTGTTATATCTAATAATATTGCTAATGCAGGTACTAATGGTTTCAAAAGAAGTAGAACTGAATTTGTAGATTTTTACTCAAAGGCACTCTCTGATAGTCCTAACAATAAAGTAGGACTAGGATCACTTTTTCAGGGAAGTCAAAAAATTATGAAACAAGGCTCGCCTATTATGACAGGTGGTGCCCTTGATTTGAATATATCTGGAAGAGGTTTTTTTATACTATCTCCTAAAATAGGTGCTGATCCCAGGTTTACAAGGGATGGGTCATTTAGTTTAGATGCTTCTGGAAATTTAATTACAACTGATGGTTTTAATGTAGCAGGTTACAGAAGAGATGAAGTAAATGGATTAATTACTACGTCAGCTGAACCTATAAATATTCCCTTATCTATAGAGAATATAGAGGGTAGAACTGTTAGTCTTACTGGAATTAATATTGATGCATATGGTAATATAGAGACAACTTATGGTCTGAATAATATTGTACAAAGAGGAAAAATAGCTTTAGCTAAATTTAATAATGATACTGAATTAAAATCAGTAGGTTCAAATGCTTTTCAAGCAACAAGTAAAAGTGGTTTGCAAATATTAGGAGCGCCACTTGAAGGTAATTTTGGAGAAATTATGTCTGGTGCATTAGAAAGTTCTAATACAGATATAACTAATGAAATGGTTTCTATGATGAGAACACAACAAGCTTTTAATGGTAATGCAAGGATAATGCAAACTAGTGTCGATATTACTAGAAGGTTAATGGAATAATTCTAAATTATAGGAAATATTAATTTTAAATTTATTATTTCTAGCTTTATATTCTTATCTATACTTAATACACCATGATTATTTACTGCTAAAGGTTTATTTAAAAATAAGATAATTTTTAGCTTTTTACTGTTATTTTTATTCAAAAACTTACTTATACTATCAAGTATATTTTCAAATTTTTCTTTTGAAAAATTTATTTCACCTACCATAACTGGTTTATCCATATTAATACTTATATAACTTGTAGATGAGTTTAACGTTTTTTTTAAAACTAAATCGCATCTGCCTCTAGCAATATTTAGTAAGTCGCAAGAGAATAATAAAACATCACTGTTTTCATTAATATCTAATTTAAGATCAGATTTTGAAACAAGCATTTCTAAACTTTTTACTTGTAGCCATTCACTCATAGTTTAAATAATATTTTTTATTTCATTTCTTAATTTTTTTATAGCAAAAGATTTTATTTGTGAAATTCTACCATTTGTTAATTCTAAAATTTTTGCTATCTCATATACATTTAGTTCTTCTACATAGTAAAGTTGTATTACCAATGCCTCAACTTTTTCTAGTTTTTTGAGTGCTTTTAGTAAAGCATTTCTTAACTCTAATTCATTAAATTTTTCTTCAGGATCATTTTCCTTAGATAAAAACCATATCGAAAACTCATCATATACTGCCTCTAAGTTCTCTAATTTATTTGCGGCAAATGCTTCTTTCCATTTATGTAATTCATTTATATCTATATCAAGCTCTTGTATTAACTCATGATCATGTGGGTCTCTATTTAAATTTTTTTGTAATTTTTCAAATGATTTTTCATATTTTTGTTTATTAACTATTGTGGTTCTGCACAAGTTTGAATTTTTTCTTAAAAAATCAACTATTTCGCCTTTGATTCTTATACGTGCATAGCTTGAAAATGTAACACCTGGCTTTTCTATAAAGTTTTCTGCTGCAGTTACTAAACCAAGCATACCTATTTGTATTAGGTCATCTATTTCTATAATATTTTTTACTCTACCGTGATAATGCCAAGCTATTTTTTTTACAAGGTTTAAACAGCTTTTTATTAACGTTTCTTTATTTTCTGAGTTAATACTTTGATAGGATATAGCCATTTATTTAATTTTTTGTATTGTTAAAAAATTTTATTCCATTATGTCTATTTTTAGAAGCATTATTTATATTTGTAGATAGTCTATTAAATAAACTTACTACACTTTTATTTTTTTTATTTAATACTATTGGTTGTTTTTTTAAAACAGAATCTCTAATTTCTTTAATGTTTAATAGACTACCCACATGAGCTAAGTTTATATCATAAAATTTTGTTACTATGTCATTAAATTTCTGAAAAACTAGCTTACCTTGATGTTCACTGCTAACCATATTTGTAATAACACAAAACTCTTTAAATTTTAATTCTAAATTACAAGCTTTTATTAAAGTAAAAGCATCCATAAAACTTGTAGGCTCATTAACTAAAACTATTAATATTTTATCTGATGCAGATATCATATTCAGAGCCATTTCATCAGCTCCAGCACTAACATCTACAAATAAATGATCAACTTTTTTAGATAAAGTATCAAAGCTTCTAATAAAATTGAATTTTTTCTTTTTATCAATAGTCAAAAGCTCTGTAATGCCTGACCCCCCAGATAGAAATTGAATATTATTAGGTCCTTTAACTATTGCACTTTCTAAACTAAGATTGCCATCAATCACATCCCTTACTGATGTTTTGGGGTTGATTCCTAGTAATATATGAGCATTTGCCATACCCATATCTGCATCTAATAACAAACAATTACTTGATCTAGCTTGAGTAAGGGCTAAATTTACTGATATTGTTGTTTTACCAACACCACCTTTTCCGCTAGCTATAGCTAGTGTTTCTGACATATATTTTCCTAAAAGTTTTCTTTCATATATTTAGCTAAAATATCTGAATTAGTAAATGATAATGAATCAACTATAGATCTGGTGCCACTTACTAAGCCAACTTTACCATTTAATTCTTGAACCAATCCTTCTTCTAACATTTCAATAACTCTTTTTTTTATATTTAACCTTACTCTATTCTTATCTGGACAAATCAGTACTTTAAAAAAATCATAGTCACTAGTTTTTTTATTTTTTGAATGAAAGTAAGTGATATTCTTTTTTGTTTCAAAGTAAACTTCAAGTAATTTAGATATTCTGAATTTGTCAGCAATATTTAATTTAAGTGAATATTTTTTATCAACTTTTGCTATTAAATTTAATAAGTCTGCATCACTTATACTTTGTAACAATAAACTTACTTTTTCTTTAGTAGTTGTTGATATTTTAGGCATATTATTTACACCTTTACATAAAAACTCTAAATATAAACCTGAACCTCCTACTACAATAGGAATTTTGTTATTTTTTAAAAGTTTTTCTATTTTAGTATTAGTATCATTCAACCATTTTATAGCATTATATTTTATATTAGTTTCTACATAACCATAAAGATGGTGAGGAATGAGTTGATAATCATTTTTTTTAGGTTGTGAAGTAAGTATAGAAAAATATTTATAGACCTGCATACTATCGGCATTAATTATTTCACCATTAACTAACTTGGCTAAATTTAGAGAAAATTTTGATTTGCCAGATGCGGTTGGTCCGCCTACAATAATTATTTTTTTCATTATTTAAATATATATATATTATTTATTATGAGTTATAAATGTTTTCAATTTGTACTAACTTTAGTTGCAACTAATGAGAAAAACTATAAAGATTGTATAGCTTTTATAAAAAATATTTTTAATGAGAGAGAAGTTTTAGTTTCTCAGTCAAAAAATCTATCTAACCTTGTATTAGATATTTACTTTACCTGTAATCTTGATGATTTCAATTTTATGAGAAAAAAAATATATAGCTTAAATAAAAAAGCTGATTTATTGATGCAAAAGGTAGAATATAGAAAAAAAAAGCTAATAGCATGTGATATGGATATGACTATAATAAATGTAGAAACTATTGATTTAATTAATGATCACCTGTTAAAAAACAACCAAATTTCAAATATTACTAAAAATGCAATGAGTGGTAATATGAGTTTTGGGAAGTCTATAATAATTCGCACTAAACTACTGAAAGGAATAAAAAAGTTAGAAATAATTAATTTGATTAATAAAATAAATATTAATGAGGGTGTTGAAAGTGTTATAAGAACTATGAATAGTTATGGGTATCATACCATACTCATTTCTGGAGGCTATGATTTAATAGCTAACATTATAGGTAAAAAAGTTGGATTTAAGGAAATTAGGTGTAATATTTTAGAAGTTGTAAATAATAAATTAACTGGAAATTTAGGAAATACAATTTTAGATAAAAAAGGAAAGTTATTTTATTTAAAAAATAGTATTAAAAAATTAAATATTAAAAAAGATGTTACTCTAGCTGTTGGTGATGGTGATAATGATATTGATATGATTAAATATTCAGGCCTGGGAGTAGCCTGGAATGCTTATAAAAAAGTTAAACTAGCAGCAGATGTGAGTATAAAATTTAGTTTTAAATCTCTGCTATATTTTCAGGGATATTCTGATAAAGAAATATTAAATTAGTTTAATTTCAAAGCAACAAAGTTAATATTACCTTGTCTATTAATAAGTAATAAAACACCTTTTTTAGAACCTTTAAGGGAATTCATAATTTTTCGAAAAGTGTTAATATCATTGACAGAGGATTGATTTATCTCCTGTATAATATCCCCTGGTCTTATTCCTTTAATTTCAGCATCTGTATTTTGTTCAACCTTAGTTACAAGTAACCCTGATACATTTTCTGGAATATTTTGCCTCATCCTTATATCTTTAGTTATAGATGATAAAGTTATGCCTAATTGCTCAGAATAATCACTCTGAAGTGTATCTGGGACCGTATTTTCTTTACTTTCTTGAATTTCTTTTTTCTCTTCTTTCATTTCAGCAATAACTATATTAAGTGTTTTTTTCTTCTCATTACGCCATATTGTTACTCTTGAATTAGAATCTACTTTAGTTTCTGCAACAAGTCTTGGTAACTTTCTCATTTCAGTAACTTCACTGCCATTAAAATCAAGTATTACATCACCAGGTTTTATGCCTGCCTTTTCTGCAGGACTGTTTGGAATAACGCTAGCTACAAGAGCTCCATATGGTCTATCTAATCCAAGACTTGACGCTAAGTCTTCAGTAACTGTTTGAATTCTCACACCCAACCATCCTCTGATAGTACGTCCATACTCCTCTAATTGTTCAACTATATTTTCAGCTAATGCTGATGGAATAGCAAAACCTATTCCAACGCTTCCACCTGATGGTGAGTATATAGCTGTGTTCACTCCAATAACTTGACCTTTAAGATTAAAAAGAGGTCCACCAGAGTTTCCTCTATTAATAGAAGCATCAGTTTGAATAAAGTCATCAAAAGGACCTGCATTAATGTCTCTTGCTCTTGCTGAAACTATTCCAACGGTAACTGTATTAACAAGTCCAAAAGGATTACCTATAGCCATAGCCCAATTACCTACTTTTACTGCGTCAGAATTACCCCAACTAACAGCTTTTAACTTGATATCAGTTTTAACTTTAAGTAGTGCTAGATCAGTTTTAGCATCAGCACCAACTAATTTAGCTTGTAAAGTTTTACCATCGTGAAGTACAACGGTGATTGAGCTTGCACCTGCTATAACATGATTATTAGTTACTATTAAACCTTTATCATCAATAATAAAACCAGAACCTTGTGCTGTTTCGTTTCTTCTAGGCCTTTGTGGAGGTGTGTTTTGTCTAGGAATACCTCTTCTCTCAAAAAAATCTTTGAAAAAATCTTCAAATGGGGATCCAGGGGGAAACTGAGGAGCTCTAGGTTGATTAACAGATTCTCTAGAAATGATTACAGAAACACTAACAACTGATGGTATAAGCTCATCTGCCAATTCAGAAAAATCCGGTTGTTCTATGGATGAAACTATAGATATTTTCATCACAAATAAAAAAACTAAGAAATATTTTTTATAAATTTTAAGCATATGATTTTACATTACGTTTATAATTCATTTTCGGATTATCCACAACAAAACAATTCCTATTAAAACTGAAACACCACCAATCATTCTTATCTTATTTTCTGGATATATTGTAATTATTTGCAAAATTTTTTTAAGCCTTTTAGGAGAAGAAAATAGTAAAAGCCCCTCTAATATAAAAATCAATCCAATAGCAGATAAAAAATCAAGCATGACTTAGTACGTTGCTAGTTACCCTCGGCATTACCAAAAAATTCAAAAAAATCACTTTTTGGTGATAGGACCATAGTAGTATCTCCTTCAGTAAGCGCTTTACTATAGGCTTGCATAGCTCTGTAAAAGGCAAAAAAGTCGGGATCTTGATTAAAGGCCTTACCTAAAATCTTATTTTTTTGTGCATCTCCTTCACCTCTTAATATATCGCTATCCCTTTGAGCTTCAGCTAATAAAACTGTTTTTTGTTTTTCTGATTCAGCAGTAATAAACCTAGCTTTTTCATTACCAACAGCCCTTATTTGTGCTGCTTCTTGTTGCCTCTCAGTTTGCATTCTTCTATAAATAGCTTCAGAGTTTTCAGAAGGTAAATCAGCCTTTTTGATCCTAACTTCTTGTATAGAAATACCGAATTGCGTGGCTCTAACAGAAACCAACTCTGAAACCTCTTGCATCAATAGCTCTCTTCTATCAGAAATAACTGCCTCTAATGGAACTTTACCTAAAACTGCTCTTAAACTATTATTTACCACTGAACCCAACCTATTGTTTAAAGCAGCTTCAAACCTTACTGTTTGATAAAACTTAAGTGGATCTATTATTTTATATCTAACAAATGCATCTACTATTAACCTTTTTTTATCAGCGGCTATAATTTCCTCCGCACTGTTATCAAAAAGTAAGATTCTTTTGTCAAACTTAACAATATTTTGTGCCAGTGGAATCTTGAAATTTAACCCAGGTTCTTTAATAACTCTAATAGGTTCTCCAAATTGAAGAACAAGTGACTGTACCCTTTGCTCTACAAAAAATAGTGAGTTGTATGCCAATACAGTTAATACAACTATAAAACTAAGTAAAATAACAAATCTTTTTTTCATTATTGTGCCTCGCTATTCTTTTTAAGAGATTTATTTAATTCTGGTAATGGCAGGTAGGGCAATACTCCTGAACCACTGTCATTATCAATAATTACTTTATTCATATTTTGCATTACCTTTTCCATTGTTTCTAAATAGATTCTTCTTCTAGTAACGTCCTTTGCTTCTTTGTATTCATTGTAGACAGATAAAAACCTCTTTGATGCACCATCCGCAATAGCGATCACTTCTTGCTTATAAGCTTCAGCACTCTCTCTAATTTTAGATGCTTCACCTTTTGCCTCTGGAACTATTCTATTTGCATAAGCTTGAGCTTCATTAATTAATCTTTCTTGGTCTGCTCTAGCTCTTTGTACATCCTTAAAATCATCAATTACAGCAGGTGGTGGATCTGACTTTTGCAATAATAATGATGAGACCGTTATACCGCTTTCATTTCTATCTAAAATTTTTTGCAGAGACTCTTGTGCTTCCTGCCTAACTTGATCTCTTCCTTCTGCTAAAGCAAAATCAATGTTTGTCTTCCCTATTACTTCTCTCATAACACTTTCTGCACTATCTTTAATATTTTTTTCAGGGTCTCTAATATTGAATACATATTTTGCAGCATCAGAAACAAACCATTGCACAACAAAGTTAATGTCAACAATATTCTCATCTCCTGTTAACATTAAACTTTCTTCATCAACATTTCTGATGGATCCTGTATTTTGACTTCTAAAGCCTATCTCAACACTTCTGGTTGTAGTAACTGGAACTTTGATTACCTTTTCAATAGGAGACGGAATATGATAATTTAGACCAGGGCTACTTATGGAAACATATTTTCCAAACCTTAAAACTACTCCTTGTTCCTCAGGACTTATAGTATAAAATCCACTCATAAGCCATAAAAAGCCTAGTACCAAGAAACCCATAATGAAGCTTTTGGGTCCTTTTGAAAAAAAATTTTCCACTTTCTCTTTAAACTGATTTAGCATTTTGTCTAAATCATCTCCCTTATTTTTAGGATTCCAATTATTACCACCATTATTATTATTATTGTCTTTTTTTCCCCAAGGATTGTTTTCCCCATTCCAAGGCCCATTGTTTTTATTATCCCAAGGCATAATTTTCCTTTATATTTGAAATTAATTTAACTAAGTTATTTATATATATATATTGTAGAAGTCATTTTCAATAATAACAACAGGAAAAAAGTTTGAAAGATAAAATTATAAATTCCTTCAGCAATGAACTTAGAGAAGTGGTTGAAGATATTATTATCAAAGATCAAAAAGTTTTTATTACTTTAAAAGCTGAAAATCCTAATCAAGCAAAAGAATTAAAAAATTTAAAAATAGAATGCGAAAATAAGATATCAAACTTAAATTTATTTAATGAAATAAATATAACATTCACAACAACTAAGAAAAAATTTTCAAAAATTATTGCAGTATCAAGTTGTAAAGGAGGAGTTGGAAAGTCTACCCTTTCAGTGCATTTAAGTTTGTCATTAAATAGTCTCGGGAAAAAAGTAGGTCTTTTAGACGGAGATATTTATGGTCCTTCCCTACCCCGAATATTAAACCTTAATTCAAAACCAGACGTTCAGAAAAATAAAAAAATAATTCCACTGAATTATAAAAATATTGAAGTTATGTCAATAGGTTTCTTAATAGACCACAAGAAACCATTAGTTTGGCGTGGACCTATGTTACAAAGTGCTATTATGCAACTAATTAATGATGTTGCTTGGAGTGATTTAGATTATTTAGTTATTGACTTTCCTCCTGGCACTGGCGATACGCAGTTAACACTAATGCAAAAGTTGAAAATTGATCACGCTCTAATAGTAACGACTCCTCAAGATATAGCCTTATCTGATACCAGAAAAGGTATAAATATGTTCAAAACCTTTAATGTACCAATATCAGGTATTGTTGAAAATATGAGCTATTTTATGTGTAATAAATGTGATGAAAAACATTATTTGTTAGGAAAAGGCGGTGGGGAAAAACTTTCAAAGGAATTTGACGTCAAATTGTTAGGTCAAATACCATTTGATAAAAAAATTTCTGAAAACTGTGACTCTGGCACGCCTGATTTAATTCAATCAAACGTACAATTAAAAAAAATATATGACGATATTACTAAAAAACTAATTACTTAAGTAGTTGCTGCAATTCTTCCCATTCTCTATTAGTAAGTCCTGTATTATTTTTATTAACCTTCTTACCTTTAATTAATTCTTTAATCACCTGTAATGCTTCTTGGGATAATTCTGCTGAATTCAACATATACGAGCAGAATGCTTTATAGGTTATCGGAACCCACTTTTTTAAAATTTTAATTAGAACATCTGCATAAGCTCTAATCTCAAATTGTGAATGATGGTCAGCTCTTAAAGATAAAAAATGCATAAAATTATGTAAATCTATTTTCCAATACCATTCAGTATATGTATTTAAAGTTAGATTTATTCTTGCTAACTCTCTAGACAAACTATCCCTAGTTTCATCATATCCTTGGGTATTATTTTCATTAAGCATCCATAAATAGTTATTGTAGCATCTGGTTGAGTCATCTTTTAAAATCTTAATGATCTTAGCTGCTAAATCCTCGTTAATTTTTTTTCCTCTTCCTTGTTTATTTGAAGAAGACTGTTCTGCTAAATTAGCAATTTTTGGTATATAAAATTCATCTTCCAAAATAGAGTATCTTGCAGAATATTCATTAACGTTTGCTGTCCTATGTCTTATCCATTGTCTAGCTATGAAAATAGGTAATTTAACATGTAATTTAATTTCGCACATTTCGAATGGTGTTGTATGTTTATGTCTCAGTAAATATCTAATTAAACCTTCGTCTAAAGATTTTTTTTTAGTACCTTTACCATAAGAAACTCTTGCAGCCTGCACAATAGAACTATCATTTCCCATATAATCTACTATTCTTATAAAACCTTTATCTAAGACCTTAAAAGGTTGATAAAGAACCTTTTCAAGAGCTAGAGCTACTGGTCTAACTGTCGTATTTTTATTTAATTGAATTTGATTTTGAGCATTTTTTTTTTTTTTCATATCAACATACTAATTTTATAATAAAAAAAATCAAATTAAACTTTAATGCTTTACATATTTCCTTATAATAAAAGTGTTATTAATTTAACTATGACGATAAACGGTGCGTGTAATAGGCGGACTGGACCCGGGGGCGGTACCCGGCGCCTCCACCACGAGGGGGCGAAACAGGATCGACAGGCGTTGAAAAGCGTAACTCTTCGTTCGGTATTGTACCACCGCAAAGGACAAAATTATAAATGCAAACGACAATAGTCGTGATGTTGCATTAGCAGCGTAGAGCTGTTAATTTAACAATGCAGTAAACTCCTAAATTGGTCACACATTTTAGGCGGGGTTTGAAGGCACCTGGCAACAGAAGCCTTCAAAAAAGGTATAAATGAAATGAATAAAAAAGATATATTTTTAGATTATAAAAGCTTAATAAAATCTAGCTTAATAGATGTTATTAAACATGCACTAAAAAAAACCTCAGAATATGGTATTTCAAATGGCCATCACTTTTATATAACTTTTGATACCACTGATTCTAAAAATCAAATTCCAGAATATTTAAAAAAAGATTATCCAAAAACTATGATGATAGTAATTGAAAACGAATTTTGGAATTTGAAAGTAGAGCAAGAATATTTTTCTGTTGATCTGAAGTTTAAAGGAAAAGTTGATCATTTAAGAATCAATTTTTCATCTCTTAAAACTTTCGTGGATCCCTCAGTATCTTTCACCTTAAATTTAGATATTGAAGATAAAATTATTTCTAAAAAACCTAAAGATAAAAAAAAAGTATTGAAAAAAAAGCAGTTAGAAAATAAAAGCAATGTAATTTTTTTAAAACCAAAGAGTACTTAGATATGGCAGAAAGCTTTTCGTATCAAGAAATATTTAAAATAAATGACGACAAAATAGAATTTGAAAAAGTCTATCCTTTTGAAGGAGACTTGGTAAACTTTAATAAAAAAAAGTTTTTATTTATAAAAGAAAATAGTTTACAAAAATTCTCAAAACTGGCATTTTACAACATTTCTCATTATCTTAGATCAAGTCATTTATCTAAGCTAAAAAAAATAATCAATGACAATGAAGCATCAAATAATGATAAATTTGTTGCTTTTTCACTTTTAAAAAACGCTAATACAGCAGCAGGAGGTATTTTACCTATGTGTCAAGATACCGGTACTGCAATAATTTTAGCAAAAAAAGGACATAATATAGTTACCTCTGGTAAAGATGCTTATTACCTATCTCAAGGAGTATATAAATGTTACTTAAAAAATAATTTAAGATATAGTCAAGTAGCTGCAAAAAGTATGTATGAAGAAAAAAATACTAAAAATAATCTTCCGGCACAAATAGATATTTATTCTGAAGGAAAGGATGAATATAAGTTTTTATTCATTGCAAAAGGAGGTGGGTCAGCAAATAAAACGTTTTTATTTCAAGCTACCCCTTCAGTGCTTAAAACAAAAAAGATTTTAGAGTTTCTAAAACCTAAAATAGCTTCTATAGGAACTTCAGCTTGTCCTCCATATCATTTAGCTATAGTCATTGGAGGCTTGTCTGCTGAAATGAATTTAAAAACTCTAAAACTAGCTACTTGCCATTATTTAGACAGTATTCCTAAAAAAGGCAATTACAAAGGAATAGCATTTAGAGATATTAAAATGGAAAAAAATATTTTAAAGATAACACAAGATTTAAAGATTGGCGCCCAATTTGGAGGAAAATACTTTTGTCATGATATTAGAGTAATAAGACTTCCTAGACACGGAGCAAGTTTACCAATTAGTATTGGTGTATCATGTGGAGCAGATAGACAGATTATTGGAAAAATAAATAAAAATGGTATGTTTTTAGAAAAACT
This sequence comes from Rhodospirillaceae bacterium, assembly GCA_902615805.1. Taxonomy (GTDB): domain Bacteria; phylum Pseudomonadota; class Alphaproteobacteria; order TMED109; family TMED109; genus TMED131. The sequence goes on from CACMQH010000006.1 coordinate 17,101, forward strand.
AGAAAAAAATCCTTCTAGATATCTTCCTAGAGTTAATGTAAAAAAACTAACTAAAAAAGAAATAGTTATAAATTTAAATAAACCTATTAAAGAAACCATTATAGAACTATCTAAACTCAAGATCAAAACTAGATTATTGTTAAATGGTACTCTTATTGTAGCTAGGGACATAGCTCATTCTAAGTTAAAAGAAGAGTTAGATAAAGGTAAACCCTTACCTAGCTATTTTAAAGAAAACCCTATATATTATGCTGGTCCAGCTAAAACTCCTAAGGGTTACAGTACCGGTTCTTTCGGGCCAACAACAGCAGGAAGAATGGATGCCTATGTAGAGCAATTTCAAAAAGCAGGAGGAAGCCTAATAATGTTAGCAAAAGGTAATAGGTCTTTGTTAGTTAAAAAAAGTTGCGAAAAATATTCAGGTTTTTATTTAGGCTCTATAGGAGGTCCAGGTGCAGAATTAGCAAGAAAAAATATTACTGAAGTTAAATGTATTGAATACCCAGAATTAGGAATGGAAGCAATTTGGAAAATAACAGTTAAAGATTTTCCAGCTTTTTTAGTAATTGATAATAAAGGAAATGATTTTTATGAAAACCTAATCAGTTAAGTTTGTAAAATATTTTTGACATTTTTAACAACTTTTTTTGAACTCTCTCTTTTAGGCACCAAAATGCCTGCTTTACAAGCTTTTCTTCTCTCCATTTGATCCATCCATCTAGATAAATTATCTAAATTAGATATATCAATACCTGCCCAAAAATATATTTTAATCCAAGGCCAAGTTGCTATATCAGCAATTGAGTATTCTCCACATATCCATTTATTGTCTTGTAATTGTTTATCTAGTACTTCATATAACCTTCTACACTCATTTTGATAACGAGATATAGCAACTGGTATTTTTTCATCCATATACCTAAAAAAAACATTAGCCTGTCCCTGCATTGGTCCTATTGCAGACATTTGAAACATTAACCACTGCATAATCTCAGTTCTTTTCTCCTCAAAAAAAAATTTATTATATTTAATAGCTAGATAATAAAGAATAGCACCACTTTCAAAAATAACTTTATTATTTTCATTATCTTTTAATACTGGTATTCTTCCATTGGGATTCAATTTTAAAAACCATTCTTCTTTTTGCGTTTGCTTACCTAAGTCAATTTTATGTACTTTGTATTTAAGTTTCAGCTCTTCTAACATAATCGATACTTTATAACCATTAGGTGTTGCTGATGTGTAAAGATCAAAACTCATTATTCCAATAAATTCTCAATAATATCATTAAATTTGTTATCTAGTTTATCTTTAATAACTTTTTTCATTTTTTTTTCTAATATATCTCCAAGTAACTGTTCTGTTTTTGCTTTATTATAATCTAGAGAGGTTTGTATATTCTTTATATTACCTTTAAAGTTTACATTAAAAAGAGATAATAATTTATTATTTTCATTATTATAGTTTAAATTGATATTAATATTATTAGAAGCTAGTTCATAGAGACCCGTAGCAGTAATTTTATTGTCATCTAATAAAATATTAGTTTTGGGAAGCTTTAAATTGCCGTTTTTAATTCCAACAGACATTTCTTGATTTTTTAGACTAGTATTTCCCTTAAAAACATTTTTATTTAATTCTAATAAGTCTTCAACATTTTTTATGTCTAAGATACTTGATTTCAATTTCTTTAAATTTAAATCATTAATTAAAATATTTTTAGTATTTAACTTCAACTCACCATTTAGTTGTTTAAATATTGAATTTTTATCTTTTACATTAGTATTACCTTCAATAAAAAAATTCAATGAACCTGATAATCTACTAAAGCCCATATAATCATTTACTTTTTTAATATTTAAATTTTTCGCATTTATAACAAACGTAGATAATTTTTTCTTGTTTATTTTTGATTTAACTGTGAGTTTGTCTACAAAATTACTGTTTAGTTTTGCAGATATATTTAAATTATTTTTTTTAGAAAATTCAGCTTCTACTTTTTTAATATTATGACTTTTATAGACTATTTCTTTTGCATTGAAATTGCCTTTAATATCATAAAACTTTAATGTTTGAAAAATATTATCTACAATATGATATTGTTTACTTTTATCAGGATCATTAATATTATTTTTTTCATCTTGTACTTCAATAGGTTTCTTATTATTACTGAATAATAATAATTTATCTAAATCCAACATATCAGTAGTCAGATCAACTCTAACAATATTAATTTTATTTTTTTTTATTAAATCTCCCTTAAAGTTTACTAGAGCTTTTTTATTAATGAGTTTGCCGTTATTAAATTTTATAGATTTATCTGTAAAAGATACCTTAGCGTCTAATTTTAAAGACTGATCACGTAAATAATTATTTTTAACAAAATTGCTAAAGTTATTAATCTTTAAGTCTATATCACTTTCGCCACTAATAGAGTTTGCATTAATATTAGTATTGTTATTTAGCTCTAAACCTTTTCCATTAATAAAACCCCTTATGTTAATATTTTCATTTAGGTAATTTATATCATAGGAGAATTTGATTTTATCCTCTTTATAAGAAATATTTCCGTCTAAGAAATATTCACTATTATTTTTGTAGCTTAATCTGACATTTATATCTTCAAATTTATTTTTTTTATTTTCAATATTAGTTAATATTAAAGCATTTACTATGTGTAATGAGTTGATATTTAATGGATTTAATTTTCCTTGATTATTCTTATTATCCTTATTTTTTATATCTCTTGTTGAATCTTGTTTAATTTCTTCTTTCTTATTTTTACTAAATGCTATTTCCCAATTATATTTTTCATTTTTTTTTTTTGTAATGTATATAGTAGGTTTAACTATTTTTACTGAATTAAATAGTAATTCACCTTTTAACAATGGGAAAAATTTTGGGGATATTAGTAACTCTTCACTTTGAAAAAGATTTTCTCCATCATTAGATACAAAGCTTATATCTTTAACTGATAACCTTAGTCCAGATAAAAAAGAAAGACTTATATCTCCAGCAATCTTTAAAGTATTATTTGTTTTATTATAGAATAAATTTTCTATCTTTCCTTTATAATTGTTGATATCAAACAAGGAAGGCATCAGAATGATAACTGATAGACTAATACCTAAAATAGATAAAAAAGTATAAAAAATGACCCTCATATTTAGAGTCCTATCCTTTAATTTTTTCCTCAATTATCTTGATTAACTTATCGCTTTTAGGTTTAGTCAGAGAGGAATATGAGTTTACTACTTTTCCTTCTTTATCAATCAAAATTTTATGAAAATTCCATTTAGGTTTAATCCCATGTTCTTCTTTTAACCATCCATATAGTGGATGTTTTTCACTTCCTATCACCTCTTCAATTTTAGTCATAGGAAAAGTTATGTTAAAATTAGTTTCACAAAAATCCTTAACTTTGTCTTCAGAAGTGTGTTCTTGCATAAAACTATTAGATGGAATACCTAATACAACTAGGCCTTTGTCTTTATACTCATCATGTAATTCTTGCAAACCAGTATATTGTTTTGTAAAGCCGCACATTGAAGCAGTATTTACCAGAAGAACTACTTTACCTTTATAATTTTTTAAAGGCATTTTATTTCCCTCAATACTTTCAAATTCATAGTTATAAAATTCTGAACTCATAGATACAAACGAATATAAAAATAATTTAATAACGATAATAGTAATTTTTAACATAATAATCAATCATCTCCATTTTAATTAATATTTTTTAGTAATCTCTTTTTTTGAATATTCCAATCTTTTTTCTTTTTCACTTCTCTTTTATCGTACAATTTTTTACCTTTAGCAATAGCAATTTCTACTTTAGCAATTCCTTTATTATTAAAATATAGTTTTAATGGTACTATAGTCATTCCTTCTTTTTCTATTTTACCCTGAAGCTTTGATATTTCTTTTTTATGAACTAATAATTTTCTTACTCTTTTAGAATTTAATTTAGAATAGCCTGAAGCTTTCTCATAATTCGATATATCCGAGTTAACTAAAAAAAGTTGCCCTTTCTTTGCCTCAGCATATGCTTCTTTTATACTAGCTTTACCAACCCTTAATGATTTTACTTCATCACCTGTTAGTTGTATACCTGCCTCTATTTTTTCTAAAATAAAATACTCAAAAAAAGCTTTTTTATTATTTGCAACTATTTGCATTAATCGAAAGTTATATTTAAATCTTTTAATACATTATCTACTATAAGTTCATTTTTCTCTAAAATCTTACAAAGAGGTAACCTTAACTCATAATTACATATTCCTAACTTGAAGGCAGCATATTTTACAGGGCAAGGGTTAGCCTCTAAAAAAAGAGCATTGTTTAAACTAAATAGTTCTGTATCTATCTTCATTGCTTGCGAAATATCTCCTGCAAACCAAGATTTATGTAAATCAGTAACTTTTTTAGGTACTATATTTGCAGTAACAGAGATTACTCCGTCACCTCCTTGAGCTAAAAAAGCTAATTGAGTGGCATCCTCTCCAGATAATTGATAAAATTTCTTATGTTTAATATATTTTTTAAGATAAGTTGGTCTGCTTAAATCATTAGAGGCATCTTTAATTCCAATTATATTTTCGTGTTCTGATAGCATTTCAATAGTTTCATTACTCATATCTACTACACTTCTACCAGGAATATTATAAATAAAAATAGGAAGATCTACAGTATCAGCTATCTTTAAAAAATGTTTTTTTAGTCCTTCTTGGCTTGGCTTATTATAGTAAGGTACTACTACTAATGCACTATCTGCACCACACTGCTTTGCGTGTTTAGTTAATGATACTGCTTCTTTAGTTGAGTTTGAACCAGTACCTGCAATTACTTGAAGTCTACCACCAGATGTTTCTACTGCTAATTCAACCACTTTTTTGTGCTCATCATGACTTAAGGTTGGAGACTCTCCTGTAGTACCACAAGGCACAATACCCTGAGTGCCTTGCTTTATGTGCCATTCAATTATTTTAATAAAACTCTTTTCATCAAATATATCATCTTTAAAAGGTGTTATTAATGCACAATAAGATCCTTGATATTTCATTTTACTCTCTTTTAAATTTTTTATAGATTATTATTATGCCATATTTTAGAATTTTTATAATATTTTCTTTGCAAGTTTTATTTATTAATTTATTAAATGCAGATGATAAATATTCTAAAAGCTTAAACTTAAATGAAGAAAAAATATTTAAACTTTCCTTAAAGTCTGGTGATCAAAAAAAATGGGCTAGATCACTAAAAGGAATTGAAAAAATTAATGATAAGGTAGCTAGAAAAATAATAATTTGGAGATGGCTTATTGCTAATGATGGAGTATCTTCAAAAAAAGATCTAGAAAACTTTTATCAGTCCAGCACAACATGGCCAAAGATTGATAAAGTAAAAGCAAAAATTGAAAGCAAAAAAGTAACAAATGACATTAAAAAAACATTAGATTGGTTTCAAGAAAACCCACCAATTACTCCTATTGCAAAAATTAAACTTAGTGAAATATTAATTAAAAATAATTTTATTGAAGAAGGTAATTGGCTTTTAAAAGAAGTATGGGTAAATAGTAGTTTTAGTTATTCAGAGGAAAAATATATTTTAAAAAGTTATAAGAATATTATTACTAACTCTGAAAACACAAAAAGATTAGAAAATTTAATCTGGAAGAAACAATGGAGTAGTGCAAATAGACAACTAAAAAGAGTCTCTTCAGATATAAAGCAGTTTTCAATAGCAAAAATTAAACTTTCTAGAAGAAGAGGAAATGTTGATCAAGCTATTAAGAATGTACCAAAAAATTTAATTAACGAAGAGTCATTAATTTATGAAAGAATAAAATGGAGAAGAAAAGCTAGACTTGAAAAACCTTCTCTTGAATTACTATTGTCATATTATGGAGAATATTCTTATCCAAAGAAATGGTGGAGAGAAGTTAATTATCATACAAGAAAACAACTTAGCTATAAAAATTATAAATTAGCAACAAAAATTCTAGAACAATATAATTTATCTAGTAAAGATTATTTATCAGAAGCACAGTGGCTTGCAGGCTGGGTATCTCTAACATTTAATAAGGATCCTAAGTCAGCTTATAAATATTTTTCTAAAATGTTTCTTGAAGTTAAAACGCCTATTTCAAAAGCTAGAGCATCCTATTGGGCAGGAAAAGCATCAGAAGAATTAGGCAACAGAGAAGATTTAAAAATATGGTACGAAAGAGCAGCTGCTTTCCCAGCTACTTTTTATGGACAATTAGCTTTAAAAAAATTAAATAGAGAATTATTTTTGCCTGCTCAAAGTATTGAATTTAATCAGAATGAATTTAAAAAATTTAAAGAAAATGAATTAGTAAGAGCATTAATTCTGCTGTTACAAGTAGAAAATAGAAAATTATCTAGAATATTTGCAATGCATTTAGTTACTCAAGCTAAAAATACTAAGGATATTTTAATGCTTTCAAAAATACTTAATGATTTTAATCAAGTCTCATTTTCTATATTTGTTGGAAAAAAAGCTATTTACAACAACATTTATATTCCTAGTTTAAATTTTCCCGTGCCAGATACAGAATTAATGAATTTAATTAATAAAAATACTGAAATTCCTTTGCCTGTTACTTTAGCAATTACAAGACAAGAAAGTGCTTTTGATATCAAAGCAAAAAGTAGAGCAGGAGCTAGAGGTTTAATGCAATTAATGCCAAGAACTGCAAGAATAACTGCTAAAAAGAATAACTATAAATATAAAAGAGTTTATTTAACTTCTAGACCAGCTTATAATGTCAAGATAGGATCATTTTATTTTAAAGAAATGCTTAATAAATTTAATGGCTCCTATGTACTAGCTCTGGCAGCTTATAATGCAGGACCAAGCAGAGTAAACAGATGGCTAAAAACATATGGTGATCCAAGAAAAAATGAAATAGACCCTGTTACATGGATGGAATTAATACCTATAAGCGAAACACGAAACTACGTACAAAGAGTTATTGAAGGAATATATATGTATAGAATGCTAGTAAAAAATGAAAAAGACCTAAACTCGCCAATTAAACAGTTGAAATTGTTTTAAACTTATATCTGATATATTTTACTTTTCTGTAATCTCCTATATTATAAACTAATGATTTTCTTAAATTGTCCTTTTAATGAAAAAGATGAATGTAAAGCCTTAGGAGGTAAATGGGACGCAGAAAGAAAAAAATGGTATGTTCCTGACGGAATAGATGCTTCTAGTTTTCAAAAGTGGATTGAAAGTGATAAGAAAGAAGAAATTTTAACACATAACAAGCTAAAAAAAGTAATAGAATTATCTCCCTCTTCTTTAGACTTTCAGATTAATAAATGTCATAGATGCTTTTATTTATCAAAAAAACTAAATATACAGACTAATAATTTTCCTCCACCTGTATTTAATCAGTTAGATTTGATACAAAAAGATTATTTTATTAATAAAGATACTAGTTTTATTTCAGAAAAACTTCCTAAAGGTAGATTTTTACAAGACAATGAATTACCAAAAAAAATTTCATCGAGTTTGCTTAAAGATAACAAGGGAAGAGACTTTAAATTAGTAGGAATACCAGATTTAGTAATAGAATTTGAAGATAAAACTTATGGAATTATTGACTTTAAAACTACAAAAATATCTGAAAAAAAAGCTGATTTTTATAAATTTCAATTAGAAGCTTACGCTACTATTTTTGAATATCCTGGTGAAATTAATTCTATAAAAACACCATTACTAAGCCCTGTTAAAAAATTAGCAATTCTTCAATTTGACCCTCTTAAAATAGAGAATAAAAATGGTATGAATTGTAATTTTATTTTTGATATGGGTTATGTGGAATTAGAAAATAGAATTTATGAAAAGTTAATTGATAGAGTCACTTTAGCTTTAGATATTTTACAAATGAATGAACCACCTGTAATTAATGAAAACTGTAATGATTGTAATTTTTTTAAGAAACAATCTCAGCTTATTATCTAAATGTTAAAAAAAATTATACAAATATCTAAGGAAGTATACTTACATATGGGTGGTTTAAATTTTGATGAAAAAGATTTTCAGCTAGCTTTAGGATATGAATTAGATAAGTCAAAAATTGATTATATGAGAGAAATTAGCTTAGAAGTCTTTTATAAAGATATACCTGTGAAGCTTGGTTCTCCTGATTTTTTTTTAAATAAATCAAAACCTCCTTTAATATTAGAGTTAAAATTAAGTTCATCTATACAGAATAGTCATAGACAACAATTAAAAATGTATTTAGTTTCGATAAAAAGAAAACCAAAATCTGTCGTTGCTAAAATAAAACATGGTATGATTATAAATTTTTTAAAAGAAGACTCTTCAGTAGCCAAACACTTAGAAAATAAAAATAAAAAAAACCATATAGAGATTGAATTCTATGAAATTAATGAGGCTGAAGAGCTTTATCTATTGAATTCTTATAAAGGGTTTGTTTAGTTTAAAATCTTTAATTAATTGGTATTACTAATAAAAATAAAAGATGTTATTATATAAATCTTACGGCAAAAATCATTGCTACACTGTAAAGCATTATCATAATTATTATAGATGTAGCGTTAAAATGCTTGGTTATGGATGCCTTTGTCATTTGAGTAGCTTGATACAATAAATCGGGCCATGTGTAAGATACGAAATCACCCTGCGTAAATATTGCTTTAATTCTTCCTTGGTTATCTACAACTGGTAGCCTTCTAAATCTGTCATTTGACATTGTTCTCAACCAAGATAACACCTCGTCATCTTCTTTACCCACTCTTGGGTTAGCCGTCATAATCTTTTCTAACCTTGTTCTATCGGCATTTAGCTTTTTATTAACTAGTTTTTTTAGTATATCTCTTTCAGTGCAAATACCTATGACTTTATTTTGATTATCTACAATAACAACTGAACCATAATTCTTTTCAGACATAATATTAACAGCCTTAGCAACAGTGTCTGTTTTTTTAAATGTGATAGGTTGTGGCTTAGACTTATATTCCGGTCTGTCTTTTAATTTATATCCTCTTTCCATAGCCTATATACTATTATAATCAAAAAAAAGATCAATATTATTCGATAAAAAACAATTGCTGATTTTTATTTTTAAAATTTATAATATTTTTTTTAGATTGATCAGATAACAACCAAATTAAAACTCTATTAGCAAGCTTATATTTGCTTTGAGGACATTTATCTTTATTTATTATATGTGCATTATATCTATTAATTAAGAAGTCTTCATTATCTGAATAAATTATAAAATCTAATTTATTCTTAAAAGAGAGCCAAGTAGCTTTATCAGTAAAAGTATAAGCATTTAAACCTACAGCAGTATTTATAGTGGCTCCCATACTAGTCCCTGTTTCTAGATACCAATTTACTGAAAATTCGGATGAATTCAGATATAAACTTTTCCAAATCATTTTTTCTTTGTAGTCTGTACCTGAATTATCTCCTCTAGAAATAAAAAGGCTTTTTGTCTCAAAAATTTTTTTAAAAGCACTTTTAACTTTTAAATTACCAATCTTTGCAGGATCATTTTTAGGACCAATTAATATATAATAATTATGCATGATATAATATTTTTTTTTAGAAAAACCGCTATCCATAAAAATTTCCTCTTGTTGCGGACTATGAACAATTAGTAAATCTCCATCACAATTCATAGAGTTTCTTATTGCTGCACCAGTTCCTACTGCCACTACATTTACTTTTATACCTAAATCTTTATAAATTAACGGCAGGATATAATCATAAAACCCTGAGTTTTTTAAGGAAGTAGTAGATTGTAAAATTATGCTATTTTCTGCTTTTATAACTGAGATAAAAAAATAAATAAAAATTAAAACAATAAAACTTTGCATTATTAAACAATTAATTTGCCAGCCATAAAAAGCTTGCCTTCTTTTGACTTTGGTTTAGAAAAAAATATTTTTGCACCTGTAAACTCACACATTTTTCCTTTATTAATGAATATAATATCATTAGCCAATCTTTTTGCCTGTAATAAATCATGGGTGACTGCTATTACCTTTGTCCCTTGTTGATTAACCTCTTTAATAATTTTTTCTATTATTTGAATAGAATAAGGGTCTAAATTAGAGGTTGCTTCATCTAAAAATAGAACTTTAGGTAAAGTTACAATTGCTCTAGCAAGAGATAACCTTTGTTTCTCTCCACCAGACAAAAGTATAGCATTCTCATTAACTAAATTTAATAAATCTACTCTTTTTAAAACTTTCAATATTTTTTCTTTATTTATTATTTTAGTTCTCTGTTGTAGAGCAAATGAAATATTTTTAAAAACAGATCTTCTTAATAATATAGGAGATTGAAAAACCATAGATTGTTGTTTTCTAATACTTGTATTTAGAGTTTTATTTGCAAAAGTAACTTCAGAAGTGCTATCACTTATTAATCCATGTAAAAATTTTAAAAATAAAGTTTTACCAGCTCCATTTGGACCTAAAATAATTGTGATACCTCTTGCTTTGATTTCACAAGAAATATCACTAAGTAATTTTCTTTGTCCTTTTTCAAAGTTTAGCTTCTTTACTTTTATAGGCATTAAAATATTTTTTTTACTTACCATAATACCTATCCTTAATGTTATATTTTTTATAAGTTACTATTAGGTTTATGGTGATAGATGTAATTAAAAGTATAATTCCCAAAGCTAGTGCCAAAGAAAGCTCACCTTTTGAGGTTTCCATTGTAATAGTAGTCGTCATTACTCTGGTAAGATGATCTATATTTCCTCCAACAATTATTACAGCTCCTACTTCAGAGATACCTTTTGCAAGACCAGCTAAAACTACAGTAATTAGTGAATATCTTGCATCTATAATATAAGCTTTAATAGTAGTAATTTTGGGTGTGACTAAAGAAACAAATAAATCATTATAATTTTCTTGAAGATCCTCTATGATTTGTGTTGTTAAACCTGCAATGATAGGCAGAATTAATATAATTTGTGCTATAATCATAGCAGTAGGAGTATAAAGAATTCCTAACCAACCAAAAGGACCAGACCGAGATAAATTAATATAAACAAATAGACCTACAACTACAGGTGGTAAAGACATTAAGGAATTAATTATACCTATTAAAAGATTTCTTCCCTTAAATGTCTGAGTAGCCAAAAAAGTACCTAATGGCAAACCTATCAAACATGAAATAAGTAATGCTATTATTGTTACTTTAAAAGATAAGAAAAAGACCTCTATAAGCTTTTTATCAAAGCTAAATATTAAATTTATAGCTGTAAAAATTGAATTCCAGTAAATTTCCATAAAATGACTTTATTATTATAAAAAAGTTATATTAAATTTTATTATACTAAAATTCTATTTTTTTAATTTTATTTTTTTCAGTATCTATTAAAATTAAATTTTTATTATTAAATACTTTAGAGTATTCTAATAATTGCCTTCTAGTATTAATTTCTTCAATTGAAGCTGCCTTTCCTGACTTTACCTCTGCTATAAACTTTTTCTTACCTTTAGATACAATCAAGTCTGCTCTAATAAAAAAGTTTACTGTTTCATCATCCTGTAATAATTTTCCTTTTGCTGTAGTTTGAAAACTTTCAATTTTATATCCATTCTTTTTTAATAATTTAATAGCTTTTTGTTCAGCTTTTTTTCCCTTTCGTTTATATAAATAAAATTTGATATTTTTATATACTTCTTTTATCTTCCATCCTAAATAAAGAAAAAAAAAGATTAAAATTATTAATAAAAAAATTTCTAGATTTGACATTTATTTTTAATTTTTAAGTTTTATAGAACAATTATTAAATAAATCAGTGTCATTGTTTTTAAAAGATAGGTTATATTTTTTTTTTATCTTAAAATAAATATTAACATAATTACAAAAATTAATAATTTCATATTCTAAACCTTTTTTATCATTACTTCTTCTTAAAAAATCTTTAGGAGTTGCTGACCCTTTTGAGCTATTTATTCTGTGACAGGCGGGAACATGATTTTCTTTATCGTTTGCAAACTCTTTTTTTCTCTCCAGGGTCCATTTAAAAGCACCACTATCAAAAGCATCTTTTAATGAAACAACATGGTCTATATTAGTTTTACAATGTTTTTTTGTATAATATCCTATTTTAGTTTTTGTAGGATATGAGTGAAAATGAAAAAAATTTCTATTATATTTATTTTCCGCATTTATCTTAGAAATAAAAAGAAAAATTAAGGTAATATAAAATATTTTCATTACCTTAATTTAGTATTTATTCTTAATAAAATTAAGTAGATTCTCTTATTGATCTAATATTTAAATAATGTGCTCCTAGCAAAATTAAACCACCTAATACTGTAAATATAGTTTCAAGTGTCTCTCCAATGCCTCCATGTTCATGATGTCTATGTTCAGCTTCCTCATGATGAGTAGCCTCTTTATGCCCTGCTTCTTCATGATGAGTAGCCTCTTCGTGCCCTGCTTCTTCATGATGAGTAGCCTCTTTATGGCCAATATGACTGCTCTCTGAACCGAAGTTAATATCATGCATAAAGATTGCACCCACAAGAAGGGATAAACCTATAACAGCTAAACTTATGCACTTATAATTATGATGTACTCTCAAAGACTTAGCCATTGCAAATAAACTAATTGGAACTGCAAACAATACTAATATAACATGTACTTTTTCATTATTTATCCATAAAGATGCGAAACTAGGAATCATTAATATAATTACTGGCAAAGCAATACAATGCAATATACAGCAAAGTGAAAGACATATGGATAGTTTATCGCTAAATTGTTTTTTTACTTGTGCAATATTCATAATTAATTCTCTTAAATTTTAATGGTCATGTCCGTCATGTCCACCAGAACCCAAATACATAATGTACTGAAAAATAACTTGATTATCAACCATTTCAGCTCTTGGTGTTTCATGATTAAGTTGTAACCTCATAACCGATGCAGAGTCAAACTTCCACTCTGACATAATAGAATGAGTTTCAGGATCATTACCTGCCGGATCTAATGCACTACCAACAAGTCCAGTAGGAGCATCAGCAGGCAATAATTTACCATATCTATAACCAAGACTTAAATGCTCGTTAAACTGATTTACTAAAGATAAATAATAACCGCCATCATTATCATCAAATGCTACATTTCCTGTTGATTCTTCACTATCTGCGAAAGTACCATCTTGATTTCTATAAAAATATTCAGCACTTATTTTTAATTTCTGGTTAGAATTATATGAGTTTTCATAATCTAAATTTATAATAGATAAATCACTATCCCCACTAAATGTTACAGTATCTTCATTACCCAATCTTGCATTAGGCGATCTTGATTTTCCTGATAAATGATACAGATTAAAAGCCAATTCTTCGGTATTTGAGAGATTTAAAGTAGATTTATAAAAGGCTGACCAAGCATCACTTCCAGTTCCCTCACTACCTGCAGTATTACCAAAAGGAAAGTCCTCTCCTCTAAAAATTCCAAACCCGATTTCTGATGATCCTAGTAAGTATGAAGCTTCTAAACCATCATCATTATAAGCTTTATTTAAAAAAACTCTATAAGGTAATGGTCTATCTGCAAAATCATCAGCATGAGCATGCTGAGGATTTAAAACACCTACATTCCAAAAAGCCCTACCAAATTTAAAAAAAGTATTATCTAGAAAGCTTCCATCTAAAGTTTCTACATATGCTTCTTCTAGCTCTATCTTATCTGCTCCATCTTCTCTAACAATTGCAGCTGTAAGAGATCCGCTAAATTTTTCGCCTATGTCTGAATTAATTATTAACTCAGACTCTCCAATGAATAATCCTTCTCTTCCTCTTTCACCTTCATGTGCAGTACCAAAACCCTTTGGTTCCACCTCTCCCTCTCTAGTGTAAGCCATATATTTACCATTTAATACGGCCTCTATATTGAAGCTGCTTTCTTCAGAGTGTCCATCATGATGATCAGCTACTTTAGTATCTTGTTTAGCCTTCTCATTCTCTAATTTTTCTATTTTCGCTTCTAAAGCTTCAATTTTATTTTCATAAATTTCTTTAATCTGCTTAAATTCATTTTTTAAGTCAGACACTTCTTTATTTATATCAGCACTTAAATTTTTTATAAAAAAAATGCTAATTAAAACAACCACTATATACTTGTTCATAAATCTTCCCTTTTCTAAATTATTTAAGCTTAAGTGAGTTTAAGCTAAATAACTGATAACATTTTTGCAATACTATTGCAATAGTGTAAATTATTTATTGATATATTTTTTTTTTATATTACTTTTAGTCTATGGATATTACAAATACCGAAAATTTACTTAATTATTGTTTAATGAAAAAAAAGTCTTTAACTCCATCTAGGACTTTAGTTATAAAAACATTATCAAAGCACAAAAAACCAATATCTGCATATGAATTAAGAGACGAGATTAATAATAATGGAGATGTTAGTATAAATATTTCACAAATATATAGAGTTTTAGAGTTTTGGATAGATTTAGGACTTATCCATAAAATTTCTTCAATTAATAAATTTTTACTGTGCATTACACCAGAAGAAAAACATACCCATATGCTGAACTTTTGCACTGTTTGTGAAAAAGTATTTGAAACATGTAATGAACAAATGGGGTTAAATTTAAAAAAAAGTACAGCTAAGCTTGATCTTGCTTTTAATAATACTCGCTCTGTAGAAATACCTGTTATTTGTCCTCAATGTAGTTAATGGAACATCTATTAGAACATTACCTTTATGGGTTTTCGGCTAATTTAAGAGGCTTTGTATTTGGTTTCTTTCATGCTGCAATTATGATCTTAGGATATTACACGGGTTGGAGCATAAATAGATTTCTTAAAATAATTTCTAATGGTTATATAGCGGGGATTTTTGGTGCTGCCTTATCACATGTAGTTGCAGATGTTATAGCAAGTTTTTTAGATCCTCATATTAGAAAAATGGTATTAGGAATAGTATTAGGAGGAATTGTTCCTTTGTTTTTTATTCCAATACTTGAAAAGTATGTTGTCAAAAGTAAACACCACATTGTTACTGGAGATCATGAAGATATAAAAAAAGATTTAAAAAGTCATAAAAATAATACATAAAGGAGAATTTAAATGAAATTTTTTATTAGTTTACTATTAATGTTTAGCTTTTACAGTTTTGCCGAAGATGACCATCATAATCATGATCATAGTCATGACCACACTAATGAGGAAAGTTCCAAGAAAGATAAAAAATCTCTAGATGCTCACGTTCATGGTGTCAGTATTCTTAATTTAGTGCAAGATATGAAACAGTTATCATTTGAATTTGAGATGCCTGGTTTCGACGTAGTTGGCTTTGAATATAAAGCAAAGAAAAAAGAAGATATAAAAAAAGTAAGAAATGCATTAGGTATACTATCTGATTATAATAATATGATTGATGTACCTGCTAACGCAAATTGTAAAGAAGAAAAAAGCTCTGCAAAGGTTATTAATGAAGGTTCCCATTCAGAATTTATAAGTCAATATTTATTAATTTGTGAAAAAATATCTTCAATTAAAAATATACAAATTAAATATTTTGATAGCTTTCCATTTAGTAAAGAACTTACCATAAATCTAATTACTAAAAATAAAAAAATGGCTCAAACTATTAATAGACAAGACAATATAATTAATGTTGATGGGTATTTTAATTAACTTAGATGAATAACGTTATAGAAATAAATGACCTACTATTTGAATGGAATAATAAAAAACAATTTAGTTTAAAGATTAAAGAACTAAAAGTACAAAATAAACAAAAGATTATTATCTTTGGCAGAAGTGGTTCAGGAAAATCAACACTACTTAATTTGATTAGCGGAATTTTATCTCCCACTAATGGTACTTTATGTATAAAAAATACAGAAATAAATAAATTATCTCAAAAAAAAAAAGATCAATTTAGAGCTAATAACATTGGAGTTATATTTCAACAATTTAATATCTTAAATTATTTATCTCCCCTTCAAAACATATTGTTACCTTGTTTTTTTACACAATTTAAGAAAAATAATAAAGAATACTTTTATGACAGAACTTTTGCTTTAGCTCAAAAGTTAGATATAAAAAAAAATATTTTATTGCAAAATAATTCTAAAGATTTATCTGTAGGGCAAAAGCAAAGAATAGCTATTTTAAGAGCAATTATAAATAAGCCATTCTTAATACTTGCCGATGAAGCAACATCAGCTCTTGATGAAAATAATAAAAATGACTTTATTAATCTTCTTATGAATTTATGTGATGAAGAAAAAATTACCTTACTCATGGCAAGTCATGACACATCGTTAGAAAAGAATTTTGATACGTCCATTAATTTAGAAAAAGTTTTATTGTGAAATGAAAATATTAATTAATATTGCTTTTCAATCTTTATTAAGTAGAAAAATTACAGTTTTTTTAACTATAATCTCATTAACCATATCTATAGTATTATTTTTATCTATAGATACATTAAGGTTAGGGGCAAAAAAAAGCTTCTTCGGAAATGTTAAATCTGGTGATTTAATACTAGGAGCTAGATCTGGAGAGGTTCAATTATTACTTTACTCTTTATTTCAAATTGGCAGTCCTACTAATAATATTAGTTGGGAAAGCTATCAGCAAATTTCAAAAATGCCAGAAATAGATTGGATCATCCCTATTTCTTTAGGTGATAGTCATAAGCAATTTAGAGTAATGGGTACAACAAAAAAATATTTTGAAAAGTTTTCTTATAGAAAAGATAAAAAATTACAGTTTCAATCTGGAATATATTTTGAAGATACTTTTGATGTTGTGATAGGAAGCGATGTGGCAGAAATTTTAAATTATAAATTAAATGATAATATTATAATTGCTCATGGAATAGCATCACAATCTTTACATGATGAGTTCCCTTTTAAGATAAAAGGGATATTAAAAAAAACTGGAACCTCAACAGATAAGCTAGTATTAGTAAGTCTTGAAGCACTAGAAGCCATTCACAAAGATTGGAAAACTGGGTCAAAGCTACTTTCTAATACTAAAAGCAAAGAAAAAGAAACCAAAGGTTTAGACCTAACTCCTAAAGAAATAACTGCAGCTGTAATTAAATTAAAATCTCCTATCACCATATTTAAAGTACAAAGAGAAATTAATGACTACCAAATAGAACCTTTACAAGCAATTATTCCAGGTATTGTGCTTACTAAACTATGGCAGATAGTTTCAATAACTGAAAATATAATGTTATCAATATCAAGTATGGTAATTATAAGTTCTATTATAGGAATGATAGCAATACTATATTCTAACCTAAACATTAGAAGAAAAGAAATGGCACTTCTTAGAATAGTAGGTGCCTCCCCTAAAAATATTTTTACGTTGATGATGTTTGAAGCATTCTTAATATCTTTTTTTAGTATTATATTTGCTGTTGTTTTAGTTCAAATAGCTAGCTTTATTTTTTTTCCTTTATTAGATAGGCAGTTTGGTATTTTTCTAGAACAGAAATTATGGAATGCTAGGAATTTATATTTTTTAAATTTAGTTTTGATTTCTTCATTATTAGTAAGTATATTTCCAAGTATTCAAGCTTTTAGAAAATCTATTAATGATGGTATTTAAAGTGCAATTGGTTCTAAAATTCTTTTTTCAATGTTTAGTAGTATTATTATTATTTTTGAACAATGTTCACAGCGATGATAGTATAAGGCTAAAGTGGTTAGAGTTAGTTCCAAAATATGCTTATGACTTTGTTCCTGAGTCTGGGGTTACTGAAGAAATGTGGGAAGATGAAATATTTTTACAAAAGGTAGAAAAGGCAGGCCTTTTAATAAATGATGAAGTGGTAGGAAAAAAAATTCAAATAGATGGTTTTATGGTACCTCTAGAATTTGACTATGGAGAAGGCTTAACAGTAGAAGAGTTTGTCTTGGTACCTGATGCAGGTATGTGTATACACGTTCCTCCTCCCCCTCCAAATCAAATGATTTTTGTTAAACTAAAAAAACCGGAAAAAGTTAGGTTTATGTACCAGCCAATTCTTATTGAAGGAGTTTTAAAAAAAACTCCTCCTGTGAAAGATGTATATAATAGTATTTATGAAGTTTCTGCGGAGAGTATAAAAGATATAGATATGGAAGATTTATATTATGAAGATTAGAATAAAAAAATGTTAAAGCAAGCTATTGATTTTTTTGAAGAATCACAAGACATATATAAAATATTATTTAATATTTCAGAAAATAGCCTAAATACTATAACACAATTTAAACATTGGTCTTTTAATGATATTATACGACACCTCCATGTATGGAATATAGCTGCCTACAAGTCTTTACAAGGAGATATTGAATGGGAAAGTTTTAATAATAATTTACAAACTTTTTTTAAAGAAGGAAAAAAATTAAGTGATTTCGAAAAATCTATAACAAAAAATTTAAAAGGAAAAAACTTACTTAATATATGGCAAAGTACTTTTAAAAATGTATCGGAAGAGTTTAAAAAAGAGTCTCCAAAAAAAAGAGTAAAATGGGTTGGTCCTGATATGAGCGTCATCTCATCAATAAGTGCAAGACATATGGAAACTTGGGCACATTCACAAGCAATTTATGACTCACTTGGAAAAGTACGTAATAATAAAGATAGGATTTTAAATATAGTTATAATAGGTAATAATACTTTTGAATGGACATACAAGGTAAATAATAGAGAAATACCAAGTGAAAAACCTTATCTTAAGCTAATTTCTCCGTCTGGAAAAGTTTGGGAGTTTAATGACCCTTCAAATAAAGAAAGAATAGAGGGATTAGCTGAAGAATTTTGTCAAGTTGTTACACAAGTAAGAAATATAAAGGATGTAAATTTAAAGTTAAGTGGCAAAACCTCCACTCAGTGGATGTCAATTGCACAATGCTTTGCTGGCAAAGCTTCTTCACCTCCATTACCTGGTACTAGAAAGTTAATAACACAATAATATTAACTTTAAATAATTAAATTTTATTTAATTTTTTTAAGAATTAAAACTAGTGTAACAAATATAAGTGTAAGAAAAATTTCTATATAAAAACTAAAAAATATATAAATACTTATTAGAATTATAGCCACTATTGTAATATATAATAATGCTTGTTGAATATTTTCAGAGTTTAAAAATTCTTTTATTTTATTCATTTTTTATTATACAAAACATTTAAAATTATAAAAAGTATTGTTATAATTTATACAGTAAATAAATTAAAATGAAAATAATACTTTTAATAAAAATAATAACAGCATTTAGTTTTTTTTTAATTAGTTGTAGTGATGAAAATCAAAAAAAAAGCAATTATAAAAAAAAAACTGATATACCCTTAACAGGACAATCAATAGATAAAAAAGTTAATCCTAGTAAAAAAGTAAGCGACTTTTATTAATGAAAAAATTTGGTTAAGCATGCTGACCTGCAACAAAACCTGATGACCAAGCCCATTGAAAGTTATATCCACCTAAATGTCCTGTAATATCAACAACTTCTCCAATAAAAAATAATCCTGGATGTTTTTTACACATCATAGTTTTTGATGATAACTCATTAGTATCTACACCACCTAAAGTAACCTCAGCAGTTTTATAACCTTCTGTTCCTATTGGCTCAACAATCCAGTTATTAATTGAATCTGATAATTTTTTTATATTTTTATTAGATAATTCACCAATATTTCCAGCTATTTGATTTTCCTCACATATTATATTTGCTAACCTTTTGGCTAAGAAAGAATTTATAATAGAGTTAATATTCTGTTTAGGAGAAGTATTTCTTTTGTCTAATAAAAAGTTGAATATATTTTTTTCTGGACAAAGATCTATATTAAGACTTTCTCCTTCTTTCCAATAAGAAGATATTTGTAAAATTGACGGTCCACTTAATCCTCTATGTGTGAAAAGCATTCCTTCTTCAAAGAGGGTTTTCTTAAAAGATATTATAGCATTTGCGGAAACTCCTGCTAATAGTTTACATTTATTTAGTATTTTTTCATTAAAAGTAAGCGGTACTAAAGCTGGAACTGTATCAATAACATTTAGATTAAATTGTTTAGCTAAATCGTATCCAAATTTACTTGCTCCTATTTTTGGAACTGATAATCCTCCAGTAGCCACTATTAGTGAACTACTTAAATATGTTTTGGAATTATCTCGAGTAATAAAAATTTTATCTTTATAACTTACCTTTATAACCTTGGTATCTATTTTCAAAACGACATTAGCTAATTTACATTCATTCAATAACATATCTATTATTTCTTGTGCACTATTATCACAAAATAGTTGTCCTAATTTTTTTTCATGATATTTGATTTTATATTTTTTTACTAAATCAATAAAATCTTCTTGATTGTATTGATTTAGAGCTGAAATAATAAAGCTTGGGTTTTTAGAAATATATTTGATTGGACTAGCATTTAAATTAGTAAAATTACATCTACCTCCTCCAGAAATCCTAATTTTTTCTCCTATCTTTTTTGAATGGTCAATTAATAATGTCTTTCTTCCTCTTTTACCGCACTCTATGGCACTCATCATGCCAGCAGCCCCAGCTCCAATAATCACAACGTCATATTTTTCATACATATTAGGAATAGTACACTAATGAATAAATTTAGTTTAATAAAACCTTATCTAACTCTGAATAAAATTTTTCAAAATCTTCAATTTGAGGTAGATGTCCCAAACCATTTAATTCTATCAGCCTGATATTATTATTTATTTTTTTTGTTCTTTTTCCAAGCAAATCATATCTACCTAGCTCATAAATAATACCAGCTTTTTTCCAATTTCTTCCTGGTCCTGTACGATCCCTAGTGCCTATTATTAAAGAAACTGGTACTTTAAAGTTTTTAAACTCTTCAATAACTGATCCAGTAAAAATCATATCATAAGTATTAGCACTTATTTTTGCTAAGGACTTCCAATCTTTTCCATTTACCCAACCAATAAGATGAGAAGCAAGCAATTCATACTTTTTATTCCATTGCCCATCATAGTAATTTTTCTTTTGATAATTAATAATATTTTCCGGTTTAAGCTGTAATTCTTTATTATAAAAGAAATTAATATCTTTATATTCTACATATTCAAGATAATTTTCTAAACCTATAGGATTGATTAATATTAAGTTAGAAATAATATCTTCATACATTAAAGAAAATCTAGATGCTAGCATACCCCCCATTGAATGTGCTATTAGTTGTGTAGAAGAAATATTTAACGAGTCTAATAGTTTTCTTGTGTTTAAGGCTAGAGTTTCAAATGTGTATTGATAATTTAAAGGTTTAGAAGATTTACCAAAACCTATTTGATCTGGGATAAGTACTGCATAACCTAGAGAGTTTAATTTTAAAGCAATTTCTTTCCAATAATTACTAGTAAAGTTTTTTCCATGCAATAAAGTTACAGTTCCCTTTTTTTTATTATTTGAAGGCAAATACATATATGCCATTTCTAAATTTATGCCTTGTGAAGCAAAATCAAAAATCTGGACCTTAGAAAAGTATTCATAACCTGTTAAAGATTTGTCGTACTGATAATTTTCAGCATAAGCAAATTGCCAATTATATATGATAAAAATTAAAAAAAATACTAAAAGATGATGTTTTTGTTTTATATTAATCATAACCTAAAAAATTAAATTATAATTACTATAAATAAATTGCAATATCTAGTTATGTAAATTTAACTGTATCTATATTTATACATAAATTTAAAAACTGTATTTATCAGCTTTAGCCTCTGTTTGATATGCATTTAAAATCAATTTAGCTATTAATTTTTTATTACTTAAAGATAGACCTGCTAACTCTTTATCTAATAAACACTTACTTTTATTTAAGGTTTTTGAGAACTCAGAGTTCTTACCTAACCATATTTGAACATCATTATTAAGTAGGAAATTTTTACCATCACAAGCTAATAAATTAAAACTTAAAAAACTAAAAATTATTATTAAAAATTTCATATTACTTCCTTTTAGTTGTGATAATAAACTTTTAAACTATATTTAATAGACCAATTAGGGTTATACTTATAATCAAATAACAGCTAGATATATTTGATTAGCGTAAACGAAGGTTGCATTTTTAAAAAATTATTACTTTTTCTTCATATAATTTTTTATATTTGCATCATAATGATATAGTGCTTTATGAGCATCAGCTAACCCAGCTAACTTACTTTTTTCGTATTTGCTTTTACAATATAGCAGCCAGAAATTTATTCTTAGCTCAGTTGGTAATATTAAAGTTTGTCTTTTGTTATCTATATTAATTTTAGTAAACAGCCATTTTTCTTCTATTGAGTCATTTATAATCCTAGTTAAAGCAGTTCTAGATATGTTTACTGTATTATTTAAAACTGAGATTGAACAAGGAATATTCTCATAAAAATATATAATTATATTTCTATGAATAATATATTTTTCAAAGGTGGAATAAATATAGTTAAGAAATCTTTGATGTTTTTTCATTAATTCTTTGTCTTGGTTATACCAAGCTAAATCTTTAATCTTATTTTTATAGTATCCCTTTGTAAAATCCATACTTTCAGACTTAGCAACTTTTTTTGCATATTCTAACATTAAAAAATCTCTATAATCTTCAGTCATATTTATATACTTTATATTATTAATAAAAATAATATACAAATTAAATGTATAGAATATTAACTTCAGAAATTTTTTTTTTTGCTTTTGCTGCTTTGCATATCTTTAAAAAAAATAATAAGTAAAGTTAGTTGTTATATTTTTAATTAGGAACTTGTAATACTATAATTACAAAGAATTACTTATCCATTTTTTCTCCCTAGTAAGTGTTAGTAATTCTTTTTTTTTGTCTAAAAAAATTATTTAGGTTAAAATATACACATATGAAATTACTAGTTGTTTTATTTTATATTATTATTGGAAACTTTAGTCTTTATGCCATTGAACTAGAAATAGAAGTAATAGGGAAAACTACTAGACAAAATAGTATAGATCTACCAAGTGGAAAAAAATATGTATCCTTTAGACATGAAGGAGGATTTAAAAGCACATTAGCTAAATACGGAAGTTACTTTTGTGAAGGCTCTATTTATTATAATAAGAAGAATTTACTTGAAAGCATGAATCTGTTTTGTGAATTAACTGATCAAAATGGAGATAAACAATACACTACAGGAAAAAGAAGATTAGGTTCAGAAGTTGATATTGCCCTAGGACAAACTGTTATATTCGATGCAAGTGGTTTTTGGAAAAAATATATAGGTTTAGAATGTACATACGTAATTGAATATGTTAATGATATTTTGTTTTCTCCACAAAAATGCAAAATGCCTAATTAAATAGATAATTAATACTTATATTAAAGCAAAGAACATTGTTTTGTGGAAATAAGATCAAAACTTTGATTATCATCTTTTGACTTGGAAAATATTTGAATTGTAAGTTTATTTAAATTAAATATTTCTTTATAAAGAACATTTTTATTTGTTTTAGCGCTGATATAAATAATTCTTTCTTTTGTATCAATTTTATCAATTTTATTATTATATAATAATTGCCAATTATTATTTTTTTTAATATAAACATCTTTGTTTACAATATTATACTCAAAATCAGAACCATAATTATTAGGACAAACCCAAAAAACTGAACTAAATGTCTTATGGTTAAATAGAAAAATAGTTAGAATAAAAAAAATATTTTTCATATTATTGTTTTATCAATTGTAATCTTTCAAAAGCAATATCAGAAACTTTGCATTTAGTATTAGTAAAAGATGTAGATTTAAAAAAGTTTATTGCATATATGCATTTAGTCCCTACTAATTCTTCAATTTCTTTTGAAGCTGCATTTACAGTAAATGTTCCTGTTCCTTGTTCAAATTCTTTACTATTTCTAGAACCTTGAATATACATTTTTGATTCATTTTGGAAAATAATCTCTGCACTAAAAAAATGTTGTTTAATCTTATTATTATTTAGTTCAAAACTAGCTAGTGCATTCCAATTCCCATAATTACCGAGATTATCAGTAAACGATCCATCAAGTTTAAGTAAATTGAAATTATTTCCTTCTGAATAATTATGTTTATCATTATTAACTACTTTAGCCTGCAAATTAATTAAGTAATCTTTGGAAACTAAATTAAATGTTGGGAGTAATATTAAAATAATAAGTAATAAAGATTTTTTATTTTTTATCATTAAGATTATTTTTTTAATTTATCAAAAACTGTTTTAGTTAGTTTGCATTTGCTTAAACTAAAATAACTCTGATTTAAGTATCTAGTTGAAAATACACATTTAGTATTTATTAAATTTTTATAAATACCTGTTCCATCTACTATTACGGCTGTACCAACTCCTGCGGCCATCTCTGTTTCAGACCTAGTAAATTCACCCCACCACTTATTTCCATTTTGGTCAACCGTTTCACAAATAATCTTAAAATTTAGAGCAACTTCTTCTTTAGTTTTAATTTTTCCATAACAGTGTGAATTACCGTAATTACCAAAATTATCTGTAAATCCACCTGAATTTTCATATAGTAGATATACAGTACCGTTATTTAATTGCATTTTTTTAGAATTAGACTTTCCAATTACTTCTACAGATAAGTAGTATTTATTATTATCAGTAGCAAACAGCGATTGTGCAAC
This sequence comes from Rhodospirillaceae bacterium, assembly GCA_902615805.1. Taxonomy (GTDB): domain Bacteria; phylum Pseudomonadota; class Alphaproteobacteria; order TMED109; family TMED109; genus TMED131. The sequence continues at coordinate 41,780 of CACMQH010000006.1, forward strand.
AATACTTATTAAAACTATTAAAATTTTCATATCATCTGTTAATTATATTTAATTAGATGATAATAACAGAATGTTGGTATTAATATAAAATAATAATTAATTATCTATTTTATATGTTTTTGCTATCAAATTTGCTATTATTTCTCTTTGTTCTTGTGGTAATGGCTTTAATGCTTCCTCCAAAACACACTTACCCTGTTTGTAGGCATCATAAAACTGGGATTTCTTGCCCATTAATTTGCTTGAATTATCTGTAGGGTTTTTATCAAAAAACTCGCAAGCTATAGTTAAATTTGAAAAAAATAGTATACTAATTATTGTTATTAAATATTTCATTGAAACTCCTTAAAGTATTTAATACGCTTGTATTTGCCTTTAGTTCACTTTATTTAATAAATATTTATATTAAGAATTAATATATTCTCTTAAATGTTTAGTTTCAAAAGCATAATTTTCTATAATTCTATTAACTACATCACCAATTGACACAATACCAAGTAATTTATGCTGTTCCATGATTGGTATATGCCTTATTTTATTTTCATTCATTATTTCCATTAGTTCTTTTGAAGAAGAATTTTTATTACAAAAGATTATATTTTTTGTCATAACATCTTTAATCTTAATTGTGTTATTATTTAATATCATTTTATAGTTTCTAACTAAATCCCTCTCAGAAACTATACCTACAGGGTAATTGGACTCTAGAGATGTTACTACAACACAACCAACTTTATTTTTGTTAAGGGTATCAACTAAATTTTTAACAGAACTATTTTCATCTAAAGTAATACAAGTTCTTTTCATTAACTTTTGTACTAAAGTTTCTGGCATTATCTCAAATTATATAAAAGAAAACTGTCTTTAAGTAATCTTATTTGTTTATTCCCCTTATTCTCATTCTTTATTTTTCTGTAATGTCTTCTTAATATTTTGCTAAGATGTATAATTGCCAAGTTTAAAGCATCATAAGGAAGTTTGGCCTTTCCCGTAGCTTCATAACCAGCACTTTCAGATAATACTATCTTTAGTTTTACTTTATAATAATATTTTCTTTTTATTATATTTGAACTGTAGCTGATAGCCTTTACTGCATATTTACTTACTACTTCAGAAAATTTTTTTTTACAATAAAGAGAATAATTATTTCCAATTTTTATATTTTGTCCTGAAACTTTTTTATATACATTAGATTTAATCATTAAAAGTATACTAGCATATTTTGATATTTATGTAAATATTTGTAAAAATATATAAAAATATTGTAAATTTTGTAAATATATATATAATATTTGTGATTTTTTAAATGTGTGCTTTAAATTGGTCACATTATAAAGAAATAATCCCTGACAGTTTAAATCACCAGATTATCGAGAGGTAGGTGAATTACATTTGGGGTTAGATAAAGATAGAGAAAGAAGACTTGCTAGTACTGGTAAATGGTTTGAACCAGGCGTCAAAACAAAAACTAATATCTGGTCTGTTATAGTATTGCCAATAATATTAATAATAAGTCTTTTATTTACGGTCTTTATAGCTTTAAACTAAAATAAGACCAAGTTTTAATCAAAAAAACAAAATTTAGCATATTTTGTTAATAGTATGATTTTTTTAAATTTGCTTACAATGAAAATACTTAGTTTCCTCAGGTTTATTGTAATCTGTTTTATAAGAATATTTTAAATATTTTTTGTTATTTTCATCATACTCTACTTTAACCTCTACAGGATAATTATATGTTAACTTGATAAGATCAGAATGAATTTGATCTAGATTAAGTTCACATTTTTCTATTGTATCGTGCAAAATAGGTCTTAAATAAACCGGAGCCTTTGTTTCTATTTTTGATGAGCTAATGATTACTGTAATTAAAATCCACATAAGATAAAGATCTTTCAAAAGTTTATTGTTATAAATATAATCTATACCTATCTATTTTTGTAAAAGCTTATATAGAATATTATAAATTAATATATTAATAAATATAATAGATATCCACCATATTTGCCAAAACCCATAACTAAATTGTCCTATTAAAAATATTTGAAACAAGGAAACTAAACTAAATGCAGCATATTTACTATTTATTTTTTTAATTTCATATATTTGATTTATAATATTATATAAAAATATATAAAATAAAATAATTCCTAAAACACCTAATTCTAACCATAATTGCAAAATACTATTATGAGGATGTAATGGTATAGCTGATAACATTTTATTTTCATTATTTATGATTTTATATTGATCCCCAATGACTCTAGAAGAAAATATACCATGACCGAATAGAGGTTTTTCTAAAATTTTTTCTTTAGAAAAGCTCCAAATTACTCTCCTATGTATAATTTTTTCTTCTAATGTTAATGCATAATAATTTAGAGTATACAAAAATATAGGGATTTTTTTATCTGCTTTATATAAGGCATTAAAAGCCATTTCATAAAATGTACAGCAGAAGCCTAATCCTTGTTTAGCAGCATCACTGAAACCCATATTACCACTTCTAACATTCCTAGCTAAGTTTTCTAAATTTGTATTATTT
>CACMQH010000007.1 GCA_902615805.1 Rhodospirillaceae bacterium
CAAAGTTCTTTTTAAAATTAAAAAAACCTTTATTACAAAAGCTCCAAACTTCTTTATAGAAGTTATTTAAGAAAAAATTATAAGAAATATTGTGGTCTTTTAAAGAAGTTACTAATCTTGTAACTATGTCTTTTTCAAGCCCTATAGTGATATAATCAGAGTAAATGTTAAATATATTTTCTTCTTTTAATACCTTCAAACATTGACTAAAACATTTTGATATATCAATTTTTTTTATGTTTATATTATGTTGCTTACATAAACTTATAAAATCAGAACTGCAGCTAGTTTGAAACTTTTTAGATATTGGGCTTAAATTATTTTTAAAGTTATTTGTCTCAAGCAACAATACTATAAAAATATTATCTTTATTTTGTTTAATAAAATTTATATCTAAATTATTTTCAACTACAAGAAATGCATTTTTTTTATTTGGGTCTAAAATAAAATTATTATTATAATTAATTTCATTAAGAGTGTATTTTTTAAATGGAATATCTTTTGAAATTAATTTAGGTAAATTAAAATTTTTAAATCTGGATAAAGAGAATTTCATAATATTATGGCTATTTGCTATGTATGTTTTTCCTTCAGTTTGTAGGCCAGCTACCCATCTCCAAGAAAGTGTATTTGATGCAATATCCGCATCAAGTAAATGATCAAAAAATAATTTTGCACCTAATTGCCATGGCAAACCAAAGTAATGTATCCATATACTAGCAAACCACATTCTTGCATGATTATGAAGGTAACCTGTATTTTTAAGTTGATTTATCCATTCGTTGTAAGGCTCTAACTTAGTTTTACCATTTATAGCTTGATCATATTTTTCTGCTAATTCACTACGGTATATACTATCTAACTCAAGTTTTAAACTATCCTTGTAATCCAACCAAACTTCCTTATGCCTTTCAAGCCATCCTTTCCAGTAAGTTCTCCATAAAACTTCTTGTATAAATTTATCTGAACTATTTTTACTATCATTGATTTTATTTAGGATATATTCTTCTTTAATAATGCCTTTACTAATATAAGGAGATAAACCTGATACTGCTTTATGAGGATAATTAGGACCATAATCAAAGTTTCTATATTGACTATATTTTGAAACTTTTTCCTTTAGAAAATTTTCTAAAATATTTTTTGATTTTTTATATACATCAATATTGTTCACATCTATATTACGAATAATATAATTGAAAAGTTTATTAATGTTATTATTTTTAAATTATGCAAATAAATAAAAATATTTCATCTTCATTATTTTTTTTAATTACTTCATTCATTTTTTGCACCAATATCTTTGGAGTTAACTTAGAAGAACATAAATATGGACTTAATGTATATAAAAAAGGAAATTGTATGGGATGCCATTCTTGGCATGGCAAAGGTGGTGGAGGATATGGTGCTGGAGTATCATTAAGAAATATAAATCTAACACTAAATGAAATAATAAATGTTATAAAATGTGGAAGACCTGGGACAGGAATGCCTTATTTTTTAAGAAAAGCCTATAAAGAGGAAAAATGTTATGATACCACTTTCGATGATTATGATGGATCTTACAGACCCGTGTCTTCAAAAAAATTTTTAAGTTCAAAACAAATAGAAGCAGTGTCTATCTTTGTTAGGGAAGTTTTACAAAATAAAACACTAGACAAGAATTATTGTGAATTCTTTTATGAAAAAGGATCTAAAGTATGTCTAAATTTAAAGAATTAAATTTTATCTAAAACGAATATTATTTCTTGAAAGGTCGCTAATTTTTTTACATCCCATTAGCTTCATATCTCTAATTATTTCTGTATGCATGTTGTTCAGTGCTTTCTCAACGCCTTTTTGCCCCGCTGCTGCTAAGGCATACAAATAAAACCTTCCCCCAGAACATGCTTTTGCCCCTAAAGATAAGGCTTTTAATACATGCGTGCCTCTTCTTATTCCTCCATCGCAAATGATTTCTATTTTATCACCTACTGCATCTACAATTTCTTTTAACTGATCAAATGGAGCTCTTGAACCATCTAACTGTCTTCCACCGTGATTAGAAATCATTATTGCAGATGCTCCAATGTCTACTGCCTTTTTAGCGTCATCAACGCTCATTATTCCTTTTAAACAAAAATGACCACCCCATTGGCTCCTTAATTTCTCAGCATCACTCCAATTCATATTTTGATCTAACATAGAGCTAAAGTAATCTCCTACTGAAATAGCTAGATTACTTCCTTCTTTAATGTAATCTTTGAGTTGAGATAATTCAAATTTTTCATGAGTAAAATAATTGAAAGCCCACATAGGATGCGTTGCAAAACTAATTAAGCTTGCTAAGGTTAACCTAGGTGGGGAAGTAAAACCTGTTTTCAGATCCCTTTCTCTATTTCCACCAGTAATAGTATCAACAGTTAAAGCAATAGCATCAAACTTTGCTTCTTTGCATTGTTCTACCATACTATTGTTGAGACCACGATCTTTATGAAAATAAAATTGGAATATTTTTGGAGTTGAAACGTGTTCTGCGATTTTTTTTAAACTATATGTACCCAATGAAGAGACACCAAAGAAAGTATTAAATTTTTGTGCTGCTTTTCCTACTGCTAGTTCGCCATCATGATGAAATAATCTTTGTAGTGCTGTAGGAGAACAAAAAATTGGCATGTCAATTTTCTTTCCCATTAGTTCTACAGAAATATCAACATCTTGAACTCCTGCCAAAACATTAGGCACTAAGTCACAATTTTCATAAGATTTTGTATTTTGTTTTATAGTAACTTCATCATCAGCTGCACCATCTATATAATGATAGATAGGTGCCGGCAGTCTAGATTTTGCTAATAGCCTGAAATCCTCTGTATTATTACATTTTGATAAACTATTGAACATAATATTATAATAATTTTTTTATTTAAAAAAACAATCGCTTTTATTATTTTTTGTGATATAAAAAAATTATGAAAAGCAATTTAAGTATTTCTAGCATTGCATATGAGACAAAACTAATAGTAGAGAAAGGCACTATTTTAAAGGCTGCCTGCATATTAGATGTACACGGTCATATCAAAGGGAATATTAAAGGGACTACTGTAAAAATAGGACCAAAAGGTAAAATAGATGGTAACCTTAATTGTAACTCTTTAGAAATCTATGGTGAGTTTACAGGAAATGGAGAAGTAGTTGAATTGAAAGTCTTCAAAGGTGGAAAAGTAAAAGGCTCATTATCATATAATACTATTGTTGTAGAAGTTGGAGCAACAATATCCGGTCCTATGAAGCCAATAGAAAAAGATCAGGTACTTTTAATTGAAAACAAGTAAATTACCTGTAGAGGTTTTTAACGCAGCATGTAAATTTCAGCTTTTAAATAAATCTATTAATTATAATAGTAAAAAAATTACAGATGGCGTTTCTTCTGATATATGGTACGTAAAAACTGAACAAGATATCGAGTTTTGTATTAAGAGAGCATTAGCTAAGCTTACAGTAAAAGAAGATTGGTATGCACCAATAAGTAGAAGTAAATTTGAAGCTATGTACTTTCAAAACTGTTTTGAAGTTGCTCCTAATAATTTTCCCAAACTTCTAGGGTATGATAATAAAAACTATATATTAGCAATGAAATGGTACAGCCCTGATAGTTATTTAGTATGGAAAAAAAAATTACTTAACAAAAAAGTTGAAAAAGAAGATGTTATAAATGTGTCCAATCTACTGATTAAAAAACATAAAAAATTTTTTAAAAGTAAAAATCTTGAAAAACAATTTGATAATGATGTTACTTTTCATTCTATACGTATAGAACCTTATATTTTATTTACATCAAAAAAGTACCCAGACTTTAAGAATAAATTTGATAGTGTTGCAGAAAGTTTAGTTAGAAATAAAAAAACTTTAATTCATGGAGATTTTAGCCCCAAGAATATTCTCATAAAAGATAATAGTCCTCTAATTTTAGATGCAGAAACTGCATGCTGGGGGGACCCTGTTTTTGATTTAGCATTTTGTAATAATCACCTTTTGCTAAAGAGTCTATTACCAGATGGATTAGGAAAGAAGCTATTAGATTTAAGTTTTCATTTTGTTAAAAACTATATTGATAATATTTCCTGGGAGGACAAACATTTTTTCACAAAAAGATTGCTTGATATCACTCCTTTATTACTTCTTGCTCGAGTAGATGGCAAATCTCCAATAGAGTATTTCAAAGTTAAACAACAAGAATTAACAAGACAGTTAGGTACGCAAATATTAATAGATGAAGTTAAAACTCTAGAACAATTATATTTACTATTAGATAATTATGTCGTCAAAAAAAATTACTGATATAAAAGGCAGAATGGTTTTTGATAGTAGAGGTTATCCTACAGTGGAATCAGAGGTACAGGTAGATAACAATTTTTATGGAACTTCTATTTCACCTTCAGGGGCCTCTAAAGGAAAAAAAGAAGCTTTAGAAAAAAGAGATAATGATGAAAATATATTTTTGGGAAATAGCATTAATGAGAATATATTTATTATTAATAATCAAATTAAAGATACTCTAGTAGGGGTTAATATAGAAGATCAAGTTTTAATAGACAAAAAACTAATAGAACTTGATGGAACGAATAATAAATCGAAAATTGGAGCTAATACTACGATTACAGTATCAATGGCAAGTTTAAAAGCAGCCGCAGCAGTAAATAAAACCTCAGTTTGGGAATATTTAAATAATTCCTCAGAAAAAAAACTTCCCTTACCAGAAATTCAAATAATTGGAGGAGGAGCTCATGCTAAAGGTAGTATACCAATACAAGATTTTATGATTATACCTAATGGAGCACCTGATTTTAATACTGCTCTGCACTGGGTATTTAAAATTTATAAATTAGCTGGAGAAAAGCTCTACAGTCAAAATAAACTATATGGTGTTGCCGATGAAGGAGGTTACTGGCCTCACTTTAATGATATTACTTCAGTTTTAGATTTTCTTGTTAAAGTTATTGAAGATGCTGGCTTTGAACCATATAGGCAAGTATCATTATCATTAGATATTGCCGCAAATAATTTTAAGTTTAATAAAAAATATAAAATGTCTAATAAAAAAAATATTCTGTTCAGCTCTAATGATCTTTATGATTATTTACTAAAATTAATAAAATCTTATCCTATTATTTCTATTGAAGATCCTTTTGCAGAAGAAGATATAGATTATTTTAAAAAACTAAAAGAAAGCTCACCTTCTTACTTGCAAGTAGTTGGGGATGACCTAGTAGTAACAAATACAAAATTAATTAAAAATGCGTATAACAAAAATGCTATTAATACAATTTTAGTCAAACCCAATCAAATAGGTACCGTTACAGAAACCTCAAATGCCTTAAAATTATCTAATGAGTTAAATCTTATGAGTATTTTGTCTGCAAGATCAGGTGAGTCGGAAGATAACTTTATATCTGATTTAAGTGTTGGATGGAAAATGAAGCAACTCAAAGTTGGTTCTTTCTCTAGATCTGAAAGAATGAGTAAATGGAACCAATGTTTGAGAATAGGAGAAAAGTTTAAAGATAAATATGCTATGCATAAAATATGGAATTTTTAGGGTATAAACTTTTGATCTTGCCAACCCTTTAGAATCTTCATATTAGTTTCATATGAGTTAATATTTAATTTTTCTGTTGGATAGGTTAGTTCAATTACATACCCATTAGGGTCTCTAAAATAAATAGATTTTATAAAACCATGATCAATTATACCTCTTGTTTCAATTTCAAAATTATTCCCTTTTTTAAACATTCTATGTAAATCTGATTCAGAAACTTCAAATGCAATATGCAAATCAAAATCTCTTTGTTTTTTGAAATTGAACTCAGTCTCTGGTTCCTCAAAAAATGCTATACAAGATCCATCTTTTAATTGATAAAAGGTATGTAAGGCGTTAGTTTTTCTATCAGTTTTAGTGTTTTTAATTTCAAGTACCTTTACTAGTTTTAACTCTAGAAATTCTTCATAAAACTTTCTTGTTTCTTCGCTGTCTTTGCACCTGTAAGCACTGTGATGGAGTTTTAAAAGTTTGGTCATAGTTTTTTTTGACAAATAATCATTTTATATATATATATATAAGTCGGAGAAATCAAATGAAAGTTTTAGCATCACTAAAAAGTGCAAAAAAAAGAGATAAAGACTGCAGATTAATTAGAAGAAAGGGAAAGCTTATAGTTATTAATAAGAAAAACCCAAGATTAAAAGCTAGGCAAGGTTAGCAGTTGAATACTGAAAATAAAGAAAAAATTGAAGCAGCAGTTTTTAGAAGATTACTCAATCATCTTCAGGAAAATACAGATTTGCAAAATATTGATTTAATGAACCTAGCTGGATTTTGTAGAAATTGTTTATCTAAGTGGTATGTAGAAGCATCAAAGGAAAATGGTCAAGAAATTAACTATGATAAGGCCAAAGAAATAGTTTACTCGATGCCATATAATGAATGGAAGGAAAAATATCAAAAATAATCTTATATTTTATGATATTCTTTATACCAATTCACAAACTTTGTAAGCCCTTGTCTCAAACTGGTTTTTGGTTGAAACTTTAGTTCTTTTTTACTTTTTTCAATATCAGCAAAAGTTTTTTTAACGTCTCCTGGTTGCATTGAGACAAGTTTCTTCTTAGCTTTTTTGCCAATAGTTTCTTCTAAAAGTTTAATCATTGTATTTAATAACACTGGTGAATTATTGCCCAAATTATATATTCGATGTTTGGTAAATTTTTTATTTTTGGATAGTTTAATAGCTTTTTGAACACCATCAATAATATCATCTATGTAAGTGAAATCTCTGCTGAGGTTTCCTCTATTAAATACTTCTATTGCTTTGTTGTTAATTATTGACTCTGTAAATTTCCATATAGCCATGTCGGGTCTTCCCATTGGACCATAAACAGTAAAAAACCTTAAACCAATAGAATTTAGTTTATACAAATTAAAATAACTTTCAGCCATTAACTCATTAGATCTTTTTGTCACAGCATATAAAGATACGGGATTAGAAACATCATCATTTACAGAAAATGGCACTTTTCTATTTGCACCATAAACCGAACTAGAAGATGCATAAACTAAATTAGTATTATATTTTCTACAATATTCTAATATATTTAAAAATCCATCTATATTGTATTTAAGATAAATACTCGGGTTTGTAATTGAATACCTTACGCCAGCTTGAGCAGCTAAATGGCATATAACACTTAATTTTTTTTTTTTTATAATTTTTTCTAGATTTAATGCTTTGGATAAATCCGCTTTTATAAAAGTAAAGTTTTTAAATTTATTCAACTGTTTTAGTCTATACTTTTTTAAGTTAACGCTATAATAATCATTTAAATTATCTATTCCAATAACATTGAAATTCTGAGACAACATTTTAGATGCCAAATGACTGCCTATAAATCCTGCTACTCCTGTAATTAATATTGTCATATTTATTTATATATTGATTTAAAATTTACTATATTTGTATAAAAAAATTACTATGTTATAAATATACAATGCTTAATGTTAGTTTAGAAGATAAATATTTAATAAGAAAAGGAAGAATTTTTGTAAATGGCACACAAGTTCTTGTTAAATTACCTCTTATACAAAAAGCTCTAGATAAAAAAAGAAATCTAAATACATCGGGCTTTATATCTGGTTATAGAGGATCTCCTTTAGGAAATTATGATAGAGCATTATGGCAAGCAAATAATCATTTAGTTGAAAATGATATTAAGTTTTCTCCAGGTTTAAATGAAGACTTGGCTGCTACTGCAGTCTGGGGCACACAACAACCCAACTTAATTTCTGATTCAATAAATGATGGTGTATTTTCTATTTGGTATGGTAAAGGACCTGGTGTTGACAGAAGTGGTGATGCCTTCAAACATGCTAATTCTGCAGGAACAAATAAGAATGGAGGGGTGTTAGCTTTACTGGGGGATGATCATACAGCTAAATCTTCTACTTTAGCGCATCAAAGTGAATTTGCTATGTTAGATGCTCAAATACCAGTTTTAAATCCCTCTAATATTTATGATTTATTAGAATATGGACTATTTGGTTGGGAATTATCTAGGTTTTCTGGATTGTGGGTCTCTATGAAATGTATAACAAGTATTGTTGATAGTACTGCTTCAATAGAGATTGATGAAGAAAGTTTTAATTTTATAAAACCAGATCTTACAAAAGAAAAGTTAGATGTGCATATAAGACCTTATGATAACATGCTAGAACAGGAAAAACGTATACCTTCATTAAAGCTACCATTGGCTGTAGAGTTTGCAAAAAAAAATAATATTAATAAAGTTATTTGGAATAATGGTTTTAAAAATATAGGAATTGTTGCTACTGGAAAAGCATACGCTGATACTTTAGAATGCTTTGACTCACTTAATATTAACGAAAAAAAAGCAAAAGACTTGGGGATACACCTCCTAAAAGTAGGTATGAGTTGGCCAATAGAGAATGAGAAATTTAAAAAGTTTTCCAGTGGAATGCAAGAAGTTTTAGTAGTTGAGGAAAAAAGAAGCTTTTTAGAAGCAAATATTAAAAACTGCTTATATAATACTCCTAATGCTCCAAAAATAATTGTTGGCAAATTAGATGAAGATAATAATCAGTTAATTAAAGATGATTTTGAAATTAAAAAATCAGATCTCAAAAGAGTTTTAATTTCAAGGATTGAAAAGAATTGCAGAGTAAATTTAGATAATCTGAGTAATCACTTAAAAATAAATATTAAAACTAATCGAGAAAAAAATAATATAGAAAGAACCCCTTATTTCTGCTCAGGTTGTCCACATAATACTTCTACAAAAGTTCCTGCAGGTAGTAAAGCTATGGCAGGAATTGGATGTCATTTTATGGCAGCTTGGATGAATAGAAATACTTCATTGTATACCCATATGGGAGCTGAAGGTACGAACTGGATTGGTATGGCTCCTTTTGTTAAAGACAGTCATATTTTTCAAAATATTGGCGATGGAACCTTTAATCACTCAGGAACGTTAGCTATTAGAGCATCCGTCGCAGCAAAAGTTAATATTACTTATAAAATTCTTTACAATGATGCTGTAGCAATGACAGGAGGACAACCAGTAGATGGAGTACCAACCACTGCTCAAATAACACATCAATTATATGGAGAAGGTGTTAAGAAAATAGTAATAGTTACAGATGAAATAGAAAAATATAAAGATGTTATGGAAGAACTCTCAAAAGGTACAACCGTCCATCATAGAAAAGAACTAGAACTTATACAAAATAATTTAAAAACTATTAAAGGTGTAACCGTAATTATATATGATCAAACATGCGCCACCGAAAAAAGAAGAAGAAGAAAAAGAGGAAAATTAAAAGACCCTGATAAAAGAATATTTATTAATCATTATGTTTGTGAAGGTTGTGGAGATTGCTCAGTAGAGTCTAACTGTATTTCTGTAGAACCTCTTAAAACTGAATATGGCACTAAAAGAGTTATTAATCAATCAACCTGTAATAAAGACTATAGTTGTGCTAATGGTTTTTGTCCCTCATTTTTGTCAATTGAAGGCGGTAATATTAAAAAAAGATCTATCCCTAAGTTAAATAACCCTACCTCTAAAATTAATGAACTAAAAAAACCTAATACTATTCCTTTAGATAATAAAACTTATAGCATTATTGTTACTGGTATAGGAGGTACTGGCGTTGTAACAATTGGAGCTTTAATTGGAATGGCAGCACATATCGAAAAAAAAGGGATATCTATTTTAGATCAAGTTGGTATAGCTCAAAAAGGTGGCGCTGTTTTAAGTCATATTAAAATAGCTCAAAATCCAAAAAATATATATTCTACACAAATAGCAGAAAAATCTGCTAATCTATTACTAGGATGTGATATAGTTGTTTCAGCCAGCAAAGAAGTAAGAGATATGCTTAGCACTAGTAAAACGTATGCTGTCATTAATAATAATGAAACACCCTTATCTCAATTTGTTTTGGACTCTAATTTTACTTATAATACTTCACTCACATCTAACTTAATTAAAAGTAATACCTTAGAAATCAATCAAATTAATGCCACTGAACTTTCTAAATACTTATTTGGAAATACAATACTTTCAAATATATTTTTAGTAGGATATGCAATACAAAAGGGTCTCATACCTATTTCTGTTGATGCCTTAGAAAAGGCAATACAAATAAATAATGTTAGTGTGGAAGAAAATTTAAGCGCCTTTAATTGGGGAAGACTTGCGGCAGAAGATATCAAATATGTATTAAAAAAGTGTAATCTCATTACTACTAAATATGAAAAGGATGAAAGATTAGAAGTACTAATTAATAATAGATACGACGACTTAATAAAATATCATAATAAAACATATGCAATGAAATTTAAAAATATAATTAGCAAAGTAGTTGAAAAAGATAAAAAGTTTAAATCTAAAAAATTTAAACTGTCTAGATTAATTATAAATACTTTGTTTAAAACTATGGCTTACAAAGATGAGTTTGAAGTTGCTAGACTATATACTGATGGTCGGTTTGAAAAATATCTTAATGAAAACTTTGAAGGTAATTTTAAATTAGGTATATATTTATCACCTCCAATACTAAATTTAAAAGACTCAAAAACGAAGAAGCCAAAAAAAATCCTATTTACAAAAAATATTTTTTATCTTTTTAACATTTTAAAAAAGTTAAAATTTTTAAGAAATACGCCACTCAATATTTTTGCTTATAGCCTAGAAAGAAAAAAAGAAAAACAGCTAATTAAAACCCTAGATGACTGCATAAATTTAATTTTAAAAAAACTTAATAATAATAACTATAAAAATAGTTTAGCTTTAATTGAAATATTTTCAGAAATTAAAGGCTTTGGGCACGTTAAATTAAGAAATTTTAGTAACTTTGAAAATCAATACGAGCAAAGGATTAAAGAGTTCAAACAATCTTCAAAAAAAATAGACCTAGCAGCAGAATAATTAAAATATCAATGCCTAAAACTAATAAAACCTATTATGGTAAAGAAGCAAAAAGAATCATAAAAGTTGGAACTAATGTTGGAGGATTTGTGGCTAAAATTGCTGCTAAAAACATTCTAGGCATTACTCAAAAAGATAAAAATGCAGAAGAATTAACACAACTGTTAGGAAATTTAAAAGGACCCATTATGAAAGTAGCACAAATTCTGTCTACTATTCCTGATGCAATCCCTGAACAGTATGCAAAAAAACTATCTATGCTTCAAGCTGAAGCTCCTTCAATGGGCTGGTTATTTGTAAAGAGAAGGATGAGAACAGAATTAGGTATAAATTGGCAAGATAAATTTAAATATTTTGATAAAGAAGCTATTAAAGCAGCGTCCCTAGGTCAAGTCCATAAAGCTATTGAAAAAAATAAAAGTAGTTTACTAGCATGTAAGTTGCAATACCCTGATATGCTTTCATCTATTAACGCAGACCTTAAACAACTTAAACTTATTCTTAAGATTTATAAGCAAATAGAAAGTACTATTAACACTGAAGATATATACTATGAATTAAAAGAACGATTAATAGAAGAAGCTGATTACCATAATGAATTTAAAAACATCTTGATTTATAAAAATATATTCAAAAAACATAAGAGTATAAACATACCTGTTCCTAATAAAAATTTATCTACTAGTAAGTTATTAACTATGGAATGGCTTGAAGGTGAAGCATTAAATAAATTTTATAATGCTAATAAAACAGTAAGAAATAAAATTGCAGAAAATTTATTTAACGCTTGGTACCTTCCTTTCTATAAATTTGGAATTATTCACGGAGACCCACATCCTGGAAACTATACTATTACAAATAATGGAAACAGCTTAAATCTTTTGGATTTTGGATGTATAAGAATATTTAACCCTAGTTTCGTGGGAGGAGTAATAAAATTATACAAAGCTTTATTGCATGAAAATAAAGATGAAGCAGCTAAAGCTTATAAAAGCTGGGGGTTTAAAAACCTAAATACTAAATTAGTAGACGCATTAAATATTTGGGCTCTATACCTTTATGGACCTTTATTAGAGGATAGAATAAGAAAGATTCAAGATCATCAAGGTGCTTCTTATGCAAAAGAATTATTAGGAAAAGTAAGAAAAGATTTGAAAAAATATGGCGGAGTTAAGCCTCCTAGAGAGTTTGTATTGGTTGATAGAGCTGCTATAGGTCTTGGTTCTGTTTTTATGCATCTAAAAGCAGAATTAAATTGGCACGAAAAATTTGAAGAACTCATTAAAAATTTTAATGAAAAAAAAGTTATTACTTCTCAAAAAAAATTATTACTATAGATGAGTGGATATATTTTTTGTTATAATAACTGCATTAATAGCATGGCATGGACTTACCTTTAGAGATGCTGATGGAAAAAAAGATTTTGTAAGATTATTATTTGGAGCGATTTCTCTATTATTTTGTTTAAGAGTATTATTCTTTGATATTTTAGGGGGCTAATAATTACATTTGATAATCTGGTTGTAATTTGTCTATTTCTATATTTTTTAATATTCTTTCATTGCTTTCCAGATCTATTTGATTTTCGAGATAAAATAACCTTTCTTGAATTGTAGATGGTTTAAAATGTATATTCTTTATAAACCTTTTAAACCAACTCATTCTATTTAATAACCTTTGGTCTTGCTGAATAGCTTTTCTGTAGTAAATTATTGCTTTTTCATAATCTTCTATTGTATCATACAAAATAGCTATATTTGTAAGAGCAGGTACAAAATTTTTGTCTCTTTTTAATACTAATTTAAAAATTTCTAAAGCCTCATTATAATTTTGTAACCTCAAAAGACACCTAGCCTCTCCTTCTAATGCGTATAAATTATTTGGTTCTAATTCAGAGGCTTTTCTATATAAATCTAATGCTTTTAAATAGTTTTTTTTTAAAAAATTATTGTTAGCTTCTATATAATTTTGGTTAATTTTTCCAATACTATTTTGGTAATCATATATTAACCAAAAAAAAATTATAAATCCTAAAATAAAAGCTATTGTTTTAAATATTTTATAATTTGAAATCATTACCAAATAACTTTTACAGAATAAACGTAAACAAATATAAAATTTATTATTACAGACATTAATAAAGATCTATTTCTTATATAGTTTTTTTTTACTTGGAAATCTTCTTGATCCAACTTTCTGATAGACAAGCTAAAAATTAGTTTAAAAACAGGATAAACTAAGCATATAAACATTAATACACTTAGTGTTATCCTGTAGACTAATAGATTTATTGTTTTCCCTTATAAGTCTTTTTTAGAAGGAGTTGAAAACTCCATTTTATAGGCTAGCATCCACATCATATATACTCCAATAATCCAAAATAATATTTGCCAAGCCCATATTGAGGGAATACCAAAAATCCATGTATCTGGATTTGTAGGGTCACCAAAAATCCAATTACCTATGACCGCACCTGGTCCTATTCCAAAGAAGAACCATAATAAAGTTATTATCCAAGCAATAGGAATTAAATTTCTCTTTTCGGATGGTAACCCTGCATATTCCTTAAGGAAATTATGAAACTTCATTTTATGTGCTAACTCATCACTGTTTTGAGTAAAAAATGAAACTAATATTGCTATTCCTAAATTAAAGAAAATACCCCATCCAGCAGAATGTATAGTTAAAGGCCACCTTCCCCAAGCTGTAATACCAAGTGCAGCTCCTATACTTTCAGTACAAGTTACAGCAACCAAACCAGCTATAAGTCCAAGAGTTATACCTAATCTAGTTAACCAAGGCCAAAAACATATAGCAATTAATGCTGGCCACATTTGAAAACCATAAGCGACAGCTAATCCTCCAAGTAGAACAAGAGCATCAGTAGCTGTAGCTGCAACTAATAAAGCCATTACCACAATTAATATCACAAATATTCTACCTAATAACACTTGTGTTTTATCATTAGCATTTGGTAATACATATCTCTTAACTAAATCTCTTGTAATCATAGCTCCTGCAGTTGACATATAGGCTGCTCCTGTGGACTGCATAGCTGCAAGTGCACAAACAGATAATAGACCCACTAGCCAAGGAGCTGTTTCAGACATTAAATTAATTAATTGAGGAACTAAGTTACCTTGCTTACTTGCAGTTTCCATTAAGTCTTGATTGCCTATATTGGGTCCAATTACATTATTTACTACTTCTGGATTATTAGTAACCATTTCTAAATTAGCACCTAAAAAATGAGACCCCATACCTTGTATTGCAGTAAATAAAAATAGTATTGCACCAATTCCAAAAGCTGATGCCCAAACTTGTTGTGGAGCAAAAGGTTTAGGGCTCTGATTCGAAAATGCCCACATAGTAAATGCGGGTGCTGATTGTATCCCCATCAAGGCAAACATATAAGTAAGTATCATAATTCCTGTCCAAGGCCCACCTACAGCCTTAGATCCAGCATCAACAAATTGTATCATTCCTGGTATTGCTACATAGTGACTATATCCTTCTTTAGTCAATTTAGTATCAGTCTGGCTGAGAACAGCAATTCCTTCAATTAAATTATTAAATCCTCCTAAATAACTTAAAGTGATAATACCAAGAACAATTATTCCTCCAGCTAAGAGGATACACTGCATAGTATCTACATATGCTACTGCTCTTAAACCTCCAGAAGCAACATATAATATAACTACAAGCGATAATAAAACCATTCCAGTAGTAACATCAAACATTTGATCAGTCAGAACATTAAAAAGAAATCCAGATGCACGGAGTTGAATTCCCAAGTATGGAACAGAAAATACTAAAGCCACTAATACAACTAATATTCTAATAGTATCTGACCTAAAGTAATTAGAAAACATTTCACCTGGTGTTAGAAAGCCAAACTTCTTACCTATCATCCACTGTCTCTTTAAAAATAGCACCCCAGTAAAAGGTATTGTAATAGCATAAAAAGAAGCATATGCATATGGAAAACCGTCTCTATAAATTAAACCTGGATGCCCCATAAAAGTCCAGCCAGAAAATGACGTCGCCGTAGCTGCTAGAACGAAAACCCAAATTGATATTGACCTTCCTGCGATAAAGTAATCTCCAGCTGTTTTTGATTGCCTTGCACCTTTAATGCCCCAATAAATGCAGTATGACCAGTAAAGTGCTACGAACACAAATAGCCATAATACTTTGGCTTCTAATCCAAACATATAATCCTCCCTAAAATTAAACATAATACCATATTTAACCTTAATTAGTTAGTAATTTTTATCAAAAATTGTCCTTAATGGTGGGCCCGGTAGGACTCGAACCTACGACCAAACCGTTATGAGCGGTTTGCTCTAACCAACTGAGCTACAGGCCCTTAATTGTTAATTGTCAAGAAAACTCTTTAACTTTTTTGACCTTGAAGGATGTTTAAGTTTTCTTAACGCTTTAGCTTCTATTTGTCTTATTCTTTCTCTTGTTACTGAAAATTGTTGTCCTACTTCTTCAAGTGTGTGATCACTATTCATACCTATCCCGAACCTCATTCTAAGAACCCTTTCTTCTCTTGCAGTTAATGAAGATAAAATTTTTGTAGTTGCTTCTCTTAAATTAGTGTTTATAGCTGCATCTAGAGGAATTATTGCATTTACATCCTGAATAAAGTCACCTAAATTAGTATCATCTTCATCACCTATTGGTGTTTCAAGACTCACTGGTTCCTTAGCAATTTTCATTACCTTTCTAACTTTATCCAAAGGCATATCCAAAAACTTTCCTAGCTCTTCAGGTGAAGGTTCTCTTCCAGTTTCATGCAACATCTGTCTTGACGTTCTAACAAGCTTGTTTATAGTTTCAATCATATGAACTGGAATTCTTATAGTTCTAGCCTGATCAGCAATCGACCTTGTAATAGCTTGTCTAATCCACCAAGTGGCATAAGTAGAGAACTTATAACCTCTTCTATATTCGAACTTATCTACAGCTTTCATTAACCCAATATTACCCTCTTGAATTAAGTCAAGAAATTGAAGTCCTCTATTAGTATATTTTTTTGCAATAGATATAACTAAACGAAGGTTTGCTTCTATCATTTCCTGCTTAGCCCTATTACATTCTCTTTCTCCTCTTTGTATTCTGTCAGCAATAAGTTTGATTTCGGAAACTGGAATTCCCATTTCCTCAGATACTTTATGTAATTCCTTAATAATATTTTTAATACTCTCTTTATCAGAAGATAAAAAGTTTTTCCATTTTTTATCTTTAATGTAAGAAACTTTTCTAAACCAGTTTTTTTCTATTTCTCTTCCTAAAAAAAGTTCTTTAAATAATGAAATATCTACATTTTTTTTTCTAGCCATTTTCAGAAAGGCTGTTTCAATATTTAAAACTTTTTTATTTTTTCCGTAAACAACGTCAACCAAAAACTCTATTGCATTATTGTTAAGTATTATGTTATCAAAAATATCAGTTAGTTCTTTAATCAACTCTACTTCTTTTTTTTGTATACTTTCCTTTATCTGTTTTCCTGAGGTAGCAAAATCAAACTTTGCAGCATTTACTCTTAAAAAACTTTTCTTAATTTGTTTAATTCTTTTAAAAGCCTTACTAATTGAAGGCTTAATAATTTCTTCTATAGATGTAAGCGATAAAAATTCATCATCCTCATCTTCGTTGTCAGAGTCACCTTCTGTGTTTTCATAATTTGTGTTTTTATTTTCTTTATTACTAGTTTGATCTTTTTTATTAAAAACTTCAGGCTCTTTTTTAACCTCATCAGTAACTTCATCAAAATTGGAATTAACTAAATTTTTACTAAGCATAAACTTTCCAGAAGTAGCATCTAATGCATTATCAGCAGTTTTAACATTTGCCTTACCTTCAGGAGTTTTGTTGTACGTACTTTCACAGTCTATTATTTCTCTTAAAAGCATATCTCCCTTTGAAAGTTTTTTGTCCCAATCAGAAATTATATCCAAGGAGCTAGGACTGCCAAATATCCCTACCATCATAGTCGACCTACTAGCCTCTATTCTTTTAGCTATAGCTATTTCACCTTCTCTTGATAATAGTTCAACTCCCCCCATTTCTCTAAGGTACATTCGAACTGGATCATCTGTTTTACCCAATATATCTTCACCTTCTTCTAAATCATCACCTCCAGTTCCTAAACCTTTAGATGTTTTTTTATTAGTAGAGCCTTTTTTTCTGCCTCTTTTCTTTTTAACTACTGGCATTAAAGCAGCTTGAGCTTCATCTATAACCTTAATATCTTCATTTTTGAATACTTCTAGTATTTCTTCGATTTTTTCTCTAGGTATATTTTTATTTTTAATTGTTTTCTCTATATATTCAGGAGATACATAACCTTTTCTTTTACCACGATTATATATTCTTCTAACTGTTTTATTAGTGAGTTCTTCTTGTGAAATTTGTACTGCTTTTTTATTCATAAATATTTATAACTTCTGTATGGTATTTGACAAGTTTTTATTTTTTCTTTTATGCCATTCTTCTTGCAAATTAATTATATCCAAAAAAGCTTTGTTTGCATTATTTATATTAGTTTTTTCATTTGCGTAATTTTCTATTAAAGAGAATTGTATGCAATCACGAGTATTAAAATGTCTTTTTATAATTTGTGATAATCCTTTATTTATCAAACTTTCTTTCAATTGCAAAGACTCATTGATATCCTTTTTGGATATTATTTCAATTATATTATCTCTCAATATAGAAAGTTCATTATTACTAATATGAACTTCAGCGAGTATTTCATCATTATTTTTTAATAAATTAAAATTATTAATCATAGCACCTAATATAGATCTTTCTCTTCTTAAAACAAACTGTTCTTCTTTTCTATCCTTATATTTTTTTATGAATTGATGGTCTTTATTAATTTTTACAGGGTTATAGTCTGTTTTTTTAATGCTTTCCTTTAAGCTTTCTTGTATTTTTTCATTAATTACATACTTATACAAATTTTTAATTTCTGTATTTTCTATCTTATTGATCTTATTTGATAAATTTTTTTTAAATAATAATATTCTTTCAGGAGTATTCATATTTTCTATTAATTCAGATTTTATTAATGTTTCAATAGAACTAGATTTATTTTCTAGTAAGGATTTAAGTATATCCTTACCATTTATTTTATTAAGTATAGTGTCAGGGTCTTCTGAGTTGTCTGGAAAAATAAAACTTAACGACCTTTCTACTCCTAGGTGTTGCAGAGCTATATCTAAAACTCTAAAAGAAGCATGTTTACCGGCTTTATCTCCATCAAAAAATATAATTGGTTCATTATTATATTGCCAAGCTAAGTTTAATTGTTCCTGAGAAACAGCTGTTCCAAGCGGGGCAACTGAATTAAAACCTGCTTTTTCCATTGCAATTACATCAGTATAACCTTCAACTAAAAATAATTTATCTAGTTTTGACTTAATATTTTTTAAATTATTCATATTGTAAAGAAGAGACCTTTTTTTAAAAAATTCATTTTCCGAGCTGTTAATATATTTTGGACCAATCCCTTCTAAAATCCTACCTCCAAAACCTATGGTATTATTAAGTTTATCTTTTATAGGAAAAATTATTCTCTTTGAATACAAATCATATATTTTATTATTAGAGTTTTTTTTAAAAATATTTAAATCTGTTAATATTTTGTCATCAAAACCTTTTTTATTTAAAAATTTAATTACACTTAAAAAGTCTTCAGAATAACCTAAATGAAATTTTTCAATTGTTGTGGTATCTATATTTTTTGTTTTAAGAAAAGTGCTAATGTGTTCGTTATTTAAATAGTTTTTTTTGAGATTTTCATTATAAAAATTGCTTATTAAGTTCATAATGTGTAAATAATTAGCTTTATTTTCTGTAGATTTTTTTAAACTAGAATAACTAGTATTCTTTAAATTAACTCCTACTTCATTTGCTAGAATTTTTAAAGCTTCTTTAAAGCCAATTTTATATTTTTCCATCACATAACTGAAAACATCTCCAGATACACCACATCCAAAGCAGTTAAAACTGTTTTTGTCTTGATTAATAGTAAAAGAGGGAGTTTTTTCGTTATGAAAAGGACATAATGCCTTATAATTAGAACCAGACTTAAAAAGTCTTAAATCTTTACTTAAAAAATCTACTAAATTTATCTTTGCTTTTATAATTTTAGCATAATCTACATTATCTTTCATTGTTATCCAGGTAATTTTCTTTTAACTAAATTACTTGCCATCTGCATATCACATTTACCACTTAAATTTTCTTTAATTATTTTCATTACCTTACTCATATCTCTTAAAGACTTCGCATCAACTTCCTTTATTATTTCTTCAACTTTTGCATTAAGTTGATCTTCTGATAATTGCGAAGGAAGGTAATGGCTTAAAAGCTTAGCTTCTTGAAGTTCTTTTTCTGCTAAATCAGATCTATTAGCCTTTTCGTATGTTTGAGCTGCAATTTTTCTTTGTTTAATCATTTTGTTAATAATTTCCATTACAATATTATCATTAATTAACTCATCAAAATCTTGATTGTTTCTAAGGGAAATTTCTTTGTCTTTTAATGCAGCAATTAATAGTCTTGTAATTGATATTTTAATTTTATCACCAGACTTTATATGGCTAACTAGATCTTGTTTGATTTTCTGTATTAACATAATACTCTAAAAATTAATTACTTGATAAAAAAATTATAAAATTCTAATTTAACTATTGCATTATAAACTTTGTTGTTTAATAGTCTAGAAAATGTTTTTTAAAAGTAATATTTCTAATTTCTCAAAAGCTACTTTAATATTAGAAAATGGAGATATTTTTCCTTGTTTAGGAATAGGGTCAAAAGGCCAGATTACCGGGGAGCTTTGTTTTAATACTGCAATGACAGGCTATCAAGAGGCTATTTCCGACCCCTCTTATGCTTCACAAATTTTAATGTTTACATTTCCACATATAGGAATCACCGGAGTTAATAATGAAGATATAGAAAATAAAAAAATATTTTTGAATGGTGTTATATTTAGGGAATTATCTAATCATTACTCAAATTGGAGATCTTTAAAGTCTCTAAATAAGTGGTTAATTCAAAATAATGTTATCGGAGTTACTAATTTAAATACTAGAAACTTGACTATAAAAGTTAGAGAAAAAGGGGCCTTAAAAGCAACTCTAATAAATGGTGTTAAAAAAAACCTAAATATAAAATCTTTAGTTAAAAAGACAGCAGATTGGTCAGGTATACGTAATAATGACCTAGCCAAGCTTGTTTCTTGTAAAAAACCCTATGTTTATAAAAATATTACTAAATCTAAAAATAAAATAGATATAGTAGCAATAGATTTTGGCTGTAAAAAGAATATTTTAGACCTCTTTTTAGAAAACAACTTTAGAGTTACTGTGGTCCCTTACACACACAGTTATGACCAAATTATGAAATTTAAGCCCAGAGGTGTATTTCTATCTAATGGTCCAGGTGACCCTTTTGCTACTTCAAGGTTAGTTTTACAAACTATAAAAAAATTAGTTAAAAACAATATGCCCTTATTTGGAATTTGTTTAGGCCATCAAATTCTTGGCCTAGCCTTAGGAGCTAATACCATTAAAATGCACCATGGTCATCACGGAGTTAATCAACCTGTAAAAAATCTAAACAATAATAAAATTGAAATTACTAGCCAAAATCATGGCTTTATGATTGATCCTAAAACATTGGTACAAGACATCAAAGTAAGCCATATTTCATTATTTGATAAAACTATTCAGGGAATAGAACATAGATCAAAGCCTTTCTTTAGTGTCCAGTATCATCCAGAAGCTTCTCCAGGACCCCATGATTCTAGGTATTTATTTAATAAATTTAAACAAAATATCTTAATCTAAAATATGCCGAAAAGAACTGATATAAAGTCAATTTTAGTCATAGGAGCAGGTCCTATTGTAATAGGTCAGGCATGTGAATTTGATTATTCAGGGTCTCAAGCTTGCAAAGTTTTGATGGAAGAAGGATATAGAGTAATTCTTGTAAATTCAAACCCCGCTACAATAATGACTGATCCAGAGTTTGCAGATGTTACCTACATTGAACCTTTAACCTTAGACTGTTTGGAAAAAATAATATCAAAAGAAAAACCTGATGCAGTTTTACCTACAATGGGAGGACAAACTGCACTCAACCTAGCTATAGAACTTTATAATTCAAATATTTTAAAAAAAAATAAAGTTGAATTAATTGGTGCTTCTGTTGATGCTATAAACAAAGCTGAAGATAGAGAACTATTTTGTAAGGCAATGAGTAAAATTGGACTGAACACTCCAAAAAGTTATCAAGTATCTTCATTATCAGATGGGCTTAAAGTTTTAAAAAAATTATCTTTGCCTGTAATCATTAGACCATCCTTCACATTAGGAGGAACTGGGGGAGGTATTGCCTATAACATAGAAGAGTTTAAAGACATAGTTTCTGCAGGAATTGATGCTTCTCCTGAGAGCACAGTTCTCGTAGAACAATCAGTTTTAGGATGGAAAGAATATGAAATGGAAGTTGTCAGAGATAAAAACGATAATGCAATAATTGTTTGTTCGATAGAAAATATTGATCCTATGGGTGTTCATACAGGAGATTCTATTACAGTTGCTCCAGCCTTAACCTTAACGGATAAAGAATATCAAAAAATGAGAAATGCATCTATTGCTGTTTTAAGGGAAATAGGAGTTGAAACAGGAGGCTCTAATGTTCAATTCGCTGTTAATCCTAAAAATGGGAAAATGGTTGTAATAGAAATGAAT
This sequence comes from Rhodospirillaceae bacterium, assembly GCA_902615805.1. Classification (GTDB taxonomy): domain Bacteria; phylum Pseudomonadota; class Alphaproteobacteria; order TMED109; family TMED109; genus TMED131. The sequence goes on from CACMQH010000007.1 coordinate 21,762, forward strand.
CCCAGAGTATCAAGATCATCAGCCTTAGCATCTAAAGCTACAGGATTTCCAATTGCAAAAGTTGCAGCAAGATTGGCAGTTGGATACACGCTTGATGAAATATCTAATGAAATTACCTCAGTTACACCTGCCTCCTTCGAACCTAGCATAGATTACGTAGTTACTAAAATACCTAGATTTGCATTTGAAAAGTTTTCAGGTGCAAGCAAAACACTTACTTCAGCTATGAAATCAGTTGGTGAAGTAATGTCAATAGCAAGAACTTTTGAACAAAGCTTTCAAAAAGCCTTAAGATCCTTGGAAACTGGATTGAATGGTTTTGATGAAATATATTTAGATCAAGAAGATAGAAAAAATTTTATTTTATCCAAGTTATCTACACCCTCCCCAAAAAGGATTTTATATGTTGCTCAAGCGTTTAGAGAAAATATAGAACTCAATCAAATTTATGAAAGTTGCAAAATAGACCATTGGTTTTTAAAAAAAATACAAGAAATAGTCAACTTTGAAACAGTGATAAAAAAAAATAAAAAAAATATTACCAGTGATCTTCTTTATCAAAGTAAACTATTAGGTTTTTCAGATTTTAAAATAGCTGAATTAACAAAATCTAGTGAAAATCAAATCTATAAGTTAAGAAATAAGTTTAATATCTTCCCAAACTTTTTTAAAGTTGATACATGTGCCGGGGAATTTAAAACAAATACATCATATTTATACTCTTCATATGAAATTCCTTATCAAAGTTTAAGTTATGAAATGGAAAATATAATATCAAAAAAGAAAAAAGTTATCATTTTGGGAGGTGGCCCAAATAGAATAGGGCAAGGTATAGAATTTGACTATTGTTGTGTTCATGCTTCGTATGCATTATCTAGCGAAAACATAGAATCTATAATGATTAATTGTAACCCTGAAACAGTTTCTACTGATTATGATACCTCAGATAAGTTATACTTCGAACCCTTAACCTTAGAAGATATTTTAGAAATTGTTAAATTAGAAAAATCTAAAGGGCAATTATTAGGGTTAATCATACAATTCGGTGGGCAAACTCCCCTTAAATTATCAAAAGATTTAGAGAGGCTTAACATACCAGTAATTGGCACAAGTCCTGCTTCAATTGACCTAGCAGAAGATAGAGAAAAATTCAAAAAATTTCTTATTAAAAATAACCTTAAACAGCCAGAAAATGGTATTGCTAAAACCTCTAATAAAGTAAAGTCTATAGCGAAAAAAATCTCATATCCGGTAATCCTAAGGCCCTCCTATGTGCTTGGTGGTAGAGCTATGCAAATTATTTATAATGAAAATGATTTAGAAAAATATGTAAATAATATTGTTGATGCCTTTGGAGATAAACCAATTCTAATTGATAAATTTTTAAATGATGCCGTAGAAGTAGACGTTGATGCTCTATCTGATGGAAAAAATGTTTTTATTGCTGGGATTATGGAACATATTGAAGAAGCTGGTATTCACTCTGGAGATTCTGCATGCTCTTTACCTCCTTATTCACTTAGTGAAAAAATAATAAAAAAAATTATAAGGCAAACTAAGTTAATTGCAAAAAAATTAAAAGTAGTAGGACTACTTAATATTCAATTTGCAGTCAAATATGAGAATAAAAATGAATTATTGTATATATTGGAGGTTAATCCAAGAGCTAGCAGAACAGTTCCATTTGTGGCAAAAGCAACTGGTAATCAGATAGCTAAAATAGCAGCTAAGTGTATGATAGGAAAAAAGATTAATATTAAAGCTTTATTACCCTGGTATTCTAAAAAGAAGTTTGCTGTAAAAGAAGCAGTATTTCCATTCAAAAAATTTAAAGGGGTAGACGTGCTTCTAGGGCCAGAGATGAAATCTACTGGAGAAGTTATGGGATTAGATGTTAACTTTGGAAGAGCTTTTGCAAAATCACAAATTGCCACAGGCATTCACATACCTTCTAAAGGTAATATTTTCATTTCTGTTAAAGATAAAGATAAACCTTTTATTAAAGAAATTTGTAAAAAATTGGTAAAATTAGGGTATAAACTTGTATGCACTAAAGGAACAGGTAATTTTTTAAAAGCTGAAAAAATTAATGTAAGCTTTGTGAATAAAGTAATAGAAGGAAGACCTCATATAGTAGATATGATAAAAAATAAAAATATAGCATTAATCTTTAATACCACAGAGGGTAATCAATCTATATCTGATAGCTTTTCATTAAGACAAGCAGCTCTTCATACAAATGTGCCTTACTACACTACTATATCTGGTTGTAAATCCGTATTATTGGCACTTGAGAATTTGAATGAAAATAAATTGAATATAAAATCGTTGCAATCCTATTAATATTTTCATATAAAAGTGATTTATTTAATTTAATTTATTATTAGAGAGAAATATGGATAAAATACCTATTACTAATATTGGATTTGAAAAATTAGAAGAAGAGCTAAAAATACTTAAATCTACAGAGAGACCAAGTGTAATAAAAGCTATTGCCGAAGCAAGAGAACATGGTGATCTATCAGAAAATGCCGAATATCACGCTGCAAAAGAAAAACAAAGCTTTATAGAAGGAAGAATAGCAGATTTGGAAAATAAAATTAGTCGTGCAGAAATAATAATTACAAAAAAATTAAAAAGTAATAAAGTCATTTTTGGCGCAACAGTAACACTAGGTGAAGTAGGAAAGAAAAAACAAATAGTATACCAAATTGTTGGAACTGAAGAAGCTGATGTTGAAAGTGGTAAAATATCAATTTCTTCTCCACTTGCACGAGCTCTACTTGGTAAAAAAGTTGATGATACTGTAGAAGTATACTCGCCAGGTGGATCAAAAGAATATGAAGTAGAAAATATTGAATTCTTATAAAATTAAAAAAGAATTTCATATTTTAGCAATATTAGATAACCGCATTGGTAATAGAAATCAGATGTTTGCTATTTTAGATGAATTACATCTACCCTATAAAATATTAGATATTAAATATAATTGGTTAGCAAATTTGCCAAATTTTGTTTTGCAAATATTTGGTGGTTTTTCACATATTAAAAACTTTGATATTAAAAAAATTAAAACTAAACCAAGCCTTATATTATCATGTGGTAGAAGAACGTTTCCTCTAGCTAGTAAATTAAAATCATTATTTTCTGATACTACCTATTTTATTCACTTAATGTACCCTAAACTATCTTTAAACATAAGGAAGTGTAATTTAATATTTACTCCTTTTCACGATAATGTAAAATCAAGTGACCGTGTAATAAAAACGTTAGGAAGTCCTGCTCCTTTTGATATTATTAGAATCAAAAAAAATCCCTACAAAACTAAGCCCATAATATCAATTTTAATTGGTGGAAATCATGGTAGGTATAAATTAAAATCTCATACAATTAATTATATGTTTACAGAAACTTTAAATAAAATGAAGCAAGGTTCCATTTTAATTTCTACAAGTAGAAGAACACCTGATAATATTATAAAATTAATAGATAAATGGGGTAAAAAAAATAAGTTTTTTAAAATTATATTTCACCCTAAAATTAATAAAGTAAAAAATCCAATAAAAGAAATGATAGCCTACGCAGATGAATTTGTAGTAACCGGAGATTCTGTATCAATGGTAAGCCAATTATGTCAATATGAAAAGCCTGTAAGAATTATTTTTAATAAAAAGTTTTGTTCCACAAAACATATAAAATTTTGCAAAAAGTTAATTGATGAAGGGTATGCTTATCCATTTGAAAGTTTATTGAAAAAATGCGATAACATTAAAACTTTTAATACTACAAAAAAAATTAGCAAAGAAATATTAAGTATTATCAAACAATGAAAAAAATTAATTCTAAATTAATCATATTAGGATCTGGTCCCGCTGGATGTACAGCAGCAATTTATGCTGCAAGATCTGGCCTTAACCCTATAATGATAAATGGTAGCCAACCTGGAGGACAGTTAACCATAACCACAGATGTAGAAAATTACCCTGGTTTTGAAGACCCAGTATTGGGACCAGACTTAATGCAAAATATGATAAAACAAGCTGAGAATGTTGGTTGTCAAACTTACAATGAGCAGATTAGTGAAATTAATTTAGAACAATATCCTTATACTTTAACAAGTAATAATACCACATTTATTACTGAATCAATCATAATAGCAACAGGTGCTAGTGCAAAATGGCTAGGCTTAAAAAATGAAGAAAAATTTAGAGGTCATGGTGTTTCAGCCTGTGCAACCTGTGATGCATTTTTCTTTAAAAACAAAAAAGTTGCTGTTATTGGAGGAGGTAATACTGCTGTCGAAGAAGCATTATTCTTAACCAAATTTGCCAAAGAAGTAATATTAATTCATAGGAGAGATCAACTAAGAGCTGAAAAGATTCTTCAAAAAAGAGCTTTTTCGAATAAAAAGATTTCTTTTTTATGGAACTCAGTTGTAGTTGATATTAATGGTAATGAGAACCCTAAATTAGTAAAAAGTATTTCTATTAAATCCTCAAAGGACAATTCCTATTCTTTATTGGATGTAGATGGTATCTTTGTTGCAATTGGACACAAACCTAACACTGATTTATTTATAAATAAATTAGAATTAGACAATGAAGGGTATCTAAAAGTAAACAATCAAGTTTTTACTAATAAAAAAGGAGTTTTTGCAGCTGGAGACGTACATGATAAAAATTTCAGACAAGCAGTGACTGCGGCAGGCTTTGGTTGTATGGCAGCTCTAGAAGCTGAAAAGTTTATTGAATCAAAAAAATAACGAATTACTATCAACACCTTTATAAAGATAGCTAACCCATTTTTCATAGCCATTAAAAATTTTTGTAGGATATTTTTTTCCAGTACCTATATCTTTTTCAAACTCTTGGCTCCATCTTCTGTGAGGAACTTTAGGATTTACATTTGCCCAAAAGCCATATTCCTTTGGAGCTATAGTTTCCCAAAAAGATTTCTCTCTCTCTTTTAAAAATTCTATTTTTACTATTGATTTTATTGATTTAAAGCCGTACTTCCAAGGCAATACTAATCTTATAGGCGCACCATTTTGATTTGGTAATTTTTTTCCATATAACCCTGTAGCTATAAAAGCTAGCGGGTTATTTGCTTCTTCTAAAGTTATTATCTCTTGATAAGGCCACGGATACCAAGTTTGTTTTTGATTGAAAGCAACTTCTGGATCAAAAAAAGTTTTAAAGGAAATATATTTTGTATCTGTTTCTGGTTCTAAAAACTTCAATAATTCTGATAGTTGAAAACCATACCAAGGAACTATCATAGACCATGCTTCAACACATCTAAATTTATATATTCTTTCTTCTAATTGAAAGTTTTTAATTACAGAGTCTAGTGAAATTTCTTTGCCACTATATTTTCCTCCTGTAACACTTATTTTCCAGTTTTCAGTATTAAGTTTTTGTGATGCTTTCCATATTTCCTTACTAGTTCCAAATTCAAAATAATTATTATATTTTGTTAAAACCTCAAATTTAGTTGGCTCTCTAGATGTAATATCGTAATTAATATTCTTACTCAGAATTGAAGGAGTAAAACTTGGAAAAATTAATAGGCTTCCCAAACCTTTTATTAATTTTCTTCTATTAAGGTAGTATTTTTCTTCTGTAACTAGACTTTCTTTAAAATTAAAGCTCTTTTTTTTTTTTATTAACACAAGTATATTATAGTAGATGAAAACAGTATTTGCATTAATTTATATAGTTTTTTTAACTGCTTGTACCTCAGTTTCTATTACTGATCGAAAACAACTTATGATATTAGGTGATGATGTAATTTACCCTGAAGCATTCAAAGCATATAAAGACTTTAAAAGTAAAACTAAATTAATAGAAAGTGGTAAAGAAATTGATAAAATTAATAAAGTTACAAATAATATTAAAACTGCCATAAAAAATTTTTACAAATCAGAAGGCAAAAAAGATCCTACCTCTAACTTTGCTTGGGAAGTCGTTTTAGTGGATAATAAAGAAGTTAAAAATGCATGGTGTATGCCAGGAGGAAAAATGGCTGTTTATTCTGGGATATTAGAAATTGCTAATAATGAAGCTTCTATTGCTGCATTAATGGGACATGAAATTGCTCATGCTGTAGCTAGACATGGATCAGAAAGGGCTAGCCAAGGACTAATACTTGATCTAGGAACTATGGCAGTTGAAAAACTTCTTATTGGAAGACCTTTAACTGGTGATAGTAGGAAACTTTATGATTATTTTACTACTTTTGGAGTTATGCTACCATTTAGTAGAAGTCATGAGGCAGAGGCTGATTATTTAGGGTTAGTTTTTATGCATTTTGCAGGATATGACCTTGATGAGTCATATAAAATGTGGGAAAGAATGGACAAACTTAATTCAGGGAACAGAACACCAGAGTTTTTAAGCACTCATCCCTCAAGTAAAACTAGAATTGAAAATATAAAAAAATGGATACCTTTGGTGAAAGAAAATTATTAAGCTTATTCTTAATTAAGTCGACTGCAAGCATCTTTTATTCTGGAGCCTGCTTCTTTTAATATTTCATCAGAAGTAGCATATGAAATTCTAAAAAAATTTTCCATTCCAAATGCTATACCTGGTACTACTGCAACCCCTACTTCTTCTAATAAATACTTACTAAAATCTGATGAGTTATTAATAATTTTTCCTTCTTGCGTTCTAAGACCTATCAGTTTTTCACAAGATGGGAAAATATAAAATGCTCCATTAGGAACATTACACTCTAAACCTTTTGACTTATTTATCAAATCTAATATTAAGTTTCTTCTTCTATAAAAAACAGCATTATTTTCACTTAAAAAACTATTAGAGCTTGTCAAAGCCTCTAATGCTGCATATTGACTTATAGATGTAGGGTTTGATGTTGATTGTGATTGTATCTTTGCCATTGATTTTATTAAGAACTCCGGACCTCCTGCATAACCTATTCTCCATCCCGTCATTGAGTAAGCTTTTGATACTCCGTTTACAGTTAGTATTCTAGATTTTAATTCAGGCAATACTTCTGCCATAGTAGAAAAAATAAAATTCTCATATGTTATTTTTTCATAAATATCATCTGTCAATATTAATACATTTTCATATTTCTTTAAAAATTCTCCTATTTCCTTTAGTTCCTCTCGGGAATAGCAAGTTCCAGTGGGATTTGATGGTGAATTTAAAATTATCCATTTAGTCTTTTCATTTATAACTTTCTCCAACATATCTACAGTTAACTTAAAGTTATTTTCTTTTTTTGTTGCTATAAAAACTGGATTACCTTGAGCCAATATAACCATATCAGGGTAAGAAACCCAGTAAGGTGCAGGAATTATTATTTCATCTCCTTTGTTTACTGTTGCTTGAAATGCATTGTATAAAACTTGTTTTCCTCCTGTTGCTACAGAAACTTCTGAGTTTTTATAAACAATATTATTTTCTTTATTAAATTTATTAATAATAGCTTTTTTTAGTTCAGGTATACCATCAACTGCAGTATATTTTGTTTGCCCCTCTTTTATAGCTTTAATTGCAGCTTCTTTGATATGTAAAGGAGTATCAAAATCTGGTTCTCCTGCGCCTAGTCCAATAATATCTTTACCTGCTGCTTTTAGTTCTCTAGCTTTTGATGTTACCTCCATTGTTGGTGATGGTTTAATATTGTCTACTCTAGTAGATATAAAACTATTTTTAGGCATATTTATGTTATAAACTATTTTAATATTTTATTGTTATTTTTTTTTAAAAAAATTAGGAGGAATACTATTAATCCAAATTTATTAAATTTAGGTACTGAAAATGCTTTTGTTATTCTAGGAAAAGCTGAAAAACTTAAAAATGAAGGGAAAAATATAATTAATTTAGGTATAGGGCAACCTGATTTTAGTACCCCTGATCACATTGTTGAAGCAGCTGTTAAGGCTTTAAATGATGGCAAACATGGTTATACACCTGCAAATGGTTTGTTGGAATTGAGAGAAGCAGTTTGCCACGATATACTTAAAAGAAGAAATACTAAAGTAGACCCTGATAATATTTTAATAGTACCAGGTGGAAAAGTTACTATGTGGCATGCTATTTTAATGTTTGGAGGTAAAAATAATGAAATAATCTATCCCAACCCTGGGTTTCCAATCTATGAGAGTGTCATTAATTATACAGGTGCTAAAGCGGTGCCAATGATACTTGAAGATAAAACTGATTTCAATGTTGATATTGAAAAACTAAAGTCTTTGATAAATAAAAATACTAGTTTAATAATTTTGAATTCTCCTTCTAATCCAACAGGAGGATTAATTAGTAAAATAGATATGGATAAGATTGTTGAAATTTTAGATGATAATCCACATGTAAAAATACTTTCTGACGAAATTTATAGTAGAATTGTATATAAAGGCAATGAATTTATATCATTGCTATCCTACCCTCAAATTAGAGATAGATTAATAGTCTTAGATGGATGGTCTAAAACCTTTGCTATGACTGGTTGGAGGATAGGTTATAGTGTATGGCCCACAAAATATGTAAAGATGTCTGAAAGATTAAATATAAATTCATTTTCCTGTACTAATACAGCAACACAATACGCGGCTATAGCAGCATTAAAAGGCCCACAAGATTGTGTGGATAATATGAACCAAATTTTTGAAAAAAGAGGAGAAATGATTAGCAAAGAACTTAACTCTATAGATGGTTTCAGCTGTAATTCTAGTAAAGGAGCATTCTATGTATTACCCTCTATAAAAAAAACTGGATTAACATCTGACCAATTGCAAGACTTTCTTTTATATCATTTAGGCATTACTACTGTATCTGGAAAAAGTTTTGGAGAATTTGGAGAAGGATATTTAAGAATATCGTATGCTAATTCTGAGGAAAATATTAAAGAAGCTATATGCAGAATCAGAAACTTTTTAGAAGATAATAAATGGGAAAATGCTAAAAATTAACAAACAATCTGTTGATGGACTGTTTCCTAATAAAAAGGAGGGCTATTTTGAGCTTAAATCTGAATATTGTCCATCAGGAGATCAAAAACAAGCCATTTCTGAATTAATTAACGGAATAAATAAAAAAGAAAAAAATCAGGTGCTACTGGGTGTCACTGGATCTGGAAAAACATTTACTATGGCAAATGTAATACAATCTTCTCAAAGACCTGCATTAATTATGGCACCCAATAAAACCTTAGCAGCTCAACTATATGGTGAAATGAAGACTCTTTTTCCAAATAATGCTGTAGAATACTTTGTGTCCTATTATGATTATTATCAACCTGAAGCTTATGTGCCTCGAACAGATACATTCATAGAAAAAGATTCTTCCATAAATGAGCATATTGATCGATTAAGACACTCTGCAACCAGATCTATGTTTGAGAGAAAAGACGTCATTATAGTTGCATCTGTCTCGTGTATTTATGGATTGGGTCCTGTTGAAACCTATTCAAAAATGATTATAGACGTTGAGGTTAATGATCAAGTTTCTCGAGACAAATTAGTAAAAGATTTTATTAATATGCAATATAAAAGAAATAACTTATCTTTTAATAGAGGAAACATAAGAGTACAAGGCGATATATTAGAAATTTTTCCTGCACACTTAGAAGATAGATCTTGGAGAATAGAATTTTTTGGTGATACTGTTGAAAAAATAACTGAAATAGACCCTCTTACTGGAAAAAAAATTTCTAATTTAAATAAAGTAAGAATTTATGCTAATAGTCACTATATCACCGAAAAACCTACACTTAAGACAGCTATAGAAGAAATAAAAAAAGATTTAAAGATTAGATTAAAAGAGTTTGAAAAAGAAAAAAAACTTCTTGAAGCGCAAAGACTTGAGCAAAGAACTAAATATGATTTAGAGATGTTAATAACTACTGGTTCCTGCCAAGGAATAGAAAACTACTCTAGATATTTATCTGGTAGAAAGCCTGGAGAACCGCCTCCCACACTTTTTGAATATATACCTAATAATAGTTTACTATTTATTGATGAAAGTCATGTTACTGTTCCACAAATTGGAGGCATGTTCAAAGGAGATTTCAGCAGAAAAACTACACTATCTGAACATGGATTTAGACTTCCGTCTTGCAAAGATAATAGACCATTAAAATTTGAAGAATGGGAATATATGAGGCCTAAAACAATATTTATATCGGCAACTCCGGGAGAATGGGAGTTAAATAAAACAGAAGGAGTGTTTGCTGAACAGGTCATAAGACCTACTGGACTGGTTGATCCTATTTGTATAGTTAAACCTGCTAAAAATCAAATTGATGATCTCTTACATGAAATACAAAATGTTATAAAAAAAAATGAAAGAATTTTGGTAACTACACTTACAAAAAAGATGGCTGAAAATATTACAGATTTTTTAAAAGATAACGGGGTTAAAGTTAAATATCTGCATTCCGATATTGATACTGTTGAAAGAATGGAAATTATAAGAGACCTTAGGCTAGGTGAATTTGACGTATTAGTTGGAATAAATCTTCTAAGAGAAGGATTAGATATTCCTGAGTGCTCTATGGTCGCAATCTTAGATGCTGACAGAGAAGGCTTTCTTAGATCTAGAACATCATTAATTCAAACCATTGGAAGAGCTGCAAGAAATATAAATGGTAAAGTTTTAATTTATGCTGACACCATTACTAAGTCCATTAAAGAAGCGTTAGCAGAAACTGATAGAAGAAGGAAAAAACAAATAGCATGGAATGAGAAAAATAACATTACTCCAAAATCAATTAATAAAAGAGTAGAAAACTTAGTTGATGAAATTACCCAAAAAGATAATAATCAATCTGAAGAAGTAACAAAAATTAAACCAGGACATAATTTAAAGAAGTATTTGAAACAACTTAAATTAGAAATGTATAAAGAAGCTGAAGAGCTAAACTTTGAAAGAGCAGCTGAAATTAGAGATGAAATTTCAAAACTAGAAAAGAGTGAGTTAAATATATAAATATGCTAGCAAAAAAAAATGTTTTCATTACAGGCGCAGCTAAGAGAATTGGAGCTGAAATTAGTAAATCTCTATCAACTTTAGACTGTAATGTGGTAATTCATTATAATAAATCTTCTGCATCTGCAAAAAAACTTTGTAGAGAAATAAATAAAAAAAAAAAAGTAGCAATATGTGTAAAGGCAGATCTTTGTATAAAGGATGAACTAGAAAAGGCTTTCTATATAGCTAAAAAAGAATTTGGCTATATAGATTGCTTGATAAATAATGCTTCAATATTTGAGTATGATAACTTAAAAACTATTAAATCAAAAAAGTGGGATAAGCATATTTCTGCAAATTTAAATGGGCCTATGATTTTATCTAAACTCTTTTATGAAAATTTACCTAAAAATAAAAACGGCGATATTATAAATATAATAGACCAGAGAGTTTTAAATTTAACTCCTCATTTTCTTAGTTATACAATCTCAAAATCTGCTTTGTGGACACTTACTAGAACCCTTGCATTAGAACTAGCCCCCAAAATTAAAGTAAATGCTATTGGCCCAGGCCCTGTTATCAAAAGCAAGTTTCAAACAGAGAAAGAATTCTTAAATCAATGTAAAAACATGCCGTTAAAAATAGGAAGTAATCCTAAAGAAATAGCAAAAACTGTAATCTATTTACTATCCATACCATCAATTACAGGGCAAATAATTACTTTAGATGGGGGGCAGCATTTAGGCTGGGGGCAAGTAAGTAATACTTTAAAATTAAAAGATTAAAATGGAAAAAAATATAATTTTTGTAAAAAATTTTATTACTTATTGCTTGATAGGTGTCTATCCAGAAGAAAAAAAAAATAAGCAAAAAATAAAAATATCAGTAAAATTAAACATAAAAAGAAGAATAACGTCAGATAAACTATCTAGTACTGTGTGCTACCAAAATATTTTAAATTCTTTAGAAAATATTCATAAATATGGGCATATTAAATTAGTAGAAACGCTAGCTAACAAATTAGCAGAGGAGTTTCAAAAAATTAATGATGTTACTAAAATTAAAATTAAAATAGTTAAATGTGATATATCAAAAAAAAATACAGATGTAGGTTTTATATTAAAAAAAAATATAAAAAAATTATGACATTATTAAATCTAAAAAACGGCATAAATAATATTAAAAAAATATCTTTAAAACTTCCTTCTAAAAGTGGAGTTTACAAGATGATTTCAGTTAGAAATGAAATATTATACATAGGAAAAGCAAAAAATTTAAATAAAAGAGTAAGGTCCTATGCTAATCCTATGAAATTTAACTATAGATTGCAAAAAATGGTATCATTAGTAAATAAAGTAGACTTTATAATTACTAAAAATGAAGCATATGCTCTGCTATTAGAAGCAAGTCTAATAAAAGAAATTAAACCTAAATTTAATATTTTATTAAAGGATGATAAAACATATCCTTATATTACACTTAGAAAAAGTCATGAATGGTGCCAAATAAAAAAACATAGAGGAAAAAAAATAGACGGCGATAAATATTATGGACCATTTGCTTCTGTTTATCACGTAAATAATACCTTAGATACCTTACAGAAAGTTTTTCCAATTAGAACCTGTACTGACTATGAACTGGAAAACAGGAAAAGACCTTGTATACAGTATGAAATAAAAAGATGTTCTGCCCCATGTACAAAATTAATATCAAAAAGTGATTACAATAAAATAGTAGATAATCTTGAAAGTTTTCTGCTAGGGAAAGAAAGTAAAGTTTTAAAAAATCTTATCAAAGAAATGCATAGACTATCAGAAAGTTTAAATTATGAAAAAGCTGCATTTTATAGAGACAAAATTAGATCATTAGAAAAAATTAATAAATCCAACGATAAAGAATCTAAATATTTAGCATCAGCTGATTTTTTCTGTCTAACTAAAATAAATAATATGTATGCTGTAGAAATAGTTTTTTTTAGAAACGGTAGGAACTTTGGTTCTAATACTCATTACCCGTATGTTTATAAAGAAGAAGATAATAAATCACTATTAGGAAAGTTTATTATTCAATTTTATAATAATAATAAAAATATCCCCACTAAAATTTTCACATCTATTGAAATAAATGAAAAAAATTTATTACAAAAAGCACTAGAAATACAGAATAAAAATAAGGTTATTATTAGAGTACCTAACACTACTTCTGATATTAAAATAATCGAAGAAGGATTAGCTACAGCGAAAAAAAATCTTGCTGATAAAATATCTAGGAATTCTAACATTAACGAGTTACATGCTCAAATTAAGAAAACATTTAATTTGTCAAATAATATTAATAAAATTGAAGTATACGATAATTCTCATTATGCTGGAAAAGAAGCAGTTGGTAGTTATATAGTTGCTGATAAAAATGGTTTTCTTAAAAAAGAATATAGAAAGTTTAATATCAAAGAAGCTGCTACCAACGATGATTATGGTATGATGAAAGAAGTACTAAAAAGAAGATTTAAATCTGAAGAATTAAAAGCTTTTCCAGATTTAGTAATAATTGATGGGGGATTAGGACAGTTATCTGTAGCCAAATTAATTTTTGAAGAATTGAAAATTCACTCTGTTGAACTAATTGCTGTTAGTAAAGGAAAGTTAAGAAATTCTGAAAATGAAATATTTTATAATATTTCAGGTAAAAAAATATATATCAAAAAGAGTGAACCAATATTTTATTACATATTAAGACTGCGTGATGAAGCCCACCGCTATGCTATTACAAACCATAGAATTAAGAGAAACAAAAATATTTTTAGATCAGAAATAGATAATATTGAAAATATTGGACCTAAAAGAAAAAAAAATTTAATTTTATATTTTGGTTCGTTACAGGAGGTTAAAAAAGCAGATTTAAAGCAATTACAAGAAGTTCCTGGTATAAATAAAAATATGGCAAAAGCAATCTATAATTATTTTAGGGTTAATTAAATGAATATTCCTAATTTTTTAACAATTCTAAGACTTTTTTTTCCTATATTTATAGGTATTGTGTGCTATCTAAAATTAGATATTAATTTTGAAAAACTTATAATTTTAGTTCTATTCATTTTATTTAGCTTAACTGACTATCTTGATGGTTTTTTAGCAAGAAAACTTAATCAAGAGTCAGTTTTTGGTAAAATTTTTGACCCTATATCAGATAAAATATTAACTTCTACTAGCTTAATTTATATCTTAACTTTTGAGAATATAATATTGATACCTTCGTTATTAATTATTACTAGAGAATTTATAGTTTCAGGAACTAGAGAATACATGCTCAAAAAAAATGGGAAAGCTATTGACGTAACCTTCCTATCAAAAATAAAAACAACTTTACAATTCATATCAATATCCCTTTTTTTAGCTCAAGATTTTTTAATTAATTATTTAAATATATTCAATATTGCCTATATTAGTTTATGGATTGCTACTATATTAACAATTTATACGGGCTTAAAATACTCTTATATGACTTATATATTTAATCAAAAAAGGAAATAATATGAAAGTTTTATATTTTTCATGGATAAAAGACAAACTTGGGAAAAGCCATGAGGAAATTCAAGTAAGTGATAATATTAAAACAATTAATGATTTGATAACATTGTTAAAACAAAATAATGAAAACTATAAAGATGTTTTTAAAGATACTTCTTCTATAAAAGTTTCAATAAATATGGAAACTGCAAGGTTTGAAGACTCCATAAATGAAAATGACGAGGTAGCTTTTTTTCCACCAATGACAGGAGGATAAAGTGATAAAAGTTCAGGAAGAGGACTTCTCTTTAACCGATGAAATAACATTTCTAAAAAAAAGATGCAACAATATTGGAGCTTTAAGCACATTTATTGGCATAGTAAGAGATAAAAGAGAAGATGAAAAGCTTGTATCTATGACTTTAGAACATTACCCAGGTATGACTGAAAAAATGTTAAATAAAATCAACAGTGAAGCACTAAGTAGATGGGACCTTTTAGATACAACAATAATTCACAGATATGGAAAATTATTACCAGGTGAACAAATTGTTCTAGTTATAACTGCCTCTAAACATAGAAAGGAAGCTATTGAATCTTGCCATTTTATTATTGATTGGTTAAAAACAAAGGGACCTTTTTGGAAATATGAGAAAACAGTTGATAAAGGCTTTTGGGTTGATGCCAAAAGTCAAGATTTAGATGAAGAGTTAAAGTGGAATAATTAACTTAAAGTTAATTTTGTATATTTTTCAATTAATAATCTACAAACATTACCAGGATTAAACTGTACCTCATTAATTGATTTAACTGGTGTTACTTCTGCCGCAGTACCTGTTACAAAACACTCACTATACTGTGATAAATCTTCAACTTTTAATCTAGTTTCAGTTACTTTAAAATTCTCTTTTTTAGCTATTTCAATTACCGTTTGTCTAGTAATTCCATCTAAAAAACAGTCTGCTATAGGTGTATAAATTTCATCATTTTTAACGAAGAAAATATTTGCTCCTGTAGCCTCAGCTATATAACCTCTGTAATCTAACATTAAACTGTCATCAAAACCTTGGTTTTCTGCTTCATGTTTAGAAAGTGTGCATATCATATATAATCCAGCAGCTTTTGTATTAACCGGAGCAGTAGTAGGATCTGGCCTTCTCCATTTGGATATATTCAGTTTAATCCCTTTTAATTTTGCCTCTGGTGAAAAATATGAAGGCCATTTCCAAGCAGCAACTGCAAAATGAATAGTATTATCCTGTGCTGATATTCCCATCATTTCACTACCTCTCCAAGCAACAGGCCTAATATAACCATCAGTAATATTATTAGCCTCTAAAACATCTTTTCTAATTTTGCAAATTTCTTCTATGCCATAGGGAATATTGAACCCAAGTGTATTAGCAGACCTAATTAATCTTTCAGTATGTTCTAATTCTTTAAATATCTTTCCTCCATATGCTCTTTCACCCTCAAATACAGAGCTAGCATAGTGAAGCCCATGACTTAACACATGTAGTTTAGCATCAGTCCACTTAAGAAGTTTTCCATCAAGGAATATAAAACCCTCTAAATTACTGTAATCCAATATCTCCTCCAAAGTTTAGTAATAATCTATATTTTAAATTATGAAAAGAAAATAATTATTTATTAATATAAATAATTTTTGTTATTGTAAATTATGTATAAACAAAAACATATATTAGTAATAGATGACGATAAAAAGCTTGGTAATCTTTTAAAAAGCTTTTTAACAGAAAAAGGATATTTAGTTGATTTTGTTGAAAATACTTTAATAGCTAAAGAAAAGCTACTTAATATTATATTTGATTTACTCATTTTAGATGTAATGCTTCCAAAAGAAAGCGGTTTATCTTTTGCATCTAAATTAAGAGCTAGTAATAATACGCCTATATTAATGTTGTCGGCAATGAGTGCGCCTAGGGATAGAATAAAAGGATTGAAAACTGGAGTAGATGAATATCTAGCAAAACCATTTGAACCAGAAGAACTTTTGTTAAGAATTGAAAATGTAATTAGAAGAAGTCAATCTATACAACAAGAAATTAACATAATTAAAATAGGCTTTTTTAGCTTTGATGTTAATAAAAATATTTTAAGTAAAAAAAATGCATCTATTAAATTAACTGTAAAAGAGGCAAAAGTGCTGTTACACTTATATAAATACTTAGGAAATGACGTGAAACGGGAAAAACTAGCCAGTGATATAAATGTTTCGACAAGAACAATTGATGTTTTAGTAAAAAGAATAAGAGAGAAAATTAGTTGTTTACCAAACTCAAAAAATTTTTTACTAACCTCTAGAGGTATAGGATATAAATTAGAGCCTTAATAAAAATGAATACTAGAAAATTTTTTCCAAAAACATTTTTTGGCAGATCACTAGTAATTATATTGATACCAGTATTATTATTACAGTTAGTTTTAATATACTTTTTTTATGAAAGACATTGGGATGATGTTGGCAGAAGATTAGCCTTAGCACTAGGTGGTCAAATCTCATATATAATTAAAACATTGGAAGAAAAAGACTTTTCTCCTAGTGATATAAAAACTCAATTCAAAAAAGCCGAAAGTAATTTTTTAATCAGTTCAAGTTGGTATCCTGAAGAAAACTTGAAAAACTTTGGCCAAAAAGAAGTGACCTCTCTTTTAGATAAAACTTTGGAAAAATCATTAGCAGAAAGAATAAATTATCCTTATTCATTTGATACTAAATTAATTAAAAATAAAGTAATGATATATGTGAGTGTTAATGATGGAGTATTAAAGTTTTCTGTGGCAAGGAAAAATTTATACAGTTCTACTATAGAAGTCTTCATATTATGGATGCTATTTACAGCAATTTTCTTATTAACTTTAGCTCTATATTTTATGAAGCAACAAATCAAACCATTAAGAAATATTATATTAGCTGCAGAAGAGTTTGGTAAAGGTAATAACTACGACCTTAAACCCCGCGGGGCATACGAATTAAGACAATTGTCTAGAGTTTTTATTAAAATGAGAGCTAGGATAAATAATCAAATTAATAATAGAACTTTAATGCTAGCCGGTATTAGTCATGACTTAAGAACCCCTTTAACTAGAATGAATTTACAAATAGCTTTACTAGGTGATAAAAATGCTAGTAAAAACCTAGGAGATGATGTCTCTGAAATGAAGCAAATGATAGACAACTATTTAGCCTTTGCTAGAGGAGAAAAAGAGGAGAAAATTAAAAATATAAATATCTACAAGTTAATTAAAACATTATGTGAAAAAGATATAATATACGACTCAAAAACTATTAAGAACAAAGTTTCTAAAGACATATACATTAATGTTAAACCATTAGCAATGAAAAGGGCATTATTAAATATAATATCAAATGCTATATCTTATTCTAAAAATATAGTAGAGATAATAACTATTAAAAATGATAACTTCCTGAATATTTTTATTGAAGATGATGGTAAGGGAATTCCTAAAAATAAACGAGAAAAAGTTTTTAAAGCTTTTTATAGAATAGATGAATCCAGACAATCAGAATCTGCTAACACTGGCCTTGGATTAACTATTGCAAAAGACATAATACAAGGTCATGGAGGTAGGATTATACTAAATGCCTCTAACCTTGGTGGTTTAAAGGTAAAAATTATACTTCCAATAAAAACATAATAAGTTAATCTTTTGATTATTTTTTAATTAAATCTTCAAAAAAGTTTGTAGATTTTTCTATTCTTTTTATTCCTTTATCTATTAGTGCAAAAGCTCCATTATTTGTATCATCTTCATATAACCATTTTTTAAAGCCTAATAAATAAATAACTAAAATGGCTTTTTCAAGTAGCTTTTTTCTAATGATATTATTAGAATATGAAAAGCAATTTAGGAATATTTGAGCACTTAATTTACTACTTTTTAAACTAATCAAATAAAAATTTGGATTGTTAAAATAAAAATTTATTATATTAGATATCCCTAATTTATTCTCATTCATATAATCTAATTTATTCATTAAATACTCTTGAACTATATCAGAAGGATTATTTTCACTAATGTCCTGAGCTGAGACTGAACCTATGACCAACTTATCAATATATCTATCATAATGTTCTAGAAAATATATCTTATCAGCAAATAATTTTTTTATACTGTTTTTTTTTAAATTTAGCTTTTTTTCTACATCAGAATATTTTATTTTATCCCAATTACCAGTTTCAGCTTGTTTTAAAAAATAATCTATTATTTTATTTTTTGACATTAATTAAGTTTAGATAAACTATTAGCTCTTTTTTTTGCTGCATATACAGCATCTTTCATTATTTTATATAATCCTGTATTTTTTTTTTCAAGAATTTTTAATGCTGCTTCAGTTGTTCCCTTTTTACTAGAGACAGACTCTATAAGCTTCCTAGTATTATTTTCCATTTTCACCAATTCTAAAGCTCCCTCAACTGTACCATATGTCAACCCTCTAGCAACTTTTTTAGAAAAACCTAAATCTTGAGCAATTTTTTCAAATACATTTAAAAACAAAAAGAAATATGCTGGTCCACTACCTGAGATAGCAGTTACACTCTCTAGTAACTTCTCATCTTTTATCTCATAATTATTTCCTAATATGCCAAATAAGCTATTAATATTTTTTTTAAATAAGTTCTTTGAGTTACTAGAATGAAATATACAATTTACTCCTAGATTAACTTCTACTGCTAGATTAGGCATTACTCTTGTAACACTAGTTTGAGTTTTCAAATGGCTTCTTATTTTACTAGTTGTTATGCCTGCCATAATTGATACTATATTCTTAAATAATACATTATTTAAGTTTATTTCTTGAGCTACTTTTTTAAAATCTTGAGGTTTTACTGCAAAAAATATAACGTCACCTTTCCACTTTTTAGGTATTTTTTTATAAAAATTAACCTTTATATTTTCTTTTTTAATTTTATTTATGTTAGCTTCTAGTTTTTCTACTAAATGTATATCAATTGATTTGTGTCTACTTCCTTTTTTCCAAGAAGATATTATAGGAAGTCCCATTTTACCTGCTCCTATAAATAATATTCTCATATTTTAGTTTTAAGCTTCCCCATAAGTTTCCAGCATTAAATGCTGAAGAGTACTCTTTACATCTTTATTATCCCATGCAAATATTTGAAAAGCTGGATAAAATTTTTCACATTCTCTTAAAGCTAATAAACTAGCCTGTTCTAATTGGTTTTTACATAAGCTTTGATTGGTTGGTATAGGAAATGACTGTTTTAGTATTGGCCAACTTTGATCAGACCAAATCTCAAAATGTCCTACTAAAAGTCTCTCATTTAAGCTAAATAAAAAAGAATAAACGTCCTTAAACCTATTATCAGGTATATTAATATCCAAAACACATGAAATGTATAAAAGGTTATGATCTTCATTAATTCCGTAAGATAATTGATAATCACACCACTCACCTGCAACTTCTACGTGTATGTTATTGTTATTATCTCTCTCATATTCCCAGTTATTAGCTATAATTATATCTTCTACTAAATCTAGGGGATTATAATTAGTATTAACACTTTTTAATTTATAAACTTTCATAATAATACCTTATATTGTATATACTAATTTATTTAACGCAATATAAAGTATTTGACTAGTACTATTTACGGTTTTTTAATTTTTTTTCTAAGGTCTTTATTTTTTTTTCTAAAATTGCGTTTTGTTCTCTAGCCTTTATTATCATAGATTTTATTTCTTCAAACTCTTCCCTATTTACTAGGTCTAAATTCTTCAAATTTGCCTCTACCTTTGACTTAATAATTTGTTTAGAATGATTTCTTACTCCCTCTAAACTACTAAATACCCCACTAG
>CACMQH010000008.1 GCA_902615805.1 Rhodospirillaceae bacterium
AATTTAACTGAAGAAGAAATTAAAAAATATTTAGCAATGGCTAATGCTATACGATTTTTGTCTGCTGATGCTGTTGAAAACGCTAAATCAGGTCACCCAGGAATGCCTATGGGTGTTGCTGAAGTAGTTACTGTACTTTTTGCCAAACATTTAAAGTTTAATCCAGAGAATCCTGAGTGGAAAAATAGAGATCGTTTTATTTTATCTGCAGGGCATGGTTCTATGTTGATGTATTCATTATTGTATCTCTTAGGATATCCTAAAATTTCATTGGATCACATCAAGAGTTTTAGAAAAGTAAACTCTCCAGCCGCTGGACACCCTGAATTTGGTGAGTTGCCAGGAATAGAAACTACTACAGGACCTCTAGGACAAGGTTTAGGAAATGGTCTTGGTATGGCCATATCTGAAAAAATTATGAGACAAAGATATGGAGAAAATGTTTTTAACCATTACACTTATATACTAGCAGGTGATGGATGTCTTATGGAAGGAATAAGCCATGAGTTTGCTTCACTAGCTGGGCATTTAAATTTATCAAATTTAGTATTAATATATGATGACAATAAAATTTCAATTGATGGCCCTATCTCCTTAACTATGTCTGATAATACTATAGAAAGATTTAATGCACTAGGATGGCACACTACGAGCATTGATGGTTATAATTTAGACGAAGTAGATAGTGCATTAACAAATGCCAAACTTGACCCCAGACCTTCTTTAATTTCTTGTCAAACATTAATTGGATATGGGGCTCCAAATAAACAAAATACCGCTGGTAGCCATGGAGCTCCGCTTGGAGAAGAAGAAATACAAATGGCTAAAAAAAATATGAAATGGAATTACGATAAGTTTGTAATACCAGAACAGGTAAAAAAAGATTGGAAAGAGATAGGAAAAAGAAATATTGAATTATCTAAAGAATGGGAAAAACAAAACTCGTTAACACTAAATAATATAAAAAAAATTAATGATGAATTATTAAACAATATTGAAAGAGGAAAAAAAGAAAGTATTAATTATTTCTTAAAAAACAAAGAAAATATTGCGACTAGAAAGTCTAGTGAAATCGTTTTAGAGTTTATGAATAAATATAACTTGAATTTATTAGGTGGTTCAGCAGATTTAACAGGGTCAAATAACACCTTTGTTAAGAGTATGCATAAAATTACAAAAACTGACTTTAAAGGTAACTATATTCATTGGGGAGTTAGAGAGCATTGTATGGCAGCTGCTATGAACGGAATAGCCTTGCATGGTTTCTTAATCCCCTACGGAGGAACTTTTTTGGTTTTTAGTGATTATTGTAGGCCTTCTATCAGACTCTCGGCACTTATGAGGAAAAGAGTTATATATGTATTCACACATGACTCTATTGGTTTAGGAGAGGATGGGCCTACTCATCAGCCTATTGAACATTTATCTTCATTAAGAGATATTCCTAATTTAAAAGTTTTTAGGCCCAGTGATTCAATAGAGACTGCTGAATGCTGGGCTTTAGCACTTGCTAATAAAGATGGACCTTCAGTACTAGCACTATCAAGGCAAAACCTAAAACTTCTTAGAAATGAAAAGTTTAATAATGAAGAAAATTATTCTAATTATGGAGCTTATATAATTTTAGATTTTGAAACTCCTGATATAAATATCATAGCTAGTGGGTCAGAAGTTGAAATTGCTGTAGAGGCATCTAAAAAATTAAATGAAATAAATGTTAAGGCTAGAGTTATATCTATGCCTTGTATGGAGCTATTTAATGAAAATAATATGGAATATAGAAAAACAATTTTTAATGATACAAAAAATATTTTTATTGAGGCAGGGACTATGCAATCTTGGGCACAGTATATGAATTCTGAGGATGTTTTTATTGGATTAAAAAGTTTTGGTTTATCTGGGCCTGCAAAAGATGTTTACGAGCATTTTCAAATTACAGTTGAAAGAGTTATAAAAGAAGTAACTAAAGTTTTAAATATTTAATAGGAGAAAGAAAGTGTTAAAAATAGGTATTAATGGTTTTGGAAGAATAGGTAGATTAGTTTTAAGAGCACTTTTAGAAAAAAATGAAACTGATTTAAAAGTTTTAGCGATTAATGATTTAGGAAGTTTAGAGCAAAATATTCATTTGCTAAAATATGACACTGTACATGGAGTGCTTCCTTTTGAAACTAGTTTTAGAGACAATATTGCAAATATAGGTGATCAAGAAATAAAATTTTATAATAAAAGGTCTCCGAATGAAATTCCTTGGGAAGAGCATGGCATTGATATTGTTTTGGAATGTACGGGTATTTTTACCAATGCTGAAGATGCTAAAAAACACCTTAAAGGCAGTGTCAAAAAGGTTTTGATATCTGCACCTGCAAGCAATGCAGATATTACAGTGGTATATGGTGTTAATGATAAATTATTAGAAAAGAGGCATCAAACCATATCAAATGCTTCGTGTACTACAAATTGTTTAGCCCCAGTAGCTAAAATTATTAATGATAATTTTGAGATAGAAGCAGGATTTATGACAACTGTTCATTCTTTTACTTCTGACCAACGCATTTTAGACGGACTACATAGCGATTTAAGAAGAGCAAGAACTGCTAGTTCTTCTATGATCCCTACTTCTACAGGAGCAGCAAAGGCGGTAGGCTTAGTTTTGCCTGAACTATCAGGAAAGCTTGATGGTACAGCTATTAGAATACCTACTCCCAATGTATCTATGATTGACTTTACTTTTTATACTAAAAAAAATATTAACGTAGCAAATATTAATGCAAAGATTAAAGAGGCATGTTTAAACTCATTTAAAGGTATTGTTCAATTTAATGAATTGCCATTAGTATCAATAGATTTCAATCATAATCCTGCTAGTTCTATTTTTGATTCAACACAGACACAAACAACAGGAGAAAATTTTGGTAGAATTTTATCATGGTATGATAATGAATGGGGTTTTTCTAATAGAATGATTGATGTATGTAAAAGCCTTGAGCAATTATTATGAAGCTTAAAACATTAGATAACTTAGAATTTGATGGAAAAACTGTTATTTTAAGATGTGATCTTAATGTTCCTTTAGACAAAAATGGTAAAGTCACAGATATAACTAAAATTAAAAGGCATAAAGCCACTATTGATGAATTAATAAACAAAAAAGCAAAAATTTTAGTTATCTCTCATTTAGGCAGACCAAAAGGTAAAGAAATTAAGAGACTTTCTTTAAATAATATTTCTGATGAATTTGTTAAAGTTATGAATATCAAAGAAATTACTGTATTACCTTATTGCAGAACAGAAGTAATTGATAGTGTCTTGAAAGATAAACAAGCAGGTTCAATTACACTTATGGAAAATATTAGATTTTATCCTGAAGAAGAAGAAAACAATCAGAAATTTGCTAGAGAACTTGCTAATGTAGCAGACTACTATGTAAATGACGCTTTTTCAGTTTCTCATAGAAAACATATTTCAACTTATTCCTTATCAAATTTGTTGCCAAGTTATTTAGGAAGGTCACTAGAACTTGAATTAACAATGTTAAGTAAAATTAATGAAAATATTAATAAGCCTGTAATGGCAATTATAGGAGGCTCTAAAATATCCACAAAAATTAACCTTTTGTCCAATCTTGTTAAGAAAGTAGATTATCTAGTAATTGGAGGAGCGATGGCTAATACATTTTTATTAGAGAGAGGTCATAATATAGGTAGCTCTTTAGTAGAAATAGATAAATTGGATGTAGTTAAAAATGTGTTACAGCAAGCTAAAGAAAATAATTGTACGATAATATTACCTAAAGAAGTGGTCGTTAGTAAAAGTTTAAATGAAGATGAAGAAGCAGAAAATATTGAGATTGCAAAAATGAGAAATGATTTAGCTATTTTCGATGTAGGAGAAAAAACTATCGAAGAGATTTGTAACACTGCTTCAATGTGTAAAACCATTTTTTGGAATGGTCCTCTAGGGGTTTATGAAACTCCTCCTTTTGATAATTCAACTAATATAATTGGTCGAACAATTGCTATATTAACAAGAGGAAAGTTAGTTACTTCCGTTGTAGGAGGAGGAGATACAGTGGCAGCTTTAAATAATGCTGAATTAACTGGGGGGTTTTCATATGTTTCAATAGCTGGTGGAGCATTAGTAGAATGGTTAGAAGGTAAGAAATTACCAGGTTTATTATTTTTAGAAAATTAATAGGAGTAAAAATGGTCTATACTGATAACATTAAACAATTACTTAGAAATTATGAAAATACAAATGCCGGTATAAAATCTAACTTAGCAAAAATTCTTATGAACGGCAAGCTTGGGGGAACTGGAAGATTATTAATTCTTCCTGTAGATCAGGGTCATGAACATGGTCCTGACAAGTCTTTTATAAAAAACCCTGATGCTTATGATCCATCATATCATTATAATTTAGCAATAGAAGCAGGGTTAAGTGCATATGCTGCTCCATTAGGTTTTCTAGAGGCAGGAGCTGAAACTTTTGCTGGACAAATACCTACAATTTTAAAAATTAATAGTTCTAATTCACTAATAGGTGTTAAAAATCAATCTAAAAACGGTACAGTAAAAGAAGCTTTGAGACTTGGGTGTACCGCTGTAGGTTTTACTATTTATCCAGGATCAGATCATCAGTATGAAATGATAGAAGAGTTTAAAGAGATATCCTTAGAGGCAGCAGAATATGGATTACCTTCAGTTTTATGGTCTTATCCTAGAGGGCCTGAGATAAGCAAGGAAGCAGAAACGAGTATTGATACCATAAGTTATGCAGCACATATTGCAGCTTTATTGGGAGCACATATTATTAAAGTAAAACCGCCTACTTCTTTAATCTCAGAAAGTAGTTTGAGGGAAAACTACAATGCTCTAATTAACCTAAATTCTTTATCTGAAAGAATAAAACATATTAAAAAGTGTGCTTTCAACTCTAAAAGAATTGTAGTTTTTTCAGGTGGAAATGCTAAGGGCGATGAGGAAATTCTGACAGAAATAAAACAAATCAAGGATGGAGGAGGTAATGGTTCCATTATAGGAAGAAATTCTTTTCAGCGGTCTAAAAAACAAGCTTTAAGTCTTTTAAATAAAATAATAGAAATATATAAAAATTAAAAATTGTATAAAGCATTTTACAAAGACAATTCTGGTAAACCTCTAATTTATTTAATTTCACCTTCTAAAATAGATTTCAAAACCTTTCCTGGCATTCTTTCAAAGGTTTTAGAAACTCAAGTGGTAAATGTTTTTCAATTAAGGTTAAAAAATTACAAAGATTCGGATTTAATAAGCATAACTTCTTTATTATATAAAATTTGTATTAAAAAAAATGTTACTTTTATTTTAAATGATAGAGTTGACATAGCAAAGAAACTAAATGTAGATGGTGTTCACCTCGGTAAAGAAGATGGTAGTATAAAAAATGCAAGAAATATTCTTGGTAATCTTAAAATTATTGGAAGTAGTTGTTATAATAATAAAACTTTATCTATAAAATCACAAAATTTAGGTGCAAATTATATTGCTTTTGGAGCATTTTTTAAAACTGAAACTAAGGAAAATACTTCTAAAATAATATTATCAGGCTTTAAAAATATAAGAAAAAATATTAATATACCAATAGTGGGTATTGGTGGTTTAAATAAATTTAACATAAAGAAACTAATTTATTTCAAACCTGATTTCTTAGCTTTTTGTTCATCCATTTGGAATACAAAAAGAACACCCCAGATTGAAATAAAAAGCATAAAAAATGTATTAGACAATTTTTAACAAAAAACTAATATTACAGAAATAGGAATAAAAATGAAGGTAAATGGTAACAACTTAAAAGCAGGAATGATTGTAAGTCACAAAGGAGGAATGTGGAAGGTTATATCAACACAATCCGTTAAACCTGGAAAAGGAGGAGCATTTGCCCAAGTAGAATTAAAAAATTTAAAAGACTCCTCTAAACTTAATGAAAGATTTCGATCTAGTGAAGTAGTAGAAAGGTTATATGTAGAAACTAAAACTTTTCAGTATTCTTACAATGATGGAGACACATACCATTTTATGGATACTAATACATATGAACAAATTAGCTTAGACAAAAATATTATTAGCGAATTGAATATTTTTCTACAAGATAATATGTTAGTTTCTATTGAGTTTATAGAAAACAACCCAGTATCTATAAAATTACCAGAGCATATCATTGAAGAAGTAACTGATACTGAGGCAGTAATTAAAGGGCAAACAGCAGCATCATCTTTTAAACCAGCAATTTTATCTAATGGTTATAAAATAATGGTACCACCTCACATTGAAAATGGTACACGAATAGTTATTTCTACTACTAATTTTTCTTATGTAGAAAAAGCTAAAAACTAAATGATACAATCTTCTAATATTCGTGTAATGTCGTCTGCATTATTAAAAGTTGCTAAAATATTAAGAAGAGATTTTAGTGAATTAGAAAAAATACAAAATTCTAAGCAAAACATTGATAAATTTGTTTTAAAGTCTATTGATAATGTAAAAGAGTCTATAAATATTGATCTTATTAAAGCTAGGCCTGAAGCAGAACTATTCTTTGTGGAAGATGGTGCAGAAGTTCAGCAAAAAGATTTTTTTTTTTTAGTGGATCCAGTTTCAGGATTAAAAAACTATTCACATGGAATTAGTTATTTTGCTTCTTCGATTGTCTTGATAATAGATGGTAAAGTAATTGCATCCATAATATATGACCCAATTAGAGATGAAATGTTTTTTGCTGAAAAAGGTAAAGGGGCATATTTAAATAACTCTAGAATAAGAGTTTCTTCAAATAATAAAAGAAATAGAGCAATATTTGTTTTGGAAAGTATTGATTTAATAAATTTTTTAAATAATCAAGACGAGGTAGTTGAAAGTTTTAGAGTGTTGGGAAGTAGCTCATTAGACCTAGCAAATACTGCAAATGGAAAAATAGATTTCTACTTTTCTAAAAATCTAAATTTTCAAAATTCAACAGCTGGGTTATTTTTGGTTAAAGAAGCTGGTGGTGTTTTATATCAAGATAAAAATAATAAATATAGTATGGTAACTAATAACAATATGATTGCTAACTTTTAAGCAGATTATGTCTTATATTTTTATAATATTTTTATTTTTTTTACTGTTTATGTCATCAATATTAAAGTCGGATAATGTAAAATTTAAGTATATTAATTTATCAAAAAATAATTTGCCCGAATCTAGATTATTAATAGACAGGCAAAAAGAAAAAATAGAGAATAAAGTTAAAGAAAAAAAAAAAAATAAAAATAAGTCAGAAAAAATAAATAAAAAAGAGCTTAAAAGTAAAAAAAAACCAGTTTTACAAAATAATCACAAGTTTAAAATTAATTTCATCCAAGAAGAGGAAAAACCTAGTGCAGAGGAAATAAAAATTTTTTACGATAACTTAATAAAACTTAACAAAAAAGGCAGTATAACTATAAAAGGTTATGCTCAGAAGAGGGAAAATGATAGTACCAGTAAGGTAAGAAGGCTTTCTTTAAAGAGAGCTTTATTTTTGAGATCTTTGCTTCTTGAAGAAAACTTTAGCATTACTCAAATTTATGTTAAGGCTCTAGGGCATGACAATGAATTAGAAGGCAGTAAAGATATAGTGATTATAACTAATAACTAAATTAAATAATTATTTTTTTTAGGACATTTCTATAGTATTATAGATTATGTTTAATCATAATAGATATATTATAAAAATTTTATTATTTTTACTTATAATATTCTTATTATGTTTCTTTCTTCAAGATGAATTAAAAAAAACTTTTGTACATAATATAGAGCTAAACAGTACTATTCTATTAATGTTTTTCATAGGGTCTTTCATAGCCTTAAAAAATATTATAATTTTAAATAAAGAACAAAAATGGCTGGTTAATTTCCTTAATAATAAAAAATCTAGTATTAATTTTGAACCTAACTTTTTAAATGATTTTAAAGAATTAAGTCATGATGATTTTTTTTTCGAAGACAAGATTAAAAATAGTATAGATAAGGTTATAGAAAAATTAGATAATGAAAGAGAATTATTGAAGTATATAACATCTTTACTAATCTTTTTAGGTCTTATAGGAACTTTTTGGGGTTTACTGAAAACTATTGACTCTGTAGGTCTTACAATAAAAAGTTTGAGCATAGATGAAGCTAATATTGTAACTAATTTTATGAATCTAAAGAATGGCTTAAATGAACCTTTATCGGGTATGGGAACAGCATTTTCTTCATCACTCTTCGGTTTAGCAGGATCATTATGTTTAGGTTTAATTGATTTGGTAACTGGTAGAGCACAAAATGATTTTATAACAGCCCTTGAAAAAAAGGTTATGAAAAAGAAGCCTAATCTTAATACTGATAATAATAATAAGGAAACAGGCAAAGAATATATGCAAGCTCTTCTTTTTCAAACAATTGATTCTTTAAATAACTTAGAAAAATTCATTATGAAAAGCGAACAAAGTAGAAAAAATTTTGAAGATTTGATAGTAGAGTCTAGCAAAGTTATGGTAAAAATTAATAATGAAATAAGTATTAGAGTAGGACAATATAATAAAAATGAATTAGCAAATGTTGACTCATTGAATAAAATAGAGGAGCAACTAAGAGGGCTAAGGGAACAAATTAATAATAAAAATAATAACAACAATGATGATTTAGCAAAAGAGATTCAAATTCTTGCAAAAACTATTTCTCTAATGAATAAATGATATAATCTAATGAGTAGAAAAAAAATAGGTTTAATAAATATTTGGCCTGGTTTTGTTGATGCAATTTCTACACTTTTGTTAGTTTTTGTTTTTTTATTGGTTGTCTTAATGATATCAGAAAATTTTTTAACACAATCTTTAACTGGAAAAAATACTGCTTTAGATAATTTAAGAGAGAAACTTCAATCTCTTGAATTAAACATAAAAGATAGCTCAGAAAAAAATAAAAATTTATCTAACTTATTGTTTGAATTAAATAAAGAATTAGAAAAACTAAAATTAGATAAACAAGACGTAGAATCAAGCTTAAAAGAAGAAAATATTAAAAATAAAAATTTAACTTTAAATATTACTGATCTAGAAAATAAAATTATTAAATTAGTTGATCAATTGGGACTGGAAAAATTAAAAACAACAAAACAAAAAACTATAAATTCAGATTTGAATTTGACTATAAATGATTTAAATAAGAATATTATTTCATTAAATAATGAATTACAAGGGGTTCAAAGATCACTTGAGCAAACTGATAAAGATAATAAAGAAAAGGATTTAGAGATTAGTAATTTAGGTAGTAAACTAAATGAAGCTTTAAAGGAAAAAGTGGGAGAACTAGAAGGTTATAGATCAGAGTTTTTTGGAAAATTAAAAAAAATAATCGGAGAAGAAAAAGAGATTAATATAGTAGGTGATAGATTTGTTTTACAATCTGAGGTCTTTTTTCAATCTGGATCTGCAAAAATAGGAAATGATGGGATTAAAAAGGTAGAAGATATAACAGAAATTTTAATTTCTATAACTAACAAAATTCCTAAAAATATAAACTGGCTTATTCAAGTGGAGGGACATACTGATAATATTCCTATATCAACTGAGCAATACCCATCAAATTGGGAACTTTCTACTGCTAGAGCCATTGCAGTAGCTAAAATTATGATGAAAAATGGAGTGCCTTCGGATAAAATTAATGTAGCGGGTTACGGAGAACATAAACCTCTTTTAGAAAATAATAATTCTACAAATAGAGAAAAGAATCGTAGAATTGAATTAAAACTAACTCAACCCTAAAATATAGGTGAAGAATATATGACTGTTAAAAAAAATGATATAAGCTTTGAAGAAGCTTTAAAAGATTTAGAAAAAATTGTTGAGGATTTAAACAATGGAGATATGGAATTAGAAAAGGCAATTACTGCTTATGAAAAAGGCATACAACTTAAAAATATTTGTGAAGAGAGACTTAAGAATGCCCAAGAAAGAATAGAACTAATCCAAAATAAAAAACAAGAAAATTAGATTAATTACTTAAAATGCAATTGTATGAAAAAAAATCTATGATGATAGATTTAAAAAAACATAAAAGTTTTTTAGATAAGAATATACAAAGATATATAAAAACTCTAGATGCTCCTAAAGAAATAAAAAATATAATGGCTTATGCAGTTTTAGGTGGAGGTAAAAGAATTAGACCATTTTTACTTGCAGAAACTGCTAAATTATATGGGATAAATTCTAGCGTTTATAAGTATCCTTGTATGGCAGTTGAATTAGCGCATTGTTTTTCATTAGTTTATGATGATTTGCCATGTATGGATAATGACGATTTAAGAAGAGGAAAGGCTACAGTACATAAAGCCTTTAATGAAGCTAATGCTTTGCTGGGTGGAGCATCATTATTAGTTTACTCATTTAAGCTTTTGAGTCTAAATTCCTTTAAAATTAATATTGAAGATAAACTAAAAATAATAAATAATTTTTCTGATGTTACTGGCGCTGAAGGGGTATTATCTGGGCAATATTTAGATTTATTAGCTGAAAATAAAAAGTTTAGATTAACTTTAAATAATTTTAAAGAAATTCAAAAAAAGAAAACTAGCTTATTAATTGCATTTTGTACTCTTACAGGTGCCATTATAGGTAAAGCAACTAAAAAAGAGCAAAAAGATATGTTTGATATAGGACTATTGATTGGTACATTATTTCAAATTCAAGATGATATTTTAGATCAAGAAGGTAATGAAGAAGAGATGGGAAAAAAAGTACGTAAGGATAAAGATCTTAATAAAGCAACTATTATAAGACTCAAAGATATAAACTATGCAAAAAAAGAAGTTATAAAAGTAGGTTCAAAAATTAAAAAAAAGCTTTTATTAATAAATAAAAATACTGAAAAATTAATTAAGCTAACAAATTTTTTGATGTATAGAACCAGCTAATGAAGGTAAAGGAAAGACTAGATAAAATATTAGTTAATAAAGGTTTTGTGGAAAGCTCTAGCAAGGCAAAGGCACTTATAATGTCTGGCAAAATTATAGTTAATGGAAAAAAAATTGAAAAGGCAGGAGTTAAGTTTTCAGAAAATATTGATATTAGAATTTTAAATAAACAACATGAATGGGTTTCAAGAGGAGGAATCAAACTTTCGGATGCTATTAAAAAGTTTGACATAGAAATTAATGAAAAAGTCTGCATTGATATTGGAGCGTCTACAGGAGGTTTTACTGAGGTATTATTAAAAAATAATGCAAAACATGTATACTCTATAGACGTTGGTAGAGGGCAATTAGATTGGAAATTAACAACTAATAAAAAAGTAACCATATTTGATAGAACCAATGCTAGAAATGTTGACCTTGCAGAAATTGATGAAAATATAGAAGTAATTACGTGTGACCTTTCCTTTATAAGTATTAAAAAAGGCCTATCAAAAATAATTGAATTTAATAAAAATAATATAAGTCTTATAGCATTGGTTAAGCCACAATTTGAATTATCAAAAGATAAAATTGGTAAAAATGGGATAGTATCTGAACCAAATTATAGAAATGAAGCAGTTAAAGATATAAGTGATTGGTTAATTACCAAAAATTGGAAAATAAATGGCATTATAGAAAGTTGCATAACAGGAACAAAAGGAAACCAAGAGTATTTTATTTATTGTACAAAAAAAGAAATCTAAAAATAATATTCGGCATTAGGTACCATATTTGTCCCAGAGGCAATTCTGTTAGTCATATTAAAAAAAGCAGCAACTTCTATTATTTCTAAAATCTGAAATTCATTAAATTTCATTTTTCTTAGTTTATTTCTATCATCTTCATTTATTTTGTGAGAGTTTTGGGTAAGTTTATAGACAAAATCTAACATCATTTTATGCTTTTTAGAAATTTGAGCTACCTCATAATTAATTAATATATTTTTTGCTTTTATTGGATCTTTGAGAAGTTTTCCTAAAGTGTAGCTATGAGAAACACAACAATATAAACATCTATTAGTAGTAGACACAACTACTGCTATCATTTCTTTTTCAATTTTTGACAAATAATTATCATCTTGCATCAATCTATTATAAAAAATATTAAAAGCATCAAACTTTTTTTTATCAATAGTATTGGTTTTTAATATATTTGGTATTAAGCCTAACTTTTCTTTACAAATTTTAAAATAATTTTGAACATCCTTGTCTTTTAAATTACTTTTAATAGGAATTTTTAATGACCATAATTTTTTATTTTTCATATAAATACCTTTAATTTTAAACTTGCGTCTTTCTTCTTAAAAAATGATCAGCTAATACTAATGCCACCATAGCTTCTGCTATTGGTACACATCTTATGCCAACACACGGGTCATGTCTTCCTTTTGTTCTTATTGTAGTATTTTTATTTTTAGTATTTACGGTTTTTTGAGTTTTCAATATAGAAGAAGTAGGCTTTACAGCAATTGAACATACTATATTTTGCCCAGAAGAAATTCCTCCTAAAATACCACCTGCATTATTAGATAAAAATTTTACTTTACCTTTTTTATCAATTACCATTTCATCTGAATTTTGTTCTCCTTGCATATTGACCACATCAAACCCTGAACCAATTTCTACCCCTTTAACAGCATTGATTCCCATTAGGGCTGAAGCTAGTTCTGCATCTAGTTTACCATATATAGGTTCTCCTAATCCTACTGGGACCCCTTTTGCTACAACTTTGATTAAAGCTCCACAAGATGAACCAGATTTTCTTATTGATAACAAATAATTTTCCCATTCACTTAATACTGAGGAGTCAGGACAGAAAAGATGATTTTTTTTTTGAAAATCTTTCTCCCATTTTTGTTTTTTTATTTTTTTATTTCCAATTTGAGTTACTGCTCCCGTAATTGATATTTTTTTTCCTAAGATTAGTCTTGCTATTGCACCTGCAGCTACTCTCATAGCAGTCTCCCTGGCACTAGATCTTCCACCTCCCCTATAATCTCTTATTCCATATTTTTTAAAGTATGTATAATCTGCATGAGCAGGCCTAAACTTTTCTTTAATATCTGAATAGTCTTTACTTTTGTGATCAGTATTTTTAATTATAAGACTTATAGGTGTTCCCGTTGAAAATCCATTAAATACCCCTGATACGATATTTATCTTATCCTTTTCTTTTCTTTGGGTAACAAATTTAGAACTTCCAGGTGAACGCATATCTAAAAATTTTTGAATATAACTTTCAGATATTTTTATATTTGAAGGGACACCATCAAGTACTGCACCAATTTCCGCTCCGTGACTTTCTCCCCAAGTAGTTAGCTTTAATATTTTTCCTATACTATTGTAGGACATTTTAAACTTTACTTATATCAGGAGCATTAACATTTTTCATTCCTACTACATTATACCCAGCATCTACGTGCAGTATTTCACCAGTAGTTCCACTACTCAATTCAGATAATAAATAAACTGATGCTCCTCCAACGTCATCTAGGGTAATATTTCTTTCGAGTGGAGCATTATACTCATTCCATTTTAAAATATACCTGAAGTCCGAAATTCCTGAAGCGGCCAGTGTTCTCACTGGACCAGCAGAAATAGCATTTACTCTGAATCCTTTTTTTCCTAAGTCAACTGCAAGATACTTTACGCTTGTTTCTAATGCAGATTTAGCTATTCCCATAACATTATAATGAGGAATTACTTTTTCAGCTCCATAATATGATAGAGTTAAAAAATTTGCTTTTTCATTCATAAATGGAAGGGCTTCTCTAATAAGTGCAGTAAAGGAATAACAAGAAATTTCCATAGTATTCAAGAAATTATTTTTAGTTGTATCTACATAATCTCCTTTAAGTTCCTCTTTGTCTGAGAATGCTACCGCATGAACTATAAAATCTAAATTACCAAAGTCTTGAGATAAATTTTTAAAAAAACTTGGTATTTTTTCATAATTTTGTATATCAAACTCATAAATATTATTTGAGTTTACTTTTGTTGCTAACGGAGTAATTCTTTTTTTAAGAGCATCATTTTGATATGTCAGTGCGAGTTCTCCACTATGCTGGTGAATATAATTTGCTATTCCCCACGCAAGTGATCTTTCATTTGCAATACCTACTATTAATCCTTTTTTTCCTTTTAGGATAGAACTTTTTTTTTCTTCCATACTTTATATTAATATAATTTAATTATATATTACAATAAATAATTAGTTTTTGAGATGAAAGCCTTTTTTTTTGATATATTTGGAACACTAGTAGACTGGCGCTCATCTATTATAGAGGGAGCAAAAAATCTCAAGTTTTTTAATAAAAGAAGATTAGAACTAGAAGAATTTGTAATAAACTGGAGAAAAGAGTATCAGCCTATTTTAAATCAAGTCAATGATAATACTTTGCCTTGGAAAACTTTAGATGAGCTCCATGAATACACTTTAGAAAAAGTTCTAAAAAAAATGAATTTTGGTAAAGTTAGTAAAAAAGATAAAAAATATTTAGTTATGCTTTGGCATAAAATTAAACCCTGGGATGATAGTTGTCTAGCAATTAACCAATTAAATAAAAACTATATAACTGCTAGTCTCTCAAATGGTAATATCTTGCTTCAAAAAAATCTTTTTAATTACACAAGCTTAAATTTTGATTTTATGTTTTCTGCAGAACATTTTAAAAAATATAAACCAAATAAAATAGTATATTTAAGCGCTGCTAGTATGCTTAATTTAAATGTAGATGAATGTGTATTAGTAGCATCGCATAAAAATGACTTATACGCAGCAAACAGAATAGGAATGAAAACTATTTATATTAATAGAAAAGATGAGTATGGAAGTTTTAAGAATGACTTTAAAGAGAAAAAATTTAGTGCTGATTTAGAAATTTCGAGTTTAAAAAATATAAATAACAGCATAAAAAAAATAAAATGTTAAGAAAATAGTAGACTTAGAGTTTCCGCTGATAAAGCAGGCTTCTCAGAGTTTTTAATTTCTATGTTTATCTTACTAGTTAATAAAACACCTCCTTTATAATCTTTAGCATCTAGGACTGAGATAGCTGCTCTAATTTGATTATTACATATTACTGGCGAAATAAACCTTATTTTGTCAGTACCGTAATTTAAAACTAATTTTAGACTTTTACATTCCCATACTTCAAAGACAAACTTTGGTATTAAGGATAAAGAATAATAACCATGTGCGATAGTATTTTTAAAAGGACTCTCTATAGCTGCTTTTTTTTCATTTACGTGTATCCATTGAAAGTCTTCTGTGGCAGAAGCAAAACCATTAATTTCTTTTTGGGTTACCAATTTCCAATCACTATAACCTAAAAATTCTCCTACCATATTTTTGAACATTTCAGGATTTTCTATTATTTTTTTTTGCATATTTGAAGTTAACATTTTATAAAAAAGATGTTAATAGATATTTATGTTAAATAAAAAAGATTTAATATATCAGGTTACCAGAGAGGGAGGCACAGAACCTCCTTTTTCAGGAGAATATATTAACAATAAAAAAATTGGTAACTATACTTGTGTCAACTGTGATGCAATAATATTTTCTTCAGAGCATAAATTTGACTCAGGGACAGGATGGCCTTCTTTTTATGATCTATTAGATAATAGAGCTGTAGATGAAATAGAAGATAATAGTTTTGGTATGAAAAGAATAGAAGTAAAGTGTAGCAGTTGTAATTCTCATTTAGGTCATGTGTTTCCAGATGGTCCACCTCCTACTGGTTTAAGGTATTGTATTAATTCTATTGCACTAAATTTTAAAGAAAAAAAAAAGTAAATTGATTATGTTACTTTTTTATTAAATTTTTTAATATTAACCATTTTGCCCATCTTTTTTCAATAGACATCCCAACATTATATTCACAGATCGAACTTTCAAAAATTATTGAAAGTATTGCATTGTAAGCAGGCTTTTTATTTTTATATGTGCTATGTATTTTGGAATTAAAATATATAAAAGTATTAGTAAAGTCTTGATCCCAAAAAGGTTTTTTTTTATCAATATTTTTATTTATCTCATTATTAATAACTTTTAAATTAGTAGCTTCCTCAAATTTTAGTTTTTCATTTGTTAAAAGAACTTGAAGCGCTTTTTTATAACCCAATATTTTAATTACTCTTTGTATAGAACCAAAAAAAGGAATTAGATCTTCATTTGTATATGTAAAGTCTAAAGAAGTATCAATTTCAGCTTTAATACATTTGCATGATAATGCTAATTCCAGTGCAGGCCCTCTCACGACTCCATTTACATGTGATATAAACTTAATAGAACTTTCTTCAATAGTTCGGGTTATATGCTGTAATAAAGATAGTGATTCATCTATTTCATTTGCTTTGCTAAAAATATTATTTAATTGTAACTCAGTATTAAAGTTTCCGATTATATTGATGTCTTTTGTTTTATTATCATAAGTAAGTTTTTGTAATATATCACTAAGACTTTTAAATGAATTGAAATCAAAGGATATCCCCTTAATTTTAATAGAGCCGCTATTCGTTAATTCAAAGCTTCCTTGAACCACCTTAGACTCTTTCTATAATAGTTGCAGTACCCATGCCTGCTCCTACACAAAGAGTAACAAGTCCTGTATTTAAGTCTCTTCTCTCTAACTCATCTAAAAGTGTTCCTAGTAACATTGATCCGGTTGCTCCAAGAGGATGTCCCATAGCTATTGATCCACCATTTACATTCACTTTATCTTCACTAATATTAAGAGCTTCTAAATATCTTAATACTACTGCTGCAAAAGCCTCATTAACTTCAAATAAATCAATATCTTTTGAGTTCATTTTAGCTCTTTTAAAAACTTTTTCTGAAGCATGCTCGGGTCCTGTTAACATTATAGTTGGTTCTGTACCTATAGAAGAAAATGCTTTTATTTTAGCTCTTGGTTTTAAATTAAGTTTTTTACCCATTTCTTTAGTGCCAATTAAAACCGCAGCTGCCCCATCAACTATACCAGAAGAGTTACCAGCATGATGTACGTGATTTATATTATTGTTTTCTGGATATTTCATTAATGCAATTTCATCTAAGCCAGAATGCTTTCCTATTTTTGAAAAAGATGGCTCAAGAGAAGCTAAACTTTGCATAGTAGTTTCTTTCCTTATTAGTTCATCATGATTAAGCATCAAATCACCATTTTGATCATATATATTGATTATACTATTTTTGAAATATTTTTTTTCCCAAGCTTCATTAGCTTTTTTTTGTGAATTAACTGCATATAGGTCAACATCATCTCTACTATAATTATATTTAGAAGCTAAAAGGTCTGCAGAAATTCCTTGTGGTACAAAATAAGTTTTAAATGCTACAGAGGGATCTGTCATCCAAGCTCCTCCAGCACTACCCATCGGAACTCTGGACATTGATTCAACTCCTCCTCCAATGGTTAGATCAGATTGACCACTCATTACTTGAGCAGCAGCAATATTACAAGCCTCTAAACCAGAAGCACAAAATCTATCAATTTGCGTACCAGGCACGGATTGATCGTAATCTGCATCTAGAACTGCAACTCTTGCTATATCAGAACCTTGTTCATTTACAGGGTGAACGCAACCTAGGACTACATCGTCTATAAGTTTTGTATCTAAATTATTTCTTTCCTTTAATTTTTTAAGTGTTTTCGAGGCTAGTTTAATGGGTGTTATTTGATGCAAAGATCCCGTACTTTTTCCTTTGCCTCTTGGAGTTCTAATTGCATCATAAATGTAAGCTTCAGTCATATATTTTCCTATAAGTTTCTACTAATTATTTCTTTCATAATTTCACTTGTTCCGCCATATATTCTTTGCACTCTTGCATCCATAAATGCTTTAGCTATTGGATATTCTTGCATATAACCATAGCCTCCAAATAATTGTAGACATTCGTCAATAACTTTAAACTGTAACTCGGTACACCAAAGCTTTGCGATAGCCCCATCTTCAGCAGAGAAATTATTATTGATGTGCTCGAAAATACATCTGTCTATATATGCCCTTGCTACTGATAGTTCAGATTTTAATTTAGCTAGAGTAAACTTAGTATTTTGAAAATCAATAATTTTAGTATTAAAGGCAGTTCTCTCTTTGGTATACGAAATTGTCCAGTCTAAGGCTGACTCAGCTGCTGCTATAGCTGTTACAGCAATAGATAACCTTTCTTGTGGCAACTCATCCATTAATTGCCCAAAACCTTGTCCTGATTGTCCTAGAATATTTTCTATGGGTAGTTCCACGTTATGAAAAAATAGCTCAGAAGTATCTTGAGCCTGCATTCCAATTTTTTTCAAATTCTTTCCTTTTTCAAATCCTTTTCTATAATCTTCACATAAAACTATTGAGATACCTTTAGCTTTTTTTGTACTATCTGTTTTAGCAACTACCAAAACTAAGTTTGCATTTTGTCCATTTGTTATAAAAGTTTTAGAACCATTTAAAATTATATTATTTTCTTTAACAGTTGCCTTTGTTTTTATATTTTGAAGATCCGAACCAGTTCCAGGTTCTGTCATAGCTATTGCTGTAATAATTTCTCCCTTTACCATTTTTGGCAAATACTCTTTTTTTTGAGAATCAGAGCTGTAGTTAATCAAGTAAGGGGCTACAATATCAGAATGTACTGCAAATCCTGGTCCACTAGCACCAATTTTTGCTAGTTCTTCTATAACAATAACGTTGAATCTAAAGTCACCACCTATACCACCATATTCTTTCGGTATATTGGGACAGAGGATCCCTAAATCACCAGCTTTTAACCATATCTCTTTTGGAACAATTCCTTCTTTTTCCCATAAGCTATGATGAGGTAATACTTCTTTACTAACAAATTTAGCTACTGTCTCCCTAAAATAATTTTGTTCATTATTGAATACTGTTCGTTGAAACATATCTAAATTTTATAGTAAAAAAAAAGTTTGTAAATATTATCTTAAATTACAAATTTATTATATAACTTTCGCATACCCAATATCCACTTATCAGTGTCTTCAGATTTTATTTTAATATATTTCTTTACTATTTCATGAGGAGTAATTAAAAACTTACCTTCAGCCATTTGATCTAGACTAATTTTAGCAACATCTTCAGCTTCTAACATTCCATTTATTCCTGCAACCCCACCATCTTTAATTTTTTCTGTCATTGGAGTTTTTACGCCTTGAGGACATAATAAACTAACACCGATATTTTTTTCACCATAAGTAATAGATAACCATTCTGCAAAACCAACTGTCGCATGCTTGGTTGTAGAATAAGTAGCAGATCCTACTTGTGACAATAAGCCTGCAGCCGAAGCTGTTATAAGAAACCATCCACTTTTATTTTCTAACATTTTTGAGATAGAATGCCTTACTATATTAGTATGTTGTAAAACGTTAATTTTCCAAATACTATCCCAATGTTTTGCAGATGCAAGTCCATCATCATCAACTGCCACTCCTGCATTACTACAAAACAAATCAATTATGCCATGCTTTTTATATATTTCGTTTATAGTTTTTTCTACTTCAATATCGTTACCAACATCACATTGAAAAAAATCTGTATTTTTTTCATTACCTTGTTTTATATCTATGTTAATTATAGTTCTTGCTTTTCTGGCTTTTAACTCTTTTATAAGAGCTGCTCCAATTCCGCTAGAGCCACCAGTAACAACACAATTTTTATCTAATGGATTAAAATTAATTTTATTAGCACAAGTAATATACTCACTCATTAAAAAAACCTCTTTAAAATAAACTTATTATGGCACAATATTAAATTAAAAAAAATGCTTATTAATAATGAATCATATAGAACAATTTGGTTTGATAAAAAAAAAGAAGAAGTTAAGATAATTGATCAAACCAAACTACCTTTTTATTTAGAAATAGTTTCTTTAAATAATTTAGAAGATGTAATTAATGCTATTAATCTTATGAAAGTCAGAGGAGCGCCATTAATAGGAGCGACAGCTGCTTATGGCGTTTATCTAGCTTACAGAGATTTAAAAGACAAAAATAAAATAATTGATCAAGCAAATAAAATTAAAAATACTAGACCTACGGCAATAAATCTTTTTTGGGCAGTTGATAATATGCTTTCATTAATAAAAGATAATTTATCGCATTCTGCAATAGAGAAAAGTCTTTTAGATCAGGCTAATAAAATTTGTGAAGATGACATAAATAGATGTAAGAAAATTGGAGAATTTGGTTTTAAAATTATTGAGTCATTACATAATAAAAAGGGAAAAGTTAATGTTCTTACTCATTGTAATGCAGGATGGCTAGCAACTATTGATTGGGGAACTGCTACGGCACCAATTTATTTTGCTAAAAAAAATAATTTAAATATTCATGTTTGGGTTGATGAGACAAGACCTAGAAACCAAGGAGCTTCTTTAACAAGTTATGAATTAAATAATGAAAATATAGCAAATACGATTATTACTGATAATGCTGCTGGTATTTTGATGCAAAGAGGAGAAATAGATATATGTATTGTTGGAGCTGATAGGGTAATAGTTTCTGGAGATGTAATTAATAAAATAGGAACATTTTTAAAAGCTATAGCAGCAAAAGAATTTAATATTCCATTTTATGTAACCATACCTTTGAATACTATAGATTGGAAAACAAAAAATTTTAGAGATGTAGAAATAGAAGAGAGAAGTAGTAATGAATTAAGAAAAATTAAAGGTCTAGATGAAAGAAATAATTTAAGAACAGTTGACGTTTATCCAAAGGATAGTAAGGCGTATAATCCTGCTTTTGATATTACGCCTAAGCAATTTGTAACAAAACTTATAACAAATAAAGGAATTATAAATGCTAATATTAATGAAATCCTAAACTTAAAAAATGAATAATATTAATAAAAAAAGAGAGATAGTAAAATATTCTAAATTATTTTCAACTGAAAGTTTTTCACCAATTAGATCTGGTAATATCTCAATAAGAAGTAAGCTTAATAATAAGGAAGGTTTTTTTATTTCACCGTCTGGAAAAATAAATTTAGAACTAACTATTAAAGATATAGTATTTGTATCTTTAAATGGAGATATAGAAAAACATAAGAAACCTTCTTCAGAGTGGAGGTTCCATTTAGATTTATATAATTCTACTGAATGTAATGCAATCGTTCATGCTCACTCAAAATTTGCTGTAATTTGTTCATGCTTATATAAAAAAATACCATCTTTCCATTATATGATTGCTTTAACTGGAAAAAAAAGTATCAAAGTTGCAAATTACGCTTTATTTGGTAGTAAAAAACTATCTATTAATATATTGAATGCTATGAAAGGATCAAAAAGCTGTCTGATTTCTAACCATGGTCAAATTTCAATAGGTAATAATTTACCAGATGCATATGAATTAGCTAATGAAGTTGAACTATTATGTGAGTATTATTATTATTGTAGATTACAAAAACACCCTAAAATTTTAAGTAATAAAGAGATGCAGAGTGTCCTTAATAAAATAAAAAGTTATAAAAGTAAAAATGGTGCCCTCAGGTAGAATTGAACTACCATCTGACCCTTACCAAGGGTCTGTAATAACCATTATACTATGAGGGCTCTATATAATTAATATAACAAGTTTTTATCTTTAATAAATGTTAATATGATAAAAGAAAAGAAAGAATTCAAAGTATCTGTTGTTATTCCAACTTATAACAGAGTAGCTTATTTAAGCAGAGCCATAAATTCAGTATTAAAGCAATCTTATCCAGTAAATGAAATTATAGTAATAGATAATGATTCTACTGATCAAACTTTAAGTTTTATTAAAAAAAAATTTAATAGTATAAGAGTAATTATTGAAAAAAAAAGAGGAGTAAGTTTTGCAAGAAACTTAGGTATAAAAAATTGCAAATATAATTGGATAGCTTTTCTTGACTCTGATGACGAATGGATAACAGATAAAATAGAGAAACAATTTATATTATTAAAAAAAAGTAATTTTAAATATCAGTTTATTCATACTAATGAAATATGGATTAAAAATGGAATATTAAAAAATCAAAAGAAAAAACACTTAAAGAGAGGAGGTTATATTTTTGAGGATTGTTTAGATATTTGTAAGATATCTCCTTCTAGTGTTTTGATTAAGAAAGAATTATTTGATAAATATGGATTATTTGATTATAAGTTCAAAGTTTGTGAGGATTATGAACTTTGGTTAAGGATTACTAGTAAAATAAAAATTGGTTATTTAGATAAACCTTTAATTAAAAAGTATGGGGGACATAAAGGGCAGCTTTCCGCAAAGTATTGGGGTATTGATAGATATAGAATTAAAGCTCTAGAAAAGATTTTAATAAATTATAATTTAAAGAAGCAACAAAAATTAAAAGTTTTAGAGTATTTATTAAAGAAAATTAATATTATACTTTTAGGGGCAATTAATAGAAATAACAAAAGAATATTTAATATGTATATTAAAAAAAAACTTTTATGGCTGAATTATAATTATTATGTCAAAAACAAAA
Source organism: Rhodospirillaceae bacterium (assembly GCA_902615805.1). Lineage (GTDB taxonomy): Bacteria > Pseudomonadota > Alphaproteobacteria > TMED109 > TMED109 > TMED131. The sequence goes on from CACMQH010000008.1 coordinate 22,479, forward strand.
ATAATTAATTTTTTAGTAGCTTTAAAGCATGAAGCACTCCCAATAATAGATTATTTTGAATTAACTCTTAATGACAAAAAATATAGGAATATCTTTAGCAATATGGAAAAGAATATTTTTCTTATTATTACAGGTATAGGAATACAAAGTGCTAAAAAAGCTGTTACTAAATTAAAACAACTAAATAAAAATAAAAATGATATTTGGGTTAATATAGGTATAGCCGGTCATAAAACATTTAAGGTAGGATCTATTTATGAGATTAAAAAAGTAATTTCTAGCAATAATAAAAATACTTTTTTCACAAACTCTTTTTATAATAAAGTTCCAACAAGTACTATATGCTGTGTTAATAAAGAAGAAAAAAAATATAATAATAAATACCTTTATGATATGGAGAGTTATGGTTTTTTAGAGGCTTTAGATAGTTTAACTATAAAAGAAAATATTTTTATTTTTAAGATAGTTTCAGATAATTTACAATTTAAGCCAAAGAGTTATAAAAATTTTGCTATATCTTTTATTGCAAAACACATTAGGAAAATAGATACTATTCTTGATAAATATAGAAATAAACCTCCAGAGAGTTTTTATGATATAACCTTAATGCTAAATATAATAAAAAATAAATATCATGTAACATTTTATAACAAAAAAAAATTGGAAAAAATCTTAACAAAAATTTTTATAATAAAAAGTCAAAAAGAAATTAAAAATGACGTCTTAGTTTCAAAATCATTAAATGGCTTAATAAAAAAATATGAAAGCTACCTAACAAAATATATCTTGAAAATCTAAAATGACTAAAATTATTTATATAGAACGTGAAATAAAGGATCATTTTAGAACCAAATTAATATGTAGTAAAGTTAGTAATCCAGAAATTATTATAATTGATAGGTTTAGTGAGATTTTTAATAAAAGAAATCAAAGTTTTAAACTTCAAAAGAATGATCCAGCATTAATATTAGCAAAAAAATATAAAAACCTGATTCATAAAACACCTGAGAATTACGGAATAGGAAATAAATATAATTACTATTTTTCTTATATGTATAATTGTCTCTTTGATTGCAAGTATTGTTTTTTACAAGGTATGTATTCTTCTGCAAACTACTTAGTATTTGTTAATTATGAAGATTATTATGAAGAAATAAAAAAAATTTCTATTACTAATAAAAAAAAGAATATTACATTATTTTCAGGATATGATTGCGACTCTCTAGCTTTTGAGTCAATTTCAAATTTTATGTCTTATTTAATAAAAAAAATGCCAAAATATGAAAATATAGAATTAGAAATAAGAACCAAAAGCACATACTCTAGAATATTTTCAAAAAATATAATTAAAAATGTTATAATTGCTTATAGTTTTACTCCTGAAAAATTCTCAAACAAATATGAAAAAGGTGTTCCTAGTGTAGATAAAAGATTAAAGGTTATAAAAAGACTTTCAAATTTAGGTTGGAAATTAGGCTTTCGTTTCGACCCTGTTATTATTTATGATGGTTGGCAAGAAGACTATAAAGAGTTATTTGTTAAAATTTTTCAAAACATTGATATTAATAATTTGCATTCAATAACATTCGGTAAATTAAGGTTTCCAGAGACTATTTATAAAAAGTTAATAAAAGAAAATATGTCAGAAAGTCTTTTTTTTAATTTAGAAAAGAAAAGAAATTCCTATGAAAGTAGCAATGAAAATAATATTGAGAGTTTTCTTATAGAAAACCTAACTAAATTCATTGATGAAAGAAAAATTTTTTTTAATAATTAGTTATGAATAAAATTATTATTACTGGCACATCTAGAGGCATAGGAAATGCTATTGCTAAAAATCTTTTGAAGCAAAATATTACCGTTATTGGTATATCAAGAAAACATACCATAAAACATAAAAACTATTTTGCTATATCGTTTGACTTAAATGATTTCAAAAACATTAAAAATATTTTAGATGATATTATCTTTAATCATAAAAAAATAGACGGTATTATAAGTAGTGCCGGTTACGGGGTCTTTGAAAACCTAGAAAACTTAAAGGAAAAAGAAGTTATAGATTTTTTTAATGTGAATTTATTAGCTCATATACTAATTTCAAAGACTTTAGTTTCACATTTTAAGAAAAAGAAAACAGGACATTTTATATTTATTGGTTCAGAGGCTTCTTTAAAAGGCAACCAAAAGTCTACTCTTTACTCTGCAGCCAAACATGGTTTAATGGGTTTTGTTAAATCCTTTAGAGAAGAGTGTAATAAGTCTGAAATTAGAGTTACAATTATAAATCCAGGAATGGTAGATAGCTCTTTTTTTAAAAAATTAAAATTTTCTCCAGGAAAAAGTATTAAAAACTCAATTAAATTAGCCGATATAGCAGAACTAGTTTTTTTTATCTTAAAAAGCAATCCAAATATCAACTACAATGATATTTACTTGAGTCCAATAAAAAAAGTTATAAATTTTAAAAATAATTAAAAATCTGGCATAAAGATTGCGTTATTTATAAAAGTATTAACTGAATGTTAATATTTTGACATTTGAAAGGATGTGCTATAATGGCAAATACTAATATGGCAGAAGAACAAAACACAGAAGCTCAAGAAGTATTTGAGTCACTTAATGGTACTCAAAAATGTGCTATTTTAATGTTGCTTATAGGTGAGGAAGAGGCTGCTAATATTATGACAAATTTAAACCCTGATGAAGTAAAATCATTGGGAACAGCGATGTATCAAGTTCAAGATATAGACCAAGATACTGTGAATATGGTTTTGGATGAGTTTTTGTCTATAATAAAAGCAAATACAGCATTAGGTTTTGGTGCTACAAGTTATATCTCTACAGTAATGTCAAAAGCATTAGGCCAGGAAAAAGCTCAATCAGTGTTATCTAAAATAACTCCACAAGATGCCCAAAAGCCTATAGATATACTTCAATGGATGGATGCTAAATCAATTTCAGAATTAATAAATGACGAACATCCACAAATTATTGCTGTTATATTGTCATATCTTGAATCTGCAGTAGCATCTGATGTTTTAAGTCAATTAGATCCTAAAATACAGCCTGATATAATTTATAGACTTTCTACATTAGAAAATATTCAGCCAGAAGCTTTAAAAGAGTTAGAATTAGTGATGGAAAGAAAGTTTAATTCAAATGCTTCCTTAAGAGCTACTCAGGCGGGTGGAATAAGAGCTGCTGCTAATGTTATGAATTACCTTAAATCAAATGTTGAAGCTAGTGTTATGAAGGAATTGACAAAAAAAGACAAAGATGTGGCAAAGGAAATACAAGAAAATATGTTCGATTTTGAAAATCTATCAGGAATTGATGACAAGAGTATGCAGTTCTTGATTAGAAGTTTGGATAATGAATTAATAGTTGTTGCATTGAAAGGCGCTGATGACACACTCTCAGAAAAATTCTTTAGTAGTATGTCTCAAAGAGCTGCCGCAAATATTAAAGATGAAATGGAAGCTCTAGGCCCTATGAGATTGACGGATGTACAGGAGGCACAAAAACAAGTAATAGCAGTTGCTAGACAATTAGCTGATGAAGGACAAATAGTACTTTCAGGTAGGGGAGGAGATGAGTACTTATAAAATCAATAATACTTATGCAGAAAGAACTTATTTTATAAAATTTATACTTTTATTTTTAATTTATATTGTTGCTAGTAAATCTTGGGCGCCTGCCAGGATGCATAAAAACACAATAATTTATCCTACAGGACATAAGTATGAAACTAAACAAAAATATGAAGTGTGCAGACTAAAAAAAGAACTTAGAAAGCCAACTGAAATAAAATGTTTTTATTCTAGGCAAGATAAATTTGGTTCTGAACTGATTATTACTAATGATCAACCAACTTTCTCTTGTCTTAAAGAAATGAAGTGTAAAAAAGAGTAAGCTCTTTTTTGATTGACCTTAAGATTACCAAGTATTATTCTTATTTTATGGCGGGTAGAGGGAAAGAAGAAGAAGGTTATTCAGTAGAAGCCCAAGAAAATATGGGCGTTGCTTTAGAAGAGTTTAAAGAGTCTCTAATTCCAATTGGCTCAGAGGAGGCAAATAAAAACATCTTCGCAACAATAAAAATAATGGTTAAGGGTGTCAGAAGAAGACTAGTGGACTTAGGAAATGTTGATGCTCCTGAGGGCCCATTAAAAATCCAACTAATGATTTTTAACAAAGAGCATATACCTCTAATCATAGAACAATTAAAAGAAGAGGGGTTCAAACCTCGTACTGATGCCGGATCTCAATATGTTAAAGTTGATGTTCCTCCACCAACAAGATTACAATTAATGGATGTAGCTTCTGATGTAGATAGAAGAACTAAGTCTTGTATAGGTAAAATTAATAAAATACGAAGCAATACTGCCATAAGAATTACAAAGGCTGTAGAAAATGAATTTATAGACCCAAGAACAGCAAGTATTGCAAATAAAAAAATAGAGAAAAACTTCATTAAGTTTGAAACAGATGCAATCAAAGCTGGGATGTTAAAAAAAATTGATATCTTGGGGAAATGGTTTTCTCCTGAGAATGAAAGAGAAAAAAATTTGATGGCACAAATTAAGAAAAAAACAAAGCAGGAATAGTAAAAGATTAATTTTTTTTAATATCTTTTTTTATAGAGGAAAGAAGATGTAGTTGTCTCCATATTTCCTCAGACTTTTTGTTACTATCATGAAGTCTTAAAGATAATGTTCTTATTATCGCCTTTAATATAGGGTCGGCATTTTCTACTTTACTAAAAAAAAGTTCTTTTTCTATTATTAGTAAACGACTATCTTTTGCAGCTTTTGCAGATACACTATGGTCTTTATTAAATAAGCTACTAATTTCTCCAAAAAGTTCTCCCTCTTTAACACTTCCTATCACATAATCACTAGCACTGATGATTTCAACTTCTCCGGTATAAATATAATATGCAAATTTTGGTTTTTCATTTACTTTATAAATGATGGAGTCTTTTTTATAGTTTATTTGCTCTAATCCGGAATTAGTGATATTTTTTGTTATATTATTCATAATTTAGTGTACCAAATATTTGAATATTTTATTATAAAATTATGTTTCCTTTAAAAGATGATAACCCTACTCAAACTAAACCTATAGTAACAATAGGTCTGATAGCTTTTTGTGTTTGTATATTTTTATACCAATTCTCTTTATTACATTCAGAGAATACCTTTATTATTAATAGTTTTGGTATGAAACCGAAAGAGCTTTTTCTCAATCCAGGTCTTACTAATTATTCTACAATTTTTTCTAGTATGTTTTTGCACGGGGGATTTATGCATTTAATAGGGAATATGCTTTTTCTCTGGATATACGGTAATAATATTGAAGATGCTATGGGGCATATTAAATTTTTACTATTTTATTTTGTATGTGGATTAGCAGCAGCTCTTTCACAAGCTTTAGTAACACCTAATTCAGATATTCCAATGATTGGTGCTTCTGGTGCGGTTTCTGGAGTTTTAAGTGCCTATTTGCTTCTCTATCCTAAAGCTAGAGTTTCAACTTTAATTTTTATCTTTTTCTTTATTACCGTTATTAGAATACCAGCAGGTATACTAATATTAATTTGGTTTGCTACACAGCTTATAAATGCTAATTTGACTGATCCTAACAGCCCTGGAGTAGCATGGTTTGCTCATATAGGAGGTTTTTTTATGGGAATATTATTATTACCATTTTTAAAGAAAAAAAATGTAAAATATTTTGCCTCAGGTAATAAACATAGTTTTATACAAAAAAAGATAAGATTGCGTTTTAGGAAATGAAATTACTCATAAAATTCTTTTATATCAGGAATCCTTGTAAAAGCTACTTTAGTACCAGAAAAGTCAGATATATTTTTAGGTAAGCTACCTATTGTTATACTATCTCTACCAAATTTTGAATTTATTATATCTATAGTATCAGATAAACTCTTTCTCTTTTTTATAGTGTTTTCAAAGTTATTATTTAGGTATTGAAAAAAGTTAGTTTGAGCTGACTGCAGAGGCACTAAATCATACAAAACAACACTAACTTGTTTAATTCTTTTTATTTTATTTGATATTAGTATTTCTTTCCATATTAAATCTGATTGTTCCAATAAAGTAATACTGTCATTTATTTTATTAAATTTTTTTTTTCCTTCTATGGAGTAACCACTTTTTATTTTGATATATATTTTTATTTTTTTACAAAAGTATCTTTTTCTTCTTAATCTACTTGCTGCTTTTAGTACAAGCCTATTTAGTATGTGCTTTGCTAAGTCAGGCTTTCTCCAATTTGGATGCAATACATGACTATGACCAATAGTACTTGTCTTAGTAGTTATTTCTTCAATGTCATTACCTCTTAACAAATTCCAAAATCTTTCTCCTTGCACACTACCCCATATCGTCCGCATATTTTTAGGAGATAGTCTATACAGGTCATTAATAGTTTGTACATTAGCTAGTATTAACCTTCTCTCCATTCTTTTTCCTATGCCCGTTAGGTCAGAAAGTTTAAGTTTTTTTATTTTGTGAGGAAGTGTATCTCTAAAAAGTATTTTTAATCCATTAGGTTTTTTTAAATTACTTGCTGTTTTTGCTAAAAATTTATTAGTTGATATGCCTATGGAACAGTTTATATAATCTCCCACATTCTTTTTAATACCTGATTTTATATTAATAGCTAAAGAAACAGCATTTTTAGGTTTGCATTCTTTTCCTATTAATTTACAAGCTACTTCATCTATAGAGCAAACATGTTCTATGGGAATGTGCTTATTAATCTCATTGATCAGCTTATGATGATAATCTATGTATTTTTCATGATTTGCTTGAATACAAACAATATCAGGACAAAGCTTTTTTGCTTCTGCTATCATAGTACCAGTTTTTATACCCTTTTTTTTAGCTTCATAACTTGCAGCAATAGCACAAGTATAATCTGTAATAGATGGAACTATGGCAATAGGACGATTCCTAAGAGGTGGATTTATTTGTTGTTCAATAGTAGCAAAGTAACTATTGAAATCTAAATATAACCATTTCAGATTTTTGTTCATTATTTGTTCACTTTATGTTCTTAAATAAAAATGTCAATAACCTATTGTAATATTCTTAAAAAATAAAGTCCTTAATAATATAATTTGGAAAAGCTGAATATTTTTTGCAGAGTTTATCAATACTATTTTTATATACTTTATGACTATTACTGTTACTTAGTTCATATTTATGAATGCCATTAGTAATTAGTAAAGAATTAAGTTTATTGTTATTAGCGCCTAGTATATCTGTTTCAAGAGAGTCACCTATAACTAAAACTTTATCTAAAGCTAATTTAGTGTTTAAACTTTTTAAAATATTAAAAGATTTTTGATACATAGCCTGAAAAGGCTTTCCATATCTAAACACTTCTCCCCCATTATTTTGATAATAATCTGCTAATATACCAGCACAAGTAATTAATTGTCCATTTTGTCTAATCACTACTTTATCAGGGTTAGCGCATACTAAAGGCAAATTATATTTTAATGCTTCATTAAGTTCTCTTTTATAATTACTAAGAGTATGATCAAAATCTCTAGTTCCACAAACTAACACAAAAGAGCTTTTATCTATAGATGAGACTTCTTTAATTTCAAGATTTGCTGCTATACCTTTATCAAGTTCTTGACCAATAAAGTAATAATTATCACCTAGTAAAGATAATTTTTTCTTATTAGAAAGACACTCTTCACGGCATACTTCACCTGATGAGACAATAAAATCATATAAATTGTTATTAATTCCTATAGAACTCAATTTATCAGATACTATTTTAGCTCTTCTGGGAGCATTAGAAAGAAGAATAATATTTTTATTTTTTTCTTTTAATTTTTTTAAGGTTAACTTTGCGTATTTATAAGCTTCTATGCCATCCCATAATACTCCCCAAATATCAATAATAAATGCATTATAGTTATTGATTATTTGATTTATATTTTTTAATGATTTATAGCTGTGCATAATATTATTTATTTAGTTTAGATAATTGAATAAAATCTAAAACAATTTTGTCTATTATGCTTATTCCATTATATATTAAAGAACTATAAACTTGAACAGCATTGGCCCCTAGTTTAAGTTTTTTAAAAACTTTTTCACCACTATCAACACCTCCAACTCCTATTAAAGTGATTTTTCCTTTAGAAATCTTTTGTAATTTTTTTAAAATATTATTCGAATTTTTATATAAAGCGTTTCCTGAAATACCCCCTTGTAATTCAGTATATTTTTTGTTTTGAATGATTTTTTTGTTTATAGAGGTATTAGTGGCTATAATACCTTCAATTTTATATTTTTTTATAAGTATAACAATATTTTTCAAATCAGATTCTTTTAGATCAGGAGCAATTTTTAAAGCTAGAGGAATTTTTCTTTTACTTTTTTTAAAATATTCTTCTCTTTTTGTACAAAGCTTTTTTAATAAGGGCGCTAAGTTATTTTGCAGTTGAAGTTTTCGTAAGCCTGGAGTGTTAGGAGATGAAACGTTTATTGCAATGTAATCAGCAACTGAACAAAAGATTTCAAAGCACTTTTCATAGTCTTTTAGTGGGTTTTTAGTATTTTTATTACAGCCAATGTTTACTCCTATTAGAGGTTCTAAGCCTAAGGTATGATATTTTCTAACTTTATATAGATTGTCAAATATTTTTGAAGCTCCTAAGTTGGGAAAACCTAATTTATTAATTATAGATTTTTCTTCTAGTACTCTAAAAACTCTTGGTTTGCTATTTCCAATTTGTGGATGTGGTGTTACTGTCCCAACTTCTATAAAACTAAAGTTTTGTTTTAATAAGCCAGGTAATGCTTCTGCATTTTTGTCAAAACCTGCAGCAAGTCCTACAGGATGTGTTAATTTAAAATTAAAAAATTTAATTTTTGTTAGAGAGCTTGTACTTTTTTTTTTAGGGGGAACTAAACTATATTTTAACAAAAATATTGCAATGCTATGTGATATTTCCTCAGGTAATCTAAGTAAAAGTGATAAAAAAAATTTTTCTAACATAACACATTTATTATCATTTAATTGAATTAAATAAAAGCAAAGTTATAATACTAACTTAATTATATTTCTTTTTGGAGTTAAATATGAAAAAAGACAAGGTAAGTATTATAATGGGAAGTCAGTCTGACTGGAAAACACTACAATCAGCAGAAAATATATTAAATGATTTTAAAATTTCTAATGAAGTTAAAATAGTTTCAGCTCATAGAACTCCAGAGAGATTGTATAGATATGCTAAAAATGCTCATAAAAACAACATTAAAGTTATAATAGCTGGAGCTGGAGGAGCAGCTCATCTGCCAGGAATGGTTGCCTCGTTAACTAAAATTCCAGTATTAGGTGTCCCAATAGAAAGTAAACTTATGAACGGACTTGACAGTTTATTATCTATAGTACAAATGCCATATGGTATACCTACTGCAACTTTTGCAATTGGGGAAGCAGGAGCTAAAAATGCCGCTTTGTTTGCAATATCTTTATTTGCAAATAATGATAAAAATATTTCAAAAAAATTAAGTAAGTGGAGAGAAGATTTAACTAAGGCTGTAAGTATAACTCCTAAGAGAAAATGAAAAATAATGTTATTAAAAATATAACTAATAAGACATTAGGCATTTTAGGAGGAGGACAACTTGGTAAAATGATTGCTATTGAAGCTTCTCGGCTTGGAATTAAAACTTGTATATTTGATCCTAATAAAAATTCACCTGCTTTTCAAAATGCAAATATAATAATTAATAGTGATTACACTAATAAAAAAGCTCTACGACAATTTGTTAAGTGCTCAGATAAGATTACGTACGAGTTTGAAAATATTCCTTTAGAAAGCTTGAATTTTTTAGAAAAAAATAGTCAAATTTTTCCTGGCATAAAAGCATTAAAATATTCTCAAGATAGATTGCTAGAAAAAGAATTTATTTCTAACTTAGGTATTTCTGTAGCTCCTTTTTATCAAATAAAAAATTACGTTGATGTTAAAGGTGCTTTAGAAAAGTTAAAAGGTACTGCTATTTTAAAAACAAGAAAGTTTGGTTATGATGGCAAAGGGCAACATACAATAAAAAGATATAGAATTCCAAATATAAAAAATAATATTGAAAAAAATAAATATATCATTGAAGGGATTATAAAGTTTAAAAAAGAAATTTCAGTAATAGTAGTAATAAAAAAAGATGGATCTGCAATATGTTATGAACCATCTGAAAATAAGCATATAAATGGAATACTTAGGGAAACCGCATTTCCTGCAAAAATAAGTATAAAAACTAAAAACAAAGCAAAAGCTATTGCTGTAAAATTGGCCAGATCTTTAAATATTATTGGTATTATTGCAATAGAAATGTTTGTTGATAAGAGCAATGAAATTATTGTAAATGAAGTTGCTCCTAGACCACATAATTCTGGTCATTGGACTATGGATGCGTGTAATGTTTCTCAATTTGAAGCTTTAGTCAGAGTTATTTTTGATATGCCAATTCCAAATATTAAATACTATCATAACTGTAAGATGATAAATATTTTAGGAGAAAATTATAATGTTTTAGAGAAATCCTTATATAAAAAAAATCATAAAGTTTATATATATGGGAAAGATAAAATTAAAGAAGATAGAAAACTAGGTCACATTAATATTTTATTTTAATGCAAAAAATCAAATTTCGTAAAAAAGTTCTTAGGTGCTATTTTAGATATAAGCTTTTTAAAATTACTTTTATAATATCCAAACTTTCCAAGTAAAAATATTTGTTTTCCTATAAAAAATTCTGTTTTGTTAAGGTTATTAGAACCTCTCCAGTACAATATAGTATTAATTAATATCTGTGATAGTATCGCACGTTTTGTGTAATAATTAAAATCAACTGATTTATCTTTTAAAAGACGCCAAACTCTGTCTGCAAATTTAATAGTTATTTTTTTTAAATATATTGGTTTTCTAGAAATATAATTTAGAAAAAATAAACTAACTGCTTTGTTTTCATTCAAAAGCTTAATTAATTCAAATAATATAAAGTTTACTCTCTTACTAATACTTTTTTCATTTTTAATTTTATTTTTAATTTTTTTTTCTAGCTTTAATTGTAAATCAATTAAGAAAAAACTACATAAGCTTTTGGTTTTGTAAGGAAAAAAGTAATAAAAATCTTCTTCAGATATTGAATATTTTTTTAAAATAGCCTTTATATTAATGTCAATAAAAGTCTCATTTTTGAATTCTGAGTTAAGCTTAGTAAAAATCTCTTTTTCTTTTTTTTTGCTTACCATATTTTTTATTTTAATTATTCTCTTCACTTTATCAATAGCTTATGTTATTTAATAGGTTTTTGTATTAAAGGAGAATAATATTGGAAGTTATAGTAAGAGATAATAATGTTGATCATGCCCTTAGAACATTAAAGAAAAAGATGCAGAGAGAGGGAATGTATAGAGAGATGAAAAAAAGAAGAGCATATGAAAAGCCATCAGAAAAGAAAGCAAGAGAGAAGGCAGAGTCTGTCAGAAGATGGAGAAAATTGCAAAGAAAAAGTACTAGAGGATATTAATTATTCCTCACTGTGTTAATCAATCCTTTCTTATTATAAAGCCTATTTATATTTTCACTAATTACCCTAGATCTTCGTTCTATCATATTTTCTGACCAAGCAGATATATGAGGTGACATAACCACATTTTTCATTTTATTGAATGAAAATTTGGAAGGTTTGAAACCATTTTGTTCTTTACTTTGAGGATATTTAAACCAAGTATCTATTATAGCACCACCTATTAATCTTTTTTTAAGTACGTCATATAAGTCCTTCTCATTAATAATACCACCTCTGGCAATATTAATGATTACTGCATCTTTTTTCATAAGTTTAAATACATTAGAGTTAATTATATTTTTTGTGCTTTTAGTTAAAGGACATGCAATTATTAAGTAATCTAAATCTTTAACACTTTTTTTTAGGTCTTTACTTAGATATAAATTACTTAAATATTTATCTTTCTTTCTATTAGTTCTAGTGTAGCCAATTAAATGTGTTCCAAATGGTTTAATTCTTTTAGCAATTTCCTTACCTATTTTTCCATAACCCAATATACCAATAGTTTTATCAAATAACTCACTATGGGTAGGCCCATCAAAAATCATACAATCACTCCAGTCTAGATTTTTAAATTTTCTTGTTTTTTCTATTAAATTCGTTTCCCAATTTAATATATTAGCTAAGCAGTATTCTGCTATAGGTATTTCATGTTCATAAACATTGCAAACCTTACAGTTTTTAGGTAATTGAGAAAAATTTATAGCATCAGTTCCTGCACCGGGCAAATGTATTAATTTTAGGTTTTGCACTTCTGGTATTTTTAGATTTTCTGTCCCTCCCCACATAGTTTTTCCCCAGCTCATGGTTATGACTACATCTGCTTTTTTAAGTTTTTTAAAGTAATCTTCGTTTTGTTTAGCAAAATAATATAATTTATAAGGTATTTTTAGGTAACTTTTTAGGTAAGTAATGATTTTTCTTGTTCCTTGAACTACTATTTTGTATTCTTGCATATGACCTCTTATAAAAATTATTATGATAATAAAACAAATTTATACTTATAACAATTATAGAAACTTTAATTATTTAATAGGGTGTGAAAAAACTAGAGAAGCTATAGCAGTAGATCCTCTTGCTTATAAGCTATGTTTAGAAGAGGCAAAAAAAAATGATCTAAAAATTGTTTCCATAATAAATACACATGAACATTTAGATCATACGGGAGGAAATGATAAGATTATTCAACACACAGGAGCTAAATTATATGCGCACCAGAATGCTAAAAATGTAATCAAAGGAGTTGATATAGGTTTAAAAGCAGGAGATAAAATAAAAGTTGGTAATACAGTACATATAGATATTTTAGATACACCTGGGCATACAATGTCTCATTTATGTTTATTAATTAGAGGTTCAGAAGATGCATTGTTTTGCGGGGATACTCTTTTTAATGCAGGTGTTGGAAACTGCCATAATGGAGGAAACCCTTTAAGTCTATACAATACTTTTTATAATCAACTAATAAAACTTGATAAAAAAACAAAAATATATCCAGGCCATGACTATTTAACTAATAATCTTGAATTTACTTTATCTTTAGAACCAGAAAATAAGAATGCTTATGATTTATTACAAAAATCTAAGATGGAGGGTTTTAGTACAAAATTTGTTTCTTCTTTTGAAATAGAATTAAAAGTGAATACTTTTTTTAGACTTAAAGAAAAAAGTATTAAAGAGTCATTAAAAAATGAAAACCTTTTATCTAAAAACGATAGTCCTCAAGAAGTTTTTTTAGCATTAAGAGAATTAAGAAACAAGTGGTAAACTAGTCAAGTTCTTTTACTATTTCTTCTACTATTTTTTTTGCATCACCAAATAACATTAGAGTGTTTTCATTGTAGAAGACTTTGTTATCTATACCTGCGTAACCAGGCGATAAACTTCTTTTAACAAATAAAACAGTTTTAGCATTTTCTACATCTAAGATTGGCATTCCTGCTATTGGGCTGCCAGGATCTGTTTTAGCGGCTGGATTGGTAATATCATTAGCTCCAATAACAAAAGCTACATCACAAGTGCTAAAATCTGAATTAATCTCTTCTAATTCAAAGACTTCATCATATGACACATTAGCTTCTGCTAGTAGTACATTCATATGACCTGGCATTCTTCCAGCAACTGGATGAATTGCAAAAGAAACCTTCACTCCATTTTTTTTTAATAAATCTGCCATTTCTTTAACTATATGCTGAGCTTGTGATACTGCCATTCCATATCCAGGTACTATTATTACATGTTCTGAGTTTTTCATTATAAAGGAACCATCTGTTGCCCCTCCTGATTTAACAGTCTTATCTGTCTGTGTCACAGTTGTTGAAGTGCTATCCTCCCCAAAACCTCCTAAAATAACACTGATAAATGATCTATTCATTGCCTTACACATTATGTAAGATAAAATAGCTCCAGAACTCCCAACTAGTGCTCCTACTATAATAAGAGAGATATTTTCCAAAGTAAAACCTATTCCGGCCGCAGCCCAACCAGAATAAGAATTTAACATTGACACAACTACTGGCATATCTGCACCACCAATTGGTATGATTATTAGTATCCCAATAATTAATGCCATAATAGTAAGTAAAATAAACAATTCATTACTTTGTAATTTAACAAATAGATAAATGCCAATCACAATGATTATTCCTAGCATAGCGTTTAATGCATGTTGAAGTTTGAAGATTACAGGATTTCCGGACATCAATGACTGTAATTTTAAAAAAGCTATAATAGAACCAGAAAAAGTAATAGCTCCAACAACTAAGCCGATTGACATCTCAATGGCACTGACTACTTTGATTTCACCACCAGAAGAAATACCGAATTTTTCTGGAGCATAAAAGGCTCCTGCGGCTACAAAGACAGCAGCTAATCCAACTAAGCTATGAAACCCTGCCACTAGTTGTGGCATTGCAGTCATTTTTATTTTTAAGCCTAAAGTTGTACCAATTGCCCCTCCTAAACAGATACAAATTACAACTGGAATAAAATTAGAAGTATTAGGTTGTAGAATTAAAGTACTTACTGCAGTAAGCATTCCTAATATACCAAAAATATTACCTCTTCGTGCAGTTTCAGGTGACGATAATCCCTTTAAGGCTAATATAAAAAAAACTGAGGAAATTAAATAAAGTATTGCTGAAAAGTTTTCGTTAATCATTTTTATTTTTTTTCTTATACATTGCTAACATTCTTTGTGTAACTACAAAGCCCCCGAAAACATTTATACTTGCCAAAACAGTAGCTAGATAACCCATTAATGATGATAAATCTAGGGATTTTTGAAAATCATTATTTTCAGGACTTAATATAATTAGTGTTAAACTACCAACAATAATTATGCCTGAAATAGCATTAGTAACACTCATTAGAGGTGTATGAAGAGCGGGAGTAACAGCCCAAACTACAAAGTAACCAACAAATATAGCTAAAGTAAATACTATAAAATTAATTACAAAAGGATCAATATTTTCCATGTTTAGCCATCATAAAAATTTTCTGTTTTATTTCCATTTTTTACTAATGTAGTTTTTAATAGTAATTCATCTTTAGCTTCAATATCAAATATTTTATTCTCAGTAATAAAATTTGAAATAAAATTATAAATATTTTTAGAAAATAATAGGCTCGCGTCGTAAGCAATGAGACTAGGCAAATTTCTAGGAGCATATACTACACAATCATTGATATTAACCTTTTCTCCAATTTTTGAACCTTCAATATTTCCTCCTGAACTAGAGGCTAAATCTATTAATATGCTACCACTTTTCATTTGCGATATAGTATTAGATTCAATAAGTAAGGGAGCTTTTTTTCCTGGAATTAAGGCAGTAGATATAATAATATCCATATTAACAGCAACATCATGAATAGCTCTTAATTGTTTCTTTTTATAATCTTCGCTCATTTCTTTAGCATAGACTGTCTGAGTTTCTTTAGTATTTTCTCCATCTTCCACTTTAACAAATTTTGCTCCTAGACTATTTACTTGTTCTTCTACTTCTGGCCTTACATCAAACGCTGAAACAACACAACCTAACCTTTTAGCAGTAGCAATAGCTTGCAGTCCTGCTACACCAGCGCCAAGTATCAAACATTTTGCTGGTATAATCGTTCCTGCTGCAGTCATCATCATAGGTAAAGCTTTTTTAAAAATACTACTCGCCTCAATAACTGCTTTGTATCCAGCTAAATTCGCTTGTGAAGATAGGATGTCCATAGATTGAGCTCTACTTATTCTAGGAAGAAAATCTAAGGATATTAAACTTAAATTTTTCCCTATAATTTTTTTAATTTTGTCACCATTTTCATATGGATTAAACCCGCCAATAATTACAGCTTTATTTTTTAAAATTTCTAAATCTGAATTTTCAAGAATGGTACTTACACTAACTAAAATATCAGCTTTTTGTAATACTTGTTCCCTATCTAAAACGTTAGCTCCACTTTCCTTATAAACACTGTCTAAAAAGCTAGCATTATAACCTGCATTTTTTTCTATAATTACATCTAGGCCGGCTTTGATAAAGCTTTTACAAGTGTCAGGAGTAATAGACACTCTATTTTCAAATTCATTTTTTTCTTTTACAGCAGCTACAATCATTTTTTTGAAAAGGTTTTAGCTATCGCCGGGTATTTTTAAATCAGGTAATTGATTCATGCTTTCTAGAGTCATTATTAAGCCATCTATACCTTGACTATCTAGTACCATTTTAAAATCATTTCTTTTTGTTCTAAGCAAACTAACGCCCTCTACTTGCATATCTATAACTTTAAGTCCCTTACCAAGGTCTCTTACTCTCCAAACAATATTTGTAGTAGGGAAGTCTGGTGACTCAATACTAGAGTAAACAAATGCATCTTTCTTTTTTATTTCGGTATTTTTTACAGTAAATTTTTGTCCCTTATATGTTCCGAGTTGAGAAGAATAAATTTTGACAATATGAATTTCAAATATATCCGAAAATTTCTTAAATTTTTCTTCGGAAGTGTTTTTAAAAACTTCTTTACCAAGTATAATTCTTGCTATAAATGGCATATCAAACTTCTCTTGGAGTAAGTTCTGAAGTTCTTTTTTTCTCTTTTCCTTATCATCAACAGGTATTTTAAGGATTTTTATAGCTTGGTTTCCTATATCTACTACAAATTGATTAGCATCATTCTTAGTAATAGCTAATGTATTATTTATTAAAAGACACATTAAAAATGTAAATATTATTCTAATTTTCTTCATTGAAAGCCTCTATTCTATATCAAATTCTTGAAAAGGATCTTGCTGATCAGTTGATTGATTTCTTATCATTCTATTTCTTCGTTCCAAATATAAACTCCTAATAGTAGCATAGAAATCTACAGAGGTTGCTTCTAGATTATCAATTTTTTCTAAATTTTGTTCTCTAAAATCTATACCTTTAACAGCAGTTCCAATCCATAACCAATTTTCTTTTCCATCTTTATTTAAAGCAATTGTTACCGGGTCAGCTACAAATCCAGTTACTTTTCCTAAAGCATCTCTAACGGTACTAGGTCCTAATAATGGCAATACTAAATAGGGCCCAGGCTCTACACCATAAACAGCTAGAGTTTGTCCAAAATCTTCTTTTTGTTTTTCAAACCCTAGGCTTGTGGCTACATCAAATATTCCTAATAAGCCTATAGTAGTGTTCAAGCCAAATCTTAAAATGGAGGTGCCTGAGTTTTTAAAGTCGCCTTGTAGAGCTGCATTAATAGAAGTCCATGGCTCTTTTAAATTACTAAAAAAGTTTCTGACTCCTTTTCTTGCTTCAGTAGGTAAAATTATACGATAACCTTTTGCTAATGGAGCTAACAAATATTTATCAAAAACCTTATTAAAAGCAAATGTTCCTCTATTAAAACTCTCCCAAGGATCTTGAGCTTGAGGTGTTTTATCCACGATATTTTGAGAACTACTGTTAGTTGCGCAGTTAGCTAAAAATAAGAAAGCAAAAACCATAAAAAAATTTAAAAAAGTCCTCATCTATTCTCCCTTAAAAAGTTTATAATAAATAAACATTATTACAACAACTAAAATTTTACTTGTTAACTTTATTCATATCCTGCTCCGCCAGGAGTTTTTAGTATAATTGTATCCCCTTTAGATACTTTTATTTGACATGCATGAGGTAACTTTATGTGATTATTTTTTTTTACAATTATATTCTCTCCAGTTTTAGCATTATTTTTATTAACCATTCCAAATGGCTTTATAATCCTTCTATTAGATAAAATTGTTAAATCTAAATTTTTTAAGAATACTATTTTTCTAATTACTCCATTCCCTCCAAACCACTTTCCTTTACCACCACTTTTCTTTCTAATAGAAAACTCAGTTAATCTAACAGGATAATACCACTCTAAAATTTCAGCGTCTGTTATACTTGTATTTGTCATATGACAATGCACAGCATCAGCTCCATTATTACCAAAAGATGCTCCTTCTCCGCCACAAATAGTCTCATAATAGCCAAAATTTTTATCTCCAAAGGTGATATTACTCATAGTTCCATAGCAGGCAGATTGTACTTTTAAAGCAACATTTAAAATATCTATAAGATGTTGGGATGTTTCAACATTGCCAGCAACAACTGGTGAAGGATAGCTGGGGTTTAGCATAGATTTTTTGGGAACTATGATTACTATATCTTTTAAAAAACCTTCATTTAATGGAATATCTTTAGTAATTAAAGTTCTCAAAAAATAAATTATTACTGACTTAGTAACAGCTAAAGGAGTATTAAAATTATTGCTTAATTGTTTAGAAGAGCCAGTGAAATCTATTTTAAGTTTCTTTATTTTTTTATCAAAATTAATTTTTACTTTTACAAGTGCACCATTATCCATTTTTGACGAGAATTCAGAATAAGAAATTTTTTTTATTTCTTTAAAAATTATTTCACTACAATTTTCTTTAATAAAATTTACATAATTATTTACTGTTTCTTTGCCATAAGAAGTAATTATTTTTTTTAATTCTAGAATACCTCTTTGATTCGATGCCAATTGAGCTTTAATATCATATAGATTTTGCTCAGGATCTCTAGATCCGTATTTTTTTTTATTTAACTTTTTTAATAGTTGTTGTTCTTTGATTTTACCTTTTTCTAAAATTGGAAATCCATCAAAAACTATACCTTCCTCATTTATGCTTTTTGAAAAAGCAGGCATTGAGCCGGGAGTAATTCCTCCAATATCTGAATGATGAGCTCTATTTGCTAAATAATAAACTACTTTATTATTATATAAAAAAGGAGTTACTACTGTTAAATCTGGCAAATGAGTACCTCCTGAAAATGGATTGTTGTGAAGAACACTTATTCCCTTTTTAAAAACATTAAAGTGCTTTCCGATTAAAAACTTTATAGTGTCACTCATGGCACCTAAATGAATAGGAATATGTGGTGCATTCGCAATCAACTCTCCATTTTTATTAAACAATGCACAACTAAAATCCATTCTTTCTTTAATATTAATTGACTGTGCTGTATTTTTCAAAACTACTCCCATTTGCTCTGCTACTGAAAAAAATAAATTATTAAAAATTTCAAGCATTTCTGGTGAGGGATTCTTGTTTGATGGAAACAATCTATTTTTAGATTTTATATTTTTTTTGCTTAAAATAAAATCTCCAGATGGCATTTTTTTAATCATCCAATTTTCTTCTATAAAGATTGTAGTGTTGAAGTCACAAAAGACTGCAGGCCCTGTAATAATTTTATTTTTTAATAAGGAGTAACTATTAAATTTTCGAACT
>CACMQH010000009.1 GCA_902615805.1 Rhodospirillaceae bacterium
TACTCTTTACCTGATTTAAGTTTTTTAGAATTAGAAAAGTTACCATTTACTAAAAGAACTGAAAACATCGAACAAAATGCTAAAAATTTAGAAAAAGTTCTTGATGATTATGGTATTAAAGGGGAAATAATTAATGTAACTATTGGTCCAGTAGTTACTAGGTATGAACTAGAGCCTGCACCAGGAACTAGATCATCCAGAGTTATTAGTCTATCCGATGATATTGCTAGATCCATGAGTGCTAAGTCTGCAAGAGTAGCTGTAATTTATGGCAAAAATGCTATTGGTATAGAGTTACCAAATAAGAATATAGAAAAAGTATTTTTGAAAGAGATCCTTTCTTCCGTTGACTTTCTTAAAAAGGATGGAATCTCTCTTGCTTTAGGAAAAGATATAGCAGGAAAACCTATTGTCACTGACTTAGCTAAAATGCCACACTTATTGATAGCAGGAACTACTGGATCAGGTAAATCAGTTTCTATAAATGCTATGATAATTTCATTACTGTATAAATTTAGTCCTAAAGAGTGCAAGCTAATTTTGATTGATCCTAAAATGTTAGAGCTTTCTGTATATGAAGATATACCTCATTTATTACATCCAGTTGTTACTGATCCAAGAAAGGCAGTTTTTGCGCTAAAGTGGGCAGTAAGGGAAATGAACGAGAGATATAAGCAAATGTCCAGCTTGGGTGTAAGAAACATAGATAGTTACAATAATATCATTTCTAAAAAACAAAATAAAAAAGAAACTATTCTAAAGAAAGTTCAAATAGGCTTTGATAGTTCTACTGGAAAACCAATATATCAAGATAAAGAAATAGAATTAACTTTTTTGCCTTTTTTAATTATTGTAGTTGATGAAATGGCCGACTTAATGTTAGCTGCTGGTAAAGAAATTGAAGTTTCAGTACAAGCATTAGCTCAAAAAGCAAGAGCTGCTGGAATACATTTAGTTTTAGCAACGCAAAGGCCTTCTGTAGACGTAATTACTGGAACTATAAAAGCAAACTTACCCTACAGAATAAGTTTTCAAGTAACTTCTAAAATAGACTCAAGAACTATTTTAGGGGAGCAAGGAGCTGAACAGTTGCTAGGAAAAGGAGATATGCTATTTATGGCAGGAGGAGGTTTCACTGAGAGGGTTCACGGCCCCTTAGTAAACGATAAGGAAATTGCTAAAATTACAAACTTTATTAAAGGCCAAGGTATTCCTGAATATCAACACCATATAACAGAAGATGTTAATAATTCTAATGATGAAGAAAACAATAAAGATGAAGAAAATGACCCTCTTTACGAAAAGGCTTTAGCATTAATTATCAAGGAAAAAAAAGTTTCTACCAGTTTTCTTCAAAGACATTTTGCTATAGGTTATAATCGGGCAGCAAGAATAGTTGATATTTTTGAAAAGAAAGGAATTGTAAGTGCAGCAAACTCTATGGGAAGAAGAGAAGTTTTGATAGATAGGAATGATTAATAGATTTATGAAGAATGTTTTAATTTTTACTGTAATATTAATTTTTTTGATTAAAAAATGTTTTTCTAATGACGCACATACAAACTTAATTTCTTTATTAGAAATCAACTATCCCCTAGAGTTTACCTTCGAACAGAAATATAATAATGATAAAATTAATGGATGGATGGTAATTGCAGGCAATGGCATGGCAAGAACAGAGTTTGCTCCTCCTAATAATAATTTAATAGTAGCTGATGGAAAGTGGATAATGTTCTATGATCCTGAAATAGATAGAACAACTTATATTCCTTTGGATAAAGGAATATTCAAAGCATTTTTAAAACCTACAGCATTAATAGAAGATAAAGTTTTTCAAATAAAAGAAACTAAAGACAATTATAAAATTATATTTACATTAGATTTTAATATGAATAATGCTGGCCAAAAAATTAATATTTATTTTGATAAAATATCTAAGAATTTACTAGGCTGGAGGTTGCAGGAAAGCTTAAATGATTTTATAGAAGTAAAAATTATAAATTATAAAAAATTTTCAACAGATAATAAAAAGTTGCAGAATGAAATTTTCAAATTGACAGAATCTAAGTCAAATACAGGAATGCAATACTATGGTCCATATAATGGTAGAAAGGTAAAAAAATTTTTGGGAAGTGGAAAGCTAGATTAATAATCTATACCCATAGCTATCTTTAATTATCTTAGGCGGGTTTGCTACTTTTTTAAATTTTTTTCTTATTCTAGATACTAACGTTTCTACTACTCTGGTATCTGAGACATTGTGATTGTAGGATAGATTCCAGACTTTATTAAGTAATTGTTTTTTTGTTAGAGGTTCCCCTTTTTTTTGTAAGAGAAAAAAAAGAAAATAAAATTCTTTCTCTGTTAAATTTATATAATTTTTATTATTTTTAAAAAATTTAAGCTTTCCCCTATCAAGTTTCCAGAGTTCTCCCCCTTCTATATTTTTAGAGATTTTATTACAAATTTCTTTGTGAAGCTCAAAGATTTTTAATGGTTTAAGAAAAACTTTATAGTTTTTTTTTTCAAAAACTCCAAGATTTTCTTTTTTTAAAAGGATAAAAAAATTTTTAAAATTTTTTTTATTCAAAAAAGATATTTTATCATCAAAGTTGTATAAACTATCATCAATAAGAAAAAAGTTATTATTACTAGTTATATTTTTAGAAAAATTAGTTTTTTCAATAAAAAAGGTTTCTAGCTTAGATGAAAGATTCTTTAAGGAGTGAAATATACTTAAATCTTCTCCAATAAAAAACACATCAACAGAGTTTATATTTATTTTATCTTTAATTTCTTTTTCCAAACAGTTTAGTTCCTATTCTAATATTAGTAGAGCCTAATTCAATTGCTTTTTCATAATCATCACTCATTCCCATACTTATTTCCTTTAAATTATTTTTTTCACAAAGATCTTTCAGGGTTTTAAAGTATTTTTCAGGAGTTTTACTTTTGGGAGGTAATGCCATACCTCCACTTATAGTAAGTTTATATTTTTCTCTACACATATTTAAAAAGTTTTCAGTTTCGCAAACTGCGATACCCCTTTTCTGAATTTCTTTTCCTAAATTAATTTGAATAAATAATTTAAGCTTAGTCTTTAAACTTATATCTAGGTTTGCAATTTTTTTAGCAGCACTTTCTGAGTCTAAGGTTTCAATAACATTAGATAGTTTTATAATATCTTTAACCTTTCTTGATTGTAATGCTCCTATAAAATGTATCTTTAAATTTTTTTTATTTAAATAACTCCATTTGTTTTCTAGCTCTAATAATCTATTTTCTCCAAAACAATAATGTTTATTATGTAAAAGTTCTTCAATTTTCTCAAATGGTTGTTCTTTTGATACAGCAACAATATTAATTTCTTTTGGATTACGATTTATTTTTTTACATATTTTTAATATATTGTTTTTTATAACATTTAAATTTCTAAGTATATTCTGCTGCATGGTAAAATTAGTTTCTAACAGATTAAATAAATCACTATCTAAAGTATACAGTCTTTCGAGAAAAAACAAAAATGAAACAATTCTTATTTGGATTTTCTTAGATAGCGATCGTATTTATAATTATAAAAAATTTATTAATTTAATTCCTGAAAGTAAAAATATAGGAGTGATATTCAGAAGCAAAAAAATAAAGAAGGAATATCATAATGCAAAAAAATTACTTAAGTTGTGTAAAAAAAAAAATTTTACCTTTTTAGTTTCTTCTAGTTATGTTATTGCTAAATCATTAGGAGCTGATGGTGTACATTATCCAAGCACTTTTCGTAATTGCATACAAGATAAAAAACTTTTAATTACCTGTTCTTGCCATGGATATCATGATGTTAAAAGGATTAAACAGCTTTATGCTAAAATGGTTTTTATTTCTCCAATCTTTTTAACGAATAGTAATCTTAATAAGAAAGAAAGAGGTATAATTAAGATAAGTTTCCTTGCAAATTATATCAAAACTCAATATTCTGTTTTAGGAGGGGTTAGAGAAAGTAATATTAAGCTTTTAAGAAATAGAGGTATTAACTCTATTTCAGGGCTAGATTTTATTTTCGATATAATTAAGTACAAATGTTAGAACTACAAAATATATCGGTACACTTTGGCGGAATTAAAGCTTTAAATAACGTTAGCTTTAAGGTTGAAAAAGAGTCCTTGTTTTCAATTATTGGCCCAAATGGAGCAGGCAAAACGTCACTTCTGAATGTCATATCGGGTAGATATAAACCAAAAAATGGAGATTTATTATTTAAAGGTAAAAATATTACGAACTTTCATCCCAATACTAGGCCAGATTTAGGAATTGGAAGGACCTTTCAGAACTTAGCTTTATTTAATCATATGACTGTTTTAGAAAATATATATATTGGAAGGCATCATTTGCTTAAAAGTAATTTTTTTTCAGGAGCCATATATTGGCTTTCTGGAGCTAAAAACGAAGAAGTTAATAATAGAAAAGAGGCTGAAAAAATATTAGATTTTTTAGAAATTAGTAATATCAGAAAATCTACAGCTGGGACATTATCATATGGCCTAAGAAAGAGAGTTGAGTTAGCTAGAGCTATAGCAATACAGCCAGAATTAATTCTTTTAGATGAACCAATGGCAGGTATGAATCAAGAAGAAAAAGAAGATATGGCAAGATTTATTATTGATTTGAATAGGGAATGGAAAATTACAGTAGTTATGATTGAACATGATATGGGTGTAGTTATGGATATTTCAAAAAGAATAGCTGTTTTAGACTTCGGAGAAAAAATTGCTGAAGGTACTCCAGATGAAGTAATAAAAAATAAGAGAGTGCAGCAGGCTTATTTAGGAGATGACAGTTAATGACGCATACTATCCCGCATTATATAAAAAGCAATGCTAAAAATTATCCTAAAGATATTGCGCTGAGAGAAAAAAAATTTGGTGTTTGGAAAACTAAAGACTGGCAACAGTGTTTGGAAGAAATAGAAAATATTACATTAGGGTTACACGCTAAAGGAATAATAGGGAAAAAAACTATAGCTATATTGGGTAATAATACCCCAAGATGGACGCTTGCAGAAATTGCAGTGCAGTCTTTAGGCAGTATACCTTTAGGAATTTATTCTGATGCTTTAGAAAGTGAAATTATTTATCTTATTGATTATTCAAGTTGTAGAGTTGTCTTTGTAGAAGATGAAGAGCAGGCAGATAAAATTATGTCATTATCAGATTCAAAAGGAAAAATTGACTTAATAGTTTATGATGAGCCTAAAGGTATGAATAAATATGATGATAAAAGGTTGATTTCCTATAAAAATTTATTAAAGACCGGTAATGAATTTAAAAAACATAACACTAATTTTTTTAATAAATTACTTGAGAATATTAATGAAGAAGATACTTGCATATTTTGCCCTACATCAGGAACGACTGCTAACCCAAAACTGGCTATGATAAGTCATAAGGCTTTACTAAATCATGCAAAAAGTTATTTATCAGCTGACCCTAAAAATAGCACTGATGAATATGTTTCAGTTTTGCCAATGCCTTGGATTATGGAACAAACATATGCAGTAGCAAAATGGTGTATAAGTAGAATGAAAGTAAATTTTGTTGAAGAGGCTGAAACCTTATTTGATGATCTAAGAGAAATTGGCCCGACATTTATATTATTTGGTCCTAGAGTATGGGAGCAAATGGCTGCAGATATTAGGTCAAAGGTTATGGATTCTTCTTTTATAAAAAGAGGTATTTATAGTTTTTCTATGAAACTAATGTCATTAAAAAGTAACTTTTTGATCAAACTTTTGTGTGAGTTTCTCATTAATAGATGGCTTAGAGATCAGTTAGGATTATCTTTTGTTAAGTCAGCTGCTACAGGGGGAGCTGCTTTAGGGCCTGATACATTTAAATTTTTTGTAAATATAGGTATACCTTTAAGGCAATTATATGGTCAAACTGAACAAATAGGAGCATATACTATTCATAGAAAAGGAGATATTGATTTTGACTCTGTAGGCTTTCCCTTTGATACTGTAAAAATAGATATTGATAAACCAGATGAAGAGGGTATTGGAGAAATTAAAGTTAATAATATAAATTGTATGAAAGGGTATTTAAATGCTAAGGAAGACTTTTTATCTAATGGTTGGTTTTTCACAGGAGATGCAGGCTATATTAATAAAAGGGGTCATTTAGTAGTTATTGATAGAATGTCAGATCTATCATATACTGCACAAAATTTAAGGTATTCTCCTCAATATATAGAGAATAAGCTAAAATTTTCATCTTATATAGCTGAAGCTGCGGTTATTGGATCAGGCAGAGAGTATTTATCAGCAATTATTTGTATAAGATATTCAGTTCTTTCAAAATGGGCTGAAAACAAACGAATAGGTTTTACTACATACTCTGATTTAGCAACTAAGACAGAAATTGAAATTTTGATAACAAGTGAAACTAAGAAGGTCAATGATACTTTGCCTGAAAAACAAAGAATAAAAAAATTTGTTCTTCTTTATAAAGAGTTTGATGCTGATGATGATGAACTTACTAGAACTAAGAAGCTAAGAAGAAATTTTGTGATTAAAAAGTACTCAGATATAGTTGAAGCTCTATATGGAGATAAGAAAAAAATTGATATTAATACGTCTGTAAAATTACAAGATGGTGGAGTTCAAAAAATTAATACTAAACTTAATATTATAAATATGGAGAACATAAATGGCATTTGATTTTTTAGTTCAATTATTGGTTAACGGTTTTATCATAGGTTTGCTTTATGGCGTGGTGGCAATGTCATTTGTTTTGATATATAAATCCAGCCAGGTTGTAAATTTTGCCCAAGGAGAATTTTTGTTAGTTGGTGCTTGGGCTTGTTGGTGGTTATTAGCAAAGTTTTCTATACCATTTTATATGGCTTTTTTATTAACTTTATTATTTATGATGTTATTTGGAATTTTAGTACAAATTATAATTTTAAAACCGTTAATAGGAGAGCCTATAATTTCTATAATAATGGTCACTATTGGCTTATCAATTTTTTTTCAAGCAATTATGAATTGGATGTTTGGAGTTTTTACAGAGCCTTTTCCACAAATTTTTAGTTCGGAAAGTTTAAATATTTTTGGTTTAAATGTACAGACAGCCTATTTAATGAGTGGTTTAATTAGCATATTTATAATGATAAGTTTTGCTTTATTTTTTAAAAAATCTAAGCTTGGTCTGGCAATGAGGGCTACTGCTTTTGATCAACAGGCTGCTCAATCTTTAGGTGTATCAATAAAACAAGTTTTTGCTGCTGCATGGGCTATATCCGC
Source organism: Rhodospirillaceae bacterium (assembly GCA_902615805.1). GTDB lineage: Bacteria > Pseudomonadota > Alphaproteobacteria > TMED109 > TMED109 > TMED131. Next base: position 7,295 of record CACMQH010000009.1, read on the forward strand.
AATGGTATCTGCCGTAGCAGGAGTTGTCTTTGGAATTGTAAATGGGATTTCTTCTGGCATTGCTTTTATGGGTATAAAGGTATTTCCTGCAGTAATTTTAGGAGGTTTAGACTCAGTGCTTGGAGCAATTCTTGGGGGTTTGGTAATAGGCTTATTAGAACATTTAGCACATTATATAGATGTACAATTCCTTAATATAGGAAACCTAATAAGAATAGCGCCATTTTATGCATTAATTATTATTCTTATGATTAAGCCATATGGTTTTTTTGGTACTAAAGATATTGAAAGAGTATAAATATGAATTTGAAAAATAGTAGACCTTGTGGAGACTTTAGAACCTCTTACCATAAAGACATGTCTATGTTTGATGATAAAAAAGGATTTTATCTAATATGTTTAGGTATTTTATTTCTTATATTTTCACCTTTATATTTAGACTCTTACCTTATTTCTTTATTAATTTATATTGGATTTTATGCAATTGCGGCTTTAGGGTTAAATATATTAGTTGGTTTCACTGGCCAAATATCAGTGGGACATGCAGTTTTTTTTGGTTTTGGAGCCTTTGCATCAGCTTGGTTAAACAATAACTTTGCTATTCCGGTATTCTTTTGTATACCTATTGCAGCAATACTGACTGCATTAGTAGGACTACTTTTTGGTATTCCGGCTGCCAGAGTAAAAGGACTTTATTTAGCAATAGCAACTTTGGCAGCACAGTTTATTATGGAAGATTTCTTTTCAAGAGCCTCTTGGTTTACAGGTGGCGTGGATGGAGCGTCAGCTGAGCCTCTGAAAATTTTTGGAATATTTTTTGATACAGATACAAAATACTTTTTTATAGTTTTATTTTGGGTAGTGATTAGCTTTATTTTAGCAACCAATATATTAAGAACTAGAGATGGCAGAGCATTTTTAGCAGTTAGAGATCATTATTTATCTGCAGAAATGATGGGTATTAATCTTACAAAGTATAGAATACTCTCGTTTGGAATTTCATCATTCTTTGCTGGTCTAGGCGGAGCACTATATGGTCATTATTTAAATTTTGTATCAATAGAGGAATTTAATATTCAATTATCCATTACTTTTTTAGCTATGATTATAATTGGAGGCCTAGGATCTGTTAGGGGATCTATGATGGGTGCTGCATTTATGGTTTTATTACCAGAGATTATGGATTGGTTGACAAGATCTTTAGCAGGTACACCAATAGATAATGCTTTATCTTTATCAGAGGCTATTCCCTTTATTAAAGAGGCATCTATAGGTTTGGTGATAATATTATTCTTGATTTTTGAACCTAATGGATTAGCCTATCGTTGGGGACAAATTAGAGCATGGTTTAAATTATATCCTTTTTCATACTAGTTTACAGGAGGCAAATATGTCAAAATACTTTATAAAACTTTCCTATATCATAATATTTATTTTAGGATTTTTACTTTCCAGAATTATTATTTCCAATGATATACCTGTTGGACAGTTAGTTGATTTTACAGGACCAACTTCAAGTGTAGGTAAACCTTTTGGTCAGGGACATATTGATGCCATAAAATGGATAAATAAAAATGGTGGAATTAACAATAGAAAAATTAGAGTGGATACTGTTGATTATAGTTACAAGGCGCCAAGGGCTGTAGCTACATATAAAAGATGGAAGTCTAGATTGAAGGTTATTACTGTTATAGGTTGGGGTACAGCAGATACTGAAGCACTTATGGAAACTATTGCTAGAGATAAAATTCCATTTTTTTCAGGTTCTTATGCCGGGCAACTTACTGATCCTACAGGTAAAGCTCCTAATTCTTTTAAAGCAGCTCCGTACAATTTCTTTTATGGTCCTTCCTATTCTGATGCATGTAGGGGTTTGCTAACTTGGGCATTAAAAGATTGGGAAAGTAGAGGAAAAAGTGATAAGCCTAAATTTGTTCATATGGGCGATAACCATCCTTATCCTAATGCACCTAAACAAGCATGCCGAGAATATGCTCAAGAATTGGGTTTTGAAGTATTATCAGTAATAAACTACACATTAGCACCTGGAGACTTCACTGCACAATGCTTAACATTAAAACAGATAGAAGCTAACTATGCTTATTTAGCTAACTCTTCAAATTCTACTACAGCACTTTTAAAGGCCTGTAATACTGTTGGAGCCGAAGTACAGTTTATGACAAATGTTTGGGGCGTAGATGAAACAGTTATAAAGGCATCTGGTAAAGCAGCTGATGGAATTGTTTTTGCAGTTAGAACTAATTCTGTATGGGGGGATGACACTGAGGGAATGGAGTTAATAAAAAATATTTCCTCTATGTCTGGAAAAAAAGATCAATATAGGTCAGTACATTACATCTCAGCAGTTTGTTCAATGTTTTACATTGCAGAGGCAATGAAACTAGCAATGACAGAAGGAGAATTAAGTGGAGAGAGTATTAGAAATGCAATGTACAAAAATGAAAACTGGGCACCAGGAGAACTTAAAGGAGTATGTCTGCCTTCAACTTGGAAAAATGATGATCATAGAGGTCTAATGGAAGTACCTATTTATATGGTAAAAGTAAATGGTCCTACTGATAAAAAGAGTGTTGATCAACTAATGAAAGAAAAGACTATTCAATTGGTAAAAGAGGATCAAATTTCCCTTCCTAGAAGACCTGAGTGGAGAGGTTATTAAAAGCTTAGTTTTGATTCATGTTAAAAATTAAAAATATTGAAGTAGTATATAATGAAGTAGTTTTGGTCATTAAAGGGTTAAGTCTTGAAGTAAATGAAGGAGAAATAGTATCTCTTTTAGGAGCAAATGGAGCAGGAAAGTCTACGACATTAAAATCTATATCTGGTTTATTAAAAACTGAGGATGGTGAGACTACAAAAGGAAGCATTCTTTTTGAAAGTTATGATATTACAAGAGCAAATCCATCTGAAATTGTAAAAAAAGGTATCTTTCAAGTAATGGAGGGCAGAAGATGTATCGCAGATATGACTATAGAAGAAAACCTTAGGCTGGGAGCCCACACTAGAACTGATAGAAAAATTATTAAAAATGATATTGAAGAGGTCATGAACTTTTTTCCTAGGCTTAGAGAAAGAAAAGGTTTGTCAGGTTATCTTTCTGGAGGAGAACAACAAATGCTTGCAATCGGAAGAGCCCTAATGGCTAAACCTAAAATTATATTAATGGATGAACCATCAATGGGCTTATCTCCTATGCTCGTAAAAGAAGTTTTTGATATAATTAGGAAACTTAATAAAGAATTAGGGATTACTATTTTATTAGTAGAACAGAATGCTAAATTGGCACTGAATTTATCCTCACGCTCTTACATTATGGAAAATGGTAAGATAGTAATGGAAGGAAAGTCAGAAGACTTACTCGAGAATGAGGATGTTAAAGAGTTTTATTTAGGTGGAGGCAATGATAATAGAAAGTCATTTAAAGATTTAAAATCTTACAAAAGAAGAAAACGTTGGCTATGATTAAAAATGATACTAATAATTTTTTTAATGATAAAGAAACTCAGGATCCTTTAATAAGAGAAAAATTATTATTTAAAGATATTGGTCTAAAACTAAAAAAAATAACTGAAAAGTCAGTTGGATGGAAAGATAGACTAAATCAAATTAATTTTGAAAAGATAAATACTAGAGAAGATTTTAATAATATTCCTATAACTAGAAAAACAAATTTGATAGAAATGCAGAAGTCTAATTTTCCTTATGCTGGTTTTAATATTAAGGATACAAAAGAGTATGCATATATGTTTGCTTCTCCAGGGCCAATTTATGAGCCAGGGGAAAAAGGTGACTTTTGGAATATGTCAAGTTGCTTATATGCTGCAGGGTTAAGAAAGGGTGATTTAGTTTATAATACTTTCTCGTATCATTTAGGTCCAGCAGGAATTATGATAGGAAACTCTGCAATAAATTTTGGCTGTTCAGTTTTACCTGGAGGCGTTGGTAATACTGACTTACAAATAGAAACTATAAGAACAGTAAAGCCAAGTTTTTATGTTGGAACTCCTTCTTTTTTAAAAATAATTTTGGATAAAATTAATGAAAATAATATAGATGTGTCTTTTTTAAAAAACGCATTGGTTGGAGCAGAGCCTTTCTCAAATGAATTAAGAAAATATTTTAGAGAAAAATATAAAATTGTTCCATTGCAAATGTATGGCACAGCAGAAGTAGGGTGTATTGCATATGAAAGTAAAAATAAAAATAATGAAGTTAATGATGGAATGATAGTAGATGAAAACATTATTCTAGAAATAGTAAAACCAGGTTCTAATCAGCAAGTTAGTGACGGCGAAGTAGGAGAGGTAGTAGTTACAAAACTTAATAGCTCTTACCCAATGATTAGATTAGCTACGGGCGATTTATCAGCAATAATAGATACTCCAAGCCCATGTGGTAGAACAAATATGAGAATTAAGGGATGGATGGGTAGAGCAGAACAATCTACAAAGGTGAAAGGTATTTTTATTACTCCAGAACAAATAAATAAATTAATCAATACTTTTTTACAAATATCTAAAGCAAGGCTTGTTATAGAAAGTAAAGATTTTTTAGATGACCCTGTATTGATATGTGAAGTTAACAACAGAAATAATATTCAGGAAGAAGATATTAAAGCTTTTTTTAAGAGCCAATTTAAATTAAATATTAGAGTTAATTTTGTAAATGAAGGTAATATAGCAAATGATGGCATAATCATAGAAGATAAGAGAAATAAAAATTAAGCTTATATGAAAAAAAAGCTATCCTTAACAGTAACTAAATTAAGATGTAAAAGAAATTCAATAAGTGTTTTTAAACCACTTTCATTTAAAGTTTCCGAAGGGCAAATGTTAATAATAAAAGGTAAAAACGGTAGAGGGAAGACAACTCTTATACACTGTTTAGCTGGTCTTTTGTCTTACCAAGGATTTGTAAGATGGAAAGGAGTAGAAGGCAAAATAGGATACATAGGTCATAAGTTTGGTTTGAAAGAATATGAAACAGTGTATGATTTTATAAAATTCTGGAAAGCGGTTTATAGTTCTAAAGTTAGTATTGAAGAAGTTGTTGAATTTTTTTCACTATTTAATGTACTATTTTCTCCTATTGCCTTTTTATCATTTGGTCAAAAAAAAAAGTTAACTTTCGTAAGGCTTTATTTTTTTAACAATAATGTATGGTTGCTTGATGAACCTTTTTCAGGGATGGATGATAATAATAGAGAATTAATAGTTAATATGATAGAAAGCCATATATTAAATAAAGGTATGGTAGTCTTATCCACTCATGAGAAAGGAAGAATTTTAAATATTAAAAATACCAAGGAATTAGTTATTGAATAATTTATTTTACATAATTTTAAAAAAAGATTTTAAAGATAATCTTTTGTCAAATAAAGCCTGGTTTACCATTTCCTTTTTTTTATTATGTTTGATTATATTTCCTCTTGCTTTTGGCAGTAGTCAATATTTAGAATTAAATGTATCTATATCAGCTATTTGGATCTCCACACTTTTCGCAAATTTAATTGCCTTAGATCATATGTATAAAGAGGATTATAATGATGGAACTTTACTTTATTATATTGTTAACAAAGTACCACTGGTTATCGTAGTTTATGCAAAATGTTTAAGTCATTGGCTTTTTAGTGGATTACCAATTATTTTAATTGCCCCCTTATGTTCTTATGTATTTTCAGGTTATAGTGAAAATAATTTAAACTTATTTATTAGTTTAATATTAGCTACACCAATATTCACTTTAATAGGCTCTCCAATTGCAGCTTTAATGTTAGGCTCTTCCTTGAGAGGCGCAGCATTAACCTTTATTACTCTTCCATTTTATTTACCAATTATAATTTTTGGTGTCATGGGAACTAATATCAATAATAGTAATATAAATGCTGAATTTTATTTATTATTAGCTATCTTAAGTATAGGCATGATATTTTTTCCTATGATAACAGTAAAAATTTTAAAAAGTATAATCAATTAAAGATGTTAAGGAAACTGCATAAATACGCTAACCCAAATAAGTTTAGCTTAATTATAATGCCTATAAAAAATGTTTGTCTTTATACTGCATTACCTTTAATTGCTATAGGTTTAATAATAGGATTATTTTTTTCTCCACCTGACTATCAGCAAGGAGAAACAGTTAGAATAATGTATATTCATGTATCTTCAGCATGGATAAGTTTATTTGCCTATGTTTTGATTTTTTTTCTTAGTGTTTTTTATTTAATTTGGAAATTTCCTTTATTTGTATTAATGGCTAAAGAAATACCATTTGTAGCTATTATATTTACTTTAATAACTTTGATTACAGGATCGCTATGGGGAAAACCTACATGGGGAACATATTGGGTCTGGGATGCAAGGCTTACTTCATTTTTAATATTATTATTTATATATTTAGGTTTAATTTTTATTGATAAAGCATTCAAATATAATGTAAATGGTGATTTATCCTTTTCTTATTTATCAATAATTGGAGCTATAAATATACCCATTATAAAATTTTCAGTTGATTGGTGGAATACTTTACATCAACCGGCAAGCGTAATTAGAGCAAGTGGTCCGTCAATTAACATTGAGATGCTTATTCCACTAATGATTATGTCTACAGGCGTTTTACTATTATTTTTTTATTTAATTTTTACTAATATTCAGTCTGCAATAGCGGAAAAAAAGATCTTATTTTTAAGTTCAAAGGATTAATTACTATGAGTGAACTTTCCTTGATATTTGAAATGAATGGGTATGGTTTTTTTATTTGGTCTGCTTATGGTGTGTGGTTCGTATTGTTAATATTATTATTTTTAAAAGTTCTTTTAAGAAAAAAAGAAATTAAAAGAAAATTAGAATACTTGATTGAGAAAAATGATGGTTTTGAAGAATAAAAAATTGAAAAGATTTAGTTTTCTGTTAGCAGCATTTTTAAGTATTGCATTGGCAACATTTTTTGTATTAAAAGCTTTAGATGAAAAAATTGTTTTTTTTTACACACCTTCTAAGTTATTTGAAAAAGAAGAAGACAAAATGCAATATATTAGAGTAGGAGGATTAGTTAAAGAAAAAAGCATCAATTTTAGTGATGATGGTTTAAAAGTAAATTTTATGATAACTGATAATAAAAATACTGTGAATGTTATGTTTGAAGGTATTCTTCCAGACTTGTTTAGGGAAAATCAAGGAGTAGTTGCGGAGGGTAGATTTAATAAAGAAAAAAAAATATTTATGGCTGAAAAGGTATTAGCAAAACATGATGAAAATTATATGCCACCGGAAATTCACAAAGCTTTAGAGGAGGAAAAATAAATTGGTAGCTGAACTTGGTTTTATTCTTTTAATATTCGCTTTTGTTTTATCAGCAATACACTTATTTTTTTCAACAAGAGTTTGCTTTATTAATTTTTCAGAAGACAACTTCTTTATTCTTAGAAAAATTAACTTCTCTATTTGTTTGCTATTAATAGCATCCTTTTTATTTTTGATAATAAGTTACGTGCTATCTGATTTCAGCGTATTAAATATTTATAATAACTCTCATACTAATAAGCCTTTACTATATAAGGTTTCTGGTACTTGGGGTAACCATGAAGGGTCATTATTAATGTGGTTAGCATTTTTGGGAGGCTATGGTTTTTTCCTTACTTTATATACAAAAAATAATAATAAGAAATTTACAGCAAAAGTTTTTTTTACATCAAATATAGTGAATATTGGGTTTATAGGATTTACTATATTTACTTCAAACCCTTTCTTAAGAATTAGTCCTATACCAGAGGAGGGGAAAGGGCTTAACCCAGTTTTACAAGACCCTGGCTTAGCCTTTCATCCACCGCTTTTATATTTAGGTTACGTTGGGTTAACTATTCCTTTTGCGTATTCTATTGCCGCTTTACTTGAAGGCAAAATTGACAGAAAGTGGGCAAATGAAATAAGACCCTGGATACTAATATCTTGGATTTTTTTGACACTGGGAATTACTTTGGGATCATTTTGGGCATATTATGAGCTAGGTTGGGGAGGTTGGTGGTTTTGGGACCCAGTAGAAAATGTTTCTTTGCTTCCTTGGTTGTTGCTAACGGCTTTATTACATTCTAACAGAGTTACAGAAAAGAGAGATAATTTAAAATCATGGACCATTTTGCTATCCATAATTGCTTTCTCTCTTACACTATTAGGTACTTTTATAGTAAGGTCAGGCCTATTAACATCAGTTCACGCATTTGCTTCAGATCCTGCAAGAGGAATATATATATTAAGTTTTTTATTTTTGATTACTGGGGCATCATTAATCTTATATGTCATAAAATATGATAAAATTGAAAGTGATGAAAAGCTTAACCTTCTCTCTAAAGAAGGGGGACTTTTGCTAAATAATGTATTTTTGTGTGCTTCTACAGTAACTATTTTGTTGGGAACATTATGGCCACTTTTTGTAGAGGTTATTACTGGTAAAGATATATCAGTGGGAGCACCATATTTTAATTTAGTCTTTTTACCAATTATATTGCCAGCTATTTTTGTGAGTGGCGTAATAATAAATATAAATTGGAAAAGAAACACTGTGGAGAATTTATTAAAAAAGCTTAATAAAGCAATAATAATTTTTGTTTTTTTAATTGGGGTAATTTTATTTTTACTAGAAGGGCCTATAATATTTTTTATAGGTATAATTTTATCAATATGGTTGCTAATTTCTATAATTAATGACTTTTACGAAAAAATAAGAACGAAAAAAAGTATTTCAGATATCAAGTTAAGTAAAGCATTTTCTATTCCTATTTCTACCTATGGTATGTATTTGGCTCATTTTGGCTTGGCAGTTTTTATTTTAGGTGTAGCTATATCAGACTCTAAAAAGTTATACTATGAAGGAGTTATGAAAGAAAAAGAAATTGTTAAAGTAGAAAAATTTAAAATTCAATTAAAAGAAATTATAGAAAAAAAAGAAAAAAACTGGATTTCACAAACAGGCAATTTTAGTGTAGAAGGTTTTAAGAAAAATATTAGTATGTTTGCAGAGAGAAGGCTTTACTTAGATACAGGAATGCCTAGTACTGAGGCGGCTATATATAGAAATTTTTTTAGCCACCTTTATATTGTGATGGGCCAAGAGCAGCCACTTAACTCAGGAAAAAGAATAGTAAGAATTTATTTTAATCCTTTTATAATTTTAATATGGAGCGGGGCATTTTTAATGGCATTTGGTGGACTAATTTCTATATGTGATAAAAAAAGAAATAGGTAGTTTTTTGAAATATATAAAGTTATCACCAATTATACTTTTTTTAATTTTATCTTATTTTTTATTTTGGAAAATTAAAAATATTCAAAACACTAAAGAATTACAATCGGTTCTATTGAATCAAGATCTGCCAAAGTTAGAATTGGAATACGTAGATGGTAAATTTACATTAAACAGTTTATTAGGGAAAAAACCTTTTATAATTAATTTTTTTGCTTCTTGGTGTGCTCCTTGTAGGCAAGAACATTCAGTACTAGAAAAATATAGTAAAGATCTAATAATTATTGGAATTGCTTATAAAGATGATATCAATAATGTGAAAAAATTTTTAAGCGAATTAGGAGACCCTTATGATATCTTAATGCTTGACCCAAACGGAAGAGCAGCAATAGATTTGGGCTTATATGGCGTTCCTGAAACGTATTTTATAGATAGTAAAGGTAAAATTAAGTATAGACAAGTTGGCCCTTTAACAGTAAAAAAGTTGGAAAATATTTTAAAATCACTGAAAGTAAATTAAGTAAAGTTTTATGAATTTTTTAAAAATTTTTTTAGCCTTTTTTATATGTATTTATATAACAAGCTCCTATCCTAATCAGAACAATATAAATTCTGAAAAAAGGTTTATTGAACTTTCTTCAGAGCTTAGGTGTTTAGTTTGTCAAAACCAATCTCTCTTAGAGTCAGACTCTGAATTAGCCAATGATTTGAAAGAAATTATATATGAAAAAATAAATGAAGGACAAAGTAATAATCAAATTAAAAATTTTTTAGTGCAAAGGTATGGAGAGTTTATTTTATTTAAGCCATTGTTTAATATGGCTAACCTACTTTTGTGGGTTACACCTCTAATTTCATTTATTTTGATTGCATTCATAGCAATTAGAAAAACCAATTATAAAGAGAAGTAAATGCTATATTTTTTCTTATTTATTTTTATTTTTTCATTGATATTAACTCTACTTATTTTAACAAAATATAATGGTAATGCAGGTAAAAAAAAAAAAATAGTATATGCAATATTTTTATTTTCAATTTTTCTTCCAGTAATTATTATTTACCTTCAAAATAGTAATTATTGGGTAGGAGATAATGTATTAAGTAAAGCATATAATAATCTGAATATTAGAGAAGTTAATAAAATAGATCCAGGGGCTATATCCAAACTTGTTAATAAGTTAGAGATGCAATTAATAGATAATCCTAATCAAATCGAATTAATAAGAAAGTTAGCGCAATTAAAATACTTTTTATTAGATTTTGAGGGGGCACTCAAGGAGTTTGAAAAAGGCAGAAGGTTAAATGCAAATGATATAGATTTTTTAATAGGTGAAGCAAATACTAGGTTAGTCCTAGAGAAAGAAAGTATAAGCAAAAAAACTATAGAACTTTTTACTAAGGTACTTGAAGAAAGACCTAGTGATATAACAGCACTTTTGGTTTTAGCTGATTACAATTTTTATTCGAAAAATTATATAATATCAAAAAATTATTATCAAAAATTACTGAGCTTAATTGATAAAAATAGCTTAGAATATAAAGATATAAAAAATAGATTAGATGAAATTGAGAATTTTTAAATGATACGTGATATATCCATAGTTATACCCATTTATAACGAGCAAGATAATATAATACAGTTAATTAAAGAGGTTAGAGCATCATTAGAAAAAAAAATAAATTATGAAATTATTATTGTTGACGATGGTTCAGATGATAACACTTATGAGGTAGTGAATAAAATAAACAAAATAAACAAAAATATTAATATTATCAGCCATAAAAAAAATTACGGGCAAAGTATTGGTTTGCGAACAGGAATTATAGAAGCCAACAGTGAATATATTGTGACATTAGATGGGGATGGTCAAAATGATCCTAGAGATATACTTAAGCTAATTAAACCTTTTGATTCTAAGGTTAGTTTTATGATGGTTATAGGAAATAGGGTAAATAGGATAGATAGTACAGCTAAAAAAGTAGCTTCTAGATTAGCCTTTCAAATTAGAAAGTTACTTTTAAAAGACACTACTCCTGATACTGGATGTGCAATAAAATTGTTTAGAAAAAAAGATTTTCTACAATTACCTTTTTTTAATCATATACATAGATTTCTTCCTTTTTTATTTAATACTTTCGGAGGAAAAGTTATTTCTATTCCAGTCAATCATAGGTCTCGAAGTAGTGGAGTTTCTAAATATTCTAATTTTCAAAGGTTTTTAGTAGGGATTAATGACTTATATGGTGTGATTTGGCTGCGAAAAAGATCTGTTTGGCCTATACTAAAAAAAAGAGATAAACATTTAAAAAGTAAGGAGAAGAAATAATGGAGATAAGTTTACATTGGTTAATTATAGGGTTTTTAGGACAACTCTTTTTCTCTGCAAGATTTATATTACAATGGATTTATAGTGAAATTAACAAAAAAAGCATTATACCGTTAGGTTTTTGGTTTTTTAGCATTTTAGGAGGACTTACCTTGCTAGTCTATGCTATTCATAGAAAGGATCCAGTTTTTATAATGGGGCAAGCAACTGGATTATTTATTTATGCTAGGAATTTATATTTTATAAATAAACAGCACAAGATTGATTTAGATTTAAGAAACATATTAAAAAGCATTAAACTATTTTTTAAAGATTTAACGAGCTTAATAACTAAAAAGAACTAATCATTTCCAATTTTTTAGTATATATAAATTAAAAGTTTTCAGTCTTTTATTTGTTTTAAAGTTAAAACTATTTACTTTCTCAGTTGAGGTTGCTTTGCTTTCCATAGTTGGCGTAGGACGAGTTCTTGTAACTAAAAGTACATCATAGCCTTTTAAATCGTTATGATCTGTCGTAAGTTCGTAGTGATCGTCTATTTTAATATCACCATTCCATTTTGCTTTTTTTATGTCTATATTTTTTAAATAATATAATAATTGAGCATAATCTTCTCTATCATCTGTCATTAATGCGATGTTATTTCTATTGGTTATTTCATTTTTAATTATGTTTGATAGAGGTTTGATATGCTTAATATTTGCAAAGGGATCTAGATTAAATATAGGTAGAAAAAAAATAGATATCACTATTATAGTGGAGAAGGTAAGTTGATTTAATATAAACATATTATTCATAAAATTTTTTTTACTGTTTAATAAAGTTGGCAATAAAATACAGGCAAATGGATAACCTGCAACAGCCCAATTTGCATTTGCTCTAGAAAAAATAGCTAATAAAAAAACTATAAAAATAGGCAGGATGAAGGTAATTAAAAATATCTTTTGTATAGTATTAAAACGTTGTAAAGATAGAGTTTTTTTAAATAAGAATAAAAAAGGAATTACACCAAAAATAAAGATTTGAGATAATAAAAACGTTATGCCTTGAAAAATATTTATTTTTATATGAGATAGATTTGCGTTTGATGCCGTATGAGATAATGTAACAAATTCATTATTATAGTTCCAAATTAAATTTGGAAAAATTAATATTATTATAATTATTATACTTAATAGAAAACTTTTGTTAAAAAAGAAACGCCTGCATTCTTTGTCTATTAATGTACTAAATAAAAAACTTAGTAATAAGTAAAAGATTGCATATTTAGATAAAAAGCCTAAAGCAAAAAAAAGTCCTAGAAGACAAAAAAGTAAAAAGGTATTTTTTCTAGAATTAAATATTTTTATAATGCATAAAGCTATTAGAGATGAAAAAAGTAATAAAGGTACATCTGTAGATATCAAAAAGGATGAAAATGATATTCCAGGCATTAATAAGTACAAAAAAGATCCCAAAAGTGCTTTTTTAAAACTCTTAGTTAGTAAATGCACTGAGTAGAATATAATTAAAGAGGTTAAAAAATGTAAGAAAGGAGATAATGATCTTATACAATTTTCACCGTTGCCACATAACTCAGTAACTACTCTTATCAAAAATGCCAATAAAGGTGGCTTAGAAAAGTAGCCCCAATCTAAATTTTGAGACCAATCCCAATATTGAGCCTCATCAAAATGTAAAGGAAGACCTATATGTATGTTTAAAATTATTCTTAAAAGAAGAATAGTAGATGAAAAGATTAGAAAAACATTTAAATAAGAAAATGCCTTTGGTTGATTTAACATAATCATTAAATTAATTTTTTTCTAAAACTGTATCCCAATATAGAAAGTCACTCCAAGTATGATGCAAGTAGTTAGGAGGAAACAACTTTCCAGCTTCTCTCAATTCACTGAAAGTTGGTTTTTTAGGAGTTTTTACTAATTTCATATTAGCATCTTTAAAATTTAAGCTTCCTTTTTTGTTATTACATTTAAAGCAAGCAGATACAACATTATTCCAATTGGTGGATCCTCCATTTGCTCTAGATACGACATGATCAAATGTAAGCTCTGATGCTTTAAATTTAAGATCACAATATTGACATTTAAAATGATCTCTGAGAAACAAGTTAAACCTTGTAAAAGGTATTCTTTTTTTTAGTGGAATATATTTTTTTAATGAAATAACACTTGGCAATTTCATTGAAAAATTAGAAGAGCTAACTCTTCTTTCATATTCTGCGACTATATTTACTCTATCTAAAAATACAGCTCTAACTGTATCTTGCCATCCCCATAAAGATAAGGGAAAGTAGCTGAGTGGTTGATAATCAGCATTTAAAACCAAGCAAGGACTATTCTCTAAGGTACTAATTTTTATCTCCTAATATTTTTAAAAATTTCTATATCGGCATTCTTCCCTGAATGAAATTCAATCCCTCTATAATTCCTTCTTCATTAATTGAATGTTCTAAATCATTATAAATTTTTTTGCTTAAGGTTTTAGCAACTGGTTCTAATTGTTCTACAGCATTATGCATTTTAGCTATAGGAACTATAGTATCATTTTGACCATGAACTAATAGATAATCATTATTTTTAATTTCCTCATTAGGTAAATTACCTAAAAAGGCACCTGAATAACCTACTACGCCTAAAAGTTTTTCTCTTAAAGAAGTATATATTGCTAGCATAGTTCCTTGACTAAAGCCAACAAGAAAGTACTTGTCGTCAGCAAGTTTATATTTTTTTAAATAGGTATCAATAAAACTTTTAAGGTCCAGATAGGATTGATGTAATCCTTTTAATGCCTCTGCGTCATTGTTACTAAGTATATCAAACCATTGTCTGCCATGAGGATTACCGCCACAGACTTCTGGTCCATTAGGTGCTATAAAAGTTGTATCAAGTAATTTTGATTTCCATATCTCTCCAATTTGTATCAAATCGTTTCCATCAGAACCCCAGCCATGCAAAAAAAATACTAAGAACTTAGTGCTACTGCCTTTGTCTATGATAGGGCCTGTTAATTTTCTTGTATTAGTCATAATCATTTAAGTATACAATTTTAATAATAATATATATATTATAGTATATAAGTATTGCGATGTGAAATGAGTTTTATATTAAATTTCGGAGTAATTTTTTTTTCTATAGCTGTTTTCCTAGTTTTAACAGCAGGAGTTATTGCTATGGCAAGAGGGGACAGCTTTAATAAGAATTGGTCACAAAAGTTAATGAGAATGAGAGTATTGTTTCAAGCTATAGCTGTATTATTTATTGTAATTATATTTGGTTTAATCAAAAATTAAGGGAAACATGAAAGCATTAGTCGCGGTAAAAAGAGTTATAGACTATAACGTAAAAATAAGAGTTAAGCAGGACAACTCAGGAGTGGAAAAGGAAAATGTAAAAATGTCTATGAATCCTTTTGATGAGATTGCGGTAGAAGAAGCCATTAGGCTCAAAGAGAAAAACCTTATTGATGAGATAGTAGTAGTTTCAATAGGTTCAGATAATGTTCAAGAAACAATTAGGTCAGCTTTAGCTATGGGAGCTGATAGAGGTATTTTGGTAAAAACTGATAATGAACTTGAGCCTCTTGCTATAGCAAAGATTTTAAAATATTTTGTCGAAAAAGAAGAAAGTGATATTACTATATTAGGAAAGCAAGCGATAGATGATGATTATAATCAGACAGGACAAATTTTAGGAGGATTATTAAATTATCCACAGGCAACTTTTGCTTCTAAGGTTATTAAAGAAGATAATGCTATGTTGGTTACTAGGGAAATAGATGGCGGTTTGGAGACATTAAAAATTAACCTGCCTTGCATTATAACAACTGACTTAAGATTGAATGAACCTAGATATGCTTCTTTACCCAATATTATGAAAGCTAAAAGTAAGCCTATAGATATTATTGAGCTAAAAGAACTAAATCTAGAAATAACAAATAGGTTAGAGATATTAGAGGTTAAAGCTCCTCCTGAAAGAGGAGGTTCTGTTAAAATGTTAGATAATTATAGTGAGTTAATTGATGTTTTAAAAAATAAAGAGGGAATTTTATGAGTTGCTTAGTAATAGCTGAACTAGAAAATGGAACTCCTAACAGGCCAAGTCTTGCCGCCATATCTGCATCCCTTGAATTGGAAAGTACTATAGATCTTTTAGTTTTTAATCCTGATAAAATTGATGAAATTAAGAAAATCAAAAATGTAAAAAAAATTTATTCATTCAAAAACAAAATTGATAATTTAGTAGCTGAAGACTTAGTAAACTGTTTAAAACAGATAGCTGCTAATTATAAATATATAATAGCACCATCAGGAACATTCTCTAAAAACTTTATTCCCAGGTTGGCAGCTAATTTAGACTTACAGCCAGTTACTGATATTATCAAAATACATGACAAAAATACTTTTGATAGACCTATTTATGCAGGCAATGCTATAGCAACAGTTCGTTCGCATGACAAAACTATAATGTTGACAGTTAGAGGAACTGCTTTTCAACCATTTGCTCAAGATGGTGGTTCAGCGGAAGTCGAATTATTACCTGATTTGTTAGAAGGTAATCATTCTAAATTTATTAATAAAGAAATCACGAAATCTGAAAGGCCAGAACTGTCCTCAGCAAAAATTATAGTATCAGGAGGTAGAGGAGTAGGTTCTAAAGATAATTTTAAAATTATTGAGGAATTAGCAGACAAACTGAATGCTGCAATAGGCGCTAGTAGAGCGGCTGTTGATGCTGGCTATATCTCTAATGATTATCAGGTAGGTCAAACTGGAAAGGTTGTTGCACCAGAACTTTATATAGCTGTGGGTATTTCTGGAGCAATACAACATTTGGCCGGAATGAAAGATAGTAAAGTAATAGTAGCTATAAATAAGGACGAGGATGCTCCAATATTTCAGGTAGCTGATTATGGGTTAGTTGGTGATTTGTTTACAACCATACCTGAAATCACTAAGGAAATTTAATATTGGTTTTACTATGAATTTTATTGGGATAGACTTAGAAGGAGTGCTTATTCCTGAGATCTGGGTTTCTCTAGCAGAAAAAACAGGCATAAACGAATTAAAATTAACTACCAAAGACATAAGTGATTACAAAGAACTTATGAAAATAAGAATAGATATTTTAAAAAAAAAACAAATGAAATCAAACTTGTTATTTGAGATAGCTTCGGAAATTAAACCATATGAAGGAGCAATAGACTTTTTATCAGAAATTAGAGAAAAGTATCAAGTTATTATTTTATCAGATACCTTTTTCAATTTATCAGCTCCGGTTTTTAAGAAGTTAAATTATCCTACAGTATTTTGTCATAAATTATTAATAGATGAGAGTAATATGATAAGTGGTATGGAAATGTGTAAAGAAGAACATAAAAAACTTACTCTTGACTATATGAATTCTTTGAATTTTAAAACTGTTGCTATAGGAGATAGTTTGAATGACCTTGGAATGTTAGAAGAAGCTGATACAGGTATTTTATTTAAATCTTCAAACTCTATAAAAAGTAAATACAGTCAGTATTTCAGCTGTGATACATACAGTGATCTTTTAAAAAAAATTCATCAGACTTTTAATAAATAATAAGGATAACTAAATGAAAAATATAACAAAAAGAAACTTTTTAAAGGGCTTTACTTTTTTAACATTGAGTTCATATTTATCAGGAAAAAGTAGCAACTTGCTGGCTCATAGCGAAAAAAAAGATGATTATAAAAAATCTAATTTTGGAAAAGATAGTGATGCTTTAATAGTAGTTGACGTGCAAAATGATTTCTGTCCCGGAGGTAGTTTGGCTGTCAAAGAAGGTAATACAATTATAAGTAAAATTAATGAAATACAAAAAAGATTTAATTATATATTTTACACTCAAGATTGGCATCCTATGGATCATATTTCTTTTTCGACAAATAATGTGGGTAAAGAAGTTTTTTCAACTATAGAAGTCCCTTATGGAAAACAAGTAATTTGGCCACCTCATTGCGTTTTTAATACTAAAGGAGCTGAGTTTCATAAAGAATTAGATGTTAAATATGCTAATGCAATAATTAGAAAAGGATTTAGAAAAGAAATTGATTCTTATTCTGGCTTTTTTGAGAATGACAAGGTAACACCTACAGGTTTAGAAGGCTTGTTAAAGACTTTGAAGATAAAAAGAGTATTTATTTGTGGTCTGGCTTTGGATTTTTGTGTAAATTATACTGCTCTTGATGCAAAAAGTTTAGGATTTGAAACGATTGTGATAGAAGGAGCAACACTTCCAGTAGACATAGGAGACTCTATTAAAAATACACTTAGAGGCTTCAAAAATAAGGGGATACATTATGGACAATTGGAAAAATTTATTTAGTTTTCATTTAGCCAATTCATAAATGACTTAGAGTCCCATTCAATAATTCCTTCTACTTTAGCAAAGACCTTATAATCTTTATTAACAATAAAAGTAGTAGGCAATCCTCTAAGAGAAAACTTAGATAGTATCTTTTTATCTTTATCAAAATATTTTTCTAGAGCTTTATGTTTGTTTTTTTTAAAAAAATTTTTGGCTAAGTCTAAACTTTTATCCTGACTTATTGTAATAACTCTTATAGAGGGCATTTTCTTCTGCAATGAATTTAAGCTTTTCATTTCTTTTATACAAGGGGCACACCAAGAAGCCCAAAAGTTTATAATGAAATAAGAAGCAGGCTTATCATCAAGCAATGTATAATTTTCTTTATAGTTCATTAATTCTAAATTATTAATATAATAAGGTTCTTTAATTATTTGTATTTTTTCTATATCATTTGATATTAAATTAGAAGTAAGATGGAATAAAAATAAAAGAGTAATTAGCGATATTAATTTTTTTTTGATCATAATAGAATACTTAATGAAACATAAATTATATGAAAAAAAAAATAAACAAAAAAAATAGTAAAAACCTTTGGAGTGGTAGGTTTGAAGAAAGCCCTTCAGAAACTATGTTGAGAATAAACTCATCTATAAGTTTTGACAAAACACTTTATGAACAAGATATTTTAGCATCGAAAGTACATGCTACAATGTTAAGTAATCAGAGTATAATTACCAAAGAAGAGCTAAAAAAAATATTGAATGGGTTAACTAAAATAGAAAAAGAAATCAAGTACAATAAAATGCAATTTAGCGATAAACTTGAAGATATACATACTCATATAGAGTCTAGGTTAATTGAATTAATAGGATCATTAGGTAAAAAACTTCATACTGCAAGGTCTAGAAATGATCAAGTTGCTACAGATACTAAAATTTGGCTAAGAGAGCAAAATAAACTTATAGATAAATATTTAAAAAAACTGCAGCTATCTTTAATTGAAAAAGCAGAAGCAAATATATTTACTTATATGCCAGGATTTACTCACTTACAAGTTGCGCAACCAATTACTCTTGCTCATCATCTATTAGCGTATGTTAATATGTTTGGTAGAGATAGAGCTAATAATAAAAGCTTAATAGAAAGACATAATTATTCACCATTAGGTAGTGCTGCTTTAGCGGGGACTACATTTAATATAAATAGAGATGAAACATCAAATAATTTAGGCTTTAAAGCACCTATGAGTAATTCGATAGATGCTGTTTCAGATAGAGATTTTATTTTAGATGCATTAAACTTATGTTGTTCTATATCAATACATTTATCTAGGCTATCAGAAGAAATAATATTGTGGAGTTCACCTGGTTTTAATTTTATTAATTTACCTGATACTTTTTCAACTGGTTCTTCAATTATGCCTCAAAAGAAGAATCCTGATGCAGCCGAGCTAATAAGAGGTAAAAGTGGTAGAGTGATTGGAAATTATGTAACATTATTTAATGTAATGAAAGCTTTACCATTGGCATATTCTAAAGATATGCAAGAGGATAAAGAACCTTTGTTCGACAGCATAAAAACAACAAAAGATACTATTAATGTAATGTCTGAAATGATAAAAGAAATTACATTTAATACAGATAAAATGTTAGAGATTTGTAATAAGGGACATATTAATGCTACTGACATAGCAGATGCCTTAGTAGCTGATTTAGGAGTCCCTTTTAGGGATGCTCATATGATAACAGGAAAATTAGTTGCTATAGCAGATAGAAAAAAAATACAAATACATGAATTAAATATAAAAGACTTTAAAAAAGTTGATAAGAGAATAAGTAAAAATATTGTAAATAAAATTACTTTAGAGGCATCAGTAAAAAATAGAGATAGCTATGGAGGTACCAGTCCAGAAAATATTAAAAAAGAAATAATATTTTCTAAAGAAAAGTGGTGCAATGATTAGAATATTAATATTAAGCCTAATTATTTTAAACAACTGTGGTAAAAAAGGAGACTTATACTTAGATGGAAGAGAATCAAACACTATTATTGAGATAGATGAAGAAAGAATTTATAAATTTTAATGAATAGCTTTAAATATAAAAAAAATCATCTATTTTGCGAAGGTGTTAAAGTGGAGGAAATTTGTAAAAATTTTAGTACACCTTTTTACTTATATTCTAGTAAAACACTTATTAATAATTATAAACTTTTACATAAGATGCTAAACGGTATTAATTTTCTTATAGCTTATTCCGTTAAAGCAAACTCTAATCTTTCTGTTTTAAAAACCTTTGCAAAATACGGAGCTGGTGCTGATGTGGTATCAATTGGAGAATTAAAAAAAGCACTTAAAGCAGGTATAGCTAACAATAAAATTGTATATTCAGGAGTAGGTAAATCTAAAGATGAAATTGCTTTTGCATTAAAAAATAAAATAGAACAATTTAATGTAGAGTCTATAGAAGAATTAAAAACTATAGCAAAAATAGCAGAACAGATAAATACATCAGCTAATATAGCATTAAGAGTAAATCCAGATATTTCTGCAGGAGGTCACCCTAAAATATCAACAGGAAAAAAAACAGATAAATTTGGTATTCCTATTTCCGATGCTAAAAATGTTTATGAGTTAGCAAAAAAATTTAAAAGTTTAAAAATAGTAGGTATTGATATTCATATAGGTTCACAAATTCGTAAATTAGCACCATTTAAAAAAGCTTTTAAGAAAGTTTTGAGTTTCTGTATAGAGCTAGATAAATTAGGTTTCAATATTAAAAATATAGATTTAGGAGGAGGTATTGGTATTAATTATGACACTGATGAGCAAGATCAAAAATTTTTAATTGAATATACTAACCTAATTAAAAGTACTTTTAAAAATACTAATAAAAAAATTATTTTAGAGCCTGGCCGATTTCTAGTTGCAAATGCAGGAATATTAGTTGCTAGTGTCTTATATAAAAAAACTATAGACAGTAAAAATTTTCTAATAATAGATGCAGGTATGAATGATTTAATGAGACCAGCATTATATGATGCTAGGCATATAATTAGACCTTTAAAAAAAAAAGCTAAGGATAAAAAGGTAAAAAAATTTGAAGTCGTTGGAACAGTTTGTGAAACGGCAGATATTGTAGTAAAAAATACAAACTTATACAAATCAGTACAACAGGGAGACTACTATTTTATAGATAAAGCTGGTGCATACGGTCATGTAATGGCCTCAAGTTATAATAGTAAAAGCATAGCTGGCGAGATTATGGTAAACAGAAATGATTATAGTGTCGTTAAAAAAAGGATTGATCCAGAAGATATATTAAAGTTTGAAAAAATTGCACCATGGTTAAAGAAAAATTAAATATAATAAAAAGATTTTTTTTTATTTATCTAACTCACTTTTTGTTGAATTTAAAGATAAACGATAGATGTTTATTCTTAATATTAGTATATGCTCAACTAGTAGTTATTAGTTTATTATTTGGTGTTTGGAGTTTTTTTGGAGTAGTTTGGCACACACTTATTATTTTATTTTTTACAGTAATATTAATATTTGTTTTAAATCAACTAATAAAAAATATTAAATATTATAATAAAAATAAAACTTTATTGTGGATTGAGAGTAAGAATTTTAAAACAACTACACCACTTACAGCTTTAGAAGATAGTCCAGCAAATATTTATTATAACAAGCAAATTTGGTTTTTGCATAAAAGTAGTGTTAAAGCAAATTTAAAAAATATAAATTTTATTTTACCTAACATTAGTTTAACTAAATATGATCCTTTGTATATACGTTACTTACTATTTTTATTTATATCTTTAGCTTTTTTTTGGTCATATAAAAATAATAAAATATATGAAAATATTTTTGGATGGACTAATTTTAGTACTTATATTAGCCAAGATAGCTACTTCGAACTTAAGGCCTGGTATAAGCCTCCTGAATATACGAAACTTAAGGAAAAGTTAATACCTATTCAGAAAAAAAATGAAAATCTACGAGTTGAGGAAATAGTTCCAATTGAATCAGAACTTAAAGTATTTATAAAATCTAATAGAAAAAAATTTTCTGTGATGGATGGTGGCAAACCCTTAAAAGTTAAAAAGAATGAAAAAAATAATTATGAATTTAGTTTGCTATTAGATGAAGATAAAAATGTTATTATAAATTATGCGAATAAAGAACACTTAGTTTTTGATTTATTAGTTGTAAAAGATAAAGAGCCAAAAATTGAAATTCTATCTGCTCCTAACGTAGTAAATGAGTCATCACTATCATTTATTTCTAAAACAACTGATGATTATGGCATTAAAAAAATTATCTTAAATATAAATAGACCTCTAGCATTTAAACACTTTGAAGAAAAGTATCTTTCTTTTAATTTATATTTAAATGAGGCAATGCAGCAGAATACTAAATTAGTAGAAAGCTACTTTTATAAATATTTAGCAGATATAATTTGGGCAGGTAGTGATACCTATATTGAAATTATAGCATCAGATTTCATCAATCAATCGATAAAATTCTCTGATCGCATAAAAATACCCGAAAAAAAATTTAATAACAAAACTGCTAATGAAATACTTAAAATTAGAGAAAAATTAGCAAAAAATAAAATATCACATAATGAAGGCAAAGAAGATTTTTCTCAATTATTTGATGCTAACCAATATTTATTAAATAATGATAATATAAGGGTTATTTATAGAGAAACTTTGAATTTATTTAACGAAACTAATATTATAAAGTTTTCTCTAAAAAATGAATTATTTAAAAATCTCTATATTTTAGCTGAGGTAATTGATGAAGGGGAGTTTTATCAAGCAAAAAAAAACTTAGAACAAGTAGAACAAAGTTTATTTGATAGTGTAAAACAAAATGATACTGAAAAAGTTAGTACCAATGTCAATAAATTAAAGGAAAAAATAGAAAGTCTTTTAGATCTAGAAAATGATCAAAATAGTGAAAATAATTTTAATAATTTAAATAGTGAAAATATAAAAGATGAAATAGAAGAACTAGCTCAACAAATTGAAGACTTATTAAAAACTGGTTCTAAAGAGGGAGTTGATGAAAAAATTCAAAAATTGAAACAATTATCTGAAAATATTAAAAACCCAAATAGTAATAAGGAGCTAGAAGATGAACAAAAGCAAAAACAAGAATTTATTAATAAACTATCAGAATTGTTAAATGAACAAGAAAAAGTAATGGAAGAAACATTTAATAGGGCTGCAGAAAGAGGTAAATTTGAACAAAGTTCAGAAGGTAGTGGAGGAAAAAGCCCTAAAGAAAAGCAGGAAGAATTAAGAAATACTCTAGGGAATGTAATAAGAGAAATTGGTGCTTCGGAAAATGAGATACCTCAGGATTTGGGAAGAGCAGATAGAGCTATGAGGCAGGCTTCGAGAGACTTAGAGAATGGTAGGCCAGATGAAGCTTCTAATGCCCAAGGTAGAGCAGTAGAAATGATCCAACGCTCTATTAATAAGATAAATTCAAATGAGTATATGTCCGAATCTCCTGAGTTTGCTGATAAAGGCAAAGAAAATGACAATAATAAAGAAAAAGAATATTTAGCAGACAATCAAAATATTGAATATCAAGGAACATCTGCAGGAGGTAATATAGAATTACCAACTAAGAAAAATATAAAAAATGCGAGTAAAATTGCTGATGAGCTTTATAATAGATTTAATGAAGAGGATAGAAGTTTAAAAGACAAACAACATATAAAAAATTTATTGGACTGGTATTAGCATATCAAAAAAGCGATATAGAGCTTTCCAATTACTATCAATGTTTTCTAGATGATCTCTAAAAATTATAGTAATCAGTATAACTAGAAATAAAAATACTGTATTTATTATAAATATTGTTTTGAGGTTGGCCTTTTCTGCACTATTAATCTGATTTGGTTTATCTTTTTTTTCTAACCATATATGATTACATACACTGCATTTGTATTTACTATTTATTTTGTGATTTTTTTGAAGATCAAATATCGTTTCACAATTTGGACACTGTATATTCATATATTTTACTATTATAAATTTTAATATTACAATTATAATACTTAATTTTTAAAAAAGGTATATATTTGATTAGGCTGGAAAATTTTTCTATAAAAAGTAATACTGGAAAAAATTTAGTTAAAGATGTGAATCTTTTTATTCCTTCTGGTAGTACGGTTTTAATAATAGGTAAGCATTCTATAGGAAAAACTATGTTAGCTAGAGTGATTGGCCTATTAGATAAGCCTGCCGGTGGCAATTTATATTTATTAGGAAAAAATATAAGTAGATTAAGTAGATCTGAATTATCTAGTGTTCATAATGAAATAGGAATAGTATTTCAAGAAAATTACTTTATTAATGAATTTGATTTAGAAACAAATATTATTTTTCCTCTAATTCTTAAAAATGAAAAAAAAAATGATATAGCTCAGGCACTTAGAGAATTGTTACCTTGGCTTAGCTTGGAAAAAGTAATAAAGGAAAAAGTTTGCAAGCTTAGTATAGCAGAATTAAAATTGGCTCAGTTTGCAAGAGCTATTATTGGTAGGCCAAGAATTTTATTATTAGATAGTTTTTTTAAAGATGTTGATAATACTATAAAAAAGAAAATAAATTATCTAATTTTAGCTTTAAAAAAAATAGGTACGACTGTAATTGTTTTTGGAGAATCTTCAGATGACAGTTCTATAAACTTTAACAAAAGATATGAAATTTATAATAAAAATTTAGAGGAAAGGTAATGCCATAATAATATGAATTTTTTAAAAATTAAATTTTTCCCTAACAAAATAGAGAGTTATTTATATTTTTGCATAAGTAATATTATTTTTATAATTATACTATTAGGTATAATTGAGCAAGGATTAGAAGAAAAAAATAAAAATGAGAATACTAGCGAAGTAATGCTTTTTATCCCTAAAATATACAATGATTTTGAAGAAAAAAGGGATCTTATTTTTAATCAATTAAGCGCTAATAGTTCAATAATTTCTGTAAATAAATTAGAAAATAAAGAGGTAAAAAAGTTATTATTTGATATTTTAAAAAATATAAATGTATCTGATGATATTATACCTGAGGTTTATGATGTAAAGGTCGAACACTCAAAGCCATTAAATTTTAATATTATAAATGAAAAAATTACAAAAATTATTGATGGTGCATTGATAGATAAAATTAGTAATAAAAAATCAAAAAACTTTATTTCATTTATTTCAAGCTTTGTAATATTAATTATCATAATTCTATTAAATAATTTTTTTTTATTAAAAAATTATCTTGTAAAAATAAAACATTATATAAATTTAAGCAGATATTTTGGAGTCAATGATTTTATAATATTAAGGAATTTAAATATAAGTTTTTTTATTTTACTATTTTTAGTATTTTCAATTTGTTATCCAATATTTATAACATTAACAGATTATTATTTTAATTATGTTTTATTAAATGACTTTATTACAATTTATTTGTTAATATATTTTTTTTATAATTGTATAATCCTAATGATTTTAAGCATACAATGTAAAATATATATGAAAAATTTAAATGTATTATGAGGAAATTAGCGCTTTATATATCTTCGCTAATTACTTTATTTTTAATATATAGTTTTGTAATTTTTCTAAAAAAAATTCATTATAATCAAGTTAATTTCAACCATAATACTGATGGTATTGCAGTGTTAACGGGAGGAAAAGGTCGAATAAATCTGGGACTAGAGTTATTTAATAAAAATAAAAATTTAAGATTAATTATTTCAGGGGTTGATAAGAAGGTATCAGATAAAAGCATTCTACCTAATGATATCAAGAATAAATCTAATATAACTATAGATAAAGAATCAGAAAGTACATATCAGAATGCTAAAATAATAAATGCGTGGGCGTCTAAATATAAACTGCAGAACATTACTATTATTACCTCATATTATCATATGCCTAGAAGTATGATGTTAACGCAATTATTAACGCCTAATATAAATTTTTATGCTTATCCAGTAGAAAAGAAGGTATCTAATAAAACATCTTTTAGGGTAAATATTTTATATTACTTTTTTTTAACAGAGGAGTATATTAAATATTTAGTATCGCACTTTATTATATTAGTTAAATAATAGTATGTTGTTAAAAGTATTTTTGTTCAATTTTATTTTTTATTTCTCGATTTTATTTTTTGGATTATTACTTTTACCAGTTTTAATTTCTAGAAAACTAACAAGAAAAACTGTTAGAGTGTGGTCTAAGTGTATTATTTTTTTTCTGACAAAGGTTTTAAATATAAAGATAGTTTTTAAAAATAATTATTTAAAAGATAAAGAAGGTCAGGTAATAGCGGCTAACCATCAATCAGCATTTGATACTATTTTTTTTTTAGCAGCCTTTGATAAAACAATATATATTATTAAAAAAGAACTAATTTTTATACCCGTATATGGTTGGTACGCTATGAGGCTAGGTAATATTTATATAGACAGAAAAAAAAAAATAGAATCAATTAAGAAAATTTCAAGAAATATTGTTAATCTTGTTCAAAAAGATTATAAAATTGTAATTTTCCCAGAAGGAACTAGGCAAGCCCCAAAGAAGATAGGAGCTATTAAGCCAGGAGTTTTTCTAATTCAAGATCGCGTAAAAAGACCAATATTTCCTGTTTATATAGATTCAGGTGAGACATGGCCTAGAAATAGTTTTAAAATAAAGAAAAAAAATATTTTCATTAAATCGCTTAAGCCAATACCATATGGTTTGACTAAAAAAAAATTTAAAGAAATATTGAAGAAAAGTTTCAGTGAAAGCTTATAGTTTTTAATAACTCTAATGAAAAATAAAATACTAAATATTAAAGGATTTTTAGTTATATTTTTGCTAACTATTATCTTAATTTTAATTTTAAAGTTTATTAGCAATGATAAAGTTTTACAGGAAGAAAATAATGAAGTTTTCTTAGTCGAAACTGAAAAGATTATTTTTGAAGATAATAAACCAGAATATTTATTTTATGGTAATATCATAGCACAAAATCAAGTAGATATAATATCTCAATTACCTGGAAAAATTATAAAAATTTCACCAAAAGTTTTATCTAATGACTATTTTGAGAAGGGAGAAAAAATTTTTGAGCTTGATTCATTCAGTTTTAAGCAGGAACTAATAAAAAAAAAATCTGAGCTTGAAGAACTTAGAAATGAACTCAAATCTAAAAATTTGATATTTAGTGAACTTGAAAAACAACAAATTTTAAGTAAAAAAAATTATGATAGAAAAACTCAGTTAGTTGGAGATATAGTGACAAAAAAAAACCTTGAAGATGCAGCTACAGAATTATCAATTAATAATGCTAAAGTTTTAGATATTAAATCAAATATACAAACCATACTTTCGAATATTAAAATCGCAGAATCTAAAGTGAAGCAAGCACAACGTAATTTAGCAGATACCGTTTATAGGGCTCCCTTTTCAGGAAAATTAGACAATAGCTCTATAGAAGTAGGGGCAGAGGTATCTACTGGACGTATATTAGGAAAGCTTTTGAATACTTCAGATCTTAGTGTGCAGTTTTTTGTAGGTGAAAGTATATACACACATCTAAGTAATATTTTAGGAAAAGAGGCTCAAGTTTTTTGGAAAAAGTCTAATTTTAAAAAAAATTATTCAGCAAAAGTCTTTTATATAGATAGTGCTATTAATAAAGAGAGAGCAGGTTTGAATATTAAGGCGAAACTAGAAGAAATTTCTGAGAATGATCCTATCAAGCCAGGCGTATTCGTAGAAGTTGTAATTCAAGGGCTTACTATTCAAGAATCGTTTTTAGTGGATGAAAATAGTATTTATGAAGATACATTTATTTATGTTCTAGAAGGTGACAAAGCGGTAAGAACAGAGATAAATGTAGAAGGCTTTGCTAAAGAAAAAGTTATTATTACTGGAAATAAACTTAACAATAAAAAAATAATTTTAACTAGAATAAATAATTTAAATTTATTTAAAAAAATTACTTCTAAAAACTAAAAGATGAGCTTAAATATCATATCAAGAATATTAAATCATAAAACAGCACCTAATCTGTTTTTAATGTTAATGATATTTTTGGGTTTATTCGCAGCTAAACAGTTAAATACTCAGTTTTTTCCTAATTACTCCATTGATTATATATCTATTAGTATTAAATGGTCAGGAGCTAGTACTAAAGATATAGAGGACTCAATAATTAAACCTTTAGAAAATAAAGTTAGATATTTGGATAAAGTAAAAAGTACAAGATCTACTGCTAGAGAGGGATTGGCAGATGTGATTTTAGAATATGAAAATGGTACTGATATGAAAAACGCATTAAACGAAGTAGAAAGAGAGGTTAATGCAATTAGTACTTTCCCTCAAGAATCAGATATACCAGTTATTAAACTAATTACTCCTTTTGAACAGATAGGTTTAGTACTAATTAATGGAACCTCTAATGAAAATCAATTAAAAGAAATTGCTGGCAGTCTTAGGGATCAATTACTAAATAACGGAATAGATAAAATTGAAATAGATGGGTACAGAAAGCAAATTATCTACATTGATTTAGACCCTATTTCTCTTTTATCTAATAGATTAGATCCAGAAGAAGTTGCTATCAGAATAAAACCAGAAATTAAAAATATTCCTTCTGGAATTTTTCAAAATAATAATGTTGTTCAACTTAGAACATTTAGTAAAAAAGAGAAAGTTTTAGATATAGAAAATATTGAGATAATAAATAAAGATGGTGGTAAATTAAAAATAAAAGATATAGCTAGTGTTTATGAAACCTTTAGTGAAAAAGATAGTCAGGGGTCTAGTAATGGACAGAAAGCTATAACATTAAAAGTATTTAGATCTTTAGGAAGTGATGTTCTTAAGAACACAAAAATTTTAGAGAACACCATAAATGAATTCCAAGCTAAGCTTAATAATAACATCAATATTCAAATATATGACCTGTCATCACAGTCAATTAGAGATAGAATTAATTTACTTCTTAAGAATGGGCTAGGTGGGTTAGTATTAGTTTTATTTATATTATTTTTGTTTCTAAAGTTAAAGGTTGTAATTTGGGTTGCAATTGGAATACCAGCGGCGATTTCAGTAACCTTAGCAATTATGCTACTAACTGGACAATCTATAAATATGATCAGCTTATTTGCTCTTATAATGATGCTTGGTATTATCGTTGATGACTCAATAGTAGTAGCTGAACATATAGAATACCAAAGTGAGTTAGGTAAAAGTCCTTCTGAGGCTGCTTATGTAGGAGCAATAAGAATGCTAGGCCCTGTTACTGCAGCCTCTCTAACAACTATAGCTGGATTTGCTCCTGTTTTTTTAATTTCAGGAGTAATTGGTCAAGTTATAGAAGCAATCCCTCTAGTAGTAATAAGTGTAATAATAGCTAGTCTTTTTGAATGTTTTTTTGTTCTGCCTGGGCACATAAAAATGGCATTAATTGAAGATGCAAAAAACACCAGAAAAAGACTAAACCTTAATAAATATCTTGAAACTTTTAAAAGAAAAACATTTTTAAGTTTTTTAATGATGTCTATTAAATACAAGTACAAAACATTTTTTGTTTCAATATGTTTATTAATAATATCTTTTTCATTACTAAAGTTTTCACATGTTAAGTTTTATTTTTTTCCCACCCCAGAAAGCCAAATTATACTAGTAAATTTTAGTTTCTCGCCAGGAACTTTAAAAAAACATACAATAGAGTTTACAAATACTTTGGATAAGAAACTAAGGGAAATAGATAAAACTAAAATTGTAAAGACAACCTACGCGACAATAGGAAAGCCTATTTGGGGTAGTAGAATATCTACTAAAGAGTTTGGAGACCATGTAGGTGGAATGATAGTAGAATTAGTTAGCCCTGAAAAAAGGGAAAAAAGAACTAATGAGTTAATTGAGGAGTGGAAAGCTAATATTGATTTACCTATAGGTTTAACTAGTTTTACTGTGTTGGAAAGAAAAGGAGGTCCTCCGGGGTTAGACATAGATATAAGAATCAGGTCTCAGAGTGCAGATTTAGATAAATTAAAACAAGCCTCTAATTTTGTTCAAAGCGAGCTTTTAAAATTAAAAGGTGTGTCGGATATTAAAGATAATCTTCCCCTTGGAAAAAGAGAAATCGAATTTACTTTAACAGAAAAAGCTGAGAATTTAAACTTTAATAGCAATTATTTAGCAAAAAAAATCAAAGCAATATTTGATGGAGTTTCTGTTACTAAATTTTTTAGAGGTGAAGATGAAATTGAGATTATAGTAAGAAATAACCTAGATGCTATGAATATAAATACTTTTTATTCTCATCTAGTTTTATCACCCAACGGAAAACTCATTCCAATGTCGGAAATCGCTAATATGAGAAAAAGCCAAAGTTTTTCTACAATCAAAAGAAACAATGGATATAGAGAAATCTCAGTTACAGGAGAAATAAATGAAACACTTGTTAATCCAGATGATATTATGAAAGAAATAAAAGTAAATATTTTGAAGAAATTAGAAAATAATTTAAACCTAGATTGGTACCTAGCTGGTAGAGCAGAGGAGCAAAAAGAAACCTTTGGTGATATGAAAAGGGGAGGTTTTTTAGCAATAGGTGTGATTTACATAATTTTAGCATTTATTTTTCAATCTTATTTTTTACCATTTTCTATAATGTCAATTATTCCATTTACTTTAATTGGAGTTATAGGAGGGCATTGGATAACAGGTTTTGATATTACAATTCTATCTCTAGTAGCAATATTTGGTTTATCAGGGATTGTTATTAATGATTCTATTATTATGGTATCTAATATTTATGAAAAAATAGAGAAGGGTATAGACATAAATAGTGCAATAATAACCGGCGCTCAAGAGAGATTAAGAGCAGTTATGTTAACGTCTTTTACAACGATAGCTGGCTTAACACCATTATTGTTTGAAGGGAGTGTACAAGCACAATTTTTGAAACCTATGGCAATAACCATAGTATTTGGTCTGCTTTTTTCAACATTATTAGTTTTAATATTTATTCCAGTTATTTTAAAAATTGGTGAGGATATTAAAAAATTCTTATTTAATCCAAAATTTTGGCGCTAAAATTATTAAAAAAGCTAAATATTCTAATCTTCCTAAAATCATTCCAAATGATAATAATAGTTTGAGTGCACTAGGTAACTGACTAAAGCTTTCTTCTGGTCCAATTATATTGCCTAAGCCTGGACCAACTACAGAAACTGAAGTAACAGCAGCTGATATTGATGTTATAAAATCATACCCATAATATAAGAAAACACTTGCAATGAAAAATACACTAAAGATGAAACAGAAAAATATTATCATAACAGAGTTTATAATATTTTCATTTATATTTATGTTCTTTAAATTTATATTGCTAATGGCTCTTGGTGATCTGATAGTTTTAAGTTCTTTAATAACTAATGCCCAAAGCACTTGAATTCTAAATATTTTT
>CACMQH010000010.1 GCA_902615805.1 Rhodospirillaceae bacterium
AATTGATACTCAGTGTTTTTGTACTCTAAATAAAAAAGAGTTATTTGTAATACTAGAGCTTTTAAAAAAGTCTTTACATTCAAATGTAAAAATAATCTCTATAAGTAACCTTAGAAATGAAGAAAAAGCTGATATTTTTTTAAAATTATTTTTAAAAAAAGGTTTATTTGCAGAAAGCATTTCTCCATTATATGTTGATACTTTAGGCGGTATAGTTGCATATACGAAAATAATATTTTCTGAAAAAAATAATAACAATAATTATAATTTAAACTTATACTTCAATAATATAAGAAAAAAAATTTCTATAGTAAATTTATTTAATTTAAATTAATATTCTTAAGGAGGCAAATATGAGTGATGAACAAAGATGGACAGATAAAATTGATAAAGAAATATTAGAATGGGTTCTGAATAACTCTGATAGCATAGAGACAATAACACCTAGAATGTTAATAAAAATTATAGATATTAAACAAAATGAGCCAGATAGATGGAAAGAAATGTCTAATATTAAGTTCGGTGTCTAATTTTTTCATAAGGGAGGAGTCTATGAAACTTTTTAAATTTTTGTTAATTTTTTTCTTTATAAGTTTAATTAGTAGAAGTTATTCAGATGACCATGTCGGAATACTTAATTACTTAAAAAATTCAGATAAATATAGTTACTTTTTTAAATTAATAAAGAAAGCTAATTATGAAAAACTTTTTATAAAAGAGGCTAAATTTAAAAAAGTATTATATATTCCTGATAATGATGCCTTTGATAGATTACCACTAAGGCTACAAAAGTATATATGGCACGAAACAGACAATGAAGCAGCGAAAAAGATTATTAAAACGCATTTATATACAGGATCTGTGAAACAAGTTTTTAAGGATCCAAACAAAAAAGTAGTAATTGTAGAACGATTAGAACTAAATGGCGAAAAAGTAAAGATTTATAGTAATAGTGATCTTTTTGTTAAAGATATGGTAAATAAAAAGAAAGCAATAATAAAAGGTGATTTAGAAATAATTCCTGTAAGTTGTGTTATGTATTTGCAGCCTAGCTTCTCTGATGATAGATTAAGTGCATTAGAAAAAAAAGAATCTTTTGTAACAAGTTGCTGTATGTTAAGTGATAAAGAAATAGATAGTTTTATGAAAGGTGATACTATATAAATTTAATATCATTTAAGCTTTTTTCAAAATTACTTCCATCAAATTTTATTATTTGATTAATTTTTGGAGGATTTTTTATACTATTATAATTGATGCTATATGCATTTTGATGAGATCTAGGCTGGTAAAAACTTTTAATTCCACAGAATTTACAAAAAAAATGCTTGGCTTTTTTTGTTCCAAACTGGTAGGTTTGAATATATTTTATATCGCTTAGTAGTTTAAAATCTTTATGGGGAATTATTAAGTGCAAGTATCTTAAAGGCTTACATATAGTACAATTACATTTAATAAGTTTAACTTTAATTAGAGAAGAAAACTCAAATAATACTTTTTTGCAGTGACAGCCTCCTAAGTATTTTTTCTTTAATATATCCATAACAAAGGACACACATTATTTATGCATCAGTGTCTATTATTTTTCTCTTTTGTTTTTGTTCTACAGAGTGATAATAATAAAAATTATGATTCATAGATTTTTTCTTTACTACTGAAATAGAATTAGGGGTATAAGTCTGTTCTTTTCTATCTTCAATTGATGGTTTTGAGGTTTTAATAAAATTTTCAGAAATACCTGAACTTTTTATTAATTTATTATTTTCTTTTAGGGTAGGGTTTGTAATATTTGATTCTTTTATAGGTTTAGGTTTGGTTGCTACTTTATTAGAAGGAATTAGTTTATTAAGAAACCATCCTCCTATTCCTTTTGCTAATCCTATAGGACCCCCACCGTATATAGCTCCTCCAATAGCAGATTGAACAATATCTAATGATTTACTAGTTTTATTCGAAATATTATTTAAAGTACTAATTATAGGAAGGTGATTAATTGGGTTTAATGTATTTAATAACCAAGATGAGAGATTAGTACTTTCATTTTTATTTATTCCTGGTTTATTAGTATTATTTTCTTTTAATGCAACAGATAATTCTTGAGTAAATAATTTTCCATTTGTTGCATTAATATTTTTAACTTTAATACTTTTTATTGGCGTTGATTTGATTTTATAGTTTTGTGCTGCTTTACCGTTGTTTAAGTAGGGCATATTATGCTCTATAATGTGGTTATTATTTCCCATAGTTAATTTCAATTTCTATTCTTCTATTTTTACTTCTACCTTGTCTAGTTTGGTTACTAGCTATAGGTTGTGTTTCTCCTTTACTTGTAGCAATCAGTCTTTTAGCATCTATAACATTAGTTTCTTGGAGGTTTTGTACTACAGAAGCAGCCCTAGCTGCTGCTAAATCCCAGTTATCTCTATATTGTGATCCAAATAATAAGGGAACATTATCCGTATGGCCGGTAACTTTTATACTACTATTTCCTTTTTTGTTAACTTCTGCAATATTAGACATGATTTTCTTTGCTGCTGGTGTTAATTGTGCAGTCCCAGAAGGAAAAGCTCCTCCAGCTCCAACTGTCACTATTACTTTATCTTCTTTTTTTTCTACAGTAACAAGACCTTGTCCAATCTCTTGTTTTAAGGCTACTTTTAATGATTCTTCTGTTAGGTCAGCTTTTGCAGTAGCATCTTTAAACTCCTCTTTTTCTTTATTTTGCTTATCTAAAGCTTCTTGAGCTGTATCAAGTGCTTTGGCAACTTGCTCTAGTTTATCTTCAATACCTCCTACTAAGACATCTTTTTCTGATTTACCAGCAGCAGATTTTGCCTTTTCAATAGCATTTAATGTTTCTTGTAATAATTGAGGTAATTCTTTTTCTTCTGCTTCTGTAGGAGTAAAGTTTAAGACAACATTTTTACCTAAAACTTGTATATCAATGTCTCCTCTAGCTACTGCTTCCTCAACAGCTTTAGCTAACTCTTTAGTATCTTCTTTAAAGTCTTCATCCTTATCTTTTGTTTGAAGATCCAAATTAGGTTCTTCTTCTAGTGTAGTTTTTTGTCTAACGGTTTCTTGTACTGATGGAGAAGGTGAAGGACTAAAATTTAAACTTAAAACTGTAGTTCCTTTTGGTTGTTCTACAACAGGTAAAACTCTTTGCACACCAAAAGCATTTTTTAAACTACCACTAATTTGTTTGAATTTAGGAACATTAAATTCAGCAAATGATAATATTAGCACAAAGAATGCCATTAATAGAGTTGCCATATCTGCAAAAGTAGACATCCATGCAGGAGCACCTTGAGGAGGGCATTTTGGACAATCATCCTCTGTAAAGGCATCTTCTACAACTACTTCTTCAGCTTCTTTTGATACAGCCATAATTATCCCTTTTAATTAGCTGCAGCAGCAGCTTCAATTTTTTCTTGTTGCTTAGGTGGTAAGTTAGCTAAAAGCTGATCTTGAATATTTCTTGGGCTTTCTCCTCTAGATATAGCTCTTAAAGCACTTACTATCATTTCTCTAAATACTATTTCTTTTTGTGTATTTTGTTCTAAAGTTAATTTCATCGGTAAAAAAATTACATTTGCTAACATAGCGCCATATAAGGTAGTTAAAAGAGCAACTGCCATAGCAGGCCCAATAGCTTTAGGATCAGCCATATTTCCTAGCATAGCAACCAGTCCAACAAGAGTACCTATCATACCCATAGCAGGTCCAATATCAATCCAGGAACCTATAACTGCATGATTAGCTTCATGCCTTTTTTTCATAGCGGCTAGTTCTAGTTGTAACTGTTCATTTAGCTTAGCTTCATCTGCACCGTCTACTAACATTTGTAAGCCTTTTTCAAAAAACTTATCGGGTACTTCTTGACCCTCAAGTGCCATCATACCATCTTTTCTAGCAATAGTTGCAAGTTCTGAGACTCTTGAAATCAAGTCTTCAACACTTCTTTTTCCTGGCATAAATACTTTACCCATAACGCCAAAACTGCCTAAAAACTGAGGTAACTCACATCTATACATAACAGCAAAAAATGTTCCTCCAAAAACAATTAACATTGAAGGCACGTCTATATACATTCCTAAACCGCCAGCAGAAATCATTGCTCCTGCTATCATCCCCATTGCTCCTAAAAAACCTATTAATGATGCTATATCCATATTTGTTGACCCTCTCAGTTAACCAAATTATATTAATTAGATAAATAATTGCAAATTATAGACCATTTATGATTAAAAATAAAAATAAACAATCTAAATATATGATATTAACTATAATAATTTTAATATTTTTTTCCAGTATTAAGCTTAAGGCTACCGAAGCTTTCTATGCTAAAGATCATATAATTCATGATTTAAAACTAAATATACTGTGGCTTAGGTGTAGTGTAGGACAAGTGTGGAACTCAAAAACAAATAGTTGTGATGGAAAAGCTATCAAACTAAAAATGAATCAAATTGATGAAGTTATTAATCAAGCTAATAATCAACTCGGTGGTTTTTGGAGATTGCCTACCAGAAAAGAACTAGAAAATTTAGTATGTATGTCTTGTGATAAAGTCAAGATCAATGATAGGTTTTTTCCCAATACACCATACGAACCTTTTTGGACAGGAGAAAAAAATAATTGGTCAAAAACTAAGGGTTTTTATTGGTCAGTTAACTTTTTTACCGGACATACTTTTGGTAGATTTCCCGGCCATATTCCTAACTTTGTCAGACTTGTTAGTGAACGTTGACTTGTTTTTTAAGTAGCTAAATAGCTTAAATGAAAAAACTAAAACACCTAAAATAATTACAAGATAAGAAATTTTTTCAGGATTTATAAAGGATAGGTATTTCATTTTATCTGTAAATAATAAAGCAGCTAAAATTATTATTAATACAGCAACAATAAAATATCTAATAATTAAACAATTTTTGCAATTAGTCATATTTTTATCAAATAAAATGCAGTCATTTATCTGACTAATATAATATAAAAAAAAATAAAAAAAAATATAAATAGCTATAATATTGATTAATTTCGGTCAATTTTATGACTTTTTCTTGTGTCAAATTAAAATTTTGCCTTTCTTTAATTAAAAGATCAAATTATTAGAAACAGAGGAGATTATAATGCAATTTAACCAAAGACTTAATATTAAACATTCACAGTCAATTGTTATGACACCTCAATTAAGACAGGCTATTAAATTATTACAATTTTCAAATTTAGAGCTATCTAATTATATTGAGGAAGAAATAGAAAAAAATCCTTTTTTAGAAAGAAAAAATAACAATGCTATAAACCAATCAGAAGATACCTCTTTTGCTAAAGCTAATGAGTCTGAGCAGAGATGGGAACTTCCTTATAAAAATAGTAATACTAATTTTCAGTATGATGAATTATCAAATATTGAGGATAGACTAGGAGCGCCTAAAAAAACTTTAAGAGATTTTTTATTAGATCAGATATTACTAGAAATTCCTGAAGGTGAGGAAAGAAAAGTAGCTTTATTATTTTTAGATATTATTGAGCCGACTGGATGGATTAATTTTGAAATAGATAATTTTTTAACAAAAAATAATATATCAAAAGATATCACCTTAAATGTATTGCGAAAACTTCAAAAACTTGAACCTTGTGGTGTTTTTGCTAGAGACCTAGGGGAATGTTTGCGTATACAACTTGAAGAAAAAAAATTGTTAAATCAAGCTAATATCAAACTTACAGAAAATTTAAACTTACTAGCAAAAGGAGAAATTAGAAAGTTATGCAAAATTACAGGTTTAAATGAAAATAACTTATCTATAGAAATAAATAATATTAAAAAATTAAATCCAAAACCAGCTGAAGAGTTCTCTGACTATGATTTTAGAATAGAACCTCCAGATGTTATGATTAACAGTACAGAAAAAGGTTGGAAAGTAGAATTAAATAAATCAACTTTACCTACATTATTTGTTCAAGAAGACTTTGCTGAAGAGGTAAAAAAAAGCAATAAGACAGATAATGATAAGAAGTTTGTGAATGACTCAGTAAACTCAGCACGTTGGCTTTTGAGAGCAGTAGAACAAAGAAATTCAACAACCTTGAAGATAGCTGTAGAGATTTTAAAAAAGCAAAAAGCTTTTTTTAAATATGGCCCTGGTCATTTAAAACCTTTAGTTTTAAGAGATGTAGCAGAAGCAGTAAGTATGCATGAAAGTACTGTAAGTAGAGTTACACGTTCTAAATTGTTGCAAACTCCATGGGGCATTTTTCAAATGAAAGATTTTTTTAGTAGTTCTTTAGGCGATACTGATCAAGAGGCACATGCTGCAAAAACAGTTAGAAATATATTGAAAGAGATAATAAAAAATGAAAAAGATTCAAAACCTTATAGTGATGAAGAAATTTCTAAAGTTTTTAAAGATAAAGGTATTAATGTAGCTAGGAGAACAGTAGCAAAATACAGAGAAATGTTAAATATTCCTTCTTCAGCTGAACGAAAAAGACTTATGAGATTAAATAAGGTAATAAATATAGAAAAATAATTTTATAACTAATTTTTACTTTAATGATTTAGAGCATAAGCTTTCAGTTAATTCTTGCTCACTCATAGAAGGCAGCGGGTCGTAAATATAATTACCTAATGGAATTAACTTTTCTTTTTGCAAATTATCATTGTCATCATAAAAACCAACTTCAACAGCGAATTTTCTTTGATAAAGTTGTTCTAATTTACTTTTTAAATTTTGATAAACTGTTTCTGACATATTTTGCTCCTAATTTTATAACTATAGTTGCAATCTTCTTGCCAAATTGTTTACTTAGCCATTTTTAGTAAATCCAGTGTTAAAGCTGTAAATTCCTTTGAACTAAATATTTTTTTTATTAAAGTTTCTTTTGGTATAACAAGTACTTCACTTTTATTTTCAGAAACCACAGTATTTTTCCATTTTTTTTCTTTTAGATTGTCAACAATGCCAAAAACTTCACCACTACAAATATTTTTTAATATTGTAGAACCATTTGAGTTTAAAACATTGGCTTTACCTTTAGTTACTATAAAAAAGTTTATTATAGGATGTCCGCGTTTTATTATGGCTTCATTATGAAAAAATATTTTTTTCAATTTAACTCCATAAGTTTTTATTTTGATTATCTATGTCTATAGCAAGAGTTTTTAATAAAATTGCTTCATATTTGAAAGGTTTTAAGAAGTCTAAAAAGTATTTCTTTTTTACCAGTGCTAAAACTGAGGTTTTTTTTGCAAGCATAGTTTTACTGTAGTTTCTATTAAGTATAAAATCCATTAAGCCAAGAGAGCTACCTTTTTTAAGTATTAAGTTAGAATTTAAAGTTTTATTTTTTTCTAAAAAACTTTCTATTTCTCCATTTAATATGATGTAAATAAAATTTATTTTTTCACCTTTAGTGTAGACAGTGCTGCCTTTTCTAAATAGTTGAGTTTCATAAGACTTTAAGTAAGGTGAACTATTGCTCATATTCTGAATTTTATGATTAAACATCATAATATATATAACGGAATATAAATATTTTATTTAGTATTAGAGAGTAATTTTATTTTGCAATTTTATAGCTTTACTCTTATAAGTATTTTCAATATGGGCCTTACTTTCAATTAATAAAAGCTCTTTCAGATACTTTTTTGCTAGTATCAAATCTTCATCCTCTCCAAGTAAATAATATCCATATGATAATTCATATAAAATACTAATTTCCTTCTTACCTGAATTGTATGCTTTAGAAAAATGATTTCTAGCTTTTTTTATATTGGCTCCATAAAGTGCTTTAGCTAGAGTTTTTCCTGCTTGATTAATTATTTCTGCATGCCACAAGCCTTTTGACAAATTAGCTAAAGTATGAGAGTTATCAATTTTTAATGCTTTATCTAGGTATCGTTTTACTCTATCTGCTATACCTTCTGTAATTGCAGACATAATACCAATTTTTTGTCCATATCTACCAAGTGCATGGGCTGCTTCTAGATATATATCGGCATTCTGGGTTTCTTCTAAAGATATTTTTTTTACTATTTCATAAGCTTCAAGGAATTTATTTTTTGCAACTTCATCTTTTAAAAAAAAGTGAGAATAAACTGAAATAGCTCTAGCTTGAAATATTTTAGAATCTAAATCGTTAAGTTTAGATGATATATCAATGGCATTTTCATAATTACCTAATAGAAACTCTTTTTTAGCGAAATCTAGACTTTCTGAATTAATTTTTTGAAAAAAAAATGTTAAAAATATAAAAAAATATAAAAAAAAATTTAAAATTAATTTTTTAGTAAATATTCCCATAGCTCTAAAGGTATCAGAAATTCTGGTATTAATAAAACTATTAATAATAATATAAGTAAAGCAACAATAAAAAAAACTTTATTTGCTCTATAAATATAAACTAAAACTCCACCTATAATTAGAGTTATAAGTAAATGAACTACTATATTAGGATTCATTTAAAATTTCGCTATATTATATACTTTAATTCTTTCAATTCTTTTTTTGCAAGATTATGATTAGGTTGAATGCTTAGCAAATTTTCATATAATGATTTTGCTTCTTTAGTATAACCTAATTTTAAAATTGCTCTTGCCAACAATAAAGTTTTTTCTATATCTAGCATAATTTACCTCCTTTAGTTAATGAAGCAAATTTAATGCCATTCTTATAAAAAAAGAGGGTATTTTTAACCCTCTTTTTTTATTTATAATTTCTATATTGAGTTTAAAGCATTATCTAAATCACCAATTATATCATCTATGTGCTCAATGCCTATAGAAAGCCTAATATAATTGTCAAAAACACCAGCTTTTTCTTGGTCCTCTTTACTTAGTTGGGAGTGAGTAGTAGATGAAGGGTGTATAGCTAAGCTTCTAACATCTCCAATATTTGCTACATGATAAAATAATTTTAGTTTATCAATAAATGTCTTACATGCTTTATAGCCCTTATCTATATGAAAGCCAATTAAATTACCATATAAATTTTTGTTAAAATATTTTTTATTTTTATTATTGTTATTAGGATAAATAACTTTAGATACATTTTTTTGATTTTCTAAAAACTCTGAAACTTTGGTAGCATTCTGAGACTGTCTTTCAATTCTTAAAGGTAGTGTTTCAATTCCTTGTATGAATTGAAATGCATTAAAAGGGCTCATAGCTGAACCTAAATCTCTTAATAGTGTTGTTCTAGCTTTAAGTATGTAAGCTATAGGTCCTAATGGTTTAACCGCCTCTGTCCAAACGACTCCATGATAACTTGGATCAGAGTTATTCAAAGCAGGTTGTTGATCTTTAAATTTTTCCCAAGCAAATTTTCCACTATCTACTATTATTCCTCCAATAGCACTTCCTTGTCCTCCTATGTATTTAGTTGTAGAATGAATTATTATAGCTGCACCAAACTGAAAAGGTTTACATATATAGGGTGCAGCTGTATTATCTAAAATTAACGGGATACCGATTTTTTGTCCTATTTTAGCTACCTCTTCAATAGGAAAGATATTTAATTTTGGATTTGGTAGTGTTTCACCAAAATAAGCTCTTGTCTTATTATCAGAAGCTTTTTTAAAAGCACTAGGATCACTTGGGTCAACAAATCTAACTTCAATACCTTGATCTTTTAATGTATTGGCAAATAAATTCCAAGTTCCACCATAGATGTCTGTTGAACTTACTATGTTATCGCCATTTC
This sequence comes from Rhodospirillaceae bacterium, assembly GCA_902615805.1. Classification (GTDB taxonomy): domain Bacteria; phylum Pseudomonadota; class Alphaproteobacteria; order TMED109; family TMED109; genus TMED131. The sequence continues at coordinate 9,705 of CACMQH010000010.1, forward strand.
TAGCAATATTTTGAATAGCTAATGCTGATGCAGATTGTCCTGAGGATACTGCTAAAGCTGCGACTCCACCTTCAAATGCTGCGACTCTTTTTTCTAAAACATCACATGTTGGATTCATTATCCTTGTATATATGTTGCCTAACTCTTTTAAAGCAAACAAATTTTCAGCATGTTGCGCATTGTTAAATTGGTAGGAAGTAGTTTGATGTATAGGTACAGCAACAGAATTAGTGCTTGGATCAGCACGCCACCCGGCATGTACTACTTGTGTTTCTTCATTTGTAAAATTTGAATTTGACATATTATCTCCTTTTCTGTTTATGCTCCAGAACAAAAAAAATAATACTGTTAGATGTTTACCTCTTTAGCAGTATTTATAATGCGCTCGCAAGCTGGAGCTCAAATCAGCGCAAAACATAATCTATTTATTTTTTTAAAAAAGTCAATATGTTTATTATATGAACGTAGCATTTATTTATAATGATATATATAGAAATTCACTTTTTGGCGAAAACCATCCTATCACAGAGAAGAGAATTTCTAATGTTTATGACTTATCCAAGATAATTGGTTTTAAGAATGTAAAATACTATAAAAGTTCTATAGCTAGTGTTAAAGAATTATCTATTTTTCATGATAAAGATTATATAACTGCCTTATATCAGGCTGAAAAAAAACAAAAAGTTACTTTGGAAAATATGAAAAAATTTAATATAGGTACTACAAGCAATCCCATATTTAAAGAAATGTACAGGAGGCATGCTGTTGCAACTGGAAGTTTAATATTAGGATCTGATTTAATACTTAATAAAAAATTTAACTACATCTTTTCTCCTGGATCGGGAGCTCACCATGGAAAAAAAAATAAAGCATCAGGTTTTTGTTATTTTAATGATATAGCTACATGTATTTTATATCTAAAAAAAAATAATATTAAAAAAATAGTTTACTTCGATATGGATGCTCATTATGGAGATGGAGTTATGGAGTATTTTAAATTTAGTGAGGATATTCTGACTATTTCAATACATCAAAAAAACCTTTGGCCAAGGAATGGTGATTATTTTTATGAAGATAATTTTATAAGCTTTCCTGTAGAGGAAGGATTTAATGACACTAAATTTAAAGATATTTTTGAAAAAAAAATAGAAATGAAAATAAAACAATTTAAACCTGAAGTAGCAATTTTACAAATGGGAGCAGATTGTTTAATTGATGACCATATGTCAAAACTATGTTTGACTAATAATTCTATGAAATTCACTATTGAAAAGTTTAAAAATTTATCAAAAAATATAATAGTTATGGGAGGTGGTGGATACAATCCTTGGATAACTCTTAGAGCATGGATATATAATTTGGCAACTTTAGCAAATGAAGATAGTAAATTAAATTTGAATAGTAAAGGCAAAGATTTTTTGAAAAATATTAAATGGAAAAAAAAACCAAAACAAAATTGGCTAAATGAAATTACTGATTTACCAAATATTTTTAGTCTTTAGTAAAATGAAGGGGTGTTTACTATATTTAATTTATCCATTAATTATCATAACAATTTTAATTCTACTTTATCTAATTTTTATTTAATATGGGTATATTATTAGCTATATTTTCGGCTTTTTTATGGTCTTTATTTGATGTGGTTAGAAAAAAAGGCTGTAGAAAATAATTCGGCATTACAAGTTATATTTATAATTATTTTATCTCAATTTTTCTTCTTCTCTTGTTTATTGGTGATATCTAATTTGCAAATTAATTTACGTGCTTATTTTTTGATTGGTGTATGTTTAGTTATTTTAAATGTTTTATCTCTTTATTTATTTTTATTAGTATTAAAGTCAGGAAAAATTAGTATTTATATTCCAATGCTTAGTTTTACACCTTTTTTTTCAGCAATATACTCAAAGTTAATTTTGAATGAAGAATTAGTATTTATACAATATATAGGTATGCTTTTTATAGTAGTAGGGTCATTAACTTTACATAGTTCACAATTTAATTCTCAAACAAAATTATCAATTAATTATAATTATTTAAATAATAAAAATTTATTATATATATTGATAGTTTCACTTATTTGGAGTTTAACTCCTGTTTTAGATAAGGAATGTTTAAAATATACTGGTGTATATCTACATGGTTTTTTACAGTCTTGTGGTATGTTGTTTTTATTTCCATTAATACTTTTGAATAGCAATAAATATAAATCTACTTTAATGAAAAAGATGGATTATGATTTTATATTTTTCTTAATTATAATATTAGGGTTTTTAACTGCATTTATACAATTAATGGCTTTACAATATGTTTTTGTTGCGGAGTTAGAGTCTCTAAAAAGAGGAATAGGTATTGTTTTGTCTTTAGTTTTTGGTTATTTCATATTTAAAGAAGAAGTTAATCTAAAAAAATTATTTTCCGTAATAATTATTATATGCGGGGTAAATTTTATTATTAATTTTACAATATTTACAAATTTACAAAAAATAATGTAAACTTATTTAACTAAGAAAACCTTTATTTATTGTATTTTATTCATATTTGGTATAAATATTGTAAAATTTGTTATATTATTATAATATTATTTTGATATTGTATTAAAATAAATCATTAAAAGGAAAAAATATGAAATATTTAAAGATCTTTGTTATTTTGGTTACCTTATTATTTACAAATCTCTTATTAGCTTGCAACGAAGATGTTAATGACAAAAGTAAAAGTGAGATTTCAATATGGTTAGGAGACAATTCCTTGTTTTCTAAGGCTTACAAAGATGGAAAATGTGTATTGGATAAAGCTTTGGTAAATATTCCTATTGAACAAAGGAAGGTTATAGCTAATTTAATAGCTAAGTCCTATGGTATAGAAGCTAAGAAACTAAAGGAACTATCAAATTACAATTATTAATTTTTGAGATATACTTATTCATTAAGTATGGTTTATAAATTTATATTCTCATTGGTAGCTATATTACTAATAATTTACATAGTAGTACAATTATTAGAAATTGAAAAAGAGAAGAACGAAATTATAAAAGTTCAAATTACCTTAGATAACAAATGTGAATTTTTTGATAAAGTTTTTATGGTAAAAGCGATTCCATCTGGAAAGGTAGCAAGATTTATAGATAAGAAGGCTGAAATGTTCCTAAAAAGGTCTAGTAAGGTTCAGCTAGTGGTTAGTGATGAATTTCCAGGCTTTCATTTTACAAGCATTCCTGTAGATGTAAATTACAACACTAAATTAGTGGCGGATTGTTCAAATTCTGAAAGATTGGATAATATTTTTGAATCTTTGAAAAATCAATTTAACAAAGATACTAATTAATTTATTTTATATTTCTTATTTGACAAAATACATTTTGTTAAACTATTTGAAACGCTACAAACATAAATTTTTCTTGATTTACTCACAACTAATGTAGCCTCATTTGTAGAATAGAGTTTACTCTCTAAAATTTTTCCATTTTTAATTATGTTCATATCTGAGAATGCATTAGAGATTACAAGGTAGAATATGTTAATTATAATAATAAAATATTTTAACATACTATATATAGTATATACATAGTTTTATATTTCAAGATTTATTTGTTATCTTAACATAAAATTTCTTGCCTTTATATTTGATATGGTGGTGGGCAACTTTGTTTTCTATAATTTGATCAAGATGAATAATATCATTTTTAAGTGGCCCGTATTCTAAGGCTTTCATAATAACGTACCAAACTTTATATAAATCATAATTATCCATAGAAATAATTATAAAGATTCATATAAAAAATATCAAGAACAAATATAGAACAAATTATTTTTTATCAGTACTGGAAGGATAATTATGAGAGGCATACCTTAGTATAAATATACCTATTGCTAGCAAAACTATACCTCCACAAATAATTAAAATCTCATAATCAATTTGTCCTGTAGGTGAATTATGCCATTCATTTAAATATTCTAATAACATTCTAGTTAATGCAGTAATAGCGACATAAATTAAAAACCTTACCGGCATATGATCAGTTTTAAAATATATGCCTACTATTGCTCCTAATTCAAGATATATAAATAACAATAAAATATCTTCAATACTTGCGGAGGTTTTTTCTGACAGGTCTAAAAAGGTAAAAAATGCTGACCAAACAATTGCAGAACCGATTGCAAATAAAGCCAGATAATGAAAAGCTCTTACTAGAAAGTTACCAACCTGGTTAGCTTTTTTTTCAATATTATTTTCCATCAAATAACATTATGCAGATTTAATTTATTTTTAAAAGAAAAGAGTTTAGTAATTGTGAATATTGTTACTAGGGAGGAGTAATGATATAATTACTAAACTCTATTTTTGTATAATAGTAAATTTTTTTACAATAATCAAGTAAAAAGTTTGAATATTAAGTAATTTTTTGTTAATAATTATATTGTAAAATTTTGTAAAAATGTAAATTATTGTAAATTATGGAAATTAGTTCAAATTTAGGTGCAATAGTTAGAAGATTGAGAAGAGGGCAAAGCTTAACTCAAAGAGACTTAGCTGACAAATTAGATATCTCTGTTGCATACATTAATCTTATAGAAAACAATAGAAGAAGTATTACAGTTCCAATACTTTTAAAAGTAGCAAAACTATTTAATATAGAACTCTCAGAATTAACAAATGATTATAATAAGCAATTAAATTCAGATCTTATGGATATTTTTAGTGATAATATATTTGAAGAGCATGAGTTAAAAAATAACGATATTAAAGATTTTTGTGTAAATACACCAATAGTAGGTGATGCAGTCAGGACATTATATGATAAATATTTACAAAATAAAAAAGATTTAGGAGAGTTAGCTGATCAAATGATTTCAGTAAAACAAGAAATCTCTGATACTGTTGGTTCAGAAAAGTCTAGCGCTGACTTTATATCAGATATGCTTCAATCAAATAATAATTACTTTTCAGATATAGAAGAAATTTCAGAAAAAGAATTACCTGCAATTGATTTCAATAATGGAAATAGACTTAGGAGTATGATTGATTTTTTAGAAAAAAAATTTTCTATTAAAATTAAATTTGAAGAAGAAAATTTACAAAATAATTTTGTCAAAAAATATATAGCCGAAAAAAAAATTTTAAAAATTTCTAATGCGCTTTCGAGGGAAAGTAAAGAATTTTTAATTGCTCATCAATTAGGGTTAATTATAGGAAAAGATAGTATTGAAGCTAAGCTAGAAAAAGAGGGAATTACTGATAATAATACATTAGCATTAGGAAAAACAGTTTTGGCAAATTACTTTGCTTCATGTTTATTAATGCCATATGACAATTTTTTAAAATATTCTAAGAAACACAGGTATGATATTGATATGCTTTCTAATAGATTTGAAACCTCTTTTGAACAAGTTTGTCATAGACTTACTACATTACAAAAGCCTGGCAATGAGGGTATACCATTTCACTTTATGAGGGTAGATATAGCTGGTAACGTATCAAAAAGATTCTCTTTGTCTGGATTAAAAATACCTAGATATTCCGTAGCGTGTCCTAGGTGGAATGTTTATTCTGCATTCCTTAATCCTGGAAAAATTAAAGTACAGTTATCAAAAATGCTAGATGGAAAAACTTTTGTATGCCTGGCTAGAACTGTTAGTAAAAGAATTGGAGATTATCGTTCTCCAGAAACCTTTTTTTCCATAGGATTAGGTTTTGATATTAGTCACAGTAAAGATTGTATTTATGCTGATAATTTAGATGAAAAATATTCTGTACCTACAGGACTATCATGTAGAACATGTGAAAGAGAAAACTGTAGACAAAGGGCTTTCCCTCCAATACATAAAAATCTTAAATTTAATGAAAATGTTAGAGGTCTCTCAGGATATATTGATCCTGACAATTAAGACTTTAACTTATAAAAAAAAAATGTAAAATAAGTATATGTTAACTTTGCATTTCAGTAGTAATTCAAGAGCTCAAAGAGTATTATGGCTTCTTGAAGAACTACAATTAAAATATAATCTAAATAAAATTAAATTTCATCCATCGGAACTTAAGTCAGATGAACACAGAAAAAGGCATCCCTTAGGAAGGGTCCCAGTATTAGAAGATCAAGAAACTATCATATATGAGTCAGGAGCTATTGTAGAATATTTAATAGCTAGACATAGTAATGGCGAACTTAAACCTAAAGTATCTGATCCAGCTTTCCCGAATTATTTACAATGGTTTCATTATTGTGAAGGTATGATAATGCCACCTATGAATACTATAGTAGTTCATACTTTAATATTACCAGAAGAAAGAAGAAATGAAGAGGTGCTGCGACAAGCAAAAAATCTTTTAACAAAAGCTTTGCTTCCTGTAAACCAACTTTTAGAAAAAAATAAATACTTAATAGATAAGTTCTCAGGCGTAGACTTTATGTTAGGACATTCATTATATATGTCTAATAAACTTAAATGTGTGTCAGATGAAATGATAAATATAAAAAACTATTTGAGTTTAATAAACGAAAGAGAAGCTTTTCAAAAAGCTATTAATACCTAAAACCTTTTTTTAATTCTGTTCGTAGAAAGTGTATGAGTGATACTTGTATTTTATGGTTTAGAAAAGATCTTAGATTAGATGATAACCCAGCTCTAATAGAAGCAGCAAAACACGAAAGAATAATTCCTTTATTTATATTCGATAGAAATTTAGAAGAATATAATAAAATAGGAGAAGCTAGTCATTGGTGGTTAGAAAAATCGTTGATTTCATTAAGTAAAGATCTTAATCAAAAATTTAATGTTTTAGAAGGTGATAGCTTAGAAATTATTACCAACATTATTAAAGAGGAAAAAGTTAAACATATTTATTGGAATAGATGCTATGAACCAGATAGGATAGCTGCAGATACGTTTTTAAAAAAGGAGATAAGAAAACTTAAGGTTTTTGTGGAGTCTTTTAATTCTAGTCTGTTATGGGAACCATGGAAAATTAAAAATAAAAGTGGAAACTTTTATAAAGTTTTTACTCCGTTTTTCAAAAAAGGTTGTCTTGAAACGGATCAACCAAGAATACCTTTTAATAAACCAAAAGAACTAATATTCTTAAAACTTTTTAAAAAAGACAATATCTACCAATTTAAGTTTCAAAGCAGTAAAGACAAATGGTATTCAAAGTTTGAAAAAATATGGAATGTATCAGAGACTGCAGCAAAAAATGCTTTCAATAATTTTTTAGAAAACGGAGCAAATGATTATAATGAAGGTAGAAACTTTCCTAATAAAAATAGTGTTTCTAAAATTTCTGCTTATTTACATTGGGGTCAAATTTCACCATTTAGAGTATGGCATGAGGCTAAAAACAAAATGTTTGGTTCACATAAAGAAACTTTTTTAAGTGAATTGGGATGGAGAGAATTTTCTTATCATTTATTATATCATTTTCCTAAAATTAATAAGCAAAATTTAAAAGAACAATTTAATAAATTAGATTGGAATGTAAATGATGAGCTCCTTTTAAAATGGAAAAAGGGTAAAACAGGCTTTCCAATTGTAGATGCAGGAATGAGAGAGCTTTGGGAGACAGGATATATGCACAATAGGTTAAGAATGATAACGGCTTCTTTTCTAGTTAAAAATTTACTAATTCATTGGAAGGAAGGTGAAAAGTGGTTTTGGGATTGTTTACTAGATGCGGATCTTGCCAATAATAGTGCTAGCTGGCAATGGGTAGCTGGTACAGGGTCAGATGCTGCTCCGTTTTTTAGGATTTTTAATCCAATTACTCAAGGTCAAAAATTTGATAAGGATGCTTTGTATATTAGAAAATACTTACCTGAGATTGCTAAACTACCAAATAAGTTTATTTTTACTCCTTGGCTTGCTGATAAAGAAATTTTAAAAGACGCTAATGTTACTCTAGGTGTAAATTATCCACATCCAATAATTGACTATACTTCATCTAGAAAAAAAGCTCTTGATGCTTTTAAAAAAATTAGTAACTAATTATTTTTAAAATGATATAGCAAATTATATATGATATTATTTACTAATGTTTAAATTTTTTACAGATAAGAATTGGTTTTTATGGAGTATAGGTGGTACATTAGTAATACTGTTTTCAACTTGGTATCAAGTTCAACTAGATGTAAAAATTAATGAATGGTTTGGAGAGTTTTATGACACACTTCAAAAAGCTCTTACCACTCCTGGATCGGTCAGTGAAAAAGAGTTTATAGCATATTTATTTTCTTTTGCAAAAGTTGCTGGAGGATGGGTTATTATAGCAGTATTTACTGGTTTTTTAGTAAGTCATTGGGTTTTTAGGTGGAGAACCTCTATGGCAGATTATTATCATGAACAGTGGAAAAATGCTAGAATGACTGAAGGTGCTTCTCAGAGAGTACAAGAAGATACTTTAAAGTTTGCTAGAATTATGGAAGGTTTAGGTGTAGGTTTACTAGATAGTATTATGACATTAGCTGCTTTTCTGCCAATTTTATGGGGTTTGTCTAAACAAGTAAGTAGTTTGCCATGGATAGGAGAAGTAGATCATGCTCTTGTTTGGGTAGCGATTATATCTGCTTTAGGAGGTACGGTAGTTTTAGCTGCTGTAGGCATAAAATTACCAGGGATTGAATATGATATTCAAAAAGAAGAAGCTGGGTATAGGAAAGAATTAGTTTTAGGAGAAGATGACCCAATTAGAGCAGCACCTCCAACTATAGGCCAATTATATAATAGAGTTAGAGGTATCCATTTTAAGTCATATTTTCATTATTTGTATTTTAATACAGTGAAATGGACTTATTTTCAAGGAATGGTAATTGTTCCTTATTTAGCTTTAGCTCCAACTATCGTGTCTGGAGCAATTACATTAGGTTTTGTTCAACAAATTACCAGAGCTTTTGGTAGGGTAGAAGGTTCTCTTCAATATTTGGTAAAAAGCTGGGCTACTATAGTGGAATTACTATCAGTTTGGAAAAGATTACGCGAGTTCGAAAAAAATTTAGAATATAATAGGCTAAAAAAATCCGATACAATTAGGCAAAATAGCTAAGTATGATTGATTTATTTTACAAAAATATAATTTTTAAATTTTCTAAAATTATAATTGTATCGATGTCACTTTTAACTGTAATCTTTTTTTTTTCTGCAATTAATTTAAAAATAGATGCTTCTTCAGATACTTTAATTTTAGAAAAAGATAAAGATTTAAAGTATTTCCAGTTACTAAATAAAAGGTATAAATCATCAGAGTTTCTTTTAATAGCATTTAAACCTAATGAAAATCTTCTATCAGATGGAGTAAAAAAGAACTTAAAAGATATTACTAAAGATTTGGAAAAACTTACTCCTGTTAAAAGTGTTACCACTATCTTAAATGTACCTCTTTTATTAAGTTCAAAAAAATCATTAGTTGATATTTTAGAAGGTGTGCCAACAGTTGAAGATAATATAGTAGAGGATTCCCTCATAAAAGAAGAATTTATATCTAGCCCTCTATACAAGAATAATCTGGTAAGTGAAGATTTTAAAACTACAGCAATTTTAATTAATCTTAAAGAAAATGAAAAGTTGCTTGAATTAAGAGAAAAAAAGCAAAAATACCAAACTATTTTAGAGGAAAGGAATTTAAATGATAGTGAGTTAAATAGTTTTAACTTAGTAAAACAAGATATTATTAAAGAAAGAGACAAACTAAGAAAAACACAAAATGAACTAATTTTAAATGTAAGAAATATAGTTAGCGAGTATAGACAATATGGAGAGCTTTATCTAGGTGGTATACCAATGATAGCTAATGATGTAGTTTCCTATGTTAAAAATGATTTAAAGGTCTTTGGAATAGCAATACTATTTTTTTTAATTTTAACTTTAATGATAATATTTAGGCAAAGTAGATGGGTAGTGATGCCAATAATTACTTGTTTTTGCTCAGTAATTATAACAGCTGGTATTTTTAGTTTATTTAATTGGGAAGTTACTGTTATTTCCTCTAATTTTATCTCTTTACAGCTTATACTAACAATGGCAATAACTATACACTTAATAGTTAGATACAGAGAACTATCTTCTAAAGGTTACTTAAATCAAGATAAGCTTTTATTAGATACTGTAAAGCAGATGATTAAACCTTGCTTTTTTACAGTCATTACTACTATAGCAGGATTTAGTTCATTAATTTTATCAGGTTTATTACCGGTTATTAATTTTGGATGGATGATGAGTGTTGGAGTAACGATTTCTTTAATCTTAACCTTTATTATGTTTCCTGCATTAATGTACCAGTTTAAAGTATTAAAACCTGATACTTCTTTTGAGAAAATTTTTAATTTACCAAATAAAATAGCAAGTTTTACTATCCATTATAAAAGTCTTATTTTCTGTATAGCAATTGTTTTAACTATTTTGAGTATTTTTGGAGGAACTAAATTAAAAGTGGAGAATAGTTTTATTGATTATTTTAAAAAAAGTACAGAAATACATAAGGGTATGAAAGTAATAGATAAAGACTTGGGAGGTACTACATTATTAGATGTTACTCTTGATTTTGATGATGAAGTTAAATTGCAATCAGAAGAAATTATGGAAGAAGATGAATTTGAAGATATTTTTGAAGAATTTGATGAAGTTTCTAATGACCCCAAATATTGGTTTACTAGAGATAAAATGCAAAAAATAGAAAGTCTTCATAATTATCTTGATTCTTTAGAGCATACTGGAACTGTTCTTTCTTTTGCTACAATTTTGAAAGTAGGTAGAGCATTAAACAATGGGAATGACCTAGATAGTGTTCAACTAGGATTGCTTTATGAAAAACTTCCTGATGAATATAAAGAAATTATTCTAAACCCATATATATCTACAGAGTATAATCAGGCAAAAATAACTTTAAGAGTAAGAGACTCTGATCCTTCATTAAGGAGAAACTTATTAATTAATAAGATTAACAGTGAAGCTTTTAAAGTAATTGAAGTTGAGGCTGATAAAATTAAATTATCTAATATTCTCATTTTGTACAATAATATGTTGCAGAGCTTATTTAATTCACAGATTAAAACGTTAGGTCTAGTAGTTTTAGTATTATTTTGTATGTTTCTAATATTGTTTAGATCGTTAAAGGTTTCATTTATAGCTCTTGTTCCAAATATATTATCTATTGGGTCTGTCTTAGGATTAATGGGAATATTAAATATACCATTAGATATGATGACCATAACTATTGCAGCAATAAGTATGGGTATAGCTGTCGATAATACTATTCATTATATTTTTAGATATAAAAATGAATTTCTACAGCATAAAAAATATGAGACAGCATTGGTTAGAACACATAATAGTATTGGCTATGCATTATATTATACAACATTGACTATAATTGTAGGGTTTTCTATTTTAGTTTTTTCAAATTTTATACCTAGTATTTACTTTGGTTTATTAACTAGTTTGGCTATGTTAGTAGCATTATTAGCTTCTTTAACTTTAGTGCCTAGATTGTTGAGCCTATTAAAACCATATAAGATTTAGTTTTTTTTTTTGAAGAACATAAAAAAGGGTAAAAAAATTAAGGGTGACAACGATAATATAAAGAAGTCATTTAAAAATGATTTAATTTTAGACTGATATTTTATCTCTTGTAATATAATCATTTTATCATTAGAAAAAAAATCATCTACATTTGTAAATTGTGATACGCCTATATTGGAATAATCAAGAAAACTTCTTATATCTTCAAAATTAATAGAGTAATATCTATTTAAAAAAGTAACAAATATAGCAATAGAAATTCCTGTTCCAATAGTTCTTAAAAACTGAAATAAACTAGCACCTTCAGTTCTTAGATTATTAGGTAAGGTAGTATATGTAATATTTGCTAAAGCAACATAATAGGTACTAATAGAAATACCTCTATATAGGCTATTAATTATGATTTGGTTGGTGCTAATATCCGAGTTCCAAAATACTATTTCTATATTAGCTGTAATATAAATAAAAAGGCCAAATAACATAGTCTTTACATTACCTACGTACGATATAATTTTAGATGTAAATAAGGTTGCTATCATACCGCCTAATCCTGACAAACTTAAAATAAATCCAATATAATAGATTGGAAAATTTTGTATTTCAGTTAAATATATTGGTATTAAAATAAAGGGCGGTATAAGAATAAATCCAAACAAAAAAGCAAATATTATTCCACCTGTAAAATAATTATCTTTAAATAGTAAAATAGAAAAGAGAGAATTTTTTGAATTAAAATTAGTTAAAAGAAAAAAAACAAAAGATATTAGTGATAATGAAAATATAAAAATTATTAATTCAGAATAAAACCAATCTTCTAGCTCACCTCGATCTAAAAAAATTTGTAAACAAGCTACTGACAGACTTAAAAAAATAAAACTTAAATAATTTACATTGCTTGATGGTTTAGGTTTTTCAGTTTTCAAAAAGTAGCTAAGTCCAAAAAAAGCAATTAAACCTAATGGTAAGTTTATAAAAAAAATAAATCGCCAGTTAAAATATTCAATTAAAAAACCACCCAGTAGTGGCCCAATAACAGGACCCGCAAGTAATCCGAATGTCCAAGCTGATATGGCCTTGCTTCTATTTTCTTTTGAAAAAATATCTATAACAAATGCTTGACTTAAAGCTATTAAACCAGACCCAAAATATCCTTGAAAAAATCTACAAATAAGCAGTTGTTCTATGCTGCTGGATAAACCGCATAATCCAGAAAAAAAAGAAAAACCTAAAATACCTATTATATATATTTTTTTCCTACTAAATAATTTAGACATAAACCCCAAACTAATTATACCTATAGCAGAAGAAATTGAAAAAACAGTTAAAACCCAGGATGTTACAGAGTTAGTAGTGGAAAAAAAATTTTCAATTTCAGAAAATGAAATTGTTATTATGCCCATATCTATTGTGAATAAGCTTGTAGCTAAGCATATAAAGCATAGCGTAATTATATTTTTTTTTTTTTCCATTTTTATAATAAAAATATAGATAATTTTTTATAGGTTATTACAATATAGAATATGCAGTCAATTTATTTAGCTGGTGGATGTTTCTGGTGCATAGAAGCAATCTTTCTAAAATTAAAAGGTATACGAAGTATTACACCTGGTTATATAGGAGGAGTTTCAAAAAATCCTACTTATGAAGAAATTTGTAAAGGTACATCAGGGCATGCTGAAGCTATTAAATGTGACTTTGATGATAAAATAATATCACTAGAATTAATTTTGGAATTTTTTTTTGTAGCTCATGATCCCACTCAAAAAAATAGGCAGGGAAATGATATAGGAACACAATACAGGTCAGCTATTTTTTATACTAATTTAGAACAAAAGAAAAAGGCAGAAGAAGCTATAAAAAAAGCAGAAAAAATCTATCAAAATATAATTCAAACAGAACTATCCGACAAACTAAATTTTTTTGTAGCAGAGGAATATCATCATAACTATTTTTTTAAAAATCCCAATAGTATTTATTGTAATGCTTTAATACCTCCTAAGCTTAAAACACTGAAAATAAAATATTCAAATATTTTTAAAAATTGAGTTAACTCCAAAGATTTTTATATAACGAAACAAGTTCATCGTGGCTAGGAACTATAGGATTGTTATTAGGTGACCCAGATGCTATAGCTTGAGTTGCCATAGTATCAATACTTTGAAAAAATGTTTCTTTCTTTACACCAAATTCTTTTAAAGTAGGAACTTCAAGGTCTAAATTAAGTTGTTTCAACTCATCTAATAGTTTTTTGTTTGCATCCTCAATGCTGTCATCAATGTTTGCTACTCCAATTGCTTTGGCACATTTAGAATATCTTTCAGGGGCTGCAGGAATTGAAAATTCTGTAACAGTTGGTAAAAGCATAGCATTAGACAGGCCATGAGGTACATGATAAAAAGCACCAATAGGTCTGCTCATACCATGGACTAAAGCTACTGAAGAATTACTAAATGCTATACCTGCTAAAGTTGCTCCTGTCATTAATTTTTCTCTTGCTTCTTGATCTTTACCATTATTGTATGCTCTTCTAATATTAGGAGCTATTAGTTCCATTGCTGATATTGCTTGTGTATCACTAAATAAATTTGACTTTTTACTAACGAAAGCTTCAATAGCGTGGGTAAGTGAGTCTATTGCTGTATCAGCAGTTGTTCTTTGTGGCACAGAATAAGTTAACTCATAATCAACAATTGCTGCAATTGGCATAAAAGACGGTCCTACACATAGCATTTTTTCATCAGTTTTCTCATTGGTAATAATTGTAAATTTTGTAACTTCTGAACCTGTGCCTGCAGTTGTTGGTATAGCAATGATAGGAATATTATTTTCTAAATTAATAAAAGGAAATTTGTAATCTTCAATTAAGCCCCCTCTTGTTGCCAGTAAACTAATAGCCTTTGCAGAGTCTATAGGACTTCCACCTCCAAAAGCTATAATGCAATCAAAAGATCCATTTTTTAATGTACTTACTCCATTTTCTATAGATTTAGCAGTAGGTTCAGGCATAGTATCATCAAAGATCTTATATCTAATTTGCACATCTGTAAGAGCTTTTTCTAATGGTTTAATAATATTCAATTTTACCATTGTTTTATCTGTTATTATTAAAGGATTCTTACAATTTATTTTTCTTAAAATATCAGTTATAGACTTGATTTTTCCACCACCAATGTTCATAAATTTAGGTAATATTATTTCACTCATACATTACTCATTTTGTGCATTAAGCACACATTTTTTATTTGTAAAATTTATAGAATGATATAATATTGCAAATACTTAACAATAACAAGGGTTTAGTCGATGGATACTAAATTTAAAGTAGGGGACACATTCTTGAGAGGCTTTGCATACCCTACACAATGGGAAGTAATCAATACGAAATTAATTTTTGATATTGTTCATTATGAATTAAAAGACATAAGGTCACCTAAAACTGTAGTTTTATCAGAGTGGGCTTTAGTTAAAGACGATAGTTGGAAAATAAAGAAAGAAAAATAGGCTATTTTTTTTCTCTGATTTCTGTTGCTTTAACATATGACAATATTATGTATAAACTTGCCATTAGAGCAATTATAAAACCCCACTTACCTTCTTTGTAACCTTTGCGAGATATGAAACATTTTAAAAATCTAGTTATACCTCTACGAATAGTTATTAGAAAATGAGGAATTTTTTTATTTTGTTTCGCTATGTCAATAGCTTTTAAGTCTGTATATCTTATTAATCTTATTATCATATCGTTGAGATCTTCATCCACATAATGGTGAATTCTTGATTTTAACCACATTTTTTTTCCTTTAAGTGATATTGAAGGATGTATTAATTGTTCTTTTTTCCAGGTTTTGCAACCTTTAAAATGTAGCCTTGGAGCAGCAGAAACACCCCATGAGGCTCCCCAGCCATACCTTACTTTTCTTTTTCCTATGTAATTATCAAAAGGTATTAGAAAGTAACCAGGTTCAGCATTTTTAATTTTTTTTCTAACTTCTGTGAATAGTTGTTTGGGGACATGTTCGTCTGCATCTATTTCTAAAATCCAATCTCCTAGGCATTTTTTAATTCCAAAGTTTCTTCTATTTGCTTCAATATTCCAACTTCCTTTAAAAACTTTAGCCCCAAATTTTTTTGCTATAATCTCACTTTTATCATTTGTTTTATCTAAAACAACGACTAACTCATCAGCATAAACTAGTTTTTTTAAACAACTTGCGAGTTTATTTTCTTCATTGTGTGCTACTACTAAAGCACTTATTTTTATGTTGTTTTTCATTATTTTTTAATCATTATAATTACATTAAATGAAATATAAAAATGGTAAAAGATAAAATTGCAATTTTAGGAGCTTCTGGATTTATAGGAATGCACTTATGCAAGAAATTAGTTGATAAAAATATAAAAATATTGGCTTTAATTAGAAATAAACACTCTAAAGAAGCTAAAGAACTTTTAAAAATGGATGTTGAGGTTTTAGAAACAGGAAATTTATTTAAAAAAAAACTTTTTTCTAAAGATTTATCCAAAATTAAATATTTAATTAACCTTGCTGCTTTAGCTCATATAAATAATAAAAATTTTAAAAAAAAACTTTTGAACTTAGATGACATTAACAACATTGAATACAATATAATAAAAAACTTTAGAAATAAAAACTTAAAGATACTTCACATTAGTTCAGCTAAAGTTTCTGATAAAATTGAAAACAATCTTACAGATTACGCAAGAGTCAAAAAAAATGGTGAAAGTATAATTAGAAAATATTATAAAAAGCATATAATATTAAGACCTCCTTTGGTTTATGGACCTAATGTAAAAGCAAATTTTCTTATTTTAATAAAAGCTATATACAATAATGTCCCATTGCCATTTAAAAAATTATCAGAAAAAAGAAGTTATATGTACATTGATAATTTAACTGATGCTATTTTATTAATTTTAAAAAACAATCATTTTATTGGTAAGACATATGAAATTAGTGATAATTGTATGATAACTAATGAAAAACTAGCGCGTTTTATGGCTAACGCATTAGGAAAAAAAGCCAAATTATTTTATTTAAATCCAAAGCTAATTAATTTAATGTTAATAATTTTTGGAAAGGGAGAAATTTTTAATAAGATAATGAAAGAGTTTGTAGTTACTAATAAAGAATTTATATCAGATACTGGTTGGAAGCCTCCACATCACTATCGTGAAGGTATTAAAAAGACTTGTCTTTGGTATAGAAGAACGTTTAGAATGTAAAAAAAAGTTGTTCTTATGAAATTTATTAAATGGTTAAATAATACATTTCCCCAAAAAGAGTTTATGCTTAGAAGTACCGGTGGAATAAAATATTTTAAGCTAGGAACAGCTATGCAAATTATTTTAATTTCATTACTCATAACTTCAGGTTTTTTTGTAGGTCTATTTACATATAAAATGCAATTTTTACAGACTGTGAATTATAAGCAAAACGTTGCTTTAAAAGATTTAAGATTAAGGTATGCAAAATTTACTAAAGCAGTAGTAAGTTTGAGAGAAGAATTGTACACAGATACTGCTAAATTTACAGAGACGGATCTTAACGTTGAACTTCAAATTAAAAAGATAACTAAATTATTAGACCTCTTACAGCAGGATATACAATTAATTAATAAAAATAATGATATAAAAACAGACCATAAGTTACTTCAAGTAAAAGATAGACTGGAAAGTATTATAAATGAAAAAAAAGATAGAAAAAAAATGCTAACAGAATTAGATGATATTATAAATAGCTTACAGAAAAATATCGAAAACATATATAAACAGAGTAATGATAGGTTTTACATAGATCCTGACTTTAAATCTGTTTTTTATAGTAATGAAGATATGGATAATTTTGATATAAATAAAAGAGAAGTAGATAAAAGTAAGAAAGTTTTTTTTAATTTAAATAAAACTATAGATGAAAGTATGAAAGCAACGGCTGAGCTAAAAATGTTGAGATATAACTTAGCCTTGCAAAAAGAAAAAGAAAAATATTATTTCCAACTAAATAATAAAGTCAAAAATAGTACTTTAGAAATTTTAGAAAAAAAAATTACTGCTTTAGAAAATATTTTTTCAAAAACTAGAGCTTATGATTTAGCAAATTTAGATAACATAAAAAATGAAGACGAGATTGGTGGGCCATTAGAAATAGAAAATCAGGAAAATAAAGTTGCTTATGATATTTATGATAAAGCAGCTAGATTTGAATTACTTAGAGAAATTTTCCTATCTGTCCCCTTAGCATCACCAATAGAAAAATATTATATTACAAGTAGTTATGGATATAGAAAAGATCCTTATACAAAAAGAAGGGCATTTCATAAAGGTATAGACTTAGGGGCTGCATGGGGCTCAGATATACTTGCCACCGCGTCGGGAGAAATATCCTTTGTTGGCAATTATGGTTCTTATGGAAAGTCTGTTTTCATAGATCATGGAAATGGCATACAGACTAGATACGCACATTTATCAAAAATTTTTGTTAAAAAGGGAGAAGTAGTTGATTTAGGTAATATTATAGGTAAGATAGGAAATACCGGAAGATCAACAGGTAAACATTTACATTATGAAATAAAAGTTTATGATAAAGCTAGAAACCCCTATCCATTTCTCAAAATAGGTAAAAATGTTTTTAAAAACCTCTAATTTTTTTTCCGATACCAGAAAAAATAATTCACTTTCTATAATTGGAGAAGGAATAGAACTATCTGGTGAGATAAATACAGAAGGTAATATTCATATAGATGGTTCTATGAGCGGAATTATTAGAGCTAATGAAGTAGTTATAGGACCAAATGGAAATTTTGACGGTGAGATTATTGCTGATATTTTAATCATAAATGGCACTATTAAAGGAAAATTTACAATTAAAAATTTGCATGTAAGATCAGAAGGTTTACTTCAGGGTAGAGCAAAATACGAAATTTTAGTTGTTGAATCTGGGGGAAGAATTCAAGGTGAGTTAGGAATTAGTAAACAGAACAAGTTGCTCACAAAAAAGAATGGTAAGGACAAAATAAATCCTAAAAATGGGTCACCCCTTAATACTAAATCTCAATAATATATTATTTATTTAACAATCTGGACCCTTAAAACCACCTTTAATCCAATCTAAAGCTTTAATTCCTTCAGGTGGATTTACACATTCAGCCTTGAAATATTCTATATCTATTAATTTAGCTCTTTTTTCTTCTTTATCCCATGCTGTGACACCTAATGCCATATCCTGAATTGCTTGATGCCCATTTCCTAAAGCCATAGATGCCGGTCCACTTGGTGTATCCCACTCAAGACCTTCCATATATTTAATAACTTCTTCAGTAGAAGGAAAAGCCGAGTTTTCTTTTACTGCTTGATCATATGCTTTCTTTAAAAATAAAGCAGCCATTGCTCCTTTATGCATTGGTTGTGTAGTCATTTTAATTCCAAGCTCTTTTTTTAAACTCTCTTTAAACCAGTTAGCCAATAGAGTATCTGGAGCTAAATCTCCGTGGGGTCCTCTTGCTCCTACTATAACACCTTCAGGCATATTTCTACCTAATGAAGGCAATACATGATCACCTGCACTTAAAAAAACTTTGGAGTTTCTAAATAAACCTCTAGTCGCACCTTGTATAATGAAAGATTCTAAATCTCCTCCCCACATTGAAGAATGGATTAAATCTGGCTTAGCTACCATCATTGCAGAAATTTCACTACCATACTGACCAGATAAAAATTTTGGAAATTGCTCAGAAACGATTTTAGTTCCCGGAAAAAATATGTCTATAGATCCTTTAAAGTCTGCCCATGAGTCTTGTCCCCAAGCATAATTTTGATTTATAGCAGCGATTTTTTTTGGAGTTATACCTTTTCTTTTTAAATAAAGTGCTCCTGCGATATTATCCATAGCTGCATGAGGACCTGTTCTAAAGACATATTTGTAACTAGCTTCTTCAAAAACTCTCGGGGTTCCACAATCTATAAGAATTGTTAATTGTTTAAGCTCTTCTGCCACTGCTGGAATTGCTAGACAATCTCCTGAAGATATGTATCCCATCACAACATCTACGTTTTGTCTTTGTACCATATTTCTAAATTCAGACACTTGCTTAGTAGCACCTCCAGCTTCATCTATAAAGAAAAAAGAAACTTTTTTGCCTCCTATACCTGGTGAATCATAAGGAGGGGGTACTTTACCTTCATTGATTGCATTAAACATAAACTCTAATCCTTGTTTTAGAGGAATTCCAAAACTAGATGCAGCTCCTCCAGAAAGGAAAGTAGATATTCCAATTTTTATTTCATCTTTTGCATTAGAAGAACCAATAAATAATAAAGATAAAATTATTAATAACTTTTTTTTTATTTTGTACAATTTTTTCTCCATTTATTTTGAAATATGCTATAAATGATATATTAAACTAAACAAATAATCTACATTATTGGAGAAAATTATGATTAAAATATTAACTTTCTGCTTATCTGTTATGTTTGTACTAAATATACAAGCTGATACTACAGATGCTAAGTGGAAAAACATTATAGAACTTAAAAAAACAGGTGATCATTGTAAAGATGATGCAAACTGTTTCAATAGATATCATCCAGCAATAGAACCAAGAGCTACAGCAAATCCTGGTGATATTATTGTATTACATACTAGAGATGCTCTTGACAGTAACTATAGTTTTGATGCAGTAGCTGAAGATGTACCTACTTTTAATTTAGGAGAAGTTCATCCTATGACAGGTCCTGTGTATATTAAGGGTGCAAAAAGAGGAGATGCTCTTGAAGTAGAACTTTTAGATATAGAGCCTGATGAATATGGATACACAGTAATTGTTCCAGGGTTCGGCTTTTTGAGAGATATATTTACTGAACCATATATAGTCAATTGGAAATTAACAAGGACTGGAGCTGTGTCAGATAATATGCCTGGCGTTACAATTCCTTATGAAGCATTTCCAGGTTCTATAGGAGTATTACCCGGAAATAAAGAAATCAGTAGTTGGAAAGAAAGAGAAGCTAACTTAGCTGCTGCCGGAGGAGTGGCTCTAACACCAGATCCAGCTTTTGCTCTTCCTGCAGATGTTTGTGGTGAAAATGGTTCACATAAAGATGATTGTTTAAGAACCATTCCACCTAGAGAAAACGGTGGTAACATGGATGTTCAACAGATGCAAGTTGGTACAAAAATTATCTTTCCATGTTTTATTGATGGATGTGGTTTATTTGCAGGAGACGTTCATTATGCTCAAGGAGATGGAGAAGTTTCAGGTACAGCTATTGAGATGGGCGCAATTGTTAAAGTAAGAACTAAAATCCTTAAAAGACAAGGTAAAAAGATGCAAATGCCTGCTACTAAAGGAAATGATGAGATTAGAGATATTGAACCAACTAAATTCTATCAAACAGTTGGTATTCCTCTTAAAGACCCAGGAGCAGAATTAATTTATTATAAATATTTAGGTGGGGAAAAGGTTACTAATCTTGCCAATTTATCTGAGTCTCTTACTTTAGCTGCAAGACACGCTTTGTTACAAATGATAGATTACATAGTAGATGAATATGGGCTTTCTAGAGAACAAGCTTATATACTGTGTTCCGTAGCAGCGGACTTAAGAGTTGGACAAGTTGTGGATGTTCCTAATTACATAGTTACAGCTGTTTTAAATCTTGATGTGTTTGATAAAAATAGAAACTAAGTAAATATTTGATTACGGGGATGCAGAAATGCATCTCCGTAAAAAAAATGCATATTCGTTTTAAATTAAAATTATTTTTAATAGTTATATATTTCTTAGTTTGCGGACACGCACCTTGGGGACAGCACGAAGTTTAC
The DNA here is from genome assembly GCA_902615805.1 of Rhodospirillaceae bacterium. Classification (GTDB taxonomy): domain Bacteria; phylum Pseudomonadota; class Alphaproteobacteria; order TMED109; family TMED109; genus TMED131. The sequence goes on from CACMQH010000010.1 coordinate 31,044, forward strand.
AGACAGATGCATATGTTGGTAATGTGCTCTAAAAAGGATGAAGGTGCCTTCGATTTTACTAAAAATATAAAGGTTATATTTGATGAGTATTTACCAGAAGCAAAAGCTAGAGTTGCGAGAGCTAGAGATGCGGAAAGATTGGTTGATTTATTAATAACAAACCAAATTCCTTTAGCTATCATTTCTAATAATTTACTAATAAAATTAACAAATGAAAATTCTAAGGATTATAAAAACCTTTTAGAACATGCTAAAACTCTTTACTCTTTTAAAAATATGCTTTTAATTGTTAATCATGACTTTCCAAAAGATTATATGGAGCAAATTATAGAATCTTTAGATGAAGCTTCGAGAAATAATCATAATATAGTTAAATTTGTTAAGAAAAATAATTTATCAATTGACTATGATTCATCAGTTTTAAAAAAAATTAAATTTTAACTATCTTACTTTTATAACTGCTTTACCTATAACCTCTCTATTGATTAATGCCTGTAATGCATATTTAGTATCTTCTAAATTAAAAACTTTAGACACTTTAGGTTTAACCTTATTTTCTTTCCACCATTTCAATATTTTTTCCATATTGACATTATGCCCATTAGGTTCTCTTTCTCTCCAGGCTCCCCAAAAAACTCCTACTATTGAACAGTTTTTTAATAAAGGCAAATTTGTAGGCGCAGATGCAATTGTACCTGAGGCAAAACCTATGACTAAAATTATACCATTCCATGCTATACATCTTAGAGACTGATTAAACACATCACCACCAACAGGATCATAAATAATATTTGCACCTTTTCCGTTAGTATATTCTTTTACTTTATCTTTAAATTCATTTTGACTGTAATTAATACAATAATCAGCACCATACTCTTTAGCTATTTTAAGTTTTTCATCTGTACTGGCTGTAGCTATCACTTTAGCTCCTACTGCTTTAGAAATTTCAATAGCAGTTATTCCTACTCCTCCAGTAGCACCATGTATTAATACTACATCGTTTTCTTTTATATTAGCTCTCTGAAATAAAGCATATGATGATGTTCCATAAGTTAAACTCATACTAGCTGCAGTTATAAAATCCATATTTTCAGGTACTAGTGTTATCTTATCCTCTGGAACACAAATTTCTTCTGCAAAAGCTCCATGTCCAGTAACAGCCATAACCCTATCACCTACTTTAAGGCTTTTAACATTTTTTCCAATTTCAGATATTATTCCTGCCACTTCAGATCCAGGAGAAAATGGAAAAGGAGGTTTGTATTGATATTTCCCTTGCACAATTAATACATCTGGAAAGTTAACACCAGATGCATAAATTTCCACTCTTACTGAATTATCATCTAAAGTTGGATTTTTTATTTCGGAAACCTTTAAATCTTCTGGTTTACACCATTCGTTACAAACTATCGCTTTCATTTTATAATTCCTTTTCTTTTATTAAACATAAAAACTCTCCCCAACGAGTATCAATAGTAATTTTAGTAGGAAAAAATAAATCTTTACCTACTTTTTTATACCAGATGTAACCGTTCCCTGGATATCTTTTTTTTTCTTTCTCTGTATACCCTTCTAATTTTTTAATACTAAAAACGCATTTTATGCTATTTAAGTCTTCTGAGAAGAATTCATTTTGTTTAATTATTTCTTCTCCTATAAAGCTAGCATTTATTATGTACCTTCTTTTCCCATCAAAAATAATTTCTTTATGATTGCAGTTTCCGTCTAAACCTAAATTTAAGACACCACTGATAGGATCAATAGTATTTTTAAGAAGATTTGTATTAATTTTTTCTCTTCTATCATCTTCTCTGGGATCTGGTTGAGCAGATACTATTTTAGGTATTTTATTTTCAAAGCTTAAGTACATGTGTCCTTTTTTTTCACCTCTTGAATCATCAGACCTATATTGCTGACTTTTTAATTTATTATTCATTAATAGTGCATTTATGCTCACAGTTTGTTGCCATTCAGAGATTAAAGAAAAGACTCCTACTGTTTGTGCAGTAAAATATAACTCTAATATATTAGGTTTTATTTTAATTTGTCCTTCAGCTTTAGCGAGGTTAATGCCTTTTAAATAAGCTGAAAAAAATATTTCTTTTTCTATTGTTGTCGCAAATAACATTTTATTAATAAAGAAAATAATAAAAGTAAAACTTATTTTAAGAAATGATTTTCTATTCATTAAGGTTTTTTAATTTTAATAATGTCAACCCAAGTATTATGATTATTACAAATGCTTAAAACATAAAGTTTATCTTCATAGCCCATTATATTATGTTTTGATATAGGTGTTTCTTTAGAAGGATCAAATACCTTCTCTGAAATTATATTAAACCTGTTATCTAAAACTATATGTTTAATTATGTAGTGATCATAACCTTTCATTTCATGTGGCGTAAATACGCTTAATGTATTTTCATTAATTTCTAATAAAGGAGAGTGAGATTGTACCACACTTTCCTTATTGCCAGGCTTAGTCTTTGTGAAATAAAAACTTCCAGCCAGTGGACCATTTAGTATATAATTTGTATCTTCTTCTGCATATAAAGAATTAAAATATAAATATTTAAGTAAAATTAATAAAAAAAAACCTTTTATAAAAATATATCTATTTTTCTTTAATTTTTGCATATTAATCATAAATAAATTATTGCTAATTACTAATCATGGTAATAGAGTTAATTAAATAACTTGCTAAGTAAAGACAAAAATGAAAAAAAAAAATGTTCTAGGTCAAAAAGTAAAAGCAGTTGATAGTCCTATAAGTTATAAATTTGATAAGATAAATAATAAAAACAAAAACTCTTTATATAATATAAGAATTACTGTGCCGGAATTTACTTCAATTTGTCCAGTAACAGGACAGCCTGACTTTGCTACCATAATAGTTGACTATGTTCCTAAACAGTCAATAGTTGAGTCTAAGTCTTTTAAATTATTCATACAATCTTTTAGAAATTATGGGATTTTTCATGAAGATGTAACTTTGTTTATAGGTAAACAATTATTTAACAGTTTAAAGCCTAAATGGATTAGAGTTCAGGGTTTTTTTGCTCCAAGAGGTGGGATACCTATTGATGTTTTTTGGCAATCATCAAAACAACCTAACAATATATATTTACCAGAAATTGACTTTAGTTCATTAAGAATAAATAGATAAGGAATTTAATTTTGAAAAATGTAATAGAAAGTTATCTTAAAAAAAGCAAACGTAATATCGATAATTTATTAAATTTTGAAAATAAAGAAATTATTTTGTCTGCAAAAATGCTAGTTAAAACTATAAAACAAGATAAAAAAATTCTTATATGTGGTAATGGAGGTTCAGCCTCTGATGCACAACATTTCGCTGCAGAATTAATAGGAAGGTTTAAATTAGATAGAAGAGCATTCCCAGCAATTTCTCTAAACACTGATACATCTGCAATTACCGCAATTTCTAATGACTATGATTACAGTAAAGTTTTTTCAAGGCAAATAGAAGGTATAGGAAATAAAGGAGATTTACTTTTTGCAATATCAACAAGTGGTAAAAGTAGAAATATTATAGAAGCTGCTTTGACTGCTAGAAGTAAACAAATAAAAGTAATAGGTTTAACTGGTGCAAAAAATTCAAAATTAGAAAAATGTAGTGATATATGCATAAAGGCGCCTAGTGAAATTACTTCTCATATACAAGAATTACATATTACTATTATACATTTATTATGTATTTTAATTGAATTAGAAATATTAGAAAAAAAATAAATTGAATAACTTTTCAAATTTTTTTAGTGATTTAGATAAAGGGGAATTGAAAATTTGGGATTTATTAGCGCAAGGCGTAGTTAATAAAAAATCAAAATTTCATACACCAACTTTAAGTACAATTAATGGCAATATGATAAACTCAAGAACTATTATTTTAAGGAAAGTTGATAATAAAACCAAAATGTTGTTTTTTTATTCAGATTCTAGAAGTAGAAAAGTTTTAAACATTATTCAAAATAATAACGTTACTGTGCATTTATATGAACCTAGGTTTAAGTTGCAAGTACAACTATATGGACATGCTAAGATTGAAAATAATTCAGAGAAAACTAAAAATATTTGGAGCAGTTTAAACAGTTTCTCAAAAAAGAATTATTTATCAGCACTTTCTCCAGGAGAAAAAATAGATAGTTTAGACAATATTAAGTATAATACAGATAATGAAGAAGCATATTGTAATTTCTCATTGATATATTTTAAAGTCACTAAATTAGAATGTTTGCAACTGTCAGATATTAAAAATATTAGGGTAGAGTTTGTTTACACCGAAAGTTCTAACAAAAAATACTATATGGTTCCCTAATTTACACTAGCATTTAATTGTGTTATTTTTATAATATGAATTTTAATAATATAGATTTTTCAATATCAAATAATATAGCTAGGATTACCTTAAATAGACCTGACGCAGGTAACACGTTAAACATTGAATTAGCAAAAGAATTATATAAAGCGACAAATATAGTTGCCACAAATAATAATATTAAAGTCTTAATTTTAACAGGTAAGGGAAAGCTATTTTGTGGAGGTGGTGATTTAAAATTTCTTTTATCTAATGAAGATAAAATAAAGGAAACACTTCTCGAAATGACACATTATTTTCATGGAGCAATTGCTAGGATGACTAGAATGGAAGCTCCTGTAATAATAGGTATAAATGGAACAGCCGGAGGAGGAGGTTTTAGTTTAGCAATTACTGGAGATATTATTTATTCAGTGAAAAGTGCTAAGTTTACAGTAGCATATACAAATGCTGGATTATCACCTGATGGTAGTTCAACTTTTTTCCTTCCTAGAATTGTTGGAATGAAAAGAGCAAAGGAACTTATGTTAACAAATAGAATATTTTCTGCTGAAGAAGCATTAGAAATGAATTTAATAGATCAAGTTTTAGATGATCAAGAACAGCTTGATCAAGCTATTGAGAAGCAAGCAGAAATATTTATGAAAGGCCCAAAGAAAGCTTATGCTGGAGTAAAAAAATTATTAAATATTAGCTTTGATAATGGACTTGAAACACAAATGGATATAGAAGGTATAAAAATTTCTGAAAATGCTGAGAGTTTAGATGGTGTTGAGGGTTTAAAAGCTTTTAGTGAAAAAAGAAAACCAAACTTCAATGAATAAAAAATTTATTACTTTTCAATCAAAAAATATCGCTTATTTAGATGAAGGTGAAGGGCAACCTCTACTCTTTATTCATGGAAACCCAACCTCATCTTTTTTATGGAGAAATATCATTAAAGGTTTAAAAAATAAATATAGATGTATAGCGCCTGACCTAATAGGTATGGGAGATTCAGACAAATTAGATAACCCATCTCAAGAAAATTATAGTCTTAAAGAACATATAAAATGGTTTGATGGCTTTATCAATAATGTAAACATGGATAAAAAAATTATACTTGTGATTCATGATTGGGGTTCAGCAATAGGTTTTGATTTTGCAAAAAAAAATCCTGATAGAATAGCTGGTATAGTCTATATGGAAGCAATAGTTTGTCCAATGAAGTGGAGTAGTTGGCCAGAAAATGCAACCAAGGTTTTTAAATTAATGAGAAGTGAAGTAGGCGAAGAGTTAATTTTAGAAAAAAATATATTTGTTGAAAGAATTTTGCCTACTTCAATCATTAGAAAATTGAGTGACGAAGAAATGAGTCAATATAGAAAACCCTTTCTTAAAGCTGGAACAGATAGACAACCTACCTTAAGTTGGCCAAGACAAATACCATTAGAAGGTGAGCCTATTGAAGTAGTTGATATTGTAAATGACTATGCTGAGTTTATGAAAAAAACTAATATAAGAAAATTATTCATTAATGCGGAGCCAGGGTCTATTTTAACAGGTCCTCAAAGAGAATTCTGTAGAAGCTGGAAAAACCAAGAAGAAGTAACCGTAAAAGGCTTACACTTTATTCAAGAAGACTCTCCTGAAGATATAGTTCAGGCTATAGAAAATTGGTTAAATTGATATTAGTATAATATATATATTTTTTATTTATTCTCTCAGCAAATATATCTATAAATAAAAATAAATGCTTTTAAAGAATTTAGTATTATAAAATGAAAATTTTTAAAAATTTACTTAGAACAATATTTTTTATTATTTACCCTAATTACTTGTTTTCAGAAATCATTACTAAAGAGGATTTAAAATTTTTAAGTTTTAATGATAAAAAATTTTTTGTAGAAAATTGTCTTGAAAAAGAAAATATTATAGTTACACCTCAATGCTTAAATTTTTTAGGCATAAAAATCTTATTAAACAATTCAGACAATTTAGAAATTTCTAAAGAAAGTTTAAAATATATAAAAAATCAATCTATTTATTATTTGAATAAAGCCGCAGATAGTGGTTATGTAGATGCATATATAAACCTAGGTTGGATATACAGTAATGATAAGTTTGAATTGCAAGATCTTAAAAAAAGTGCTGAATATTTTAAGCTATATAATAATTTAAAAACAAATGGTTTACAAATTAAGGTTATAAAAAAAGATGAAATTACTTTTGATAGGAACCAAATTATTTTGGG
>CACMQH010000011.1 GCA_902615805.1 Rhodospirillaceae bacterium
AAATATTTCCTGATGTATATTCTAAAGTAAAATTTTTAATTTTAGACAATAAGGCTTTTCCCAAAATACCGCTATTTAAAGAAACTAATTCAAAAGACAAAGATAAGATAAAACTGGCAACAAAAATGATAATAAACCTCAAGAAAACATAGGATCTTTTATAGTTTGTTATTATAACAATTCTAGTAAGCATTAGAAAGCCTGCTACCATTAACCAAGAAGCATCTCCAAAAATAAAAAATAATATTGAACTAAAGTTTGCTCCAAATGCTCCTAAAAGATTATTTGGCTTTTCATCACCTACACTAAAAGGAGATGGATCAAATTCATCGTAGGTAACTAGTCCTAAAAATAAAATAATTGTTAAAAATAATAAGATAAAAGCTTGTAAGGATTTATATGCTAAAACCTTAAAATTATGTCTTTTAAGAAAAAATTTAGTAATCATAAAAGTAACTTTGCTATTTTATTTAAACCTTTGTTATTCTTTGTCTGTGTGTGTACTAATGCAATCCTTACATACTCCTTTCCTGGGTTATTGTTTTTACCATAAGCAAGGTACTCTCCAGGCATCACTTTAATAGCATATTTAGAGTATAGTTGTTTGGTAAAATTTTCGCCATCTTTAACTTTTAGCCATAAAAAAAACCCTGCTTCTGGGCTATTATAAAAATCATAATCTTTAAAGACTTTATCAGCATATTTAACCTTCTTTTTATAAAGTTTTCTATTATCTAAGACATGTTTTTTGTTTTTCCATAACTCAGCAGAAGCCAATTGGATGGGGATTGGTATAGTTGGTGCTGAATAACTTCTAAATTTTCTATAACAATTAATTATTTTTGCATCACCAATCAAAAAACCAGACCTAAGTCCTGCTGCATTAGATCTTTTTGAAAGAGAATGGAAAATTAAAATATTATTTAAGCTTTTTCCTGTTTTATAACAAACCTCAAGTGCGCCGGTAGGAACTTTTTCATAAAAAATATCAATATAACATTCATCAACTATTAAAACTGAATTATAGAATCTAACTATTTTTATTAATTCAAATATATATTCATATGAAGCAATTTTTCCTTGAGGGTTCGAGGGAGAGCAAAAATAAACTAAGGAAGGGTTTTTTTGTAATAATAATTTAAGTTTTTTTAAATCAAATAAAAAATTATTATCTTCATTTGAAACTAAAAAAGACTTTTGCATATTGTCTAATAAAGAGGGTCCCAAATATGCCTGATAAAAAGGGTTGGGCAAGCATATTTGTTTTGTTTTTAATGTCATAGCAATTGAAAACAAGCCCTCTCTAGTACCTGATAATGGAATAATATTTTTTTCATTAAAAAATTTATCTATCTTAAATCTATTTTTAAGCCAGTCTAAATAAGCCGTTTGCAAGCTAGGAATTCCTGATAGTGGTGGATATACATTCCAATTATCTTTAGCATTATGTATAATATCTTTAATAAAATTAGGAACCTTATGCATTGGCTGTCCTATTGACATATCTATAACCTCACTATTTGCATTGGTATTAGCTAATAATGATCTTAATCGATCAAAAGGGTAACCTGGAAGCTTTTTAATTTCTTTGTTTAATAAATTCATTTAATTACTCTAATCATAGATAACATTTTCTATTTCTTGAGCAACAGATAATAAAATTTCATCTTTTTTTTCTTTACAAAAAACTGAAAAGCTTAACCAGTAATTTTTTTTTATTGGCATTGTGATTGCAGGAAAATTAAATAAATTTGCAACTCTAGTACTACTTAAAACCAAATTGTTATAGAAGATATATCTTTTATGATCAGTTATTTTTTTTATTTCAGGAGCCTTAATACTTATGGTAGGCAATATCATAAAATCAATACTGTCAAAATTATTATAAATTTTTTTCTTTAGTATATTTATTTTATATTTAATATCTAAAAAAACTTTATCATTCATATTTTTACCTAGATGAAATCTAGACAATACATTTTTATCAATAAGATTCTCTCCTTTATAAATACTAGCTTTCCAATAGTTCCAAGCTTCATAATTAACTATTCCTCCTTCTTGTTCAATAATTTTATTTGCTATATTAAATTCAGGTACTTTTATATTCTTTAAATTAAATCCGTGCTTAATTAATTCATTTATAAAATTTTCAAAAATTAACTTATCTTTGGTTTCTAAATAAGAAAAGTTAAAATCAGTTACAACTCCGATTTTACATTTTTTTTTAATACTAAAAAGGTTGAGATTATCTTTTGATAAAATATTATAAAGTATAGCACTGTCTCTAACAGTTTTACATATCGTGCCTACAGTATCATAAGATTTAGATAAAGGTAAAACGCCCTTACAACTTATATTGTTGTAAGTTGGTTTAAAGCCAACTAAGCTGTGCCAACAACTTGGAATTCTAATAGACCCAGCAGTATCAGTACCAACAGCTATTGGTACAAGATTTGAAAAAACAGTTGCGGCTGATCCACTGCTTGATCCTCCTGGACACCTCAAATCCTTATACATTTGATTTTTAGGATATTGTTGGCTACTATTTAACCCTAAACCTCCAAAGGCAAACTCTACTGTGCTGGTTTTGAAAAGTGGAATTATTCCACTTCTCCTCGCATTAGTAATAACATATGCATCTTTTACCTTTATATTTTTTCTTAATTTTTTTAATAACTTAGAACCTCCATATGCTGGATAATTTTTAATATCTATAACATCTTTCCATCCTGAAGGAATTCCATCAAAAATACTTAACCTATTATTTTTCTTCTGTCTTTCCCATGATAATTTGGCCTCAAAAAATGCCTCTTTTTTAAGTATTTTAGAAACAGCTTTTTTAGTGTCTTCTTCAGCTAATTGATAATTTTGAAGAAATAATTCTAACAAAATTATGGGGTCTATTTTTCTTTTTTCTAATAGTATTCCTATCTCGTATGCTGTTAATTTAGTAATATCATTTTTCATAAATTAATTAATAATGCTATATATAATTATTATGGAACTGAAATTTAATATTGCAATAGTAGGGTCAGGGTTAACTGGCAGTATAACGTCTTTAGCATTAGCAAAAGCTGGTTATAAAGTAGCACTTATAGACCCTAAAAGCTTTGAAGAATTTAAAGAAAATAATTACGATACTAGAACCACTGCATTATCTAAAAAATCTAAACTTTTTTTTGAGTATCTTAACTTATGGCAACGTATGCAACCTTTTACCTGTATGATAAAAAATATTATGGTTAATGATGGTAACTATGAGAAAAATATTTATTTTAACAAAACTCAAAGAAAAAAAAATAAACCACTAGGGTTTATGATAAGAAATAAGGACCTATTTGCAATTTTGGTTGATGTTATAAAAAAAAATAAAAATATAAGTAAATTTGATAATAAAGTTAATATTTTTTATAGAGATCAGGAAAATGTTACGATTAAGTTAGATGATAAAAGAGTAATAACGTCCCATTTGTTGATTGCTGCAGATGGAAAAAATTCTTTTATAAGAAAGAAATCAGGTATTAAAACTTCTAGAAAAAGTTATAATCAGAAAGCTTTTATTTTTAATGTCAAGCACACAAAAAGTCATAATAATTTAGCCACAGAAAATTTTTTAAAACATGGCCCATTAGCATCTCTACCAATCATACAAAATAAAAGTAACTGTTATTCATCTATTGTATGGTCATGCAATCATCCCTTTTATTATAAGATGATTAAGTATGCAAAAAAAGATATAGAAAGAGAGTTAAACTTTTATCTCTCAGAATATTATGGCAAACTAACTATTATTACCAAAGTAAAAAGCTGGGATTTAACTCTAGTAAAAGCACAAAAGTTTTTTGATACTAGAATTCTACTATTAGGTGACGCGGCTCACTCTATACACCCTCTTGCGGGACAAGGCTTAAACTTAACATTAAAAGGCATTGAAACTCTACATAAGTTAGCAAAAAATAATAAGACAAAAGTAGATATTGGTAGTGATAAGATATTAAATGCTTTTAGCAAAAAACAATATTTGAACTCTACCGCTATTATTTTTGCTACAGACAAGCTTAACTTTTTGTTTTCTAACTCAAATTTCTTTTTAAAAAAAACAAGAGAAATTGGACTGTATGTTTTTAAAAGAAGTGACATTTTGAAAAATATTTTTAAGAATTATGCCTCAGAAGGAAAACTTTCAATAAAATAGTTTAAATCTTTCTTGCTTCCTCTGGTAATAATATCGGTATTCCATTTTTAATTTTGTAAGCAAGTTTAGCTTTTTTACTTATTAATTCATTATTTTTTTTATCGTATTGCAACTTTTCCTTAGAAACAGGACAAACTATAAGATCTAAAAATTTTTTTTCCATAACTTTAACTCCATAAGATTAATTTATAGTATCACTAGTATTTTCACTTTCATCTAATAGATTCATTTTAAGCAAAGATTTTATAACTTCGGCTCTTTCTTTATCTGTTTTAGCTTCTAAAATTGCTTGTTTTTCGTTGTTCTGAAAGGAACAAATCTGAGGGATTGCGGATATTATTTGATTAGCAGGGACTTTATAAAGTTCATCAGAGTCAACATTAATATTATTATTGTTAAAATATTTTTTTAATAGTTCTAGTAAACTATCAATATTAAAGCTCTCTGAGTTTGTATTAAGGTCATGTTTAAAACTTTCCCATACTGGGATAATATTTCTGTACCCTTTTATAGTATCTACTTCTTTAAAAATTTTAAATCGAATAATTCCTTTCAACTCTATTAAATATCTATTATCAGATGTTTCAGAAAAGGAAATTATTTTTGACGCACATCCAATCGGATATAATCCGTTATCTTTTTGTGATCCTGGATTAGGCTGTATCATGCCTATCATCCTGTTCTTACCTAAAGCGTCTTCTACCATAGAAATATATCTAGGTTCAAATATGTTTAAAGGCAAGTTACCATTAGGCAAAATTATCACTCCAGGTAGAGGAAAAATTGGCAATATATCTGGTAATTCTTTGTAGATTATTTTTTTAGTCATTTAAATATTATGTTAGATAATCTTGACCTTCCCTCCATAGTCATAGGGTCACTATCTCCTAATAAAGAAAATATATTAAGCAATTCTGTTTTTGCTTTATTATCTTTCCACCCTTTATTCTTATCTATGATAAACAAAAGGTTATTTATAGCCTCTGAATAATCTTTATTAATTATTTGGCTCTTTGCCAATTCATATCTAGTATTAAGGTCATTTGGGTTTTTTTTAAATTTTTTTTCCAATTCTGCGTCTTCTTGTACATCCATATTTTCTAAATAATCTTTTGATTTAATTAAATCGATAATCTCACTTTCTTTTTTAATGTTATCTTCAAGTGTATTTATTAACTCAGCTAATTCTTTAAACTGATTTAAACCAATATAGCACTTTCCTAATCCACTTATAGCCCTAACCATTAAATCCTTAGGTATAGACTCTCCTAGTAAAGAACTAAACTCATAGATTGCTGTTTCATAATCTTTCTCCTGCAACTTTTTTTCTGCTTCATCTAATAAGCTACTTATTTTTTTTAAACCGTCAGAAGAATGGCCTGATAGGGTCGCTACTTCTGTAATAAAGTTTAAAACTTCTTCTTCACTTTTCATTCCAGCAAAACCATTTATTGGCTTACCTTCAAAAAATGCAAGAACAGTAGGCACAGATTGGATTTGCATTTGTTGTGCTAGGCTTTGGTTTTGATCAATATCAACTTTAACAAGTTTAATTTTGCCATTCATTTGCAAAACTACTTTTTCTAATATGGGAGTCAACTGTTTACAGGGGTTACACCATGTAGCCCAAAAATCAACAATTACAGGATTATTTTTTGACTCTTCTATAACTTTATTAATAAAGTTACTAGTATCAATATCCTGAATAATTTGGCTTTGTTCTTCTAACATGTATTACTTTTTAAATTAAAAAAATAAGCATTGTTCTTTGAGAAAATTAGAGGCATAAGTTTTTTATTTTTAGCAATATCACTGGCAATGATATTTGATAAATATAAATTATTTTTAGGTCCAAAATTTGTTAATATAAAATTTTTTTTTAACATTTAGTATTATGATATATTAATATTTTATTTATTATTTTCAATAATTATAATTATATATGAAAATATTAAAGATATGTTATTATTATTATATTATCGCGGGTGTAGCTCAGGGGTAGAGCACAACCTTGCCAAGGTTGGGGTCGAGGGTTCGAATCCCTTCACCCGCTCCAATTCTGTTTAGATAATAATATGATGTATAATCTTATTCTATTAATTTTTGTATTGCTTAATCCTATAATATCTGATGATTTTATTAGCATAAAAGAGGTAACTAACAAGGCTAATCTTAGAAAAGGACCAGGTGACTGGTATCCTATTAAATGGCAAATTAATGCACCTAGCCTACCTTTAAAAGTTATAGAGAAAGGAGAATTTTATAATAAAGTAGAATTGCATGATGGTACACAAGGGTGGTTATCAATAATATTAACCTCAAATAAAAAAAATTTAATAGTAATCAGAGACGCTAATTTACTAAGTAATAATGGAAAAATTAAAGCTAAGGTTCTTAAGGATAATATTATCAAAATCTATAACTGCGACCTAGAAAAAAAGCCGCAGTTATGCAGAGTAGAAATACAAAACATTAAAGGTTTTATAAAAAAATCATATTTGTGGGGCTTTTAAATTTAATTTAAAAAATCCTTTATTAACTCTCCTACAGTATCCGAATTTAAAATAGCGGAATGTCTATAATTTTTATGATTAATACTGATAGAAACATTCTCCATATTATTTTTTATGCTTTTAACTGCTTGCTCATCAAATTCAAAGTGTACAAACTGTACTGATGAAGCTTTACCATCTGCAGTGGTTCGGTCTCCATCTAACTCAGCTTTACCTTTAATCTCTTTATCATCAATTTTAATATTAATTGTTTCTTCAAACCCTCCCATTTTTGATAAAAATTCTGCTCTTTTTGTAGGGTTATCTATTTCTACCATAACAGTAGCTACCAGCTCACTACCATTTGGAATTAGAGATTTATAAGCTAAAATCTCATCATCAATCTGCTGCTCTCCACCATCTTCTATATAGACCATCTCATTAATTTGGTGAATAATAGTGTCTTTATTTTCAAAGTACATAGTAACATAAGGACCTATATCTACTCTTCTAAACTTTTTTCTTAAAACCATTTTTTCTCTTAAGCTTTTTCTTTTTATTTTGTATTCATCTCTAGATAAAATATCTGTTTTTTCTATTGTATTTGTTTGTACCATAATTGCCTTTCTATAATTGTTTTAAATCTTTAATAATATTTTCTGGGCTTGTTATACCATAACTATCACCTATAGTGTTATCACCAAAACCTTCCTCTATCCATAATCTCTTTATAACTTTTTTATCAATTAATGCGGCATATCTCCAAGATCTCAAACCAAAACCTAAGTTATCTTTTTTAACTAACATGCCCATCTTTCTTGTGAACTCTGCAGAACCATCAGGTATTACTTCTACATTTTTTAAATTTTGACTTTTTGCCCAAGCATTCATTACAAAAGCATCATTTACAGATAAACAGTAAATTTTATCAATGCCCAAGCTTTTAAACTCATTAAATAGTTTTTCAAAATTTGGCAGTTGATAAGTTGAGCAGGTTGGAGTAAATGCTCCTGGTAATGAAAACAATATAGCTCTTATGTTCTTAAAGTAATCATCTGTACTTTTATCCTTCCATTTGTATGGATTTTCTCCTTTAATTGTCTCATCTCTTACTCTTGTCTTAAAGACTACTTCTGGAATAAAATTTTTCATAAAAACCTTACTTAAAATCCGTATGATTTTGCAATTAATTCTATAGGATGATAAATTTTTTCCTTATTGTTTGACAGGTTTTTTTGCTCTTTAATATCTTGCAAATGCAGTCCTGCTAACGGGCACGTAGAAGCTATAATTGCATCTTCCTTAAAAACTTGCTTTGCTGCCGATAAACCAACTTTTCTTGCTGTTTTATTCCACTTTTTTTTAATACCCCAGGTGCCTCCGTGTCCTGAACATTTCTCTACGTTAACAGTTCTAGTGTTAGGTATAAGCTTTAAAATTTGAGCAGATTTTGGTCCTATGTTTTGAGCCCTGCTGTGGCAAGAACTATGTAATGTTATATTTCTATTTAAACTTTTCATTCCATCACTTAGTCCTTTTCTATTACTTAAGTCCCATATATATTCGTCTATATCCATAGTAGATTTAGCTAACAAGGAAACATATTTGTTATCTGGACTTAATAGGGGCCAATGAGACTTTATCATTAGTGCGCATGATGCTATTGGTGCAATTACTTTAAACCCTTGATCAATTTTTTCTTTTAATTTCTTTGCTGTCTTTTCTGCCATTAATTTGACTTCGTGAACTTTTCCTTGTTCTAATTGAGGCATTTTACAGCAACCCTCATAAAAATTTTCCATATAAACTTTATTTTTTTCTAAAACTTTAACTAAAGCTTCTCCTATTTTAGAATCGTTATAGTTAACATAGCAAGTATTGAAAATTAATACTTTTTCATTGTAGTGTTTTTTAAAATCAAACTTGTTCTTATATTTAAGAAAAAATTCTTTAAAGCTGGTTCTATTAAACCTCGGTAAAGTTGCTGTGTTATCTATCCCAAACAATAGTGATAAAAGTTTTCTAAAAAGTATTCTTTTTTTATTCAACAAAAAATTCATTATAGTAGAAAAAAGTACTCCCATCTTTCCATTAAAATCTGTCTTAGCAATTTGAGCGTCTACCAAATTATTTTCCTTTTTATTTTCTATAGCTTTGTACCTAATAAATATGGATGGTATATCTATTGCAAACTCATGAGGCGGTACATAAGGACAACTTACCATAAAACACATATCGCATAGTGTACATGCGTCTACAACATTTTTAAAACTGGAAGTTTCCACAGTATCTAATTCCATTGATGGAGATTCATCAATTAAGTCAAAAAGTTTAGGAAAGCTATCACACAAGTTAAAACATCTCCTACAACTATGACAAACATCAAATTGTCTTCTTAATTCAGTATCTAAATCTTCTTCACTCCAAAATTTAGAATCATTAATTTTTATAGCCTCACGTTCAGGCTTTCTTAAGCCACCTTCTAGAACCATATTATTCTCTTAAATTAAATTATTAAGTAAGCCAGTAAATGAGTGTCGTATATTTAAGTTAATATACGACACTATTATTTATTCTGACAACGTGTCTAATGCCTTTTGAAACCTTCCTGCATGACTTCTTTCAGCTTTAGCAAGAGTTTCAAACCAGTCTGCAATTTCTTCAAAACCTTCTTCTCTGGCTGTTCTTGCCATACCAGGGTACATATCAGTGTATTCATGAGTTTCACCTGCAATGGCAGCTTTTAAATTATCAGCAGTTGAACCTATTGGCTCGCCGGTTGCAGGATCTCCAACCTCAGCCAAAAATTCCAAATGACCAAATGCATGGCCTGTTTCACCTTCTGCTGTTGAACGAAAAACTGCAGCAGCATCGTTAAAACCTTCAACATCTGCTTTTGATGCAAAATACAAATATCTTCTATTAGCTTGTGACTCACCAGCAAAAGCTGCTTTTAAGTTTTCCATTGTTTTACTTTCTGATAATGACATATCTTTCCTTTCTATATGATTAATGTATATAGTACGTTTAATCTCTACTTTAGATCATTTCTAAAATAAAATTTATTATAATTTCAAAGAAAGACAACCTATAATTGCTATAGAGAAAACTTATAGTTTAGAACTATTCTAATCTTTTTTAATATTGATAATAATATCAACTGATTTTATTATTTTTCCATTTGGTGCTTTTGGAAACTTGGAAAAATTTATTGCTTTTTCTTGAATATCAACTAACTCATCTTCTTCTTCATCGTAAAAGTGATGGTGTTTAGATAAATTAGTGTCAAACCACATCTTATCATTTTTCACCATAACTTTTTTTAAAAACCCTCTATTTGATAGCTCATTTAAATTGTTATAGATAGTTGCCCTAGAAATAAAAATTTTATTTTTAACCATTAATTTTTCCAAAGAGTATGCCGTAACATGCACTTCTTTTTTTCTAAGTAAGATTTCTGTTATTGCAACTCTTTGTAATGTAGGTCTTAACTTCAGTTTTTTTAATATTTCTTTTGCTTTTTTCATATTATTGTTTTTTATTCCCCTGTAACTATTCTTTCTATAAGTTGTTTTACAGTCGGTATAAATTTATTAGAATAAAAAGGATCTTTACCAAACCTCCACGCATTATGTCCAGCAAACATCAATTCATTATCAACTTCGTTGTCATGAGCAACATTCTGTAGAGTTTTTTGTATACAAAAACTTCTAGGGTCAACCAACTTTCCGGTTGAATACTTATCACTATCTTTCCAACTTGAAAACTTACATTGACTCAAGCAACCCATACAATCTGTTTGGTCTTTTTTGATTTCAGCTGCTTTTTCCTTTGAAACCATTATAAAAGAATCATCGGGTGTTTTAAGAGGCTCACTGAAACCTTGTTTAGATAAGCTTAAAATTTTATCAACATCTTTACTATTTACTAAAAAAGATTTTTCTTTATTACCTAATTTTATACCTTGTATTTTTTCTTTACTTTCAACAGAATTATTTTTAGAAAAAAATTTAAATTCTCTTTCTACTCTAGTCATTAACTCCTTTATAAAAGGATTTTTTACAGCAGAGGAATAAAACCCTGTAGGGCTAAATCTGTGCAGTTTTATATCTCCTTTTTTTAAAGTAAACAATCTATCCTTCCAAGCTTTTGGTATAGGACTTTCTTTCGTTAATAATGGTCTGGTGCCAAATTGAAAAACTATGGGACCTAATTCAGGATTATCTATCCAGTCACTCCACTCTGATAAATGCCATACACCACCTGCCATAACTATTGGAACATTATTTAGGCCTACGCTCCTCATAAATTTTCTCAATAAACTTACTCTCTCATAAGGAGCTTCTGGCTTGTTAGGATCCTCGACATTTGATAGTCCATTATGTCCTCCTGCTAGCCATGGATCTTCATAAACTACTCCACCTAATTTTGGAACAAAGTTCTTATAAGCTCTTAGAAATAAAATTTTAAAAGCTCTTGCAGAAGAAACTATTGGATAGTAGAAAATATTAAACTTAGAAGCAATTTCTGCTAGTCTATAAGGCATACCTGCTCCGCAAGTAACTCCATGTACAAGTCCTTTTGTTTTTTCCAAAACACTTTCTAAGATTTTCTGAGCGCCCCCCATTTCCCATAAAATATTTACATGAATCCTTCCTTTTCCAGAAGATACCTCATGAGCTATTTGGGCTTGCTTTATACCACCTTTTATACCATAGTTTATTAACTCTTGATGCCTTTCTTTTCTATTTCTTCCCTTATAAATTTGTCTAATTATACTACCGTCATCCCTGTAATCATCAGGGTTAACTCCAGAAAAAGTACCAACCCCTCCTGCTGCCGCCCAGCTACCAGAAGACAAACCGTTGGAAACAGCTACTCCTTTACCTCCCTCTATTAAAGGAAGAACTTCTTTGCCAGAAATTAATACTGAATTTAAATTTTTCAACAAATTTTCTAAATTCCTTTCCTATTTGTTAATCAACATCTTTTATGCTTAATTTAACTTTTCCTCTTCTATCAAAACCAATTACTTTAACAGATACCTCATCGCCCTCTTGAACTATATCAGTGACCTTTTCTACTCTTTCCTCAGATAGAGCGCTTATATGCACTAGTCCATCTTTTTTACCCAAAAAATTAACAAAAGCTCCAAAATCCATTATCTTTACTACCTTGCCTTTATATACTTTGCCTTCTTCAGGCTCATCAATTATATCATGGATTAACTGTTTTGCCTTATCAATATTTTCTTGATCACTTGAAGCTATTTTTATTATTCCATCATCATTAATATCAACTTTAGCTCCTGAGATTTCAACTATTTCTCTAATAACTTTTCCACCTGTTCCTATAACTTCTCTAATTTTCTCTTTTTTAACAGTCATAGTAACCATTTTAGGAGCATACTTATTCATCTTAGGGTTAGGCTTGCTAATTTCTTTATCCATAGTCTTTAAAATAGTTTCTCTTCCTTTTTTAGCTTGCTTTAAGGCATCTGACATTATTTTTTTTGTTATTGAGTCTATCTTTATATCCATTTGTAAGGATGTTATCCCATCTTTAGTTCCGGCCACTTTAAAGTCCATATCTCCAAGATGATCTTCATCACCTAAAATATCTGATAATACTACAAACTTATCTCCTTCTTTAATTAAACCCATAGCTATTCCTGCTACTTGTTTTTTAATTGGAACTCCTGCATTCAATAAAGCTAAAGAACTGCCACATACAGTAGCCATAGAAGAGGATCCATTAGACTCCGTAATTTCAGAAACTATACGAAGCGTATATGGAAATTCTTCTGCACTTGGAAGTAATGGATTTATTGCCCTCCAAGCTAATTTTCCATGTCCTATTTCTCTTCTTCCTGTACCTCCCATTCTACCTGCTTCTCCTACAGAAAAAGGTGGAAAATTATAATGCAACATGAATTTTTCTTTAGACATCCCATCAAGAGAGTCAACCATTTGTTCATCATCTGAAGTACCTAAAGTTAGAGATACAAGTGCTTGAGTTTCTCCTCTAGTAAATAAAGCTGACCCATGCGACCTAGATAATAAACCAGTTTCACAATCTATTTGTCTTACATCTGCAACCCCTCTACCATCAATTCTGTTTTTAGTTTTCAGTAACTTATTCCTAACAAAATTTTTCTGGAATTTATAATATGCCTGACTTAATCGATTAATATCTGCTTCATTTTCTTCTGCTATCTCATCAATTTTAGTTTTAATATTTTTAAGAGCATTTGATCTATCAGCTTTCTCTTTAATCTGATAGGCTTTATCTAAATCTTTAGTAAGATTATCCTCTATCAATTTACTTTCTTCAGCTAGGTCTATTTTATTAAGCACCCAAGGATCTTTTGCTGTTTCCTTTGCTAAGTCTATAATTAAATTTAAAACTTCTATGTAAGATTTTTTTCCAAACTCTACAGCTTCTAGCATAATATCTTCACTTAATTCATTTGCTTCGGACTCAACCATCAATACACCTTTTTTTGTGCCAGCTACTACTAAGTCTAATTCGCTTTCTAACATTTCCTCATTTGTAGGATTTAAAACCAACTTATCTTTAATTCTAGCTACCCTCGTAGAAGCTATCGGGCCTAAAAATGGAATTCCCGATATGGTAAGCGCTGCAGAGGCAGCAATTATTGCAGGAATGTCAGCATTATTCTCATTATCATAATTGATCACTTGACATATAACCTGAACCTCATTTTTAAAGCCTTCAGGAAAAAGAGGTCTAATTGGTCTATCTATTAATCTAGAAGTAAGTGTTTCTTTATCACTAGGCCTTCCTTCTCTTTTTAAATATCCTCCTGGAATTTTACCAGCTGAATAAAATTTTTCAATATAGTGAACTGTAAGTGGAAAAAAGTCATTAGTTCCATCATTTTCCTTAACTCCGACTGCTGTAGCTAAGACTTGTGTTTCTCCATAAGTCACTATCACCGCACCATCAGCCTGCCTTGCAATTTTACCTGTTTCTATCGTTAGTTCTCTTCCTCCCCATTGCAAGGATTTTCTAGTAATTTCAAACATTTTTTTTCCTTAATTTATATTTTAATTATTTTCTTAGACCTAATTTTTTAATAAGCGCTTGATACCCTTCTTCATTTTTGACTTTAAGATACTTCAAAAGCTTTCTCCTATTATTAATCATTCCTAATAAGCCTCTTCTAGAATGATGGTCTTTTTTATGGATTTTAAAGTGTTCACTTAACTCATTGATTTTCTTTGTCAACAAAGCAACTTGTACCTCTGTTGACCCCGTATCTGTATTATTTTTCCCAAAATCCTTAACTATTTCTTTCTTTTCATTGACATTCATTGTCACTTATCCTCCAAAACTTAATTATTAAAGTTACGTCGTGGTATAATATACCCTTTTTTTAAATTAGCAATAGAAACTAATTGAGAATTACACTTTATCAAAAAAATACTATCTCTTGCTTCATTATTATTGAACTCACTTAAAAAAACTATTTTACCATCTTTTAACATATCTGAATATTTTTTTTCCAATTTTATTTCTTTAAAATTTTTCAGAACATAATCAACTGGCAATAATTTATTATAAAAATTTTGTATATTAGAGTTAACAATTTTGTCAAAGCTTATGGATTTAGAAATGCAAAAGTAAGAATTTTTTAATCTTACTATACTAGATGCATATCCTAATGTTCCTAATTTTTTAGATAAATCTCTTGCTAATGACCTAACATAGGTTCCCGGGCCACAACTTACTAAGAATTGTGCTTTATTTTTATTGATAAACTTTAATAGTTCAAATTTGATAACTTTAATTCTTTTTGAATTAATTTCAAATTTTTCATTTTTTCTTGCTAGCTGGTATGCTCTTTTACCATTTACTTTTACTGCAGAAAATATGGGAGGTGTCTGATCAATATTACCCATAAAGTATTTTTTTATAGTTGGTTTTATTTCAGCTATATTTGGTCTAGCATTTGTTTCACGAAGCACTTTACCTGCTTTATCACAAGTATCTGTTTCTTTCCCCCAATTTATAAAAAATGAATATGACTTCTGGGTACAAGTTATAAATTGTATTGTTTTAGTAGCTTCTCCTAAAGCTAGAGGTAGTACCCCTGATGCCAATGGATCTAAAGTGCCATAATGACCTATTTTTTTAATATTAAATTTTTTTTTTAATGTCCTAACTATATGTGAAGAAGTATATCCTTGCTCTTTGAATACATTCAGCCAGCCATTTATTGTAAAACGACCTTCATTCATTTTTCATTTATTATTTTATTTATTAAAGAAGCTCTTTTATGCACTAAGTCAGGAAAAAACTTCAATCTCGGCGTATATTTAGTTTTAATTTCTTTAGATACCAATTTAGAAAATAAATTTGAATTATTATTAAGCTCTTCCGTAACCTTCTCCGCATTTCCTCCTATGGAACTTACAAAAACTCTAGCATATTTTAAATCTTTTGATGGCCTCACTTCTGTAATAGTTACAATAACATTTTTAAGATGTTTAATATAAAGTTCATTAGATATTAGATGCTTAGAAAGTATCGCTCGTATATTCTCTCCTACTCTTAACAATCTATTATCATTAGTTTTCAATATTCACCTTAATTATTTTCAACTAGCTTTCTTGGTGTTTTTTCAATCTCATAACACTCTATTACATCTTCTACCTGAATATCATTGAAATTCTGTATAGAAATACCACATTCAAGACCTTCTTTTACTTCTTTAGCTTCATCACTGTGTCTTTTTAAGTTATCTAAATCTCCTGAATGTATTACTATATTGTCTCTTAAAATTCTTAATTTAGTATTTCTTTTAATAGCTCCTTCTGTAACGATACACCCCGCTATTTTTCCTATTTTTGAAACTTTAAAAACTTGCTTTATTTTTGCATACCCTAAGAAGTTTTCTTTTTCAATAGGAGACAATAGACCTGATAGTAGATCTCTAATTTCATCAAAGATCTCATAAATTATGGAATAGTATTTTATATTTATACCAGTTTGTTTAGCTGCTCTCTTGGCATTTATGTCTGCCCTTACATTAAATCCAATAATTAAAGCCTCGTTTGAGGATGCTAAGGCAACATCAGTCTCATTAATGCCACCAACACCTGAGAGTAAGATATGTGTATTAACTTCATCATTCCCCATTTTTTCGAGAGAGGTAACAATAGCTTCTTTAGATCCTAAGGTATCAGCTTTAAGTACTATATTAAGTAACTTTTTTTCCCCTGATTTTATACTTTTTAAAATATTCTCCATTGAATTAGCCCTAGATAAGTTGGTTCTCTCTTTTAAAATAACTGATTTTCTGTATTCACTAACTTCTCTAGCTCTGCTTTCACTCTCTACAACTATAATCTCATCGCCCGCCATAGGTACATCGTTAAGCCCTAATATTTCTGCAGGAGATGAAGGTTTTAATTGTTTTAAATTTTTTCCTTTGTCATCTATGATAGCTCTTATTTTTCCCCATTGCGAACCTGCAACAACAATGTCTCCCTTATTTAAAATGCCTCTTTGTTGAACTATAGAAGCAACTACTCCTCTACCTTGCTCCCTTTTTGACTCTATTATTGTACCTTCAGACCTCTGAGTAAAGCTTGCTTTTATCTCTAACACTTCAGCTAAAATAAGAATATTTTCGATTAAGTTTTCTAGGTTCAATTTTTTTAAAGCAGATACTTCAACTAAAGGAACATCACCTCCCAGCTTTTCAACAATTATGTCATACTTTAATAATTCATTAATAACTTTGTCCCTATCAGCACCGGGAGTATCAATTTTATTTAATGCTACAATAATAGGCACTTTTGCAGCTTTTGAATGTTGTATTGCTTCTATAGTTTGAGGCATCACTCCGTCATCAGCAGCTACTACTAAAATAATAATATCAGTTAATTTAGCACCTCTTGCTCTCATACCACTAAATGCTGAGTGCCCAGGTGTATCAATAAAAGTAATTTTTTTATTATTTTTTGTATTAATTTGGTATGAACCTATATGTTGAGTTATACCTCCTTGTTCTTTTAAAACTACATTTGTATTTCTTAAAGCATCTAATAACGATGTTTTCCCATGATCAACATGCCCCATAACTGTAACTATTGGAGGCCTTTCTTGTGAATCACTTTTTTCTTCCTTAGAAGAATCTAATCCTAGCTCAATATCTGACTCAGATATTCTTTTAGGTTTATGCCCAAACTCTAATACAACTAATTCAGCAGTATCAGCGTCAATTGATTGATTAGCTGTTGCAGCTATTTCATTTTTTATAAGAACTTTTATAACATCTGCGACTCTAGAAGCCATTCTGTTAGCTAGTTCCTGAACAGTAATAATTTCTGGTATTTTTACTTCCCTTACTATCGGTTTGCTTATATTATCTTCTAATTTATCTTTGCTTTCTAAAGATTTTTTTTCTTTTTCCCTTGCTCTTCTAATGGATGCCAAACTTCTTTGTCTCTCTTCATCATCATAAGCCTGTTGAATTGTAATTTTTCCCGTTTGTCTTCTAATATTAACTCTACCCAAAGAGAGTTGTTTTTTTAAATCTGCTCTATTTTTTCTAATACCTAATTTTTTATTGTTATCTTCATCTTTAGAAAGGCTTGTTGCTTTTTTTTCATCAATTTTATTATTTTTTTCGTTAGAATTTACGCTATTAATTTTTGCTTGCTTTTTTTCATTATTATCATCAACAAACTTTTCTATAGGTTTTTTTTGATCTGTAGATGATAATTCATTTTCTCTAGCTATTCTATCACTTTGCGCTTCTTCTTTTAATTTTTGAAGTTTGTCTTTATTATAACTATCACTTTTATCACTATTTTTTATTTGTCTAACTGATAAATAACCATCTTCAGAAATATTTTTATTTTCTCCACTTGAACTAGCATTAGATCCATTTTTATTAAAAGTTCTAACTTTTTTAACCTCTACTTCAACTGATTTAACTCTTCCATGACTGAAGGATTGCCTAACTGTACCGCCTCTAACAGTTTTACTTAGTTCTAATTTACTCTTACCAGATAAACCTAACTTTTTTTTATCCATAATTAACCTTAATTTATATCATTAAACCAATCTTCTCTTGCTTTCATAATTATTTTATTAGCTTCTTCAAGATTATGTATCTTATCTCCAACTATTTCTAATAATTCATCAGAAGAAAGGTCTGCTAAGTTATCCTTTGTTTTTATATTATTTTTTCCTAAAATTACTAGAGTTTCTAAATCTAAAATTTCTAAATTTTTAAGACTATCTTCTACTCCAAGCTCTTTTCTTTCTTTTTCTAACTCTTCCTCTTTTTCTTCTAAAAAAGTTATAGCTCTACTTTTTAACTCTTCGGCAAGTTTTTCATCAAAGCCACCTATACTTTTTAATTCTTCAATAGGAACATAGGCAACTGTCTCTACTTTTTTAAACCCTTCAGATACTAGCAAGTGAGCTATCACTTCATCAATTACTAAAGCATCTATTAATTCCTGAGTTTCTTTTTTAGTTTCCTTTTGTCTTCTATCTGATTCATCACCTTCAGTAAGAATTGAAATTTCCCATTTAGAAACATGTGATGCTAATCTTACATTTTGTCCTTTTCTTCCAATTGCTAGACTCAATTGGTCATCTGGCACAATTACTTCAACTTTTTTAATTTCTTCATCAAGAACTACTTTTGTAACTTCTGCAGGCGATAAGGTGTTAACAATAAATGATGCTGCATCTTCAGACCAAGGTATAATATCTATTTTTTCTCCTTGCAATTCATTAACTATAGCTTGTACTCTGCTTCCCCTCATACCTACACAAGCTCCTACTGGATCTATTGTTTTATCACTAGAAGTTACAGCTATTTTCGCTCTGCTTCCAGGGTCCCTAGCAACTGATTTAATTGTAATTATACCATCATAAATTTCTGGGACTTCTTGTGTAAACAGTGCCGCCATAAAATCATTATTAGTTCTAGACAAAAAAATTTGTGGGCCATTAATATCTTTTTTGACCTCTGTTATAAAAGCTCTAGTTCGATCTCCTGGCCTAAAAACCTCTCTAGGAATAGTGTCATCTTTCCTCATAAAGGCCTCTGCCTTACCTAAGTCTAAATATATATTTCCATATTCTACTCTTTTTACTATCCCGCTGGTAATTTGCCCTGCTTTATCTTTAAATTCTTGGTATTGTCTTTCTTTATCTGCCTCTTTGACCTTTTGAACAATCACCTGCTTAGCAGTCTGAGCTGAAACTCTTCCAAAATCAATAGGAGGTAGCGGATCATGTAGTAGATCTCCTATCTTAGCAGATTCATCTATAAACTTTCCCTGTTCTAATGTCACTTGTTCTGATGCTAACTCAACACTTTCTACAACTAGCAAAACTCTACTTAATTTTATCTCACCAGACTTTCTATCTATTTCCGCTTTAATTTGAAGCTCTTGTCCGTACTTTTTCTTTGCAGCAGTCTGTATAGCTTCTTCCATAGCTTCTATGACTAATTCCTGATCTATAGCTTTATCCCTAGCAACAGCTTCTGCAATTTGCAAAAGCTCAGGCCTCACTATAGATAAGTCTTCTGTATTGTCCATTTTTCCTCTCGTCTTTTGACTCAGTGTAATTAATTAAAATTATACGTTTATAAAAAAACTGTTTACAATTTATATAGCAAATAACATATTGCATTATCAACTAATTGTCTACGACACAGTATTAAAAGAAATTTTACATTAAAATATTTTTTAAATTTAATCCAGAATTTTTTTAACCTCAAGATAGAGAGGCTTTATTTTCTTACTAAGTGCTTTTTTTTCATACCGAGTAATAATAACTTTTTTTGGTCTTAAATAAAAATTATTAAAATTAATAATTTTTACATTAACATTACTTTCAAATAGTTTTACAATGGAATCAAAATATTTTTTAACATCAGTAGCAATAAATATCCTGCCATTAATTTTCAACTTTGATAAAAATAAATTTAAGTTCTTTTCGTTTAATATTCTTCTCTTTTCATGCCTAGTTTTTGGCCAAGGGTCAGGATATAAAATAAATATTTCATCAAAAATTTTTTTTGATAAATGTAATAATAATTCTCTTATATCACTCTTAAATAGTCTAATTTTCTCATACTTTTCTAATTCCAAATTAGAAATAAATGAAGCCAAACCATTCAAATAAGGCTCACAACCTATAAAAAATCTATTTTTTTCAGACGTATTAATTAAGTTTAGTAAATTTTCTCCAGAACCAAAACCAATTTCTAAACTAACATTTATTTTTTTTTTAGAAACTTTTGAAATATAATCATTTATATTTTGCTCATTTAATTCTAATTTTGGGAATACTTCTTCTAAAAAAATTTTTTTTCTATTACTTAACTTTGATCCTTTTCTTCTGCCATAATATTTAAAGTTATTTTTAATTATAATAAAGCCTTCAATTCATTAACTTTATCAAGTTTTTCCCATGTAAAATAACCATCTTTATTACTTTTTCTTCCAAAATGACCGAAAGTAGCTGTTTTTTCATAAATTGGATTTGCTAAATTTAACATTCTTCTTATACCTGATGGTTTTAAATCAAATATTTCTTTTATGATTTTAATCAACTTTTGTGCTTGAACTTTGCCTGTACCATGAGTATCCAAAAATATAGAAATAGGCTCAGCTACACCAATAATATAAGCAAGTTGTATAGTACATTTTTCAGCTATTTCAGCGGCTACCAAGTTCTTCGCAATATATCTTGCCATATAAGCACCTGATCTATCTACTTTAGAAGGATCTTTTCCTGAAAAAGCTCCTCCTCCATGAGGGCATATTCCTCCGTAAGTATCTACTACTATCTTTCTTCCAGTTAAGCCAGCATCCCCGTGAGGCCCTCCTATTACAAAGTTGCCCGTAGGATTTATGAAAATATTGTCGTATGGTAATTTCCAACTCTTAGGTTTAATTTCTTCAATTATAGGCAAAACTTTATCTTTTATTTTTTCTGGTGTATTACCCTCTTCATGCTGAACTGACAAAACAACAGAATGAAGCCCAACCGGTTTACCATCTTTATATTTTATAGAAAACTGTGATTTTGCATCTGGTCCAAGATTTAATATTTCTTTTTTTATTCTTTTATTTCTTAATTCTTTAAGTAAATCATGGCTTAATTTAATTGGATATGGCATGAAAACATCAGTCTCATTGCTAGCATATCCAAACATAATTCCCTGATCCCCTGCTCCCTCTTGATTTTTTTCAATTGCGTCAACTCCTCTTCCAATATCTGTTGACTGTTTATGCAAGTTCACGTCAACTTCTACCTTATTCCAGTGAAAAGTTTCTTGTTCATAACCTATAGTCTTTATTACTCTTCTAGCAATACTTTCAATTTTATTATTATCAACGTTTTTGAGCTCACCATCTCCTCTAACTTCTCCAGAAATAATTACTTTATTTGAAGTAACCATAGTCTCACAAGCTACTCTCGCTTTTTCAGGGAGGGTACAATTTGATAAATAATAATCAACTACAGCATCTGAAATTTGATCACATATCTTATCTGGATGACCTTCTGAGACACTCTCACTAGTAAAAATATATTCATTTTCTTTCATATTTTTTTTTCAAACCATATTTAAAATTTATTTTTATAAGAATTAAAACCAAAACTAATAATAAAGCATAAAAAATATTATCTCCTAAATAACTATACAGAGTATTTTTTTTATATAAAACTAATTTTTTATCAATTACTCCAGATTTACCAAGATTTATTTTCTCAACTATATTTCCATTATAATCAATTATTGAAGATATTCCTGTATTAGCAACTCTAATCATATATTTGCCTTCTAGAACTGTTCTAATCTTAGCTAATTCCAAATGTTGGTATGGTCCTCTTGAATTTCCAAACCAAGCATCATTAGTTATATTGACTATTAAATCAAAATTGTTTTTTGATAAGCTCGTAGTTTTAGGAAAAATTACTTCATAACAAATTAGTGGTAATACTTTTACATTATTATTTAACTCTAAATAGTTAAGTTTTTCTCCTGAAGAAAAGTCTAGTCCACCTAATAAAATTTTAAAATTCTTTAATACATTTCTAAATGGAATATACTCACCAAAAGGAACTAGTTTGATTTTGTCATGGTAACTTATAGTATTACTAATTTTATCTATTAAAAATAAAGAGTTATAAACTTTTCTGTTTTTATTTTTTTTTTCTTTTCTAATTCCTCCTATTATAATATTTTCAATGTTTTTAAAACTATTTTTTAATAATAAACTAGTACTAGTCTCTTCCATAATATCAAATAATACAGCTGTTTCTGGCCATACTACTAAATCAATATTTTTTTTATTATTATGCTTTGTTAGATTAATAAGTAAGTTTATATTTGTTAGAGTTTTCGTTTTATCCCATTTGTCAATTTGTTTAATATTAGGTTGTACAAGTCTAATATGAAAGTTTTCTGCAACACTAATAAATTTTCTAGGTATAAAGTTGCTTAAAAGTAAAACTAGTATAAAAGGTAATACAAAATATATAGAAAGCTTGATATTTTTATATAATAGATAAATACCTACAACTAAAGAATATGTTACTAAAGAGTATCCCCATACACCAAGGTATGAAAATGGCGCCAGAGTTGATGAATTTGAAGACCAGATTACAGACATTGGGGTCCAAGGGAAGCCCCATAAAATATTTCCCTTTATCCAATCAAAAATGGAAAAGGAAATTATAATCAAAATACTATTGAATAATATATGACGTTTTATACTCAAACTTTTTATTAGATAATAATTTAAAGCTGAGAAAAGTGATAAAAAAGTGCATAGCATTAAAACAGCTAATGAGCCTAAAAAAAAGCCCCCCATATTTGCTATTTTGAAAGATATAGAAATCCAATATAGACTTGATATATAAAATCCTAAGCCATAAAAAAAACCAATGTGAAAAGCTTTTTTAGCATTATCTATTTTTTCTAATATAAAAAGAGTTATAGATAATGATAAAATAGAAAATATAAAAATATTATACGGAGCTAACCCTAAACTTCCTATACATCCTAGTAAAAAACTAATGAGAAAATAATATTTTAAAATAAATATCTTTCGCTCCTTAACTTTCTCCTCTTGATACTAATACTTTATGTATTTTTCTATGGTCAGCTTCTAATATTTTAAAATTTATACCTAGTTTTGGTTCTGGAATATTATCATTAACCTCTGGTATTTTTCCACTTATATTTGATATGAGACCTCCTACAGTTTCGGTGTCCTCATCAAGTTCAATATTAGAAAAGTCAATACCTAATGCTCTTTCTAAATCTGTTATATTAGTTCTGGCATCAACTAACAAACCTCCATTATCTAAAGTTGTTATCAAAGGCTTTTCCTTTGAGTCATGCTCATCTTCTATTTCTCCCACTATTTCTTCAACTAAATCTTCTATTGTCACTATTCCGTCAGTACCACCTTGTTCATCAACTATAATCGCTAAGTGAGTCCTAGTAGCTCTCATTTGTTCTAATAAGTCATTAACTAACATTGCAGGTGAAGAAAATAAGACATTTCTTGTAACTTTTTCTATTGAAAATTTAGAATTTTTTTGCCAGTACGGCAAAAGATCTTTAACATGTAGCATACCTACAATATTATCTAATTGATCTTTATATACTGGAAGTCTGCTATGCGCTGCTTCGATAAAAAGTTTTAATGTAGTTTCAAAGTCGCTCTCAATATTTATAGACACTATGTCTGCCCTTGGTACCATAATGTCTCTGATTTGTATGTTTCCAAGCTTTAGCAAGTTTCCTAACATATGAGTTTGATCATTTGTTAACTCTGAGCTATTCTTTAAATTATCAACTAAATCAGATGCCGCTTTTTTTGGAAAAAAAATATTTTTTAAGAATTCAATCAAATTAAACACTTTATATTTTATAAGGATTTTTTATCTTCAAATTTTTTAGAAGCCTTTTTTCTTCATTTTGCATTAATCGTGTATCTTCCTCTTTTTCATGAGTATAGCCTTTCAAGTGTAATATTCCATGTATTAAGATGTGAGATAAATGATCCTTAAAATCAATTTTTTTACTTTTTACTTCTTTTAATAATGTATCATAGGATATTATTATATCACCTAGATATATCATATTATTTTCAAAAGAAAAAACCTTATTATTATTTAAAAAACTTAAAATATTAGTTGATTTATTTATGCCTTTCCATTTTAGATTAAAAGACTTTACTTCTTTATCATTAGACAACCTAATTGTTAATCCATTTCTTTGAGTATTAGTGACTTTAATTACTTTTCTAATAGTATTTATTTCATCAGCTTTCCATTTTACTTCTTTTTGATATATATAAATATTAGAATTGAAACAATAATTTTTCATCTATGCTCTTTTCTTTCATTATAACCTTTTACAATTTTAGTCACTAAGGGATGCCTTACCACATCTTTTTCACTAAAGTGAATGTGTTCTATTTCTTTAAGTTTTTTTGTTACATTAATAGCATCTAATAATCCTGATTTATTTTGTTCTGGTAAATCTATTTGAGACAAATCACCAGTTATAACCATTTGGGAATCTTTGCCTAACCTTGTTAAAAACATTTTCATTTGCATAGGTGAAGTATTTTGTGCTTCATCTAAAATTATGTAAGAATTAGCTAAAGTTCTTCCTCTCATAAAAGCTAAAGGAGCTATCTCTATTTTTTCTCTATCAATTAACTTTGAAATTTTATCTGAATACAAACAATCTTCAAGAGAATCATATAATGGTCTGAGATAAGGATCTATTTTTTCTTTTAAGTCTCCAGGCAAAAAACCTAATTGTTCTCCTGCTTCTACTGCAGGTCTAGATAGAATAATTTTATCTACTGCTCCTGAGGTTATTTTTTCTACTGCATCGGCAACTGCTATATAAGTTTTTCCTGTTCCAGCTGGCCCTATACCAAAAGTTAAAACTTTATTTTTAAGAGCAATTATATATTTTTCTTGTTGTATTGATCTAGGCGCTATTTTTTTTTTTGGAGTTTTAATAAATAAATTTTTATTTCTAATTTCTTTCCTATTTTCACATAATCTTATTGCGGCTTCTACTTCATCATTATCTATTATTCTTTTATCTTTTGCGGAATCTATAAGACTTTCAATTATATTTTTAGCCTTATCTGCATTTTCTCCTGTAATACATAATATGTTACCCCTGGCATTAATTCTTAAGTCCAATAATTTTTCTATATGCTTTATATTTTTATCGCCTTCTCCAAAAATTAAGGCTGCTATTTTATTATCATTCACATCGAAGATAACTTGTTTTTGTTTTGCTACTACTATAAGACTTCTCCAAGCAAACTATTGTTGCTGGCCTTTATAATTTTTACATTTTCAATACTTTTTACTTCTTCAGAAAACTCAAAGTTTACAACTTGCATCCATTTTGTAGTTCCTCTGTACTGATTGATTTTTTTTCCTTTACCTTTAACTAAAACCTCTACTTTTTTAGAAACAAAATTAGTATTAAATTTTTTTTGTTGAGAATTCAGTAATTCTTGTAATTCCTGAAGTCTATCATTTTTTTCTTCATTACTTATATTATTTAAATTATTTCTAGCAGACTTTGTTCCTAATCTTCTACTATACTTGAAAGAATAAGCTTGAGCAAAGTTTACTTCTTTAACTAAGTCTAGAGTATCTTGAAAATCTCTCCTAGTTTCATCTGGATAGCCTACTATAAAATCAGATGATAAAGCTATGTCTGAACACCTATTTCTTAATCTATCAATAATTTGTAGATATGATTTTTTTGTATATTTTCTATTCATAAGCTTTAAAATTTTATCTGAGCCTGATTGAACGGGCAGATGTAAGTAAGGATTTAATTTCTTACTATACCCATGTAATTCAATCAATTCTTCATTCATATCTATAGGATGAGAAGTGGTATAACTTATTCTTTTTAAATCTTTTATCTCTTCTAAAGAAATTATTAATTTTGCTAGATTTACTTCATTATTATATTTGTCAACTCCATGATATGCATTAACATTTTGACCTAATAGCACAACTTCCTTACATCCATTCTCTACTAAATGATTTACTTCTTCAAAAATATGATAAGATTTTCTTGAAGCCTCTGCTCCTCGAGTAAAAGGTACTACACAAAAACTACAAAATTTATCACAACCTTCTTGAATAGTAACAAATGCCGACGTACTGAAGGTAAGACGTTTTTTCTTAAGAGATTTAAATTTGTCCTTACTGTCAAAGTCTAACTCAAATACTTTTTTATTTTTAACTTCTTCTATTACCTTATTAAATTTATGATACATTTGAGGGCCTATAACCGCATCAATAATTGGCTGTCTACTGATCATCGCTTTTCCCTCAGCTTGAGCAACACAACCGGTAATAATTAATTTAGCATCAACATTATTCTTTTTTATTTCTTTAATTTTACCTAATTCAGAATAAATCTTTTCAGCAGCCTTCTCTCTTATATGACAAGTATTAAAAACTATTACATCTGCCGTTTCAGGAGACTTTACCTGTTCGTGAGTGCCTTTTACACTTTCTAATAAACGATCACTATCATAGCTATTCATTTGGCAGCCAAAAGTTTTGATATAAATAGATTTTTTCAATATATGATTCTTATATTATTAGTTATAGATTTTTAAAAACTGTAATAATTCCTTCTTTAACTTGTTTAAAAGACAACATAGATATAGTCTTTCTATCATATCCCTCTAATTGCATTACAGGATGCATAACAACTGTTGCCTTTATACTGCTTAGTTTAAGAAAATTAAGCAAATGAGTAACTATACTCATATCTCCATACCATGATATTTGTGGTCTAGTTCTATTATCTATAGGCATATCATTTACATGTGTATAACAAAGCGAAAAATTTTGCAATCTTAATTTATTATTACCTTCAAATAAGTTAAACAGGCTACTTTTAAAATTTAAAATTTTTTTTCCTGAGTTTGTTGTTCCTTCAGGAAACAATACAATCGCGCTTCTATAATCTAAATCTTTATTTATATTTTTAATATTCTCTAAAGTTTTAAAATTCTTTCTTTTTATAAAAATTGTATTCTGCATTTTTGCTAAAAAACCAAATAAAAACCAAGATTTTATTTCTTGTTTTGCAATGAAACAAATAGGCATAATTGAGCCTAAAATTATTATATCAATATAGGAAGTATGGTTTCCTACCAAAATTAAAGGTCTAATTGATGTTTTTTCTCCTATTAACGTTACCTTAACACCTAGTATTTTTAATAAAACTTTATGAAAGATTATTGGAATGTATGTTCTTTGTCTCAATTTAGTTTTAACTAAAATGTACTGAATTGGACCTAATACTAAAATTATTAAAAAAATTAAAAAAACTTTCAAAAGTAAAAACAAATAATTATCTCAATATTACTTTCTATCAAAGTGGTCCATATATCTTGCAGCAACCTTTTTGGTTGGTAAAACGATGCATACATCTGTGGTATTAAAGTCGTAATCTATAACAGCACCATCCCCTACAAAAGCTCCTAAGCGAATATATCCTTTTATAAGTGGTGGAATAGATGAGATAAATTTTTTAAAATTACTATCATTAATTAGCTCATCATCTTTCATTTTAATATATCTTTTTTTAACAGCAACTGGCCTAATATGAGCTGGGGCTAAATATTTCTTATTAAGATAAGCTAAAGCCGATTTATGTTTTTTAACATCTATTCCTGGAAAAGATGCGCAACCAAACATAATTTCAATATTATATTTAATAACATATTGGGCAATAAAAGACCAAAGTAACTGCATAGTTTTTCCATTACGATACTTTTGATCTACACAACTTCTACCTAGTTCTAAAATATTACCGTCAAGGGCTATTAATTTTGATAAGTCATACTCTCCTGATGTATAAAAAAAGCTTTCTTTATCTTTATGTTTTCCTCCATTTAACCTATAAGTTCCCACTACTTTATCATATATTTTTCCTGATTTATTATGATCAACTACTAATATGTGATCAAAGTAGTGATCAAATTCATCAATGTCTCTTTTAGATTTTTTTTGTTTATTTGAGGGTATAGCTTGCATCTCTTCAAAAAAGACTTTATATCTCAAAGCTTGGGCAGCATCAATTTCCAAACTATTTTCTGCTAACCTAACCTCTAGATTACCAGAAATTATATTTATAGACTCAAAGTTATAATCTTCTGCTATTGCCATTTAATTCTTCTTTAAAATTTTCTTTCCAAAAAGTTCCATTCTGTGGTCAACTAATTCATAACCAAGCTTTTTAGCAACTTTCATCTGAAGGTTTTCTATTTCTTCGTTAACAAACTCTATTATTTCTCCACTATCTATATCTATTAAATGATCGTGATGTTCATCCTCATTTAATTCCTCATATCTAGCCCTTTTTCCACCAAGCTCTATTCTATTTAATACGTTATACTCTTCAAAAAGTTTAATAGTTCTGTATACAGTTGCTAAGCTAATTCTAGAGTCAATTTTATTAGCCCTCAAATATACCTCGTTGGCATCTGGGTGGTCATCAGAATTAGAAATAACCTCAGCTATAATTCTTCTTTGATGTGTGAACTTTACACCATTTTCTGCACAAAGTTTTTCTATTCTAGAAGTTACTTTTTTATTTTTTTTCATTTTTTTGTTATCAATGATATATATTTTACATTATGAGCATGAAAAAGAAAGAAAAAATATTATTAGATATTACAAATGATAAATGTCCTATCACTTTTGTAAAAACTAAAATTGCTTTAGAAAAGTTAAAATCTAATCAATATTTAAACGTACATATTAAAAAAGGTGAAGCCTTAGATGGGTTGCCATCAAGTTTGAAAGAGTTAGGTTATCAAATTGATAATAAAATAAAAATAAACAATGATGTTTTTAGTTTAGAGATTTCAAAAAAGAGTTAATCTCATAATATCAGCATCTATATATCTTCCATTCTGGAAGTAATAATTTTTTCTTTTGCCAACTTTAATAAAATTAAACTTCTTGTATAAACTGATAGCTATTTGGTTTTCTACAGAAACTTCTAAAAAAATATTATTAATTTTTTTCTTTAATGCTATATCTAATAGCTTATTCAGTAAACTTTTTCCTATACCTACTTTTCTAAATTTCTTATCAATTATTATCGAAATAATTTCTATTTCATCTCTAGCTACTCTAGCCTTTAGATAACCTAATGGTTTTGGATGAGATAAAATAAAAATATTATCCTGGTTTGAAATAAATGAATAAAAATCTTTTTTTTCCCATTTTTTTTCGTAATCATCCTCTACTTTACAATAATATTCATATAAAGAATCATTTTTTACGGCATCACTTCTCAGCATAATGTCCCTTAATATATAAAGGTTCTAAATTTTTATTTTCATAATTATATTTATTTTCAAGATATTTTAAAAAAATTTTTAAAATAGATTCTTTTTTAGGAAGACAAAAACAATAATTTTTAATTTCATCCACTTTATAATAATTTCCTAAAGTTTTTTCACACATTAAACTAACACTATTTAAATCATTTATGCTTAAAACTTGATGGTTAGAAAAAGAATTATTTTTTATTAGCTGATAGTAAGCATCATATTTGCTTGCCTTTATTATAATTCCTGTATTTGAATTACTTTTAATTAAACTGTCAATAATTCCTTGGTTGTAGATCGCACTAAAATTTGTGTATCCAAATATAGGCTTATTAATTGATACTGCTATAGCTTTTGCTGCAGCTAAACCTACTCTTGTTCCTGTATAAGACCCAGGCCCCAGAGAAACCATAATATAATCAAGGTCAAAAAAGCAAGCCTTCCCCTCTTCTAATATTTCATCAAACATTTGGTTTATTTCAACTTCGACACTATTTTCTAAAATTTTACTATTTGATATTAAATTGTCTTTGATATGTAGAACTAAAAAAATTCTATTTAAAGAAGTTTCAATAGATAAGAATGACTTTTTCATAAAAATAATAGTATATTAATATAATATGCATCTAATAGAAATTAAAAAAAATACATTTGACGTTATTTTAGATTTAAAATACGCAAGTGAAGATAATATTTTGGGTAAAAAAATTTTTCTAGAAAACCGATGTTTTTTGTTAGAAGAAGCAGCAGATAAACTTCTTGATGCAATTAACATTGCTAAGGACTTAGGTTATTACTTTAAAATATTTGATGCCTATAGACCATCATATGTTCAAGAGGCTTTATGGAATTTTGATCCCAACCCCAACTTTCTCTCTGACCCTAAAAAAGGCTCACCTCATACCAAAGGAATAGCAATTGATTTAACCTTAATAGATTTTAATGGAAATGAATTAGATATGGGAACAAAATTTGATGACTTTACAGATAATGCTTATCATCTCTCTAAAGAAATAAACAAAAATGCTAAAATAAATAGAAGACTATTACTATCAATAATGACTCTAGCGGGGTTTGATTTTTATCATAAAGAATGGTGGCATTATCAATTGTTCAATTCTTCTAATTACCCTTTAATAAAAAATTTTTTTGGTTCTAGCGCTAATTAATTTCTACAACTTCTTTTATATCTTTATGGTAATGCTTAAGCATATTTTCTATTCCCATTTTTAAAGTAGCTGTTGATGAAGGACAACCAGCACAACTACCTTTTAATTCAAGATAAACTGTACCATTTTTAAAACTATTAAAAGAAATCTCGCCGCCATGGCTTGCAACTACCGGTTTTACCCTTGTTTCTAAAAGCTCTACTATGCTTTTTTCTATATCAGTTAAAGGTTTTTTATTATCATTAACCTTTTCATTATTTAAAGTCAGATCAATCACATAGTTATTCTTTTCTAAAAAAACTCCAATCTTACTGGTCAAAATTGTACGAAGTACAGCCCAAGATGAACTGTTATCCTTAGTTACTGATATGAAGCCTGAGTCTATTAAAATACTTTCCACTCCATCTATATCAAATAAGTTTTTTAAAAAGTCGTTATTTTTATGATTGTCGGTATTTTTAAAAATATATGACCTATCAACATTTATATCTTTTTCAGGAATAAATTTAAGCGTATTAGGATTGGGTGTTTCTTCAACATTAATAAACATTATTTTATTTTACCCGGAACAATAATTATAGGCAATGTTAATTTTTTTCTTAAGATTCCAGTTAATGAAGATATAACTTTATTGTTTTCTATTTTATCCATTGCTAAACCTAATACTAAGTTTTTCACTTTAGGCCTTTTACTGTTCAAAGTTTTTATCAAAATCTCCAGTTTTTCACCTGTCTTAATATATGATTTTACATTAAGCTTATAATTATCCTTAATGAATGTAATATATTTTTCTAAAACTTCTTTAGCTTCGTTCCTTTGTTCTTCCCTCATAATATTTTCTACACCTTTCCAGTGTCTAAAGTTTTCATCTTGGATGATATATAATAATATTATTCCTAAACTTTCAGTTTTTGCTAATTCACAGGCATACTTCATTGCTTCCAAAAACTCGTCCGATTCATCAACATATACTAAAAGATATTCTTTTAACTTTTTAGAATTTATTTTTTTAAGCATAAAACCTCCTAGTAATTTCATGCACAATAAAACCAAAGATAAAAGCAAAAAACACAGCGGTTAACCCATAAAGTAAGCCATTATCATTAGCCATTTTATAAATTTTTTCACCATAACCTGTCTTTGATACATTTATAAAAGATCTTCTAGCTGCAATAACAGCACCTTCTTTTAACAATAAAGTATCAACTAAATATTGTCCATCTACTAGTTCAGCGGAAAAGTTTAGTTCAGTTTTAAATAATCTTTTATCAGATATTTGAATTAATCCTTGCTCAGGATTATATCTTCCTGCCTCTATCATACTTTTTATTATTCCATTCACCCAGCTACTCCTTTCTTCTTGCTCCTCTGCTCCAGCAAATCTAATATTTTCTAGTCCAACTTGATTAATTTGAAATACATTTTCAGCATTCAATTCTTTCAGAGGTCTTGTGGATGCTACATAATAATAATATGGAACATCAAAGAATACTTTAGTATCAGAATTTAGCCATAAACCCATTTTTTTTTCTTTTTTTCTTACTTTAACTGTTTTTCTTGGCCCAGTTACTGATACTACCACATCACCCTCTTCATCAATTACTCCAAAAAATAAAAGTTTTGCTCCTTTAAACCCTACATCTATATTTATTTTATTGTCAGATATATCGGCTATAATAAGCTTCTTTGAGTTCGCTTTGAATATCGAAATAAAAAATACCAGGTAAAAAATTAAAAAAAGCTTCACTGTAATAAATCCAATATAAAAATATACTTAGGATCTATTACTAATTCAGAAATCAAAAAAAGGCATAGACAAACTATTATTATTCCCAATAGCATTCTAAGCACTTCTCCAGAAACTCTTTGTACAACAAAAGCTCCCATTTGTACTCCTAATACCCCCCCTAATAATAGTAACCCAGATAAAATTACATCAACAGTTTGATTTATATACGCATGCATAATAGTAGAAGTAATTGATACAAACAGTATCTGCATTAAAGAAGTACCTATAACAACTTGTGTCGACATTCCCAATAAATAAATCATTGCTGGAACTAAAATAAAGCCTCCTCCTACTCCCATTATAGCTGCTAAAACTCCAATAATATAACTTATTAATAAAGGAGGAATTACACTTATATAAAGTTTTGATCTTCTGAATTTTATTCTAAATGGTAATCCATGTATCCAACTGTGCTCATGTAGCTTTATTAAAGATCCTAATTTTTTTTTCTTCCTAGTTTTAAGACTTTCATAAAGCATATAAATGCCCACTGATCCTAAAAACAAAATGTAGGTAAATGATATTACCTCTTCGACTCTGCCTTGAATTGATAAAAGCCTGAACAAAAAAACTCCACTTGCGGAACCAATTACTCCACCTAAAAGAAGTATTGCTCCCATAATTATATCAACATTTTTTCTTCTAAAATAATTCAAAAACCCTGTTAAGGAAGACCCCACAATATGGTTTGCTTCACTTCCAACTGCTACTGCAGGAGGCACTCCACTAAGAATCAATATAGGAGTAGTTAGAAACCCTCCTCCAACGCCGAACATTCCTGATAACACGCCAGCTACAAAACCTATACTCAATAAAAAGAATATATTTTGTGAAATTTCGGCTATAGGTAAATAAATTTCCAATTTTTTTAAATAAATCCAATTATATTTTTTAATTCCTTTAAATTTTCTTCTGCCTGCTCTTTTGCTTTTTGAGCACCTTCTTCTAATACTCTTTTAAGATAATTTTCTTCATTTAGCATTTTTCTCACTTCATGCCCTATAGGAAATATTTTTTGAATTAGAGTTTCAGCTAAAACTTCTTTTAGCACCCTAAATTCTTTTCCTTCAAAAATTTTTAAAGTTTCTGTAACTGATGCCTCTGATATAGCGCTATATATTTGTAATAAATTACATGCTTCAGGTCTCTGACTTATTATTTCTTTTGAAAATTTTCCTGATTCATCCAAGACCTCTTCTCCCATAATTACATTACTATCAGTTTTGGCCTTTTTTATTTTATTAACAATCAAATCCTTACTATCCATTATATTTATTCTTGAATAGTCTGAGATATCTGATTTAGACATTTTATTTATCCCGTTTCTTAAGCTCATAACTCTGGTAGCTCCACCAAAAATTAATGGTTCCACCTCAGGAAAAAAATCAACTTCGAAATCATTATTAAATTTTTTTGCTATATCTCTGGCTAATTCAAGGTGTTGTTTTTGATCTTCGCCAACAGGAACTTTATTTGATTTATATGCTAAAATATCAGAAGCCATTAATACAGGATAAGTAAACAAACCAACAGAAACATTCTCTCTATTTTTTCCAGCTTTTTCCTTAAATTGTGTCATCCTATTTAACCAACCCATTCTACATACACAATTTAATATCCAAGCCAACTCTGAATGCATTGAAACTTTTGATTGATTAAAGATTATACTTTTTTTTGGGTCAATACCAGCAGCTATAAAGCAAGCTACAGTTTCTAAAGTATCTTTTTTAAGTTTGGCGGGCTCTTGCCATACTGTAATTGCATGAAGATCTACCACACAATAGTAGCAGGTAGACTGTTTAGTATTATTCTGTAACTCAACAAAGTTTTTTATAGCACCTAGATAATTTCCTATATGCAAATTTCCTGTTGGTTGTACGCCTGAAAAAATCCTATCCAAATTTCCTCTCCGTGAAAAGGTCACTAAACTTTCTATTCTTTATAGCATTGTAATTTATTACTCTAAACATAATTAATAAAACTGCAAAAGTAATGACTGCGAAAAACATTAATAAACTTAAAGTAAAAGTTTTAGACATAAATCCAGACAAACTAAAGTAATCACTAAATAATATTAGCATATATGCAGTTATTAATAAAATGTATGTTAAAAAAGAACTTATTAAAATCTTAAAAATCTTTTTTATGAAATTTTTATTTAATTTCCAATATTTTTTCTTATGTAAAAATATATATAAAGCAATTACATTGAAGTAACTTGCTAAACTTAAAGATAAAGCAATACCTAGGTGTCCCATACTGCCGACTAATAGCACTATAAGAAACAAATTTACTAACATTGATAACGTAGATATTAGAAAAGGAATAAGTGTATTCTTTTCTGAAAAAAATATTACAGAAAAAATTTTTATAAAACCAAAAGCTGGAAGACCTATTGAATACATTACAATGGCATCACTAGTAGCTAAAACATCTCCTAGTCCAAACTTACCTCTTTTAAATAAAATATCTACAATTAGGTCAGATAATGCTATAAGACCTAACATACATAATAAAGTTAGACAAAGCATTAATAGACATGAAAATTCGATTTGTTGGCTAATATTTTTTTTTGATTTTTTTGCTTTCTGATTAGATAAAGTAGTTAATAAAATTGTAGAAATAGAAACAACAAAAATACCAAGAGGTAATTGTACTATTCTATCGGCATAATAGAGCCATGATATAGCCCCCATAATGCTAGAGGCAAAAATTACACCTATAAATTGATTTATTTGAAGTATTCCCCCTGCAAGAATATTTGGCATTAAAAGCGAAAAAAACTTTTTAATATTTTTTGAAACTCTTGGCTTTGAAAATTTAATTTTGATATTAATTTTAAAAGACCAAAAAATCATTACTAGTAATTGCAATATTCCTGAAATAATTACAGCCCATGATAGAATTAATTCTGGTATAGCAAAATAAAAGTAACTAACACCTAAAGCTATAATCATACCTAAATTTAAAATAATTGGGCTAAAAGCCCACATAGCAAATCTACCATTAGCATTAAATAACGCTCCTATAAAAGAGGATATGGAAATAAGTACCAGGTAAGGAAACATTATTGATGCTAAAAAAGTTGTTTTATTTATAAGCTCTTCAGTGAACCCTGGTGCTAAAAAGGAAATTATTTCTTTCATAAAAATTTCAGCTAGCACAGTAACAATTAATAAAATAATAATTAAATAATTAAAAACTGAATTATAAAAAGTCTGAGCTATTTTCTTATTTGATTTTTTTTTAATATCTAAATAAAGAGGAATAAGTGCATTGCTTATTGCTCCTTCAGCAAACAACCTCCTAAATAAATTAGGAAGCCTAAAAGCTAATAGAAAACTATCTGCACTTGAGGAAGCTCCAAATATGAATGCAAAAAGAAGATCTCTACCATAACCAAGTATTCTACTTAAAACAGTTAATAT
The DNA here is from genome assembly GCA_902615805.1 of Rhodospirillaceae bacterium. Classification (GTDB taxonomy): domain Bacteria; phylum Pseudomonadota; class Alphaproteobacteria; order TMED109; family TMED109; genus TMED131. The sequence continues at coordinate 35,507 of CACMQH010000011.1, forward strand.
ACTCATTAAGCTAAAAGATTTGAAAACACTCATGCCTTATTTTATTCCTCTAACTTATCTTTTATTTCCTTTAAAAAATTTAAAGCCTCAATCGGCGTTAAGTTATTTAAATTTAAACTTATAATCTGATCTTCCAAAAGTTTTAACATAGTATTTTTTTTTTCTCTATTTATATCGATAGTCTGAATATCTGAATTAATATTCTCAACGCCTAAACCATTTTCTAGATTATTTAATACTTCTCTTGCTTTTATTACAACCACTTCAGGCAATCCTGCCATTTTTGCCACTTCTATTCCATAAGAACTTTCAGCAACACCTTCTATTAATTGATGAAGGAAAATCAATTCACTTTTCCATTTCTTAACTCTAAACGTATTTAGTTTCAGTAAAGTATAATTTTTTTCTAATGCTGAAAGTTGATTGTAATGAGTTGCAAATAATGTTTTACATTTGATATTTTGCATTAAAAATTCTACAGTTGCCCAAGCCAAAGACATACCATCATATGTAGAAGTTCCTCTACCTATTTCATCTAATATTACTAAAGATCTGTTGGTTGCTGAGTTTAAAATGTTAGCTGTCTCAAGCATCTCTACCATAAAGGTAGAGTTTCCTTTTGCTAGTTCATCTCCCGAACCTACTCTACAAAATAATTTATCACATACACCAATGTTGACCTGTTCAGCAGGACAATATCCTCCTGCTTGAGCTATTATAAGTATTAAAGCATTCTGTCTTAAATACGTTGATTTACCCGACATATTCGGTCCAGTTATTAATCTAAATAGATTATTATCTTTCTCATTTAATACACAATTATTAGCAATAAAGCTTTCTGTATGCGTTTTTTCAACTGATGGATGTCTTCCTTTTTTAACAATAAACTCAGAGCTATCATTAAGCTGTGGTCTTACTGCACCATACTTTTTTGCATAATTTGACCAACTAATTGCCACATCTATTCTAGCAACTAAGTTTGCAATATTAAGAATATTTCCTGAAGATTGTAATAATAAGCTTACTAATTTGTTATAAATTTCTACCTCTAATTCTAATGCTTCAAAATTAGCATTCAAAATTTTTTCAGAAATACTTGTTAAATTTTTTGTAGTATACCTGAAGGAATTTTTTAGCGTTTGTCTATGTATATAGTGTAGGTCAGTATTTTTAAGTTTATCGTTATTAGAACTAGAAATATCTATAAAGTATCCTAAAAAACTATTGTATTTAATTTTTAAATTATTAATTCCAGATAATTTTTTTTCTGACTCTTCTTCTTTTATAATTAAGGCTTTAGCTTCATCTCTAAATTTTCTAACTTCATCAAGTTTTTCATCAAATCCTGCTTTAATAAAATTACCATCTCTAGAAAGTAACGGAAGATTTTCTCCTAGTGCAGATTCTAAAGTAAGTACTATTTTTTGAACGTCCTTATTACCTTTAGTGTTTTTTAAAAATTTTAAAAAGAAATCGTCATTTAAACCATCTACCTTATCATTAACTACCTCACATAATTCAATAGATTTTTTTAGTCCATTCAAAATACAAAATAAATCTTTTGGGCCGCCTCTGCCAAGAGAAAGCCTGCTCAAAGATCTTGAAATATCAGGAAAGTTATTTATTGACTTTGCTACTATATTATTTAAATCATCAAAGTTGTCATAAAAAAAGTTTACTAGGTCTAGTCTTTTATTAATGCTATTGAGGTTGCTAAGAGGGTTTGATAAGTCATTTAATAACT
>CACMQH010000012.1 GCA_902615805.1 Rhodospirillaceae bacterium
TTTTGGGCTTAAATTTTTTAATCCATTGAATTGTCTGATCAAAGTGAGAATGACTATAATGTGGCTCATATCTAACACAATCAATGACCCATAAGTCTAAGTCATATAAATATTTTTCTGATGTTTTAGGGAACGATTTAACATCTGTAGAATAAGCAAACTTTTCTACCTTATAACCATAGGTTAACTCTTTTCCATGATTTTGATTAAATGCGAAAGCTTTGGTAGAACATACGCTAAACTCTCCTTCGTCAATTGTATTTACTTTTAACGGTGGTTTGAAATAACTATTATCTTGGCTAAAAACATAGTCAAACCTTGTTTTTAATGAATTAATTGTATCTTTGGAGCCATAAACTGGTAATTGTTCTTTTCTTGTCCATAAAAATTGTCTTAAATCATCTATCCCATTGGCATGATCTGCATGAGCATGTGTCCATAAAACAGCATCTATTTTTTTAATATTATTACTTATTGACTGCATTCTAAGGTCAGGTGAAGTATCTATTAAAATATTCTTTTTATTATCTAATGTAACTAATACAGATACTCTAGTTCTAATGTTTTTAGGATTATTTGGATCACACTCACCCCAGTAATTTCCTATTAAAGGAACGCCTCCTGATGATCCTGATCCTAAAATAGTAATTTTCATTTAACAAACTCTGCTTTAGTGAATAAATTAAAAAAATTATTTGTGGTAGCTTCATATAGTTCTTTAGGATTTATATTCAACATATCTGCTAAGTAATTTGCTGTATGAATAACATGTGCAGGCTCATTTCTTTTGCCCCTCATAGGCTCAGGAGATAGGTAAGGAGCATCTGTTTCAACTAAAAGTCGTTCTAGTGGTATTTTTTTAACAATATCTCTTAATACTTTAGCATTTTTAAATGTTATAATACCAGAGATAGATATAAAAAAGCCTAATTTCAATACCTCATTTGCTAATTCCTCTGTTGCAGTAAAACAATGAATTAACCCTTTAAAGGGGTTTTTTTGATATTCATCTTTTAATATTGAAATAGTATCTTTGTCTGCATCTCTTGTGTGTATTATAATAGGTAATTCAGTACTTCTAGATAACTCTATATGATTAATAAATGACTCAATTTGTAATTTTTTACTGCTATTCTCATAAAAATAATCTAGTCCTGTTTCTCCTATCCCTATAAATTTTTTGTCTGACTTAAATTCAGCAATAGCTGATTGTAGATCTTTGTAATTATTATTAACATTATGAGGGTGTATGCCTAGAGAGTACCAAACATTTTTATTATTTTTTGCTATATTACTTATATTTTTAAATTCTTCTATTTTTGTTGAAATAGTAAGCATACCATTTATATCATTATTTTTAGCGTTTTTAATAATATCAGATAAATCATGAGTAAAATCTTTCATGTTTAAATGGCAATGGCTATCAATAATCATATTTTTAAGTCCTTCTTATCAAACCTTGGAAAAATAGGATGAGATTTTTCAAGTTTTACACCTTCTTTAATGTCATTTTTAATTTCAGAGAAAGATATTTCTTCTTTTTGCTTTAGCATATGAAATATTTTTTTTGAAGATTCAGGTAAAAATGGCTGAAGGAGTATAGTTATTTTATAAATAGTATTTACTAATGTATATAATACATTATTCAATCTTTTCAAATTATTATTTTTATGTAGGTTCCAAGGTTCATTGTTATCTACATAGCTATTTGCTGATCTTATAATTTTCCAAATGTTTTCTAACATTATATTAAACTGATAGTTATTCATTTGAACATTATTAATATCATAAATGTTTTTAGGAAGTTCTATTAAAGACAAATCATTTTCATTTAAATTATCAGCTTTAGGAATATTACCATTATTATACTTTTGAATCATTGTGAGCACTCTTTGAACAAGGTTACCAAAATCATTTGCTAAGTCACTATTTATTCTATTGACTAATAATTCTTCAGAAAAGTTCCCATCTTGCCCAAAAGGAATTTCTTTTAGTAAAAAGTATCTAACTTGGTCTATACCATATGTATCTACAAGGTAATTGGGGTCTATAACATTTCCCAATGATTTTGACATTTTTTCACCATTTATTGTCCACCAACCATGCGCATAAATACTTTTAGGGATTTCATAACCAGTGGCTAATAAAAATGCAGGCCAATATATCGCATGAAATCTTAAAATGTCTTTTCCTACAATATGTATATCAGCGGGCCAATATTTATTTTCTAAATTATCCTCTAAAACACTAATGTAATTAAACAAAGCATCTAACCACACATAAATAATGTGCTCATCATTTTTTGGAACCTTTATACCCCATTTAAAGCTTGTTCTTGATATTGATAAATCTTCTAACCCATTTTCTACAAAACTTTTTACCTCATTAAATCTTGATACAGGTTTTACAAAATTTTTATTTTTTTTGTAAAAATCCAATAAGGGTTTTTGCCACTTTGATAGTTTAAAAAAATAACTAGGTTCTTGTACTTTTTTTAATTTATCAAGTGATGGTCCAATTCTTTCATTATCCTTATTAATTTTAATATCACTTTCATTAATAAAACACTCATCTCTAATAGAGTACCACCCTTCATAATTTCCTAAATAAATTTCATTATTGTCTATAAGTTTATTCCATATTTTTTGAACTTTATTTTTATGTCTACTCTCTGTAGTTCTAATAAAATCATTATTAGTAAGTTTAAGCTTAGAACATAAATCTTTAAATCTAGCAGAGACTTTATCTGTGAACTCTAGGGTGTTAATATTTTTATCTCTAGCTGAGTTTTCTACTTTTTGTCCGTGTTCATCAGTTCCTGTAGTAAAATATACATCAAAATTTGATAGTCTTTTATATCTAGAAATTGTATCTGCAACAAAACTAGTATAAGCATGTCCTAAATGAGGAATATCATTAACATAGTAAATTGGAGTAGTAATATAAAAATTATTTTTCATAACATTATTTTTTAATATTTTTATGCAATTCTATTAATAAAGAATATAATGTAGTATGTAAATCTGTATTTAAAGCTATATAATCATTATATTTAGTTTCTATTATATCAATAATATGAAAGATATTACTTTTGCTATAAAGCTTGCTAAACTTTTCTATTAGTAGTTTTTCCTCCTCTATTAAAATTGAATATTGATTTAAGAACATTTTTTTAATTACTTTTTTAAATAATAAGCTGATTAGCTTAAAAAATACTAAAATAAGATTATTTTTTTTTTCTATTATTGAATTTATTACTTTAGTAGTCTCAATTTCGTTGAAGTCCTCAATATTTATAAAGTAATTGCATAAATATTTATAAATAGGCAAAGAATTATTATTTATAAAATATATTGCATCCCCTACGCTCCCTCTTGAAATTTTTGAATAAAAAGAAAGCTCTTCTTCTTCTAATTTAAAATTCATTTTTTCTAACACTTTCAAAACTTCTATATCATTTAATTTTTGTAAATTTAATATTTTACACCTTGACTTAATAGTTGCAGGTACAAAGCTATTTTGGTGATTTATAATAAAAATAAAGCTTCCTTTTGGTGGCTCCTCAATAGTTTTTAATAATGCATTATGACCAAATAAGTTTAAATCATTAATGCTATCAATTATTGCTATTCTGTAGCTACCGCTAAAAGATGTTTTATAAAAAAGTTTCTTTAAGCTTCTTATTTCATCAACAGATATATACTTTTTATTATCATTTTTATTTAAAACAACCAAATCAGGATGAAATACATCTTCATATTCATTATCCTTATATTTTATGTCTAATAAATTAGATGCTATTAACTTTGCAAGAAAAGATTTCCCTATCCCTTTTGAACCGTTTATCATCCATATATTAGCATCATAGGTAATATTGAGGTTTTTTAAAAAAAAACTTATAGCTTTTTTATTGCCTTCTATTTTATTAACTATTTCTAGTGAATTAATAGTCATTTTATTTAAGTAAATTAAAAATAAGTTTTCTGATTTTTTCAGCTAATATACTTTTATCATTTAATGCATTTAATTTTTGAATTCTAGAATTATTTTTAGCCAATTCATTATAGCCTTTTCTTACATTAGAAAAAAAACTTAAATTCTTATTATCATATTTATTTTTATTTTTTCTTTTATTAATTCTTTCTAGAGCCTTAGTTGGAGAAATATCTAATAAAATTGTTAAGTCAGGCACAAAATTATTTATTAATGGCTTAGATATTTGAAAATAGAATTCTTTTAATTCATTATTTCCTGTACACTGATAAGCTAGAGTTGAGTCTATGAATCGATCGCATATTATAATTTTACCATTTGTTATTGCAGGTTCTATTAACTTTTTATAGTGTTCATACCTTGCAGCTAATAAAAGTAAAATTTCAGTTTTGTTATCAAATTTAATTTTTTTATTTTTACTTAATAATAATTTACGAATAAGTTCAGCTTCAAGGGTACCTCCAGGTTCCCTAGTAAATAAAACTTTTTTTTTATTTTTATGTAAATATTTTTTTATTAATTCAATTTGCGTAGATTTACCAGACCCATCTATTCCTTCAAATGATATTAAAGTTCCTCTAACTCTATTCTGCATAACCGCCAAAAATAAAAAAGCTTAATGCAGAAGATATTTTTTTAAAAACACCAGCTTTTTTAATACTTTCTTTTGCATAAAGAGGATATTCTAAGTCTCCTTTAAAAGTATTTTGGATAATTAATTTTCCGTATTCTGTGTCTGTATTAATAGGTGCAGGTAATGGATTATTATAAATAACTTTTGCTGTATAATTGTTAATATTTCTTTTGTGCAAGGTAAAGTTTACATTATTTTTTGTAATAAGATCAATTATACTTTTATCACCTAACCAGACATCAGCTTCAATGATAGTCTCATTTGCATTGAACAAATTTATATTGATATACTCTCTAAATCCCCATTCAAGTAATTTAATAGTTTCATCTTTTCTTTCTTTCACACTGTCCATTCCACTTAACACAGCAATCAGCCTTCTTCCTGATTTTTCTGCTGTAGCAGCTAATGAGAAACCAGAGGCTTCAGTATAACCAGTCTTTAGTCCATCTGAAAACTGATATGAATATAATAAAGGATTTCTATTTCCTTGTTTTATATTATTGAAAGTAAATTCTTTTTCCTTAAACATATTAAAAAATTCAGGAAAATCATTAATAAGTTTTTTAGATAATAATGCTAAATCATACGGAGTCATATAATGTTCATCATCAGGCCAACCGGTAGAATTTTTAAAATTACTATTTAACAAGCCAAGTTTTTTTGCTTTACTATTCATTAAATCAGCAAAAGCATCTTCACTTCCAGAAATGCCCTCTGCTACTACGATGCAAGCATCATTGCCTGATTGAACAATAATACCTTTTAGTAGATCTTTAACTTTAACATAGCTGTCTATCTCTACAAACATCTTTGACCCTCCTTTCCTCCATGCTTTTTCACTTACAAGGAACTCAGTATCCATATTAATATTTCCTGAAGAAATTTCTTCAAAAAGTACATATAAAGTCATTAATTTACTCATAGACGCAGGGTAAATTCTTGAGTTTGCATCCTTGTCATAAAGGATATTTTCTGTTTCAAAGTCCATAATAACAGCAAATTTTGCCGTTGTAGAGGTAGTTGCAGAAGAAATAGGTTTGATGTGGATAATAAATAGTATTAGTAATTTTAAAAAAACCTTCATATATATCTTATTCCTTTTTATAGATAGTGTTAAATCCAAGTTTAAGTAATTTTTCAGCAGAAAGTTTAGCAATCTTTTCTTCTTTATATGGACCAGCAAAAACTTTATATATTACTTTATCCTCTAATATTGTTGCATTTTTAATGAATAAATTATCATCAATTTTACTTTTAAGAAAGGCTAATAAGTTTAAAGCATTTTTTTTTTCTTTAAATACTCCAATTTGCAATAAGAATTTAGAATTTTTTGAAAACTCTTTTATTTCATTAGCATCTATATTTTTTGCATAATTCACTAAAAATAAATAGTTTAAATATTTTTCATCTAATAGATGAGGACCACTGTCAATTAATTGAACCCTTACATGTGCTATTCCTTTTTCATAAAAACCAAATTTAATTGCAGCCTTTTTAGAAAAATCAATAATTCTGTCATTAACAAATGGTCCTCTATCATTAACTCTCAAGAAAATTGTATTATTATTTTCTAAATTGGTGACCTTAACAATACTTGGTAAAGGAAGTGTTTTATGAGCTGCTGATATTTTTTCTTGATCAAAAATTTCACCATTTGCTGTCTTTTTAAGGTTAAATTTTGGTCCATACCATGATGCAATTCCTATTTCATCATACTCTGAAACTAGTTTTGGAATATATTTAATACCATTAATTATGTAAGGATTACCAACTTTATAATGTCCTTTAGATAAATTTTCTTTCTGAGTGCTTTCTTCTTCTTCTTTAGAAGTTTTATTAATTACTTTTTTTGTACCTTCTACTATCATTCTAGTATTTGTACATGCGTTATTAAATAATAAAAATAATATTAAAATATTTTTTATGTACTTAAAACGGTTCATTAATATATATTTTTAATTTTATTTGCTAGATCACCAACTATTAAAGCATAGTAGTCAGAATTATTGTACTTTTTAATAATTTTGAAATTTTTATCTATAGCAAAATAACGTAACTTTTCATTACTTTTGATGATTTTAATATTTATTTCTTTAGAGTTTGCAAAATTATCTAAAAGTTTAGAGTTTTTAAAAATACTAATATTGTAATTTGTGTTTTCTTGTATTTTTTTCTTGAAACCCTCTTTAACTTGCACCTCTACACTCCAATAATTTTGTTTTTTCCAACCATGAGACTTCAAATAATTAGCAATTGATGCAAAGATATCATGATGCGAATTCCAGATATCAACAATTTTATCTTTGTCATAATCTACGGCATAATTTAAGAAGCTTGATGGCATAAACTGACCTTGCCCCATTGCCCCAGCCCAAGAACCTATTAAAACCTTATTAGTATCTTTAAAGTTTGTCTCATATATTAGTAATGAATTAAACAACTCTTTTTTAAAAAAACTTTTTCTTCTGCTCGAATAAGCTAAGGTAGCTAATGCTTCTATAACATTAAAATTCCCCATATACATACCATAATTTGTTTCTATTCCCCATATTGAAACAATAATTTCTGGCGCTACATCGTATTTAGCATGTATTTCAGTAAGTATGTTTTGATATTTTTTTAATAAATCTTTACCAAGTTTAATTCTTTTTTGATTTATATTTCTATTATAATAATTATCAAAAGTAATTTTAAACTCAGGCTGGTTATTATAAAGTTTTAAAACTTTTTTATTTACATTTTTTAAATGAGATAAAGTTTTAGAATAAGTCTGTTTAGATACACCATAATCTAAAATTTCTGGTTCTAGTTCCTGAAGCCATATAGAAAAATTTGAAGGCAAAAGCGCTGAAGAATAAAAAAAAATAACTTTTATTAAAAATATATTTATAAAAATAAACTTCATTTTAGTTTAAATTCATATATTCAATTCCAAACTTCTTTAATATATTAAAATCAATTTTCTCAAGCATTTTGATATGTGTGGATTCTAATATAATATTAGGAGCGATATTATGATTTAATGCTTCTATCCACCTGTCTGCGCATAAACACCATCTATCTCCTGGTTTTAAGCCACTAAAATTATATTCAGGAACAGCTGTAATTAAGTCATTGCCCATACTTTTTGAAAAGTTTAGAAAACCTATGGTCATCTCTGAACATATTATATGTTCTCCAACATCATTATTGAAGGTTTTGCAATGTCCATCTCTATAAAATCCGGTTAGAGGATCAGTTGAACAAGGTTTAAGTTCTGTGTTTAGAACATTAAATGCATTTTTTTCATAGCACATAAAAAAAAGATATAATAGTAATAAAATTTTTACTATTCTTTTTTTTTTACACTATATATGAATTATGAATGATAAAAAAATATTTCTACCTTATAGAGCTATAACTGCTTCTCGAAAAGAAGTTAACTTTAAATTTAGTTTAGATGAAAATACCAATTCTCCGTTAGTTGTAAATGAAATAATTAATTTGTTGCTATCTAAAATTAGTAATGAAATAAATATTTATAAACCATCTAATGGAGATATAATTCAAGCTTTATGTATGGCTTTAGTTGTTAGATGTAAAATAATAGATTATGATATCAATAAAATTGAAAAAATAGTTAATAAAACTATAAAAAGAGCTTTTTCAGATGCTAAAAAAGCTGAGGTTTTAGAACCTTTAAGTGGTAATTCTTAATTCTATTTTGATAAGATAATGCCAGTAGTATTACTGGCATTACTATTGAGGTTTTAGTTAGATCTGACCCAAAAGCTCAGCTAATTTCTTTTTGCCTCTACCCATCATCTTAACTTTAGAGATAGCGTCTTTGTTAGAAACGTCACCTCCAACTACTACTAAAGCAATCATTCCCATAACTTTGTGAGGCGTACAAACATATAAATAAACACCTGGTTTATCAAAAGTAATTGATACTTCCTTATTTAAGCCTGATTTGGCAGGTAACTCAAAACCATCAGGACCACCTAAAAATTCAACGTTATGTCCTTTGTTAGTTGGCAGCCATTTAATAGTATCACCAACATCAATTTTAGCTATATCTTGACTGTATACCATCTTTTGACCATCATCTCTCTTATTAAGCATATCGATTACTACTTCTTTAGAATATCCAACACTCAAAAATAAAAAAGTAAAAATACTTGTTAAAATAAATTTCATAATTATTCCTTTCTTGTAAATAATATAATAGTAAATAGAATAAAAAAAGCTATAGCTTCTATAAAAGAAATCAATAGACTATATATTTTTTTCTCTTAATCTCATTTCATGTAATATTGGTTCTGTATAGCCAGATGGTTGATCCGAACCTTCTAAGACTAACCTACAAGCGGCTTTGAAGGCGAAAGTTTCATATGTATCAGACATCTTTTTATAGTTGTTATCACGTTCATTTTGAATATCAACCTTTTTTGCCATTTTCTTCATAATTTCAATAACTTCTTCATTAGATATAATTTCATGTTTTAACCAATTAGCAAGAATTTGAGACGATATTCTACACGTAGCTCTATCTTCCATAAGCCCTATATCATTAATATCAGGCACTTTAGAACACCCCACTCCTTGATCAATCCACCTTACAACATAACCTAAAATGCTTTGAGCATTATTTTGAACTTCTAATAAAATATCTTCTTTATTCCAGTTTTCTTTATTAGCTACTGGAATAGTTAATAAATCATCTAATTGCCCCCTGCTACCTTTGTTTAATATATTATTTTGAATTTCTTTAACATTTACAGAGTGATAATGCATTGCATGTATAGTTGCTGCTGTTGGACTAGGAACCCATGCACAATTTGCTCCTGAGTTAGGGTGTTCTATTTTTTTTTCAAACATATCTTGCATTAAATCTGGCATAGCCCACATACCTTTACCTATTTGAGCTTTTCCTTGTAAGCCACATTCTAATCCAATATCAACATTTCTGTCCTCATAAGATTTTATCCATTTTGTTGCCTTCATATCACCTTTCTTTAAAAAAGGTCCTGCTTCTGTTGAAGTATGAATTTCATCACCTGTCCTATCCAGAAAACCAGTATTAATGAAAGCTACTCTATTTTCAGCAGCTCTGATGCATTCCTTTAAATTAACACTAGTTCTTCTTTCTTCATCCATTATACCTAATTTTACTGTATATTTTGGCAAGTTAAGAATTGCTTCTACTTCAGAAAAAATATCATTAGTAAACGCCACTTCTTCAGGACCATGCATTTTAGGTTTAACTATGTAGACAGACTTCTCTGATGAATTTTTAGAAATACTTTCATTGTTTAAGTCATAGATTGCAATTAATGTTGTGAACATTGCATCCATCAAACCTTCTGGGATTTCTTTATCATTCTCGTATAAAATTGCTGGATTAGTCATTAAATGTCCTACATTTCTGATGAGCATTAATGATCTGCCCTTAAGGTTAATTTTTTCGTCAACCTTATTAAAAATACTTATATTGCTATTAAGTTTTCTTGTTAAACTATTGTTATTTTTAGTAAATTTAGTTTCTAAATCTCCTTTCATAAGACCTAACCAGTTTTTATACGCTAATAATTTATCTTCTGCATCAACTGTGGCAACACTATCTTCACAATCCATTATTGTAGATATCGCAGATTCTAGTATTATATCTGCTATATGAGCATCATCATATTTACCTATATTATGGGTGGGATCAATTAATATCCTAACTTTCAGTTTATTTTTTTCTAAAACAATTTCTGATAATATATTTTCTTTATTTAATCTGTAGCCGAAATACTGCTTGAATTCTAAAAGAGTATATCTATTGTCGTCTTGTCCTATAACTTCAAGTAAGTTAGAAGAAACCTGAATACTTTTAATATTTTTCCAAGAATAATTTTTTAGTGGGAATTCTTTGTCTAAGTAATCCCTAGCGTATTTTATTACCTCTGTTCCTCTACTTTCATCATATGGTCCTTGTTTGGGTAAACTTCCCATTAAATCTGTTCCATAAAGAGCATCATAAAGGCTTCCCCATCTAGCATTTGCAGCATTCAGAGCATATCTAGCGTTAGTAATTGGAACTACTAGCTGGGGCCCACAAATTTCAGATATCTCCTTATCTACATTTGTTGTTGCAATAGAAAAATTCTCTCCTTCTGGAACTAAATAACCTATTTCCATTAAAAACTGTTTATATTCTGCTAAATCAATCTCCTTAGCTTTATTTTTTTTATGCCACTCATCAATTTTTACTTTTAAATCTAATCTTTTTTTCAAAAGGGAATTATTAATAGGTGCATAATCTGTAATAAAATTTGAAAAGTTTTTCCAAAAGCTTTCTTTTTCAAAATTTAAATTATTTAAGACTTCATTATTTATAAAATTAAAGAGATTTTCTTCAATTTTTAAACCATATTTATCTATTCTTTTCCCCATTATAAACCTCTCAATTAATATTAGATTTAATTTATTTAAAATAATTTAAAAATATATAAAATAATATACATGTTTAAAGATTTAAATATAGCACAAATTGGTCACCCAATATTAAGAAACAAAACAAAAGACATACCTATTAATGATATAAAGTCTGATAATACACAAAAAATTATAGAAAAAATGATTAAAACTATGCGTAAGCATAACGGAGCTGGTTTAGCTGCAAACCAGATTTATGAGCCAGTAAGAATATGTATAATTGAAGTTTTGGATAACCCTAGATATAAACATTTAAATACCATACCATTAAAAATTCTAATAAACCCTAAGGTAATTATAAAAAAGGATACAGCCACTTTTAATTCATATGAGGGATGCTTAAGTGTTCCTAATTTAAGAGGAAAAGTAAGAAGATACAATTCTATAAATGTTACTTATTACACTATGGATGCAAAAAAAATTACAGAAAATATAAAGGGACTTGAATCTATTGTATATCAACATGAAATTGATCATCTAGATGGCTATTTATTTACTGATAAAGTAGAAGATAATTCTACTCTTGTAACTTATGAAAATTATCAAAAATATTATGAGGAAGAATATAAAAAAGAATTAGAAAATTTTAATAGTATAGCAGAAAATTTATCTTAAAATTTCTTTTCTATCTTCAGTACCTTTGTATTTCCTAAAGCATAAATTTGATAATTATTTAAAAAAATATTTTTATAAATATCTGATGAAATATTTAATCCCCCAGTATAAGCACCGTATGCAGGTAAAATAATTTTTTCTTTATCTATTAAAAAACAGGGTTTTGATACCTTTGTTCCTCTAAATTTAAAGGTTACCTTAGGATGATAGTGAGCACTAATTTCTAGCTTATTTTTTTTATTAGATATATGAGAAAATATAAAGTTTTTTAGTTTATATGAAGTATATGTTTTTATATTAACATATTTAAAACTATTATCATGGTTACCTTTAACCCAAATAACGTTTTTTTTTAATATATCTTTAAATAATTTTTTTTCTTTTGTCTTTAACCTATCAAATGCTGAGTTATCGTGAAAAACATCTCCTAAAAATATTATTCTATTTGGTAATAACTCTTTAGTTATATTTAATAACCTCTTAAGTGTATCTATTGTGTCATAGGGAGGTAAAAAATTACCTTGATCAATATAAGAAGTACTTTTTTCTAAATGTAAATCTCCTACTATTAAGCTTTTTTCTTCTAACCAGTAAATAGATCCATCAGGATTGAGTAAAAATTGATTGTTTCCAAACTGAACTAACATTAATGTAAATTTGCTTCCAATAATAAATTATTTTCTTCTTCAATTATATCTATTAAATTATCTTCTTTTACTTTTTCTATATTAAACTCTAATAACAATGGAATAGACATTGGTGAAACCCTTTTAAGATTTTTATGTATGATATTATTTTTAATTGCTAAAAGATAATTTTTTATCTTATTATAGTCTAAAAGATCATCTATAGCCTCTAATTTAGTACTTTTTAAGAGTATATGATTTCTTTCATATTTTTTTAATACTTCATATATCAAATCAGAATTAAATTTAATTTGTTTATGGGTTTTTATATAACCCGGGTAATTTTTATCAATTAACCCGGATATAACTGCTACATCTTTAAAATGCTTTCTAATTAGTGATGTATTTTCAAGCCATTGATTAAATCCCTGAAAAAAATTTCTGTTATCAAATAATTTTTCAACATCATTACATTTTATTTCAGACCAAACTACTAATGCATAGTCTGTAGCAGTAAAAGCTATAGGTTTTAAATGTAACTTTAACATTTTGTTAAGCACAACTAAACCTAGGGTTTGATTTGCAGATCTTCCTTGAAAAGTATATGCAACTAAATAATTTTTTCTAAAGCCAAAATTATTCCTTGTAAATGTTTCAATGAGTAAGCCTTCACTAGGAGGAAGCATTGAATATTCTTCTTGTTTTTGAAGCCATTCTTCTATACGTGTGGGCATATTAAAATTTTTATAGTTATTAATCAATTCAATTACATGTCTAGAAAGTTTTGTTGATAATGGCAATCTGCCACCAACATATGAAGGGATCTTAGGGTATTTATTTTTACTTTTTTTTACAGATATGCCTTTGACATTGTTTTCTAAATATTCTAATACCTCTCCAGCAAACAGAAATGTATCACCTCTTACTAAATTTTGTACAAAATACTCTTCAATTTTTCCTAATTTTTTATTTTTTAAATAAACATTAATTAAATCAGATTCTACAATTGTACCTATATTCATTCTGTATTTGTGTATTAACCTTTTGTCTGATACTTCATAATTTCCTTTAATATTTTTTTTTATTTTATTAAATTCTTTATAATGTTTAAGACTGTATCCACCATTTTTAACAAACTCTAAAACTTTATTAAAGGTAATAATATCTAGGTTTTTGTATGGAAAAGAAGTTTTAATATTTTTAAATAACAAATCTTTGTTAAAAGGTTTGCTACAGGCTACTCCAAATATGTGTTGAGCTAAAACATCTAAACTACCTTTTTTTATTTTAATTTCTTCTATGTCATTTTCATAAATTGCTTTTTTTGCAGCTTCACATTCAAGGTATTCAAATTTATTTGTTGGTACTAAAATTGCCTTGGAAGGCAAATTAATTTTATGATTACTTCTTCCTATTCTTTGGATCATCCTAGATATTCCTTTAGGAGCTCCAACTTGTATAATTAAACTTATGTTTCCCCAATCAATTCCTAACTCTAAGGAACTAGTTGCTACTATACAGTTTAGCAGTCCTTTGAACATTTTTTCTTCAATTTTTATTCTTAATTTTTTCTCTAAACTTCCATGATGAACAGCTATATTTAATTTATCTTTATTTATCTTCCATAATGACTGGAATAGTACTTCTGCTTGTGCCCTAGTATTTACAAATATTATAGAATATTTATGTTTTAAAATATTATTATAAATATTTTTAATAGCATAAGTAGCCATATAACCAGACCAAGGTATATTTTTGGTTGTTTTAATAATAGATACTGAAAATTTTTTATTTTTTAAACTTTTAATAACCTCAGATTTCTTTTTGTTGGAAAAGTAAGCTAATCCAGTTTTTATATCTTTTAAGGTTGCTGAAAGAGCAATTTTATTATGATTAGGAGCAATTTCATTTAATCTAGCTATGTTGAGTGCTAGTAAATCTCCTCTTTTGCTATGAATTATATTATGTAATTCATCTATAATTAAATATTTTGTATTTGAAAAATATTCTTCAGCATTTTTGTATGACATTAATAGAGCAAAAGACTCCGGAGTCGTAACTAAAATATTAGGTGGTTTTTCTATCTGTTTGGTTTTTGTATACGCAGTTGTATCTCCTGTTCTAACTGATATAGTTAAATTTAAATCACACTCATTTATTGGAATTAAAAGGTTTCTTTCTATATCATAACTCAAAGACTTTAACGGAGAAATAAAGATAGTATATAAATTAGTTTTTTTAAACTTTTCAGATTCTAATATTGTTGGTAATAAACCAGCTAATGTTTTACCAGATCCAGTTGGGGAAGTTATTAAAATATCTTTATTTTGATTGATTGCCTGTAATGCTTTTATTTGATAATCATAAAAACTCCAGCCTTTTTTTTTAAACCACTTATTTATTTTATGTGACTGGATTTTATCTTTAATTATATTATTTTTATATTTATGCTTTTCTTGGATCATAATTTATATATATCATCAATAGATGCTTATATAGACCCAAAGCGCCCTGTAGACAAGGCTATAATAACTCACGCACATGCTGATCATGCAAAACCAAATCATAATAACGTTCTTGCTACAGAAGATACTATAAACATAATGAAAATTAGATATGGGAATGAATGTGCTAAAAACTTCCAGATATTAAAATATGGTGAACGTATTTATGTAGATGGTATCTATATAACCCTATACCCTGCAGGACATATTCTTGGAAGCGCTCAAGTTTTATTAGAAAAAAAAGGTTATAAAGTTTTAGTTACTGGAGATTTTAAAACTATTCCCGATGCAACAGCTCAAAAGTTTGAGTTAATTAAAACTAATACTTTAATAACTGAAGCTACATTTGGTCTTCCAATCTTTTGTCATCCTGATCCTTCTGAAGAGATTAAAAAAATAATAACTTCATTAAAGCAAAATCCAGAAGGCAATTACCTTATAGGTGTGTATTCTTTAGGAAAAGCACAAAGAGTTATAAATATGTTAAGAATTCTAGGTTACACTAATGAAATCTATATCCATGGCTCAATTAAAAAAATTAATCAATATTATTTGAATAAAAAAATCAACTTAGGTCTTTATACTCAAGTTAATAAGGATAATAGTAAGTTATTAAAGGGGCAAATAATTTTAGCCCCTCCTTCTGCAATTAAGGATGTTTGGTCTAGAAAAATTAATAATAAAGTCATAGGTCTTGCTTCAGGTTGGATGGCTATAAAACAAAGGGCAAAACAAAAACTTATTGAGTTACCTATTATTTTATCTGACCACGCAGATTGGAATGAACTAACTAGAACAATCAAAAGCACTGAAGCTGAAAAAGTATTAATTACACATGGACAAGAAGATTGCTTAAAATATTGGTGCAAAAAAAATAATATCAATGCAGATGCACTAGCTAATAAAAATAAAGAGTTATAATTTGAAAAAATTTGCAAATTTATTAGAACAGCTTTTATTCACTTATTCTACAAATAGAAAAATTGAAATTCTAGCTACTTATCTTAAAAGTTTAAACTATAAAGAAAAAGGAATTACTATTGCTGTTCTGACTGGAAATTTAAATTTTAAAAATATTAAACGTTCAAACATTTTAAATATTTTAAAAAGTAAATTAGATTGGTATCTATTTGAACAATCCTATGATTATGTAGGAGACCTAGCTGAAACTGTTGCGTTAATATGGCCAACTAATGTAAATTCAGAACAAAAAGATTTAAATGAGATAGTATGTGACTTAAAAAATAGTAAAAATATTAATAATACTATTATTGAATATCTTAACTCATTTTCTTCAAAAGAAAGATGGGCTTTTATAAAATTTATTTTAGGTGGTTTAAGAATAGGCTTTTCAACTAGTTTAGTTAAAAAAAGCTTGGCTATGTATGGCAATAAACAGCTATGTAAAATAGAAAATATTTGGAATGGTTTGGAATATCCTTATGAAAACTTATTTTTGTGGTTAGAAAATAAAGGAAGTTATCCCTCTATAGATGTTAGTAAAACCTTTAGTTCATTTATGTTAGCGACATCTTTTGATGAGGAGCATATTGAAGATGTTAGATATAGTAATGATTATTATTTTGAATATAAGTGGGATGGAATAAGAGTACAGTTAGTAGCTAAAAATGGAAGTACTACTATTTTTTCTAGATCAGGTGAGGATATTTCTAATTCTTTTCCAGAGATTAAAATAAACTGTACTGAACTATTAGTTCTTGATGGAGAAATGCTAGTAGGTCAAAACTACTCACCTTTACCCTTTAATCAATTGCAAAAAAGGATTAATAAAAAAAAGCCTAGTAAAAAACTACTTACTGAATTACCTGCCTTTGTTAAAGTTTATGATATTTTATACTATAATGGAAAAGATATAAGAAATAGAACATTATACGATAGAAGAAAAAAGCTTGAAGAATACTTCTTAAATAACAGTAATACAAACTTAAATATTTCTGAGCTAATTAATTTTAAAACTGATAATGAACTTAAAAAAATTTATCAAAAATTTTCTTATATTGAAGGAATAATGATTAAAAAGAAATTATCTTTTTATTTAAGTGGTAGAAAAAAAGGTTACTGGTTTAAATGGAAAAAAGATCCAAAATATATTGATACTATATTAATGTATGCTCAAAGAGGTCATGGGAAAAGAAGCTCTTTTTATTCTGATTATACATTAGGAATTTGGTCTAAAAATACGGTTATACCTATAGCAAAAGCATATTCAGGCTATACTGATGATGAATTAAATAAAATTGATAGATTTATAAGAAAAAATACTATTGCTAAATATGGACCAGTTAGAGAGGTCAAAAAGTCATTGGTAATAGAATTAGCATTTGACTCTGCACAAATCAGTTCAAGGCATAAGTCTGGGATAGCATTAAGGTTTCCAAGAGTAAGCAGAGTTAGATGGGATAAACCAGTAAATGATGTACAAAATATAGAGGAAATAAAAAAAGAATTATCTATTTATCATAGCTGAAGCTAGGATATTTTTTTTTAATAAAGTTTACTATTAAATAAACAATGGGGGTATCAATAGCAGCAAATATTATTTTAACCAAGTAATTTGCAATTATAATTTTATATACTATGTCAAAAGATAGCCCCATACCAAAACCTAAGAAAATAGTATTTACTATAATTGTATCAATTAACTGAGATATCATAGTAGAGACATTATTTCTTAACCAAAGATACCTTGAATTGGTAACTTTTTTAATCATATGAAAAATATTTACATCAATTAATTGAGCAACAAGATACGCAGTCATAGAAGCAAATATCAGTACACCTGGTAAAGTGAAAACAGTATTAAAGGCTAATACCATTTCGTCTAATGTAGAATAAGGTGTGCCAGTAAGCCAAACTTCAGAAGGTGTAAGTCTTAGTACAATACTAATTATAATTAAAGATAATAAACTACAAAAAAAGCCCACTATTACCATAAGGCTTGCTCTTGCCTTACCAAAAATTTCACTGGTAACATCTGTTACTAAAAAGGTTATAGGATAAGTTATAATACCTGCTGTTAAGGCTAGAGGAGTTCCGAACAAACCATTGGGTAAAGATTGATCAAACAATAAAAATATTTTAGTGCCAATTATATTAGTCAGGACTAAAGTGACAACAAATACTGACATTAATATAGAATAAATTTTAATATAACTTTCATTCATTTTCGTATAAAAATATAACATTAAGGATAGACAATGAAAATATGGAAAAGAGATATAGATTTAATAAATATTAATAAAAAAATGGATAATACCCTAGCCTCGCATTTAGGCATAAAAATAACTAATATTGATGATAATTCTTTAGAAGGCGAAATGATCGTTAGGGATTATTTAAAACAGCCTTATGGCATATTACATGGTGGTGCCTCAGTAGCATTAGCAGAAACATTAGGTAGTTTAGCATCTAATTTATGTATAGAGGAAGGCGTTAGTACCGTTGGGCTTGATATCAATGCTAATCATATTCGAGCTGTTAGAGAAGGATTATTGAAAGGAAGCAGTATTCCTATTCATATTGGTAAAAGTACTCATGTATGGGAAATTAAAATGTATAATAATGAAAAAATTACTTGTATATCAAGATTAACTATGGCTATTCTTAAAAGGTAATGTCGAGCTGTTGTATTTACAAATTAGGGAGAAGTGAATAGAAACGAACTCGACATTTTAATATTTTTTCGTATTTTGTTAAACATTGGATCACATTAAATTATATTTTTTTTAATAAAAAAATGAAAAGCAAATTATTTTTAGAAAACAATACGATAAAAGATATTTCTAACTTATTATTTAAAAAGTTTAAAAATAATATACTATTAGAAAGCTCTAGAAAAAAACATAATCAAAGCATTAATTCATACAGTTTTAATGATGTTTCTAATTATGTAGATATATATTCAAATTATTTCAAAAAAATTAATATTAACCGTAAAGATAGGGTCGCAATAATAGTAGGAAATATACCTGAATTTTTTATATTAAAAATTGCTCTTAACTATAATGGAATTTCGTGTGTCCCGCTAAATTATGAACTAAATATTAGTGAATTGAAATATATAATAGACCATTCAAAGACTAGGCATTTAATATGCACAAAGCAATACTTAGATAAGATTAAAGATATTTCAAATGGCAAACAAGTCGGCCTTTCTATTTTTAATAAAAATAAATTAACTTTAATTATAGAAAACAATAAAATTAAAAATAATAATGACAAATTTCTAAAGCCAACTGATGAAGCAAGTTTAATTTATACATCAGGTACTACTGGTAAGCCTAAAGGTTGTATATTATCACATTTTTATGAAATTAATGCTGGATATTCCTATACTTTAAAAAAAGGGCTAATTTCCATAAAATATAGTAAAGAAAAAATCTATAATTGTTTGCCAGTACACCACGTTAATGCTGGTATATTATCATTTTATGCAGCTTTTTTAACAGGAAATACTCAAATACAAGCTAAAAGGTTTAGTGTCTCTAGTTTTTGGAAAGAAATAAAATATAGTAATGCTACTATATTTCATTATTTAGGAGTAATGGTTCCACTACTTTTAAAACAAAAAAAAATAAAAGAAGAAAAAAATAATAATTTAAGGTTGGGAATTGGTGCAGGAATAGAGCCACATTTTCATAATATTTTTGAAGAAAGGTTTAAAGTTCCTATGGTAGAGCTATGGGGTATGACTGAAATGGTTAGATGTATATTTGATCATAAAAAAAGTAGAAAAATAGGCAAAAGATGTTTTGGCAAACCTGATGACTCATTGGAAACAAGAGTAATTAATAGTTCTGGAAAAAGTGTTTTAAATGAAGAAGGTGAATTAATTATTAGACAAAGCAAAAGTACACCAAAAAAAGGTTTCTTTGATGGATATTTTAGAGATAAAGCTGCTACTAATAAAGCTTGGAAAAATAATTGGTTTCATACCGGTGATATAGTAAAAAAAGATAAGAAAGGATATTTATATTTTGTAGATAGAAAAAAAAATATAATTAGAAGATCTGGCGAAAATATTTCTGCAGTTGAAATAGAAGCAACATTACTAAGTTTAGAAGGAATTAAAAACGTAGCGGTATGTGCTTATCCTCATGAGATTTATGAAGAAGAAGTATTAGCATGTATAATCTTAAAAAATAATAAGAATAAAAATGTAAAATATGCAAAAAGTATTTTAAATAACCTTAATAAAAAAATGACTTATTTTAAACTACCAGCATATATACATTTTACCGATAGCTTGCCAATTACATCTAGCCAGAAAATTATGAAAAAGGACCTACTGAAAAAAATAAAAGAAGATAAAAATAGAAATTTTTATGACCTATCAGAGCTTAAAAGAAAACTAAATACTTAATTTGTATTTATTGAAACACTTGAACTTTGTCCAAAGCCTTTAAAAGTATAAATATAAGATTTACCAGATTTTAATGGGTAAAGTTTGCCAACTGAACCTAAACTAATTCTATCATTAGCTTTAAGTTTTATTCCTTTTTCATTAAAATCATCTATTAACCACTTTAAAACATTAATTGGATTTTTCATTAAGTTGCTAGACATTGCTTCTTGAATAATTTGACCATTTTTATATTTAAAAATAGTTTTAATATTAGCCAGTTGACTGAGAAATTCTTCATTACTCTCAACCTTAATACCCTCTCCCATAACCATTTTAGTTGCAAGCATATTAGCTGCAACTAACATATTACCATTAACTACTGTGTCCTTAGTAAATGGTAACGCAGGTATCTCGATAAAAGGATGAATAGTTTTTAGATTTGCCAATATAGCTAAAGAGCTTTTGGCATTCATTATCTCAGAGCTTTTGATAATTACTAACATATCTGGTTCAATAAAGGTTCTATATGCAAAATCGGAGTTTATTAAATCATCATTTTTTAAAAACATATGCTTGTATAAAACACCGCTAGCTGGACTTTTTATATTAAATCTTTCTTGTAAAGCTTTCCCTGTAAAACCTACCTTATAGCCTATTTTATCATTATACTTTTTATTAATTAAATAATTTAATTTTTCCTGACCACAGTAAGCCTCTTCTAAACTTATCGTATTATCTAAAACCAAAATAGGTTGTTTGCCCTCATTATTAAAAATTGTCTTAGCAATATCCATAGTTAAGCAATCATGAGAACTTAGTGACGTGCTAAAAATATAAATAAGAATTAATATTTTAGTAAATTTACCTAGAAAACAAAAAGGCATTAGTTATTTTTTAGTTTTTTTAGGTTTTTTAGAAACTAGCTTCATACTAATTATTTTATCAGGATTTGAAACCTCACCATTAGATCCATCTCCTTTTTTTATCTTATCCACGTGTTCCATACCTTCAACTACTTGGCCCCAAATAGTATACTGCCCATCTAACCAAGATGCATCAGTAAAGCAAATAAAAAACTGACTATCTGCACTATTTGGGTCTTGAGCCCTAGCCATTGAAACTGTACCTCTAATGTGCTTTTCTGCTGAAAACTCAGCATCTATATTTTGGCCTGACCCACCTGTGCCATTGCCAAGAGGATCGCCTCCTTGAGCCATAAAATCTGGAATAACCCTATGAAATTTCAAACCATCATAAAAGCCATCTTTAACTAATTGTGATATTCTTTTCACATGATTTGGGGCTAAGTCTTTTCTAAGCTTGATTAAAACGTCTCCTGTTTTAAGTTTCATATTTATGAAATCATTAGCTGGCATCTGCCCAACATATATTAAAAAAGTTAAAAGTAAAACTAAAATGTTTCTAAGCTTTGACATAAGCATAATTTACATAAAAAACTAATAATGTATACTCAAAATTTAATTAATATTATGACTGATTCAAATTTCTATAAAAAATTAAATAAATTAAGAGCCAAAATAAAAGAAAAAAGAAAACAAGAGCTATATGAAATGATCAATGATGAAAAAAATCAACTAGAAGACAAGATTGCTTTAATAAAGATGTCTTTTAAAGAGCTAGATGAAAGAGATATGGTAAACAGTTTTAAAGAATTTATTAAAGGAGATAAAAAACATGAAACTAAAGAATAAAAAAATTATAGTATTTGGAGGAACCTCAGGAATAGGTTTAGAAACCATCAAGTTACTTTTGCAAAATGGTGCATCAAAAGTTTATGCTATAAGTAGAGATCCTAAAAAAGTTAAAATTAGAAAAAAGCAATTAATTCTAGAAAAAGCTGACGTGCTAGATGAAGCTTCTTTAAAAGCTCTTTTTAAAAGAATTGGTAAGTATGATGTGTTAGTTAGTACAGCTACTGGAGGAGAAAGAGCAATTGGACCATTTTTATCTATGAAAATGCAAGGTTATAGGAATTCCTTTGATAAACTTTGGGGATACGCAAACGTAGTAAGATATGGCGTTAAAAACTTAAGTAAAAGTGGTAATATTGTTTTAGTAAGTGGATCTCCGGCCAGAAAGCCAAAACCAGGGTTTGTCGCTATTTCTTCAGCAGGAGGAGCAGTTGAAGCATTTGCAAGGGCTATTACTCATGAGTTAGCTCCAATAAGAATAAATCTTATATCACCAGGAGTGATAGACACTCCTATGAGTCCTTTAAAAGGAAAAGCCAGAAAAGATTTTTATAAAAACTCTACCAAAGATAATATTATTAAAAGAGCTGGTACTGCTAATGAAGTAGCAAAAGCAATAATATTTGCCATTGAGAATGAATTCATTACTGGAACAACTATAGATATTGATGGTGGTTGGATATTATCATAAATACAATTAAAAAGGTAAAAAACCTCTTAGAATTCCAATTAATGGAGCAATAAGACCTTGTAAGTTTGGAAAAAAAGCCATCAACTTTGGTAAAAATTTTATTGATAATAATAAGACAACAAAAATTATCAGTATAATGATAAACTTAGGATTTAGTCTAAACTTTATGTTTTCATTTTTTTTGCTAGTAAATAGATTTAGAGCTAGCCATAAAAAAAATAAAATAAATATAATAATTAAAAGTAATCTAATCATATTTTTTGTTTACAACACTTTCATTGGCCCAATATAAATAGCTGCTATCTACATTATTTACAGCAATAGTAATTATTTCAGGAATTTCGTAATCATGTATTCCTCTTATAACTTCATATACTAATTTTTCGTTTCTTTTCATCGTTTTAATAAATAATATATCTTCTCTTTCACTCTCTACCTTACCTTGCCATTTGTAATGAGAAGATACGTTTTCTATTACATTAATGCAAGAAACATAATTATTTATTATCAATTCATTAATTATATTATTCTTAGTAATTTTATTTTTAACTGTAGTTTTTATAATTATTAATTCATTCATACATTTTATATTTTATTGATTAATATACAATTTAATATATAAATTTTTAGTAGTGGAGAGATTTATGAAGAAAATATCTGAAAATTTAATAAAGCCAATGGAAGATGCTGATATCTTAAAAGGAAGAATTAATAGAAAACTAATTCAAAATATTTTTTTTATCGATATAGACAGACCTTCAAAAATGAATGGATTTACTCCTTATATGTTTGAAGAAATGGGTAAAGCTTTTACAGAGTATGAAAATGATAACAATGCTTTATGCGCTATAGTTTATACAAGTGGAGATAATTTTTGTGCTGGTATGGACCTAAAAGAAATGCGTAATTTATTAGAAAAAAATGATCATAGTTATATAAATAATAATAAACTAATTGACCCTTTAGGATTGAACAAACCAGTAAGAAGCAAACCACTTATAGTTGCTGTGAAAGGAATTACCTTTACTTACGGATTAGAACTAATGTTAGCTGCGGATATAGCTATTGCTGATGAAAATACAACTTTTGCTATGTTAGAAGTAAAGAGAGGATTATTAATGACAGGCGGAGCTACAATTAGATTTGTAGAAAGAGCTGGTTGGAGTAATGCTATGAAATATTTATTAACTGGTATTAAGTTTGACTCTAATGAAGCTTTTAGAATGAATTTGATACAAGAGATACATAAAACTAATGATCTATTTACAAGAGCAGTTGAATTAGCAGGTTTTATTTGCAGTGCTTCTCCTGATGCTGTAAAGGAAGTAATTAGAAATTCTAGAATTGCTCAAATTAATCAAGAAACTGCTATAAATGAATTTGATAGTGTT
The DNA here is from genome assembly GCA_902615805.1 of Rhodospirillaceae bacterium. GTDB lineage: Bacteria > Pseudomonadota > Alphaproteobacteria > TMED109 > TMED109 > TMED131. The sequence goes on from CACMQH010000012.1 coordinate 23,994, forward strand.
CAAAACAAATTAATTAAAGGAAAAGATTTCAAGGAAGGGTTAAAGTCTTTTTTAGAAAAAAGAGAACCATATTTTAGAAAGTAATTTAAACTTTATTAATTTGTCTACTCCAACTAAACACTACTTCTCCAGGAATACTCTCAACTATACCATCTAATTCCTTCATCATCTTAGTAAATAATGGTTGTAACCATTTATTGGTTTCTTCAAAATCTTTTTTACTGTTGTATTTTGCTATGTTTAGTATTTTACCTTCTCCAATATCTAATACTTGAAAATCAAGTAATTTTGAATCATTTTGAAATCTAGGAGTCACTGTACTAATAAAAGCTAAGGCTAACTGTTTTTTATTATCATTAGGAAACTTTGTTATAATTACTCTAATTAACATATATTTTTCTCAGTAAATATAATAAAATTAATTATGAATTTTAAATTATTTATTACAACATTTTTTTTATGTTTTTCTTTTGAAAGCAATGTAATGGCACAGGATTGGGAAAGAACTGATATGGGTTATGCAAATACCGAAATTTTTAAAACAACAGATGATTATCAATTTGTTTTTTATAATAGTAAGAGTTTTTGGAATGATAATCTGGGAAATTATGGAAAAAATCATTGCAAGGGGTTAGCAAAAATAAATGCTGAAAACCTTTTTGATGGTGGAGAAGTTTATTGTGAGTCGATTGATCAAAAAAATAATAAATTTATAGTTTTACTATCAAGAAACAAAGGTGATTTTGACTCAGGTATTGGATTCTTTAAATTTATTGATGGGAATGGACCTTGGAAAAAATTTATAGGAAAAAAATGCAACTATGCTATCCAATACATTGATGATGGTTTCATGAGAATTGATAAATGCTTAATAAATTAATAATATATTTTTTGTAGAAATTTTTATTTATAAGTTTATAAATAAATGTAATATACAAGTTAATGGTGAGGTGGCTGAGTGGTCGAAAGCTCCGGTCTTGAAAACCGGCGAACGTGCAAGCGTTCCGTGGGTTCGAATCCCACCCTCACCGCCATACTTATAGATACTTCCTAGACATTGAATAACTTGTTTGGACCAATTTAGGACCAGAGAGAGTTTACTGTATCAATTATTTAGTTAAACTAAAAATATGAACTATTCTTTTCCAAGAAAAAAACCTTCTCCTGTACCTAAAATAATTGTAACTCCTGAATATTTAGCAAAAGGAAGTCTTAAAAAAAGTTATATTAATACCAGACTAGCCTTTAATGTTCCTTGGATGGGAGTAGTTGCTATGGCATTTGCAAAATATCCATTTTTTTATAATTCATTATGGCAATACATGCACCCATTAACTAAAAGTATTGAATTTGATAACTTATGTAAAAGACTTGTAATTATTTCAAAAAAAAAAGCATTAGAATTAAAACCAAAAGCTTTGATAAAAAGCTTAAAAAAAATTGGTTATAACAACTATGAAATAAAAAAAATCAATGAAGTTAATCAAATTTTTACTACTGGAAATATGCCTTACTTAATCATGGCAACTATTGCTAGAATTTTTTTAGGAGAAGGAGAACTATTAAATAATAAATCTTTTAAAAAAAATAATCGTACCAGTATAAAACCTGATAAGAATTATTTATTATTAATTGAACAACATCATGCAAATAAAAGTTTAAAAGAAATATATAAATCAATAAAAAGCAATTTAGGTTTACCATTTCTTAATACTGATTACAGAGCGTTTGCTAGGTGGCCTAGTTATTTTGAAATGTCATGGAAATCTTTTTTACCTACTTTAAAAAGTAAAAATTACGAAGAGAAAGTTTTAGAAATACATAACTTTATAATCAAAGAAGCTTTATTATTACCTAATCCAGATAAAATAAAATCTATACAAATTATAAATGCTGCCAAAAAAGACAAAAAATTTAATGAAATAAAAAAAGTTGTAAACTTATTTCAATGGTTATTACCTGGTTTAATAACTAATGTGGCATTTATGAGAGAACAGATAAAATAAAATAAAATTTTGTAATACACTCTAAGATTTATTGTTTTTTGTAATTTATTATATTTTGTAAAACTTTATCTGGTATATTACATTTTATTACAGTAAAATTTCTATTGTCCAAATATCTTGCTACAAATCTGCATTTATAATTTACAAGAAATTGAAACTTTCCTGTTCCAGCCAAAAATGTTGAAATGCCGCCTCCTCCAACTTGAACATCAGTACTATCTCTTCTATAAATAGCCCACAACTTATCTCCATCTTCATTGGTCTGAATTCCCATGACTTCTAGATTAGGCTCTCCAGATAAACTTTCAACCTTTCCAAATCCTTTAATAGTACCTATATCGCCTAAACTGTCTTTCCACATACCATCTAAAGAAAAAGTTCTATATGTCCTACTATCAGGTAATTTAGTATCTCCAGAAATAGTAGTATCCATATAAGCTTCTACCTTATAAGTTCCACCAAATACTGAATTAATATATAAAATATTTAATAATAATATTATAAATTTCATACCTTAATCATATATGCCTATTAATAATTAACAATTAATTATTTCCTTGCTTATAGAATGATTCATATTAGCGTTTTAAGAGTCGTGGGATTCATGTAAACCAATTTTAGCTACATTGGTACCAAATAAGCTTTAACGACTCTGTATGATTCTTAAATGGAACCTATTTATTATGTCCATACTAGACTGTTTTTTTTAAGTCTCTTCTATAACTAACTCTGTTTAAATTAATTTTATGATGACACATCATCTTTCAATCATCATATACATACCTATTAGTTATCATCGACCATTACAGAACCACAAGTTTTGAAAAAGGGTGTCTTGCAACACCCTCTTTTTAGAATGCTTTTTGATAACCAATGATAATACTGCCTGTTTTTTTCATTTGAAGACCATTATTATCTTGTTTAATAGGTAAGGTATATTCAAAAGCTAATCTATGTCCTTTTAGATAATTATTTTGACCTAATAAATTTAAAGATAAGCTTAAATCAAATCCATCTCCACCATAATTCTTTGTATCTTGAGTAGGATTTCTTCCACTTATAGAGTTATCTCTTCCATCTATTTCTTCTTGATTATAGTACTTCAGTCGTCCTGCAATAGAGGCTTTTTCATTAATCAAAAAACTGGTCCATGAAGTGATATCAAAATAATTTCCAAAACTCCAACCATTTTGGTCATTTAGAGCTGTTTTATAATTACTTTGAAACCCCATACCAAAGTTTTCAAAATCTTTATTTATGGTAAATGCTCCTTTTAAATCATAGGTACCTGAACCTAGTTGCATTCCATAAGGAGCTCTTATAGTTGGTCTACTACTATTTGGCATAAGCACTTCTACAGTTTCTGTAACAGAACCTGTAGGCAAAGACAAACCTATATTTAAATGAGATTTAATATTAAAAATACTTTTGCTATTAATCATAGCAGTTATGCTTGTATCCCCTATTCCTTTTGTTTCTGCCTCAAACTCACCAACTACAGCTGTGCCTCCCATATTATAAGTAGTATGAGACATTTTCTTTTTAATGTAATTAGTCATCAACATAATAGTAAGATTGTCAGAAGGAGCATACATTCCTCCCAACATATGCATTTCCATATTCATTTCTTTAGGTAGTATTCTATAGGTTTGACCAGTTCTACTATTAGTTAAACTTAGTGAATTGGTATTATTTATATTATTTCCATTATTAATTAATTCCTCCATACTCATTTTCATAAATCTGTATGAAATCATGTATTCGTCAGATAAATGTAAATGGTCTCCCATAACACCAATAGGGGCATGAGAGTCTGGTTTAGGTAGTTTGTGGTCTGCTAAAATTTTGGATGTTGTCATAATAAATAACAACACAAATAACAATAGTGTTTTCATGTTTCCTCTCTTTGATAAATTAAAATTTTTAGTTACTTTTTCAGGTCTACAATTTATTTATAGGAGGACCCCTAATAGTATTTATTTGGAAGTTTTTAGAAAATATTAATTGAGAAAAGTTATTTTCATATTTGGAAATAAGAAAATTTTTAAAATTATCAGACTTAATTAAGTTTAATGAAAAATCTGGAAAACAATTAATACATATATCACATTCCTCATGAAACTTGTTTTCATCGATAAGCTTTCCATTAGGAAGTAGTATTTTATATCCACTATAGGAACATATTTTTTGAAAGCTACCACTTTCAAACATTTTTGCTATCAAAATATTTGAAAAAGTAGTACTTATCAGTATCGAAAATACTAAATAAGAATTAATAAATAATTTCAAAACTTCTCCTTTCTTTACGTTACCTTTTTTGTTTTTATTTAAAAGAACTTTTTTTGCTTTTATTTTTATTTGTATAGATATTTTGGACCACTTCAGGACCACTACATTTTTTTAACGGGGAGCCACGGCTAGATATTGGTTCTTTTTGTTTCTTGCAAAAACAAATTCCTTATTTTACTTTATATTAAGTTTTAATAATGTAAATTAATATAAAATAGACATGTATACTTTATGAAAAATAATTTGATACAATTAAATTTACAAGATAATTTGGCAATTATTTTTATGAATAGCCCACCAAATAATTTAATAAATAATCAATTTTTGGATTCTTTGCAAAAAAATATTTATGATGCTGAGAAGAAAGGAGCAAGGGCATTGTTAATAACAAGCAAGATTAAACATTTTTGCGCAGGAGCAGATCCAGATTTTTTTTTAAAAAAATCTTCTAAAAAGAAAAATGATCCTATGAGGTTAATACGTATAATAGAAAGTGTAAAAATACCGACTGTAGCAGCCATCAAAGGAGCAGCTTTAGGAGGTGGTTTTGAATTAGCTTTGGGATGTGATTTTATAATTGCAGCAGATACTTCTCGTATAGGATTAGTAGAAACCTCAGTAGGACTTATACCACTTGCTGGTGGGGTTCAGAGACTAATCAACAGAGTAGGATCAGCAAGAACAAAAGAAATTGCAATGTTCGGCAGAAGATATGACGCGAGAACACTAGAAAATTGGGGCGCTATAAATATGGTAGTTCCAGAACTAAATCTTTTAGATGCTTCTATAGCATTTTCAAAACAATTGTCTAATGGTCCAACTAATGCACTAAAGGAAATAAAAAAAATAGCTGATAATACAGTTATGTACGGTATTAAAAAAGCTGATACAGAGGCAGAAAAGTCAATTAAAAATGTTCTAAAATCACCCGATGCTAAAATAGGAATAAATTTCTTAGCAGGTAAAGAGAATAAAATAAATTTTAAAGGATAGTTGAATGTCTGGGCCACTTAAAGGGATAAAAGTTGTAGACTTCACAAGAGTTTTAGCAGGACCACATTTTACGAAGATTTTGTGTGATATGGGAGCAGAGGTAATTAAAATTGAACATCCAGAAAATGGTGATTTATCAAGATTAGGTCCGCCTATTACTAAAAACTTTTCACATTATTATGTTCAACAAAATGTAGGAAAAAAATGTATTTCTTTAGATTTAAATAAGAAAGAAGGAAGAGTTATAGTTGAACAATTGATAAAGAAAGCAGATATAGTTGCTGAAAATTTTAGACCCGGTACTTTAGCTGCATTTAAATTAGATTATGACAGCATAAAAGACTTAAATAAAAAATTAGTATATGTTTCTATAAGTGGCTATGGACAAGATGGACCCATGAGAGGAAAAGCTGCTTTCGCTCCTACAGTTCATGCAGAATGTGGAACTGCTTTTGCAAAGTTTAAACATGAAAATATAAAATTGACTGATTTTGAAGCTATGCAGAGTGATTTTTCTCATGCAGACGTATATACAGGTTTAGAAGCTTCTATTTCCTGTCTCGCAGCTTTAAATAATGCACAAAAAACAGGAATAGGACAGCATATTGATATTAGTCTGGCAGCTACGATGATTGCAGTTAATGAAAGAGCACATGCAGAACTATCTGGAGATAACGATAACGGTGGTGAGCCATTTGCTTTATCTGCTCCTATATCCCCTTATTTAAGACTAAATTCCGGAGAAATAATAGTTATTGCTGCAAGTCCTATTTTAAGTTTTGTTTTTTTTCGATATGCAAGAATGATGAGAAGATTAGATTTGATTGATAATCCAAAATATAAAACTGCTAAATTAAGAAGACAAAATTATAAAGACTTAATGAAAGAAGTTAATGATTGGGTATCTACTTTTAGAAATGCAGAAGATTTGGAAGCACAAGTAAGTGAAGCAGGATTAGCTATAGGAAAATTAAGGAATATGAAAGAATTTGCTGAAGGTCCTTGGGGAGATTATTGGCAAATAATTAGAAAAATTAAAATCGATAAGGATAATATAATTAAAATACCTGGGCTACCTTGGAAGTTTTCTCGTACAAAATGTGAACCTCAAAATCACTTAGCAAACAGAGGTATGGACAATGAAAAAATATTAGTTGATCTTGGTTATACAAAAAAAGAAATAAAGAAATTGTACTTGAAAAATATATTATCAGAAGGAAATATTTAAAACCTGCAAGCGTTCTGTGGGTTCGAATTCCATCCTCACCGCCATTCTTTATGACTTCCGTGACATTGAATAACTTACGTGGACCACAGTAGGACCAAAGAGATATTTGAACCCATAGATAAACGTGCAAATGGTCGTTCGAGAGTTCGTATAAGGAACAGAAAAGCCCCTACTCTTTCTAAAATCTTTACACGTAAACTTATGTTATAAAATAGTTATAGAATAAACATTATTAATAAGTTTAATTCTTTACATCCTAAAAGTGATTTTTAACATTAATTAGCTTTTTTGATTTTTCTATTACATAGACTGATTTTTTCTTTTCTCCTAATATCTTAATGTTTAGCTTTTTTCCATTTTCAAAACTTTTAAAATATTTTATGTAAATTATTTTTAGTTTAGATATTTTATTACAGACAAACTTATAACTACTTATAAATTCAGAATGTTTTCCCTCATTTATAACATTTGCTGAATAAGACTGTATTTTGCATTCCGCGGAACCTGAAGGAGAAATCAAATTCTTATAGTCCGATAAAATATTAATTGCATTCTTTACCTTTTCAATATCATTCTGTTGTTTTGCCTCATATTCAAAACCTACTATATCATTTCCTGGCATTTCAAATTCAAATAATAAAGTATTTTTTTCTTGGACTATATTTAAGGTACTAACGCCATGAACATGAGTAGCCAAAGATTTTTTTTTACTATGAGCATTTGCAAACGATGAAATTAATATAATCAAAATAGATATTTTCAATAAAATATACATAAAACCTCCATAATTAGGAATATTTTATAACATATTTGATTATTATTATCAATGAGAATGATAATTATTTGCATATTATATATTTTATGATATATATTTATTTATGAGCTTAGATTATTATGACCTACCATTTGGAGCACAGCTATTACTTTGGACATCGAGGGTAGTTATTAATAGCAGTTGCAGAAGTTCTCCTAATAAATATGACTTAGTAGACATGGCTTATAAAAAGGTAGGTTTAGAGAAAGGCCTTTTTTTATTAAAAGATTTCTTAGTACACTTACGAAATAATAAAAATTTTAAATTACAATCAATTTGTTCTAGATATTTAATTTCTAATGAAATAAATCTAATTAATTGCTTAGAAGACAATAAATATTCTAATTTTAATAATGCTTATTATTTAAAAATATGGTCTATAAATAAAAATATTTCAGAATTTTGTAAAGCAGCACATAAATTATCAATTTCATTTAAACATTTAAAATTAAATACAGATATTAGTTTAATAATAAACAATAAAGTAATAACAGATAAGGATAATTATAGAAATTTAACAATACATTAAGAAGGAGAGAATAAATGATAAGCATAGGACAAGAAATCATAGACTTTGAAATTATAGGAGTAAAACCAAAATTTAATAATCATGAAGAGAATGGCGAAAGTGCTTTTGAGAATATTCATAAAGGCTCATTTCAGAATAAATGGAAAGTAATTTATTTTTACCCTAAAGATTTTACGTTTGTATGTCCTACAGAAATAGTAGAATTTGCAAATCTAAACCAAGAGTTTATGGATAGAGATTGTATTGTATTAGGAGGAAGCACAGATAATGAATTTTGCAAGTTAGCATGGAGAAGAGAACATCCTGACTTAAAAAGCTTAAATCAGTGGTCATTTTCTGATACACAAGGAACGTTGGTTGATGCATTAGGAATTAGGTCAGAGGAAGGCGTAGCTTATAGAGCTACATTTATCATAGACCCACATAATATTATACAACATATAACTGTAAATAATTTAAATGTTGGAAGAAATCCTTCTGAAACACTTAGAATATTAGATGCCTTACAAACAGATGAATTATGCCCATGTAATAGACCAGTGGGAGGAGACACCATATAGAGTTTTTTTAATATGAATATAAAAGAATTAATTAATACATTTCCTGATTATGCTAAAGACATAAAACTTAATTATTCTAAAATATTAAATGAAGATATTTTAAATAAGAAACAATTATATGGCATAATATTAATATCTAGTTTTACTACACAATTAAACAGTTTAAAAGATGCTGCCTTAGAAGAAACAAAGGAGTTTATTGATGAAGAATTAATGGAAGATGTATATGGCGCATACTCCATTATGTCAATGAATGCAATTTATTATAGATTTACCCATCTATCAGCAGAGAATGATTATTTTACTATGCCAGCTAACTTGAGAATGCAATATTTATCAAAGTTTAAAATTGATAAATCTGATTTTGAGATGTTATGTTTAGCAGTAGCCATAATAATTGGTTGTGGTAAATGTATTAATGCTCATGAAAATATTTTAAGAGAAAATAATATCTCAAAATTACATATTCAAACAGTGGCAAGAATAGCATCTATTGTTAATTCTATAGCAAATGTAATAAGAGTTTTAAATTGAGCTATCATCCCTTATATGGAATATTATTTTTTTTTATTTGTTTATTTGTTGCATATATATTTGGAAGAAAAAGTTTATTAAAAAATAATAAAAAATTTAATAAAAAAGAAAACTACGTATATACACGTGAACTCATTTCACCTGATGCACCTTGGTTAGATAAAAATAAATAAAATTGAATGATATCTAAAAAACTCCGTTCTTAAAAACCGCGAACGTACAAGCGTTCCATGGATTCAATCCCACCCTCACCGCCATGCTTATATAGATACTTCCTAGACATTGAATAACTTGTTTGGACCACTACAGGACCACAACATTTTTTTGATGGGGAGTTAAGGCAAGTAATTGGGTCTTTTTGTTTCTTGCAAAAACAGATACCTTATTTTAGAATCTAAATAGTTATTCAATAGTTTAGCCTGGTTATTAGGGCTATAGAAGAACTGTGAAGTCTGCTGAGTGGTCGAAAGCTCCGGTCTTGAAATCCACTGAATGTGATTTAATTGCTTAACTTTAAACCACGCTAAGTAATTTAGAATCAGTTATTTAGTATATTTTAAAGTAAATTCAAATTTTGAATAACCTGTTTCAGGATTAAATTCACCTTTATTCAAACCATAACCAGAGATATTTTTATATACTCCCGTACCACCAATTATATTAGAATAACCTACGTTAGAAAAATTCTTTGTCCCACCAGGATTTTGACTTGTTCCCTCAAAGGTCATAAATATTTTACTTCCATCACTATATATCTGAGTAACATGCCCTTTAACTGGACCACTTTTATTTATATAGTCACTATAGCCCCAATTATAGCTTTTAACTAGAGATAACCCTTCACAGTTTTTTTTCTTGTCTTTATATGTGCTTTCTAAAGAAAATATTCTTACTGAATGACCCTCTCTGTCTGTAGTAATACTATACTGTTTAGTATATTTACTTTCTTCTGGTGTGGTTTCATAAGTATATATACATTCTTCCGACTTAGCTGAAGAAATTAAAAAAATAAAAGTGTAAATTGTTATAAATAGTAGTTTCATATTTTATCCTTAAAAAAATTTTTATATTGTTAAAAAAAACTACATATATTATGCGAGTTTTAAATTAAAAAAATATGACAACTAAGTTTATAAAAATAAAGAAGGTTTAAACAAAGTCAGTATATTCTACTGAGTAGTCAAAAGCACCAGTCTTGAAAACCAATGATACCATTTTATTAGTTAACTTAGATATTTAGGTCTTATTTTAATAAAAGGTAATTCTAAATATTTTCTAACTACGTGTGCTGTAAAAAAGTTAATAAATAAAATTAAAAATATATTTATTAATAAATTATCGATATTAAAACTTTTAATTAAGTCAATTATAAGCATATGCATTAGATATAAAGGATAAGCCCAATTTGCTAATTCTGATATTATATCTTTAGCATAAATATTATTTAATTTTATGGTTCTATCTAATAAGAATATTAAACTAATACAAAATAGATAAATATGATAAAAAATTAAATTACTAGAGATTATAGAATTTTGAAAGCTAAAATTTTTAATATATAATGAAAAATAATAATATATAAATATCAAAGAGCTAATGCCCAATAATATAACTAAAAATTTTAAGTATTTGTAATTTACATATTTTTGAAAAAAAAAGTAACTTATCCCTCCAAAAGCAATTGCATCTAATCTAAATAAAGAAACTCTTCTTATTTCACTTCCCCAATCATTATAATTTAGGTTGATTCTAGTAAAAAATATTACCAAACTTATTATTAGGCAGGTAAAAATAATTAGTTGTTTAGTTTGTATATTTTTTTTTCTTAATATAAAAGCTATAGTACAAAGAAGAGTTGGAAAAATTATATAAAATAATTCCTCAACACAAATTGACCAAGAAACAGAAAAAAAAGTATTCGATACCATTGGATAAAACATATTTTGTAAGAAAAAAAAATAGAATATTAATTCATTTTCAAAGTATCTATAAAAAAAGATATATGAAATAAGTGCAAAAAAATAAGCTGGCCATGTTCTAAAAACTCTTCTTTTAATAAAAATAATGGTATTTTTGACAAAA
>CACMQH010000013.1 GCA_902615805.1 Rhodospirillaceae bacterium
AAAATAACTTTATAAAGATTATTTCTTTTTATGAAATCTTTAAAGTCAGGAAAACAATACAAAGTAGAAAATTTAAAAATAATATAAATATTTCCGATATAAATATTTATGATTATATAGTTCATAATGATCATGGTATTGGCAAATATTTGGGTTTAAAAGCTATTTTAATTGATAACCTGCCGCATGATTGTATGGTTATTGAATATTTGAATAATGCAAAATTATACTTACCGGTCGAGAATATAAACTTAATATCTAAGTATGGAAGTTCTGAAAAGAATATTCAATTAGATAAATTAGGACAAAACAGCTGGAATACTAGAAAGAATTCAGTAAAGAAAAAAATAAAAGACTTAGCTAACTCATTGATTTCAATAGCAGCCAAAAGAGAAATGGCTCGGACCTATAAGATGAATGTTGATCATATCAAATTACAAGAGTTCACAAGAGGCTTTAAATTTAATGAAACTGAAGATCAAATAACTTGTTTAAATGAAGTTTTTAATGATTTATCATCTGCCAAACCAATGGATAGATTAATTTGTGGAGATGTAGGCTTTGGTAAAACAGAGATTGCACTAAGAGCCTCTTTTATTAGTTCCTTAAATAATTTTAAGGTTTTAATAATAGCTCCTACTACTCTTTTAGCAAATCAACATTATAAGAATTTTAAAGAAAGATTACATAATTATACAAATGTTGAACTAATCACTAGAAATACTACTAAGTCCAACAAAAGTAATATTTTAAAAAAATTTGAAAGTAATAAAAGTAATATTTTAATTGGGACACATGCATTATTATCTTTAAAATTTTCTGATATTAACTTGGGATTAATAGTCGTAGATGAAGAGCAGCATTTTGGAGTAGCTCAAAAGGAAAAAATAAGAAGTTTAAAGGATAATGTTAATCTTCTTACTCTAACAGCTACTCCTATACCTAGAACATTACATATGTCTTTGCTTGGAATTAGGGATCTTAGTTTAATTACAACTCCCCCAGTAAATAGACAAAATATCAGAACTACTGTGTGTAACTTTGAAAAAGGAATAGTAAGGAAAGCAATACAAAATGAAAAAGTTAGATCTGGTCAAATCTTTTTGATTGTTCCTCGTATAAGAGATATAGAAAAAATTATTGCTAAACTTAAAGTAATTTATCCTAATTTAAAATTAGAGATTGTGCATGGAAAACTTAAATCTAAGGATATTGACAATGCTATGAATAATTTCTATTCAGGAAAGTGCGACTTACTTTTATCAACTTCAATAGTAGAATCAGGACTTGATATTCCTAAAGCTAATACATTAATAGTTTATAAAGCAGATCAATTTGGTCTTGCCCAATTACATCAATTAAGGGGAAGAATAGGGAGAAGTATTGAAAAAGGATTTGCTTACTTTACTTTAGAAAAAAAAAATATAACTAAAAATGCGGAAAGAAGACTAAAAGCACTACAAGCAATGGACTCATTGGGTGCTGGAATTAATCTTGCTAACCATGACTTAGATATTAGAGGTGCAGGAAACCTCTTAGGAGAGGAGCAATCTGGTCAAATAATACAAGTAGGCATTGAGCTCTATCAAAAATTACTTAAGGAATGTATTGATGATCTTAAAAATATTAAAAAAGATTTTTCAGATGATATTATTATTAATATAAAGCTTCCTATTCTTATACCTGAAAATTATATTTACGATTTATCTTTACGTTTAAGTACTTATAGAAAATTAGGTGAGCTGAGATCAAATGAGGATTTTATGCTTTTTGAAGAAGAGATGATTAATCGTTTTGGCTTAATACCAAATCAATTTAAAAACTTAATAGAGTTAGTTAAACTAAAAGTATTAGCAGCAAAAACTAAAATTATAAGAATAGATGCCAATCAAGAGTATATAAATGTTTACTTTAATAAAGATTTTAAAGACTATCCTGAAGAATTTATAAAATGGATAACTAAAAATAAAAACTATGTTAAATTGGTTGATGAATTTAAAATTAAAATTTTCAATAATAAAATTATAGATATTGAAAATCTGTTATTGCATGTATATGAAATAGTAAATACAATTAAACTAGTTTTGATAAAAAAGGAGTAGATATGAATATAGAGTTCTCTAAAAATGACTTAGAGTTTCAACAAAAAGTAAGAAACTTCATAAGTAAAAATTTAAGTAATGAACTTAGAAATAAAGTAGCTAATGGTAGTGAAATTACAAAAGAAGAAATTATTAGCTGGCAAAAAGCTCTTCATAAGGAAAATTTATTTGCTCCTGGCTGGAAAAAAGAATTCGGTGGAGCAGAGTTGTCAGCTTCAAAAAGATACATACTAGATCAAGAGCTAGCATTAGCGGATACGCCTACAATTATACCTTTCGGAGTAACCATGATAGGACCTGTATTAATGCATTACGGCACACCAAAACAGCAAAGTTTTTTTCTTCCTAAAATTCTTAATTCAGATCACTGGTGGTGTCAGGGCTATTCTGAGCCAGGATCAGGATCAGATCTTGCCTCATTAAAAACTAAAGCTATTCTGAAAGGGGATAAATATATTATTAATGGTACTAAGACATGGACTACATTAGCACAATATGCAGATTGGATGTTTTGCTTGGTAAGAACCTCTTTTGAAGGTAAACCACAAGAAGGTATTTCTTTTATAATGATTGATATGAAAAGTAAAGGAATTACTGTGGATCCTATTATAACTTTAGATGGTGCGCATGAAATTAATACCGTATATTTAGAGGATGTAGAAGTTCCCAGAGAAAATATTATCTTTGAAGAAAATAAAGGTTGGACTGTTGCTAAATTTTTACTTAGCCACGAAAGGACTTCAATCGCAGCAGTAGGAAAATCCATAAGTGCAGTAAAGAAACTTAAACAAATAGCTAATATTGAATTAAATAATGAAGGTAGTTTATTAATTACTGATAAAAGATTTAGAGATAGGCTAACAACTCTTGAAATGGATCTTAAGGCTTTAGAGTTTACTGAACTCAGAATTTTATCTGAAGAAAATAAAGGAGTAGCTCCTGGTCCAGAAGCTTCTTTGCTAAAAATTAGAGGTTCTGAAATTCAACAAAGAATTACAGAGTTAACAATGAATGCTGTAGGATATTATGGTATTTCTAATGACTTAGCAAATAGTAATGCAGATAGAAGCAATAGCAATCAATTTAGACCAGACTATTCTCAAAATACAGCGGCTAACTATTTAAATATGAGAAAAACTACCATTTATGGTGGTTCTAACGAGATACAAAAAAATATACTTTCAAAAATGGTTTTAGGTTTATAAATGAATCTTTCACTAAATGAAGAACAATTATTGATAAAGAATTCTGCTGAAAAATTTTTCCTAGATAATCTCTCATTTGAGCAAAGAAATAAAATTCTAACATCGGACGGTAAATTATTTGAAGATCTTATACTTAAATCTAAAGAGTTAGGTTGGTATGGTTTACCTTTTGATCAAAAGTTTGGTGGTTTAGGTGGTAACATTACTGATGTTATGACTTTAATAGAAACCTTTGGTGCATCTCTACATATTGATCCATATATTTTTTCACTATTATTGCCAGGTAAAATAATAGAACATTTTTTTGATGAAGATAAAAAAAGTCACTATCTAGATAAAATAATTAATGACAACATTAAATTGGCCTATTGTTTTGCGGAACCAAATATAAGGTTTGATATTCATAAACTTAATTGTAAGGTTTATTTAGAAGAAAATAAATACTTTCTCAAAGGAAAAAAAATGTTAGTATTAGCAGCAGACCAAGCTAATTCAATTATAGTGCCAGCAATTGATAAAGATAAAAATGTTTATCTAGTTAAAATTGATAATACGAGCAAAAATTTTCTCTCTAATAAATATAAAATAATTGATGATAGTGATGCAGTTGACTATGAGTTTGATGGTTTTGAGTTTAATGAAAATGATATTTTAGTTAAGCTTAATTACGACGAGTATAAAAAAAAGATTAGCATTATTTTTGATTACTTAACTTTAGCTGTATGTTCAGAAGCACTTGGTGTTATAGAAAAAATGTATAAACTAACTTTAGAATATGTAAAAACAAGAGAACAGTTTGGGAAACGAATTGGAGATTTTCAGGTTATACAACACAGAATGGTAGAAATGTATATAATAAAAGAGGAGATGAGATCTTTAAATTGCAGTGCACAAGTGTCTTTCTCTAATAATGACCCAAAAGAAAGAATAAAAAGTATTTCATTGAATAAGATTTTCTTAGATACCAAAGCAAAAGAAGCTGCACAGGATTGTATTCAGTTACATGGAGGTATGGGTGTTGCGAATGAAATGTCTATAGGCCATTTTTTCAAAAAACTTACTTTTCTTTCAATGTTATTTGGAGACTCTGACTATCATTATAAAAGATACGAACTCGCAGATAAAATTTAATATGGGTTTTTTTTTTAGTGATATAAAAAAAATTTTCTTATTATTACTATTTCTTCTAATTCTATTTATTGGCTTATTCTTTTTTACGTTTTTAGCAATGATAATATTGCCTATGATCATAATTATATTTTTTATAAAAAAATATTTATATAATAAATCAAAAACAAGTTTTGAAAGAAATAGTTATGATGATATGAAAAATGTTAACCCTACTTTTATTGATGCAGATTATAAAAAAGATGAGGAGAAAGAACTATAAGTTAGGGTATAGGTGATAAAATTTAATGATTTATCTCCACTTTATGGAACAGCCCATACTGCTAAATTGCTTAGTTACTATAGAATTTTCTTTAATCATTTTATCGTAAGCATTTATTATAGATTTTTCTCTCTCTAAAAAATTAGCTTTAAATTTCACATTATCTAATCTGCCACGATAGAATAATTTACTTCTGTTATCAAAACAGAAAAAGTCAGGTGTGCAAACTGCTCCGTAGCTTTTTGCCACTTCCTGCTTGTAATCAAATAAGTAAGGAAAGGAAAAATTATTATTATTTGAAAATTTTACCATATTCTCAAAAGAATCTTCAGGATATGCTTTATAATCATTAGGCATTACAGCAGCAACCCCTATGTCTTGCTTGAGAAGAACATTAAAGTCATCTACTAATCTAGTAATTATATCTTTTACATAAGGACAATGGTTGCATATAAAGGCTATTACAAATCCATTTCTTTTTTTGATGTCATTAAGCGTATAAATTTCATTATCAACGTTCTTTAATTCAAAATCTTTGGCATGTACGCCAATATCAACTTTTTTACTATTTAACAACATTAAATAAATATTTTTTATACTTGAAATATATTAGAATTATATATATTTTTCTAATTTATGACAGCTTTAGTTGAAGTAAATAACATCTCAAAGTCATTTGAGTCTTTTTTAGCCGTAGATGACATTAACTTTTCTTTAGAAAAAGGAGAAGTATTAGGATTCCTAGGACCTAATGGGGCTGGTAAAACCACTACAATGAGAATACTAACTGGTTTTTTAAAGCCAACTTCAGGCAATATAAAAATTAATGGTTTGGATTTATTCAAAAACCTAAAAAAAACTAGAGAATTTATAGGTTATGTACCTGAAGGATCTCCTTTGTATAATGAAATGACAACTATAGACTTTTTAAGTTTTATTTGCGAAATAAGAAATATAGATAAAAGTCAGAATTTAGGAAAAATAATAAAATTATTAAATTTGGATGAAGTATTGCTTCAAAAAATTGATACCCTTTCTAAGGGCTTTAAAAGAAGAGTTGGTTTAGCACAAGCACTGGTTCATGATCCAAAAATATTGATATTAGATGAACCTACTGATGGTTTAGACCCAAATCAAAAAAATGAGGTTAGAAAATTAATAAAAAAATTAGGAAAAGAGAAGTCTATAATTATATCTACTCACATTTTAGAAGAGGTTAAAGCTATTTGTAACAGAACTATGATTTTATCTAATGGTAAGCTTCTAATAGATGATACTCCCACTAATGTTTTAAAAAAATCTAGAAGCTATAATAACTTATTAGTTTCAGTATATGATAAGTCAGCTAATGAGCTTAAAAAAGAGCTACAAGCTCTAAATAATTTCAAATATATAGATATTGATAATAACTTATGTTCTATAAAATTAAAAAGCACCTCAGATGCATCTTTCCTATCTAACTATTTGCTAAAGAAGAAGTATGCTATTAAACACTATTCTATTAATAAAGGACAATTAGATGAAGTATTTAGGCAACTAACTAATACTGTATAAATAAAATGAGACAATTTTTATCAATAACAAAAAGAGAGTTAATTAGTTATTTTGCTACGCCTGTAGCTTATGTTTTTATTACTATTTTTTTACTACTATCTGGATTATTCACTTTTTATTTAGGAAATTTTTTTGAAATAGGTCAAGCCTCATTGGGAAGTTTCTTTGAATGGCATCCTTGGCTATACTTGTTTTTGGTGCCTGCAATTACTATGAGATTATGGTCTGAAGAAAAAAAGTCAGGTACTATAGAGTTGTTAACTACATTACCAGTAAGCACGCTAAATATAGTTTTAGGAAAGTTTATGGCAGCCTGGTTATTTACGCTTTTAGCTCTAATTCTTACATTTCCGATGTGGATTACTGTAAATTATTTAGGAAACCCGGATAATGGAGTAATTATGGCTAGCTACATTGGAAGCCTTCTTATGTCTGGTGGTTATTTATCAATAGGAATTTTTATTTCATCACTAACCAAAAATCAAGTTATAGCTTTTATTGTTTCTGTTACAGTATGTTTTTTATTTACAGTTAGTGGGTTACCAATAGTACTAGACTTTTTTTCTAATTGGGCAGGGGAAGCTATTACAGATGTTATTGCCTCTTTTAGTTTTTTAGCAAATTATTCTGATATTTCTAGAGGTATTATTGATTTTAGAACCTTAGTTTATTTTTTATCCTTAATAGTTTTATTTTTATATTTAAATGTAATAACTTTAGATAACTCTAGGAATTAATAATGAATATCAATGATTATAGAAAAAAGATTTATAATAATAAAATCTTACAATATTTTTTTGTAACATTCCTTTTTTTATCTTTTAACATCATTATATTCAAGGTCTTAGTTAATAAGAAAATAGACCTAACAACTGATAAATTATTTACAGTTTCTGAAAACACTAAAAGTATTATAAAAAATCTAAGTGAACCAATTAGTATTAAATTATTTTTTTCAAATTCTTTAAGTAAAGAGCTTTCACAGATTAGAGATTACGAAAAGCGTGTTCGTGAATTATTAATGAGTTATAAGAAAATTTCAAATAAAAATATTACAATTGAAATTATAGATCCAAGGCCTTTTACTGACCAAGAAGATTTAGCTAATGTTTACGGCATTCAAGGACTACAATTAAATGAAGAAGGAGAAAGGTTTTATTTTGGAGCAGTTTTTACTAATTCTGTCGATGATACTACAGTTATACCTTTTTTTGAATTAGATAGAGAACAATTTTTAGAATATGATTTAACTAAAACAATATACAACCTAGCTAATACAACAAAGCCTAATATTGGATTAATTTCTGGGTTACCTCTAGTAGGAAGAGTTAATAATAGTCAAGGTAATGCACAATATGAAAGACCTTTCTTTATATATCAGACTTTAAGTGAATTTTTTAATGTTATAGATTTATCACTTGAGGTCTCTGAGATACCTCAGAATGTTGATCAACTGTTGATT
Source organism: Rhodospirillaceae bacterium (assembly GCA_902615805.1). Taxonomy (GTDB): domain Bacteria; phylum Pseudomonadota; class Alphaproteobacteria; order TMED109; family TMED109; genus TMED131. The sequence continues at coordinate 7,714 of CACMQH010000013.1, forward strand.
GTTCATCCTAAAAATTTATCAGATGTAACTTTATATGCTATTGATCAATTTGTTATGACTGGAAAAGGAGTTACTATTTTTACTGACCCTTTTTCTGAGTTTGATAATAATTTATCTAAACCTGAGTCTGAAAAAGATTTTTCTAATTCAAATTTGAGTAGGCTTTTTACAAGTTGGGGTTTCGATATGAAGCCAGGTATGGTTATTGGAGATATTGTAAATGGAAGAAAAGTAAGTTTAGGTCCATCCAATGACCAGAAAATAGTAACTTATGTATTGTGGTTGGCAATTCAACAAAACCTATTATCAAATACAGATATTATTACTTCAAACTTAGACTATATATTTTTAAAATCAGCTGGATCTATAGAAAATTTAAATACTAATAGTAGTTTAGTAATAGAGCCCTTAATAAGTACTTCAAAAGAATCTATGTTGATTGAAAGGTATAAGATGCAATTTAGAGCTGATCCAGAGCAGTTATTGAAAGATTTTCAATCACAAGATAAAAACTATATCATTGGCGCAAGAATAAAAGGAGAGTTTGATTCTGCTTTTAGTATGGAAGAAATTAAAAAAATTGAATTAGATACAAATAAACATATAAACAATATAAAAGATGCTAATATTATATTATTTGCAGATACAGATTTATTATCTGATAATACTTGGATATCTGAACAGGATATGTTTGGAAGAAACTCTATTACTCCAATTGCAGATAATGGAAGAATGGTAGTTAACTCTATTGAGTCAATGTCTGGTGGAAGAAATTTAATCGGTTTAAGAGGAAGAGGAAGCTCCAATAGGCCTTTTTTAGTTATTGAAAATTTGCAAAAAAAAGCTGAGTTAAGTTTTAGAGAAAAACAAATATCCTTACAGAATGAACTTCAAGGTACTGAAGATAAATTAAAGGAAATCCAAAGTAATCAACTAGACTCTTCTGAAAGCAAGACTTCAGAACAAAATAAAGCTATTGAAGAATTTCAGAGAAAAATACTTTCAATTAGAAAACAATTAAGAGATGTACAAAGACAATTAAATGCAGATATAGAAAGATTAGAAAATAATATTAAAGTTCTAAATATTTGGACTATGCCACTTATTGTCATAATTTTATATTTTTTTATTAAAGTGTTTACTGAAAAGAGAAGAAAAGAGTTTTATAGAAAGATTGGTAGATTAGAAAATAAATGAATTTAAAAAAGCTTTTTTTAATATTGTCAAGTTTAATAATAATTGTTGGGTTATTTATAACATTATTAAGTAAGGATTATACTGCTAATAATGAATATGCAAAATTTTTTACTGATATTGAAAGTAAAATCGACTCAGTTAAAAAGATAGAAATAGAAACTACAGAAAATGCGGCATATTTATTTAATAATAATGGTAAATGGGAAATCCCTGGCTATGAAAACTACCCTGCGTCAGGGGAGAAAATTAAAAAATTTTTAATATCTATTGTTCAGCTAAAAGGAGTAGATAAAAAAACTAAGAATCCTGCTTTACACGAGAAATTAGGCTTGGCATTTCCTTTAAAAGAAGGAAGTAAAAGAATAAGGTTATTAGATGATGAAAAAAATCTTATTAGCGATTTTATTATTGGTAATACCTCTTCTCATAACGAACAATTTAGTTATATTAGAGAGTTTGATAGTGAGCAAACATGGCTTTTTAAAAATGAATTTGACTTTAAAACAACAGATATAGATTGGACAGAGGATAGTATATTAAAAATAGCCCGATGGCGTATAAAGTCAGTTAAGATAGAAGGAAATAATAAAAAAAGTGAGAATATTTATATATATAAAGATAAGTATTCGGATCAATCTTTTAAGTTAGACAATATTCCTAATGGTTTTGTATTAAATTCTAACTTTAACTTGAGCAATTTCTCATCTATGCTTGAAAGCGTTAAAAAGCTTGATATTAGAAGTAGTATTTTAAATGATAAAGGTAATGATTTAAGACAATTATACTTTGAAACATTTGATGGCTTAATAATCAAAATTAAATCTTTTAAATCTGGTGATGATATATATTATCATTTTGCCGTTGATAGTGATTTTGAAGTAAGAAACGAATTAGATGATAATGAGCCTAATATTGTAGGACTTCCTAAAATGATGACATTTGAAGAAATTGAAGAAGAAAAGGCTAAATACAACTATTTAAAAAACTGGTACTTTAAACTGTATAAAGATTTCAATACAGGAACAAATTTTACTCTACAAGACCTAATAGTAGAAAAAAACAGTAATTAAAAGTTCATTAGGGAATAATGTTTTTTATTTAGTGATACAATTTTTTCGTAACCTTTTAATGCCTTAATTTCTATTAAAAACTGACATTCTATAATATTTACTTTGAACGTCTCTAACATTTTTAAACTAGCACTAATAGTACCTCCAGTTGCTAAAACATCATCGATAAGAACAACATTATTATTGGCTTCTAAGGCATCTATATGCATTTCTAGGGTATCTGTTCCATACTCTAAATCATAAGTTTCAGAAATTACTTTGTAAGGTAACTTGCCTTTTTTTCTAATAGGAACAAACCCACAGTTTAAAGATTGCGCTAAAGCAGCACCTAAAATAAACCCTCTAGACTCTATTCCAATGATATAGTCTATCTTTTTTTTAATTATTCTTTTTTTAAATTCTTCTATAGTATAATTATATGCTTCCTTATTTTTTAGCAAAGGAGTTATATCTTTAAAAATTATTCCTTTTTTAGGAAAATCTGGTATATCTCTTATATAATTATTAAGGTTCATGTGAAAAAATATTTATTAATATTATTTATCTTTTTATACTACAACAAATTATTTTCAAATCAATTAGAGGATTTAATTGGTAGTTTATCTTTATACACAATTAATGAAAATGAAACGTTAATTGATATTTCTAGAAGACATAATTTAGCTTTTCCAGAAGTATTGTTGAATAATCCTAAAATTGATGACCCTTGGGTTTTGGAGCCTGGTAAAGTTATAAGTTTACCAACCAGACACATTTTACCTAAAGGAAAAAGAGAAGGGATAATAATCAATAAAGGAGATCTAAGAGCTTATTATTTTAAAGATAAAAATACAGTATATTCTTTTCCTATTGGGATTGGCAGAGCTAATTGGGATACGCCTTTAGGAAGTGCAGTAATTGTAGGAAAAAAGAAAAACCCTTATTGGACTGTTCCTGAGTCTATTTTAGAAGAAGAACCACATTGGCCAAAAGTCGTTAAGCCTGGTCCAGATAACCCGTTAGGTTCTAGAGCAATTTATTTGTCTATGCCAGGTTATCTAATGCATGGAACAAATAAACCATGGGGCGTTGGTATGAGAGTTAGTCATGGTTGTATAAGAATGTTTCCTGAAGGTATTGAGAAGCTATATGACTTGGTTAAAGAAGGAGATAAAGTAGAAATAGTAGAACAGAACGTAAAGGCAGGTTGGCAGGGTGGTGTACTATTTTTAGAAGTTCATACAATGCACGAATATGGTTTAGAAGATGAAGAAGAGAAAAAACCTAATATTAGGTTACTACCAGAAGCTGCTAAAATAATACAAGCTGCAGCAGGTGTTCACATTGCAAAAATAGATTGGGTAAAAGTTACTGAAATAGTAAGAACTGCCTCTGGAACCCCAAAAGCAGTTCTCAGTATTTATTAATTTTATTTTCTAGAAATTGTTCTGAACATTCTATCAATCTTATCATTAAGTGCTCTTAATGCAGATCTATTTTGTTCAGTCATAGCTTCAGCTCTTTGTGCTGTCTTGTTTGCTGCTTCAACACTAGCATCTTGTTCTGCATCCTTAGCTTTCATTTCTGCTATGGCTGCATCAATAGCTGCGTTATTATTGGTTGTCTCACAACCTGCTAAAGCAATTATCAAAGCAATAACCGGTAAAATAACTAAATTTTTTAACATACTATACTCCAATTTTTATTATATTACTTATAGTTAACTATAATTGTAAAGTAAAGCATTAAAATAGCATAAAACAACTGTTTCTATCGAATATTACTCATTTTGAGTGCGTAGAATACAGCATTTAACATATTTTTTGCACTTGCTCTATTTTTATAGGCAATATCAAAGGCAGTTCCGTGATCAACAGATGTTCTTATAAAAGGTACACCCAATGTAACATTTACAGATTGATCAAAATATAATAACTTAACAGGAATATGTCCCTGGTCATGATAATTAGCTATTACTAAGTCAAACTTCTTTTTAACTGCTTCTCTAAAAATAATATCTGGAGATATAGGACCAACTATATTTAAGCCTTTTGTTTTTAAAAATTCAACAGCAGGTATAATTTCATTAGTTTCCTCGGATCCAAATATACCATTTTCACCAGCGTGAGGGTTTAATCCGCATACTGCAATTCTAGGATCTGTCTTTTTGACTTTAAGCATATGCTTGTACCCTATGTTTATAACCTCTACTATTTTTTCTTTTGTTATTAGTTTTATAGCTTCTTTGAGTGACTTATGACATGTAACGTGTAAAGTAGAAAAGATTTTGTTAGCTAGCATTAAATAAGGCTCTTCTACATTAAATAAAGAACCTAGTAACCCTGTATGTCCATCAAATTTATGACCAGCTAAATGCAATGACTCTTTGGATATCGGAGCTGTAACTATGGCTTTTACCATTTTATTTTTATATAACTCTGCTGCTTTGCAGATTGATTTGTATGATATAGAACCACCGACGATACTAGGTTTACTTAAAAATTCAATATTTTCATCGTAATCAATAAATTCTTTAATATATTTTAATTTTTTATTAATATTTAAATTTTCGCAAGCTTTATGAAATGCTTTTTTGCTTCCAATTACTATAAAACTTATATTAACTTTCTTTTTTTGCAAAAAGTCTAAAGTTCTTGCACTAATTTCTGGACCTATACCTAAAGGGTCACCTAAAGTAATGCATAAGGGTAAATTATTAATAGTAGTCATAATATAAAAATATTATATTTACTTATTATTACAATAACTATATAAAGAAAATTAGTCCCCATCGTCTAGCGGTCTAGGACGCCGCCCTTTCACGGCGGAAACACGGGTTCGATTCCCGTTGGGGACGCCAACTATCTAACTTTCTATGGGTTACTTATTTATTAGAAATTAGTGCACTTTTTAAAATAATATTTTTTAAGTATGTAATACGAATAGCTTAATTATAAATATATTTAGCAGTATATATATATTTAATAAAATTTAATTATTGTCAATTTATAAAATCTTGAATATAAATAGTATTTCATTAATGCAATATTATTGCATTTTATTAATAGAGGAGAATATAAATGAAAGTTGCATATATCTTTAGAAATAATATGGCTAGTACTTTTCAGCTTGCCACGATGATTTTACCACAATTAGAAACAAATACTCATCTTGTAAATGTTTTGGGAATGTTTTTCTTTGACGATAATATTAATATTTTAAGACAAAATGATCCTGTTGGTGAGCGTCTAGCGAAAATTGCGAAAGAAAAAGGTATGTTGTTAATGGTATGTGATCAATGTGCTGTTAGAAGAAATTTAGCAGAGGGAACATTTGAACAGTGCGGTTCAGGAGAAGTTACTGCAAAAGGGTTAGTTGAAGGAGTACAGGCAGGATGCTTCCCTCAACTTTATCAAGCTCTAGGCTCAAACCCGCCTGATCAAGTAATTACGTTATAAAATATGAATACAAATAAATTACCTGTTACCGTCTTATCTGGTTTTTTAGGTGCAGGTAAAACTACTTTATTAAATCATATACTCAATAATCGCGAAGGTAAAAAGGTTGCTGTTATTGTGAATGATATGAGTGATGTCAATATAGATGCTGCTCTAGTAGAAAAAGGCGGGGCTGATTTATCAAGAACAGAAGAAAAGTTAGTTGAAATGAGTAACGGTTGCATATGTTGTACCTTACGAGAAGATTTGCTAGAGCAGGTTAGACAATTATCTAAAGAAAAAAGATTTGATTATCTTCTTATTGAAAGCACAGGTATATCAGAGCCATTACCAGTAGCAACAACTTTTGATTTTCGTGATGAAAATGAACAATCCTTATCTGATGTATCTAGATTAGATACTATGGTCACAGTAGTTGATGCTGCAAATTTAATAAAAAACTACAGTTCCACTGATTTTTTAAAAGATAAAGGAGAGGTAGCAGGTGAGGCAGATGAAAGAACTTTAGTAGATTTATTAGTAGAACAAATTGAGTTTGCAAATGTAATTTTGTTGAATAAAGTTGATTTAGTTTCAGAAAAAGAATTAAAAATAATACGTGCTGTTATTCGTGGATTAAATGCAAAAGCAAAAATTATTGAAACTAATCACTCTAAAGTTGCCATGAATGAAGTTATGAATACAAATTTGTATGATTTAAAAGAAGCACAAAATCATCCGCTTTGGGCACAAGAACTCTATAACCCTGATGATCACACTCCAGAAACAGAAGAATATGGTATAACCAGTTTTGTTTATCGCGCTAGAGATCCATTTGATCCGGAAAAAATTCATTCATTTTTTAATCAAGAATGGCCTGGTGTAATAAGAGCAAAAGGTTTTTTTTGGATATCCTCAAGACCTAACTTTGTTGGTGAAGTTTCTCAAGCAGGAGCTTTTGTAAGACATCAGGGTATTGGGAAATGGTGGGCAGCAGTAAACGAGGAGCAATGGCCAGATGATAAAAGTTTTAGACTAAATATAAATAAAATATGGGCTAAAGGATATGGAGATAGAAGACAAGAAATAGTATTTATTGGTTTAAAAAATGAAATGAATGAAAGTTTAATTAAAAATAAACTAGATGGATTTCTTATTAAAAATTATTCTATAAATCTTGCAAATACTCTTAAATATAAAGACCCATTTCCAGAATGGTTTAATAATAAAGAATAATTTTTTATGAACTGCTTAATTACCTTTTGACTAACAGAGGTAGACCTAAAATGTCTTCATTAATTTTGGGTCAGATTTGGGTCAGGAAAGTAACATATAACTATGGTAATATAACCATCTATCTTGGTATTTATACTCTCTGTAATCCCTATAAATATAGCCTTTCTATAGCAATACTTAACGGTTTCGATTCCCGTTAAGGACGCTAGCTTTATCGAGCCTTTGAGGGTACTTGGTACCGAAATGCTGCCAATCCACGATGGGTAACTTGATCTATTTATTAAATATCTAATTATTCAAACATTTTACGCCACTTTTCTTGGTTATACTGATTTCCATACATAACAGTGCTATTTAATGAAACTACTCCAGCAACCATAATGGCAGTTTTAATTTCTTCTTGAGTAGCGCCAGCTTTTTTAGCCATAGCAGTATGAGCTACTATACAATATTCACATTTCATACCTGCTGCTGCAGATAAAGCAAACAATTCAAAAGTTTTAGCATCAAAACCGCTTCTTTTTTGAAACTCTGCCATTTTAAGTACCATTTCTGTATAGGCACCTAAAAATGCCTCAGGCTCCATAGGTGTCGTAATAGGATTAGTTTTTATATGATTATCAGCGTTTAAAAACGAAATTGAAAATATTAAAGATATAGTAATTAAGATTATTTTTTTCATGTTTATTTCTTTCTTTAGTTATTAGTGATATATTAAGTATAAGGAGTTTCATAATGAAATACTTACTATTACTTATTTATTTTTTTATAAATATTTTATCAGCAGAAGAATTCTCCCTTGAAGCATACTCTAGCACCAAAAGAGATAGAATTAAAGTTGCAGATAACTTTGTGTATGAAAATATAGAAACAAAAGGACAATGGAAAGACTCAAATGGTCAGTATGGTTTAGTTTTTTGCCATGGTAATATTGTAAGTGAAAATGGAACTAAAAAGCTTCAATCATTTTGTGAGTATAAAGATAGAGATAATGATAAGGCCTGGACAGTATTGACAAGCAATAAGCAAATAGATTTAGATAATAAAATGTATCAATTTGATACAACAGCAGAGATAGGAAAAAACATTTATTTAAATGGTTCAGGCAAGTACAAAAGTCTAATAGGTTATGAATGTACTTTTGCAGTAAAATACTATGATGAGGAATACAATTTTCTTGTACAGAAATGCAAACCACCAAGTCAATAAAATAATGTAATAGAAGTTTTCAAAGAATATAAAGAAAAATGTATTTAGGAAGAAAGCTAAAAAAAGTAAGACTCAAAAAGTTATTAAATTATCAATTTGAAATTACTTAAAACCAAACTAACTTTATATTATGCAAATAGTTTGGTTTAAAAGAGACTTAAGAGTTTTTGATAACGAGGCATTTAAAAAAGCTTGTGATAAAGGTCCTATTTTGCCCTTGTATATATTTGAAGAAGATTTATGGAAGAAATCTCCTATGTGTATGAAACATTATACGTTTCTAAAACAGTCATTAGACGATCTAAATAATGATTTAGAGAAGTTGGGACAAACACTTATAATAGAAAAAAATAGTGCAATAGAAGTTTTCAAAGAATATAAAGAAAAATATAATATAAATACCGTATGGTCACATCAAGAAACTTGGAATTATTGGGTAAAGCAAAGAAATGATAAATTATCTGAATGGTTTAGTTTTAATAATATAAGATGGATAGAGGTTATTCAAAATGGAGTAATTAGAAATCTAAAATCTAGAGAAGGCTGGGCAAAAAAATGGAATATTAGTATGAATAAAAAAGTGTTTAGTGCTGTAACTAGGCTTGTTAAAACTAGTGATAAAACGTATAAAATTCCTGATTATAAAGAATTAGGTTTAAAAGAAGAAAAAAATAAAAATTTTATTTTAGGAGGGAGAAGAGAGGGCTTAAAATTATTGGAGAGTTTTCTTTATGATAGAAGTAAAAATTATTCTATACAAATGTCTTCTCCAAGTACTGCAATAGTAAGTTGTTCTAAATTATCTGCTCATATTTCCTTTGGAACCCTATCAATAAAAGAGATTTATCAAATGGCAAATAAAAGGATTGAACTTTTAAAAAATAATCCTCTTAAAGAAAACAAAGTCTGGATCAAGTCAATAAGATCATTTCTCAAGAGATTGTACTGGCATTGTCATTTCATTCAAAAACTTGAAGATGAGCCTTCTATAGAGTTTAAAAACATGCATAGCTTATATGATGGACTGAGAGAAAATGAGTTTAATGAGAAATTCTTTGTTGCTTGGAAAAATGGAACAACAGGGTTTCCTTTTTTAGATGCTTGTATGAGGTCACTCAAGGTTAACGGCTGGATTAATTTTAGAATGAGAGCAATGCTGATGAGTTTTGCTAGCTATCATTTATGGCTTCATTGGAAACATACTTCTGATTTTTTAGCCACTTTATTTATAGATTATGAGCCTGGTATTCACTATACACAATCACAAATGCAATCTGGCACTACAGGTATAAACAGTATAAGGATATACAATCCTATCAAACAAGGAAAAGATCATGACCCTGAAGGTTTGTTTATAAGAAAATGGATTCCAGAATTATCTAATATTCCACAGAAAGATATACATACGCCATGGTTAAGCGAGGTTAAACTTAAAAATTATCCTCTACCATTAGTTGATGAGGCTACTGCTAGAAAAGAAGCTGCAAAAAAAATTTATAAAATTAGAAATTCTAAAAAGTTTAAAGAACAGTCAAATAACATTTATTTGAAGCACGGAAGTAGAAAAATTAATTATAAAAATAAAAGCAAAAATTTAATTAATAGAACAGATCAATTGAGTTTGTTTTAATATAACTTTTGTGAACTAAAGAGTTAGATCTACATATTTACTAAATATTTGGATAGTTTATATGTTGTATAAATAATTATCTTTATTTGTTAAGTCATACATAACTATTTTTGATGAATCTAGAAGATATGATTTTTTTATTTTAAGTAATTATAGTATAGTAATTAATAACACTGAAAGGATCTACATGAGCATATATTGTATAAAAATCAAATATACTAAAGAAGCGATAAGAGGAATGATGGAGGAAGGAGTGGATAGAGCTGATGCAATGAGAAATTTAACTGAGGCATTAGGGGGAAAACTTTTATCTTTTTATGGAATGGTAGGGCAGCATTATCATGCAATGGCAATTTCAGAGGTTCCTGAATACGCTAATTTAAGTGCGGGTATAGTTACTGCTATGATGGCTAATACTTTAGAGGATTATAAAGTAATTCCTTTATATGAAAGCTCAGATATAATTAAGGTTTCATCTATGTACAAGGGTGTGATGTCTAGTTATAAAAAGCCAGGTAATTAGCTTGATATTATACCAATTTAAATTTTAAGATTTCATAGAAAAAGTTAAAACTATTCTGAGATCTTATTCATAGCTTCTTTTTCATGCTTGAAAAGTGTTTCTTCTATTTCGCTGTAAGTTATACTTATTTTTGCTTTTTGAAAGTCATCTAAAATTTTCTTTATTACATCTTCGTGACCCGGTTCATTAAAGTCTGCCATTATTACTTCATCTATATAATCGTCAATTTTAGAGTTTTCTAACCCAAGCTTTTCTGCTGCCCATTTACCTAAACTTTTATTTCTAATAGCAGTAACTTTAAATTTTTTTTGAATATCTAGATCTATTTTTTTTCCTAAACCTTTTTTCTTGTCATCAAACATATTTATTCTTTTATTAATTTTTATATTATTATTTATATATGGTATAGGATAATTTTTACAATAATTAAATAAAGTAGCATTTTATTTAGAGTAAATAAATGTAGTATTTTAAAATTTTAACTAATTTATCTTATCAAAGAAATCTTGCTATCTTCTTTTAATATAGGCATTTTAAAAAGTTATTCACTCAAATTTTATAAGAGATCATTTTAAAACTTATATATAACTTTAGTTTACCTATTAATATTATTTTTGATAATTTAATATAATAGTATGATAACTAGGTACTATTGATTAATTAAGTAATTTCAATAATTAATTAGTCCATTAAAAGAATTTAAAATGTGTTTAATGAAGTAATAAATAAATCTACAGTAAGATCACCATATAATAAAGTCTTTAACTGGGCCGAAGCCTTACCTAAAAATACAATATTAAAAAAACAAATTCAGGCTGAGAATTTATTTAAAAAAATAGGAGTAACCTTTTCGGTTTATAATAACTATGATGTTTCAGAAAGACTAATACCATTTGACCTATTTCCTAGAATATTATCTGCTTCAGAATGGATAAAAATAGAAAGAGGCATTAAACAGCGATCAATAGCTATAAATGCATTCTTAAATGATGTTTATCATAGAGCTGAAATAATAAAAGCAAAGATAATACCTGAAAAATTAATTTATAATAATCCAGCTTATGATATTAAAATGGTAGGGTTTAATGTTCCTAAAAATATTTATAGTCCTATAATAGGAACTGATATAATTAGAACTAATGAAATAGATTTTAAGGTATTAGAAGATAACTGCAGAACACCATCAGGAGTTTCTTATATGATAGAAAATAGAGAAATTATGATGCGAATGTTTCCTGAGCTCTTTCAAAGTTTAAATATAGAGGCTGTTGATAGTTACCCTTCATATTTGGTAGATATCTTGAAAAGTTTGGCTCCAAAAAAATGTAAAGGTGATCCCAAAATAGTAATTCTTACTCCAGGGCATTTAAATAGTGCTTACTATGAACATAGTTTTTTAGCAGATTTAATGGGTGTTGAATTAGTACAAGGAAGTGATTTATTCGTAAACAATAATATTACTTATATGAAGACTACTGAAGGACCAAAGAAAATAGATATTATTTATCGTAGAATAGATGATGAATATTTAGATCCTTTATATTATAAAAATGATTCACTTTTAGGAGTTCCCGGTGTTATCACCTCATATAAAACAGGCTATGTTAATATTTGTTCTGCTCCTGGAGCAGGACTTGCAGATGATAAAGCAGTTTATACATTTATGCCTGATATTATAAAGTTTTATCTAGGTGAAGAGCCAGTTCTTAAAAATATAAAAACCTGGAGATGTTATGATGTTAAAGAATGTAAATATGTTATAAATAATTTGGAAAAGCTTGTAGTTAAAGAAGTTCATGGATCAGGAGGATACGGTATGCTAATAGGTTCTAAAGCTTCTAAAAAAGAATTAAATATTTTTAAAAATAAAATTAATAAAGATCCAGAAAATTTTATAGCACAGCCTATTTTAGAACTTTCAACAGTTCCAATTTTTGATAAATCTTCTCTTTCTGATAGACATGTAGATCTGAGACCATTTTCTTTAATTGGACATAAAAAATTTAAATTAGTAAGCGGAGCTTTGACTAGAGTTGCTCTTAAAAAAAATTCTTTAATAGTCAACTCCTCTCAGGGTGGAGGAGTAAAGGATACATGGGTATTGGCAGATTGAATTATGCTAAGTAGAACAGCAGAAAATTTATATTGGACAGCAAGGTATCTAGAGAGAGCTGATAGCATAGTAAGATTATTAGAAGTAGCATACAGAATTTCATTAATTCCAAATACCAAGGAAGGTTATGATAATGAATGGGAGTCAATTTTAGCTACTTCAGGAATTAAAAACGAATATTTATCCATATATAAAGAAATTAAAAAAGAAAAAATAGAATTTTTTCTTTTGTTTGATGATAGAAATTCTTCTTCAGTAAAAAACTGTATTACCAGTGCTAGAGAAAATATTAAAATGGTTAGAACGGCAGTAACACTAGAAGTATGGAATGCAGTCAACAGTTTTTTTTATAGTTATTTTGATTTAACAAAGAAAAAATATTACACAAAAGACCTCCCAGAAATAATAGATTTAGTAAAAAGGAATGTTAACCTTATAAAAGGAACTATAATTAATACTCAGTTACTTAATGATGGCTTTGACTTTCTTATTTTGGGAAACTATTTCGAAAGGGCAGATTTTACAGCTAGGATTATTGATGTTAAATACTTTATATTATTACCAAGTACTAGTTTAATTGGTACTCAAATAGATAATTTTCAGTGGAGTCTAATGCTTAGATCTGTATCTTCATACAGAGCTTTTAAGTGGGCATATGGTAATAGTGAAATAGATTATATAAAAATAATAGACTTTCTCATTTTAAACAGTAAGTGTCCAAGATCTTTATTTTTTTCTGTCGAGAAAATTAGTTATCATTTGAAAAGACTAAAAAATCATTATAAGGAAAATAAAAACTTTCCCTCAAAAATTGAAAATGTATTTAGAAAATTAAAAAAATTGTCTGTTAATGATATTCTTGATGAAGGGTTACATGAATTCTTAACTACTTTTATAAAAGATATATCAACAGTCTATTCTGATCTTGAAAAAAAATACTTCTTAGGTTCATAATGATTTTAAATATTAAACACCAAACTAATTATAATTTTTATTCTAATGTACCAAGATTGGTTCAATCATTAAAGTTATACCCCTCTAATTGTAAAAACCAAAAAGTAATAGATTGGAATATTAGCACTAGCATAGGACAATTAACAAAGTCTCATCAGGATTCATTGGGTCATACAATATATAATATATATAACGAGGGTTTAATCGGTGAACAGACTATAATATCAGAGGGTAAAATACATACTAAAGACTTCCACGGTGTAATGCACGGTTTAGTAGATAAGGTAAATCCTTTTTGTTTTTTAAGATTTACTTATTTAACAAAACCAGGTGAAAAATTAATCAAATTATCGAAAAAAATTAAACAAAAAAAAGATCAAATTAAATTTTGTCATGATTTAAATAGAATAGTATCAGAGGTTTTGGATTTTAAAACGGGTATTACAAATAATAAAACTACTGCAGAAGAAGCTTTAAAAACTGAAAAAGGTGTATGTCAGGATTACGCTCATATACTAATAAGCTTATCAAAAATATTTAATATACCGTCCAGATATATAAATGGTTATCTGATGGATGATAATAATATAAGTCATTATTCTTCGCATGCTTGGGTGGAGATGTATATAAATGATCTTGGTTGGGTTGCATTTGATCCTTCTCATAAAAAATGCATTGATCAAAATTATGTTAGGATAAGTTGTGGATATGACTTTAGTGATGCTTCTCCTATTAAAGGCGTTAAGTTAAACTATCTTGGAGAGGAAGATTTAAATTTTAAATTAGATATAAATACAGAACAATAACGGATTATACATTTTAAAAGACTTAGCTTTTTTATGACAAAATTAAAAAGAATTGGAGTTTTAACTAGTGGAGGTGATTGTGGTGGTTTAAATGCAGTAATCAGAGCTATTTTTTTAAGAGCTAAGAAAAAATACAATATTGAAGTTTATGGTATTAGAAATGGAACGTTAGGATTGATAAATAGACCGTTAGATTATGAAGTGTTGACCTATAAAAGCTTTCAAGGATTTTTAATTAAACAAGGAGGTACTTTTTTAGGAACTAATAATAAAGGTAACCCTTTTAAATTTTTTAAAGATGGAAAATATATTGATGCTACTAAAAAAATAGCGGCGGCATATAAATCTCTAAAATTAGATGGTTTAATAATAATTGGAGGAGACGGTAGTATGAAAATTCTTAAGAAAATCTCTGATTTAACTGATATAAATATTGTAGCAATACCTAAAACCATTGATAATGACGTAGGTGTAACAGAGTATTCAGTTGGTTTTAATACAGCAGTTGATGCAGCTACAAAAGCGCTTGATAGTCTTCAATCAACAGCAGCAAGTCATGGAAGAGCTATGATACTTGAAGTAATGGGTAGAGATGCAGGACATATAGCTTTGAATGCAGGAATTGCAGGTGGTGCAGATATTATCCTAATACCTGAAATAAAATATACAATAGCCGGTATAATTAATAAATTAAATGAAATAAAAAAAAATAAAATAGGCCACTCACTTATAATCATTGCTGAGTCAGTAAAAAAAGAAAATGGCGAAAATGTTACGAATAATTACAGCAATCAAATGAGATTTGGAGGAATTGGTTATTATATAGCTCAAGAAATTATGAAAAACTCTGATATGGAATGCAGAGTAACCTCATTAGGACATATACAAAGAGGTGCAACTCCAGTTGCAATAGATAGAATCTTAGCAAGTGCGTTTGGTGTTAGTGCAGTAGATTTAATAGCAAAAAAAAAATTTAATCGCTTAGTAATATGGAAAAATAGAAAAGTTGTTGATATATCAATTAATGAGGGAATTAAACATTACAGACAAGTAACTGATGAGGATGTTTTACTAAAGACGGCCATATCTTTAGGGACTTATATTGGAAGTATTAATAATTAGTTCTTTGTTGAATTTAAACTATATGTTAGATGGCAATTAAAATAAATATAATTTTCTAATCAGCAATGGGATAACATTAAGCAAATAATTTCAAAAGGATTGCAGAAAATTATATACAATACTTTAGCAAAAGATAAAAATACTTAAAAAAAGTTATATTTACAATCGGTAAGAAATTACCACTTCTCAATATCAGGTCTAATTTCAACATCAAAAGACCAAGCTGATCTTTTCTGATGAGCTATATGAAATATTTCATCTGCAATATCTTCTGGTTGAGTAAAAATTATATCTGGTTGATTGATTTGTGCTGGTATTCTTTTTCTTGTCCATGGTGTGTTTATAAAGGCATCAATCATAACATACGCAACATGTATACCTTTAGGTCCAAAGTCTTTAGCTAAAGATTGAGCAAGTATTCTTTGTGCTGCCTTAGTAGGTGCAAAATAGGGAGTATTAGCTACTCCTCTTTTAGCTGCTGTATTTCCAGTTACTATAATCACACCTTTTTTATTATTTACCATATCAGGTATTAACTCATGAACTAAGTACATTAAAGAAGTGGTATTTATTCTAAAGTTTTCTTCTAACCATTCAGGTTTGCCCTCAAGTAGTT
>CACMQH010000014.1 GCA_902615805.1 Rhodospirillaceae bacterium
TGAAACCTTACATTCTAGAATCCATTTCTTTAAAAGCTAATGGGTTAGTGGCGGATAACCCCTCTGCCCTTTTCTACCTCAAACTCTTTAATAATATGATTTATTATATCATAGTGATTTCTACTCTACAATTGAAACTACAGTTGTGTATAAGTAGTGATGATATATAATATGGACATGAAATATATTCTAATTTTTGTACTCGTTATATTTTCTATAAATATATCAAGTAAAGAACTAGTCATAGATGTTTTTGGAAAAGAAGAAGTAAAGACATATGCTATTGATGAAAATAATTTTTTTAGAATGGTAACTACTCAAAGCGTTTTTAAAACAAATACCAATATTTATGGCAATAGTGAATGTGCTGGTACAACTGAAATCTATAATAAAAATGTAGTTTTAAATATTTTATGTGAGCTCAGAGAGGGAGAAAATAAAGGCTATTATGTTTTAAAAAATAATAATACAGAGAGTTCTAGAAAGGATGAGGTAACAGAACTAGCAATTAAAGTCTTATTTGTAGGTGGTAGTGGGCGTTGGAAAAAGTTAAAAGGTCAATCATGTAATTTTGTATATTTCGAGTATGAAGAAGGAGCATCACATGCAAAAGTGAAATGTAGTATTGACAAAGAGTTATTTTCTTTTTTTGAGAATGAGTAACTTAATTTTCTTTATAACTTTTTATTATTACAATAAATTTAATTGCAGAAAATTTGGATTACTTATCTATTAAAATAATTATGCTATTCATAAAATTTATTACGTTTATCCTCACTTTTTTTAGCTATTTTAAAATATCTTTTGCAGAAATTGAAATTACTGGTTATCAAGAATTCTTTTTTGGTTCTGTATCACAATCTTATTATAAAGGAAAGTCAAACCATGGAATTGACCAAGCGGGAATGAGCAATGGAACATATTCAAGATTAACTGGTATTTATAATCAAAAATTGTTCAATGGCATTGAAGTTTCAGGAATTTACTCATTAGGTGTTAGAGATTGTATAGGAGATAAGACTGATAATTGTGAAGATGCATCTAACGAAAACTCATTAGCTTTTTCTGGAAATTTCGGAGTTTTTTTAGTTGGAGAAACAGCAAGTGCTAGCTCTGTCATGCTTTCTAGACTTACAGCTGAAGCTCCTCTAGCAGAACCAGATAGCGTAAATTATCAAAGCTTTTATAGTACAGATGATGAAAATAATTATGGGTCTGCAAATGAAGTGGATTATGGAAGTAATGCTGTTAAAATTTTATGGTTATCTAATATTTATAACGGTCTTTCCTTTGCCTTAAGCTATACCCCTAACTCTGGAGAAAAAGGTTCTGGAAATAATAGTGGCCAGCACAGTACTGCTACAAATTCAACCTGGGGTGAATATAATGATGTTCTTAGTTTTTATAGCAAGTATGCAATAGATTATAAAGGTATTGGTGTAGAGCTAGTTTATGGGCAACAAACAGGAAATGCAGGTATAATAGGAACAAATCAATATAATGATTTAGAAGAAAATAGTTATTCTGTAAGAGTTAATTATGGAAACTTTGCTATTGATTATAGAAAAAATGAAGCTGATAACTCAGGCCAAATTAAAAACAATAGTGCAGGAAATGACGAGGGAATTTCAATTTGTGGAATATATACTCTTATAATTACGAGAATAGGCTTTTGTAATGTTACTACCAATTTTACAGATATTAATAATTTTACAAATTCGTCTAAATTAATTAGTAATTCTATTGATTATGCTTTAAGTGATAATCTTAGAATAGGGCTTTTATATTTTAAAAATGAACAAATTGCTAATGGTGCAATTAGAACTGATGCTAAGGGTGTTATGTCATCAATAACTATTGATTTTTAACAAATATTACTTTTTACCTAGTTTTTTAATGAGTTAAAAATATTGTTTGAAACTTTACACTTGGTAGTTACAAATGCATGGTCTTTTAAATAACTTACAGCATAGATGCATTCTTTATTAGCTAATTTTTTATATGGACCAGTTCCATTTAAGATTATAGATTTACCAACTCCTGCATCAGTGTCTGTTTCTTTTCTAATTTGCATAAAAGAATATTCATTACCATCTGAAATGTATGACGTGCAATATACTTTTTGTTCATTTAATTTATTGTCTTTATCTATTCTGTGTCCTACGCAAACAGCAATTGATTGCTTGCCAGTATTGTCTTTACCAGCACCATTTATTTCAAAGGATGAATATGTAGAACCACCTGGTAATTCTAATTTTTTTAATATAGTTATTTTTGCAGTTGCTTCAGTTATCCATTCAGCAGAATACGCATACTTATTTATAAACATTAAAATTAATAAAATTATAAATTTCATATATTAAACATAACTGATTTAACTAATCCTATCAATTATCTGTTCATAGAAGCTGTCTGGTAAAAGAGAGTTGTAGAAAATAAATGAAAAGATATAATTTAAAAATGAAACTTTTAATATCTTTAATTTTTTTTTTATTTACTCCTCAATATTTATTTGCAAAGGGATATACCCTTGAATGGTATGGAGAACTTAAACATGCACAATCTATAGAGTTTCCGGGTAAGAGTATTTATAAAATAATAAACTCATTTGGTTATTGGGAAGACAATAAAGGCAATTATGGAAGACTTAATTGCTTAGGTTGGGTAAAAAACATTAAAAATAATGAATTGCTTGAAGTTAGTTGTGAGGCTATTGATAATGAAGAGGAAGAATTTTGGTTTATACTAAACAGGGACTCAGAGGAAGGGGCAGGAGTAGGACAAGCTAGGTATATAGAAGGAAATGGCAAATATAAAAGTTTTATAGGTAAAATTTGTCCATATGCTATAAACTATTCACAAGGTGGTTTTTTTTATAAACAGATTTGTAACTAATAAGATTAGATTTGTATATTTATTGAGATATTTTACTTAATGTTTGTTTTTGTTCTTCGGTAATTTTACACTTTGCAAAAGCATAGGCTGTGTCATTAAAAAAATTTACTGCGTACGGGCACCTCATGCCAATTAAGGAACTTAATTCTACTGTAGCATTTACTATTTTTGTTTCTCCAACACCACTATCTTTTTCCTGACGATTTCTATATCCTCTAAAATAGGTTTCTTGATTATTTTGATATATTCTTTTACCGTAACCATCTAATTCAATAACATCATTATTATCTAACATAACAAAACTGGACTGTTCCATCATTCCGTAATTTCCTAAGTTATCAGTCCATGTTCCTTCTAGAATAAAACTTACATATTTTTTAGTTTCAGAAATTGGTATTGTTTTTATTATTGTTCTTTTTGCATGAGTTTGTATTTCGTAGTCAAATGAAAAACATAAATTATTTATCAAACAGATTAGCAAAATTAATAATTTATACATAATGCAATTATATAAATGAAATTTAATTAATCAAACTTACATTTTTGTTTATAAAAAAAATTTGTATTTAATTGGGTTACAGCATATGTACATTTTTTTTCTTTAAGAAACTTATATTTTTCTGGTACTTCAATATAAGTATTTATACCTACGCCACCACCAACTAAAGAATTTCTTTTTCTAGAAACTTTAAAAACTATCCCTTCTTGGTCTATTATTTCACATAAAATATCAAGTTTTTGATTGTCACCAGCTATTTCTACACTACCATAACATACTTCGTTACCATAATTGCCTTTAGAATCTACCCATAATCCATTAGTAGTAATGTGAATAAATTTACTATTATCTTGAAACTTTAATGTTTTCTGCTCGCTACTACCACGAGAGTCAAAAATATAGTCTGATGATATAAGTTTAAGTGAGTAAAAAAAAAATAGTCCTATAATTATTTTCATATAGTCATCATAACTTAATTAACTAATCCTATCAATTATCTGTTCATAGAAGCTACAGGCGATATGGGTGACAACTTTACTAAATAAATAAACTATTTATATTAGTATTATGAAATATTTATTTTTTGTAATGCTATTTATTGTTTCTGCATCTGTAAAACCTATAGCCAATGATAATAATATCAAAGAGTGGACACATAAATATTCAGGATTTGCAAGTAATGAAAGCTTTAAACTTGAAGACTCTAGTAAAATTTTACACTATAAGAATAAAGGAACATGGGAAGATACAATGGGAAATTTTGGAACACAAAGTTGCCTTGGGTTAGTTTTACTAAAAAAGAACAACAATATAATATCAATGGAAGTTTATTGCGAAGCACTAGACCAAGATAATGATAAGTTTTATTCTAAATTTACTAGAGATAGTACTTATGACGCAGGAGTTGGTGAGTATGTATTGATCGATGGTAGCGGTAAATGGAGGAGTATGATTAACTCTAAATGTAAATATGCCATAAAATACAAAGAAAAAGCATTATTTGTAAACAGTAAATGCAGAGTAGCCTCTTAAAATATTCTGTTTGAGTATCAAATTCTAAAATTTCCTAATTCAGAATATTTAAAAAGTTTGTTTTCTGATTTTTCAGCTACATCATCTTTTCCTTTTGTTAAATGGATTAACTCTTTATATTTCAGTTTGTACATTTCTCCTCCAGGCCACAACTTAGTCCACAAAGGGACGTGATTTATGATGATTTATAGTGAAATAGCGTGAAGAGCTTTCGTCAAGAGAATCCAGGCTCACCTTAGGGTTATGACATAGTATGACATAACATAGTAATGTAGGTGGCGGATAGGCCCTCTGCCCTTTTCTACCTCAAACGCGTTAATAAATAAGCTTTTATTATACCAGAACAAATTTTACTCTACAATTTAAACTACAGTATAAAAATTTCTTTTGCTAATCATCTCTTATCACTTAATTCTTTATAAAATAGCTGTATATTTTAATATTTAGTTTCAAGATTTTCTATTTGCAACAAAATCAGAAGCTTCTTTACCTTCTAAGTAAATTGTTTTAGCAGCTGGTCTCCTTGGAACTACTTCTTTGTAAGATACATTTTTCTTATCTTTCCAATTTCTTAATTTTATCCAAACAGCTTCTTTTGTCATTGTACAAGTTATTATACAAATATTTTTTTTTTTTTCTTTTTTAATTCTTGTTTTAAAAAACCCTAAAAATTTTTGAGAGTCTATTATTGAATTTTCAATTAAATTGTGAATATGACGCTGATAATCATCAGTATTGTCTATTCTACCTCTATATTCATAATCAATTCCAATTACTTTCTTAATATCCTTTCTTTCATTAATACCTATTATTACTTCTCCTCCTTTTTCATTCATCATAGCTGCCACTGCCTTTATTGCTTGCTCCGATAAAAATTGATGTAGGTCCTTTCTCTTTCCATATATTATGCTCTTATCATCACTATCGCCCAATTCAAAATAACGAAGTCCCTCTGAGTTTATTTTTTGCTCAGGATATTTAGGATACGGTACCTCAAAAGTAGTTTTAAACTCTAAGTTATCGGCCTCTTTCTTTTGACAATATAAATCACCTTCTATTAATACCTTATCTTTTACTTCCTTTTCAATTTCTTTCCTAAAATTATCAAAGTTATGTAGTTCTAATGGTTCTTTATTTTTAGATGGGTCAAGCAATTTACTTGGTTCTATTATATTTAATCTCAAACCAGTTTTATTTTTTTTATGCTTAATATTTTTTATAATAGATTTTTTATTTACCAGATAAAATAGTTTATAAAAGTTTTTTTCTTGTTTTTTAATACCATCAAAACCTCCATTATAAAACTTTAATAAAATATTTTGAGCGTATATATATTCAAATTTTGCTGCCTTTTCTGCCCAAAAAATGCCCTTTTTAAGATTTTTATTTGTATTATAACCTAATGAAAAACAGTAAGCTAAAGTGTACATTACTTTTACCAACGGATCAAAGTTTACTACTTTTTCATTATATTTTTGAAAATTTTTTTCAAATTCCTCAAAATAATTAATAAATTTTTCTTTATTTTTTTTACCTCCGTAGCCTAGATAATATAATACTCCTAAATGATATTTAACAATTAAAATAAATTTTGACATCTGATTTTTGTTTTCTTCTATAATTTTTTTTAAAAAAACAAAGCTTTTTTTGAAATCTCTCTTTACTCCTGAACCATTCATATAAGTAATAGCTAGATTATAAGATGCCTTTGCATGGCCATTTTTACTTGCCTTAATAAAATACTTTATTGCGTTTTTTTTAGATTTTACTATTCCAATACCCTTTAAAAAAGCTACCCCCATATTATAATCAATTAATGGGTCATCTATTAATTCTGAAGCTTGTTTTAAATATTTAAAAAATAATTTTTGGTTTTGATTAATTACTTTTTTATCTAAATAATAATGTGCCAGTTTCTCTAATGCATAAGCCTTAGTCTCAGCAGCTACTAAATCATTAAGTTTGCTTACAGCTAACTTATAATATTCAAATCGCTTTTTTTCAACTTTGTGAGGTATTTTTTCATTTTTAGTTAAATATGGTTCTCCAAGCAGTTTAGCTTTTACATAATATGCATAACCATTTTCTTGCTTTACTGATAATTCTAAATATTTTTTTGCTAATTCATTATTTTTTTCTTCCCCTTGTTTTCGATATAGCATTTCAAAAATATAAAGTTGAGCCTTAGCATTACCTTTATCCGCAATATTTTTAAATAGTTCATAAGCTTTTTTTTGATTAACTTTAGTTCCTTGACCCAAATAATAGCATTTAGCTAGATTATATTTAGCTATAGTATCGTTATCCCCAGAGCTTGCTTTTTTATATAATTGAAAAGCTTTTTTTTTATCCTTTTTTACTCCGTATCCTTTCTGATATAAATTTGCTAAATTATTTTGGGCTTTATGTTCACCTTGATCAGATGCTAATTTATAATATTTAATGCCTAGAGCTTGATTTCTTTTTGTACCTATTCCATTAATATAGTACTTGCCTAATTGAAATTGACCTTCTGCATTTTTTTTATCTGCGAGGACTTTATAATGTTTAAATGCCTCTTTAAATTTTTTTTTCTTTTCTAGTTTTTTAGCTAATTCCAAATAATTCTTGTTTTTCATTATGTATTACCGAGCAGTAACTTTTATGTTTTCAATAATTCTACTAATGTATATTGTATATCATTATCATTCATCTAACACCTCCTCTTAAAATACTATAATATACTATAAATAAACGATGAATAATAAATAATTTTATGTTAAAAATGATTAAAACAACTTTAATTCTATTCCTTTTATCATCACCCTTAATTTTTATAGATTTATATTCTAAACATTTAGCTCACAAGCATATAAATAGTGAAGATAAAGAAATAGTGCTAAGTGAAAATATAGCATTAGTTATGCCTTTAATTAATAAAGGGTGGGCACTTCAAGACCCTGATACTGTTACTATATGGACTACAATTTCAAGAAATATTGCACTCTCTTTTTTTAGTATATTTTTCTTGTTGGGTGCTCTAGAAGGAGGCACCTTATATGAGAGAATCCCTTGTACCGTTTTACGTTCAGGAATGTTAGCAAATACCATAGATGCTCTTTTTTTTGATGGCGTCACTGATTTTATATTAATTAATTCAATTGGAGGTATAGCAAATATTGCTGATTTGTATCTTTTTTTTGGTGGAGGAGCTTTTATACTGTCACAGATAATTCCTCCATTATATGTTATTATTAGAAATAAAATAATTTAATGATGCAATCTCCTAAAGAAGTTTTAAAACACACCTTTGGCTATGAAGAATTTAGACAAGGCCAAAATGAAATTATTAATTCTATAGTAAATAAAAAAAATGTATTAGCTATTATGCCTACTGGTGCTGGAAAATCTCTATGTTATCAAATACCCGCTATCATTAATGAAAAGAAAACTATTGTTATATCTCCTCTTGTAGCTTTAATGGATGACCAAGTAAGTGCATTAAAACAAAATAAAGTATCTGCTGAGCGCTTACATTCTCATATGACAGATGCTGAGAATAAAGAAATATGGAATAGCTTTTGTAATGGAAATATTAAAATACTATATATGTCTCCAGAAGCTTTAATGAGTCCAAGTAAACTAGAGGTAATTAAAACATTAGATATTGGATTATTTGTAATAGATGAGGCGCATTGTATTTCTAAATGGGGACCAGGTTTTAGAAAAGACTACGAAGCACTATCTCAACTCAAAGAAATCTTTCCTAATGCAAACATCTCAGCTTTTACAGCAACAGCAGATAAAGCTACACGCGAAGATATTATGGAAAAGCTAACAAATAATAATTGTGAATTGGTTTTACAAGGATTTAAAAGGCCAAACCTAAGTTTAAGTGTTTATCAAAAGTTTAATTGGAAAGATCAACTATTAAGGTTTTTATCTGACAGAAAAGGACAATCTGGCATAGTGTATTGTCTCTCTAGAAAAAATACAGAAGAAGTAGCAGAATTTTTAAGTCAAAAAGGATTTAAATCTATAGCTTATCATGCTGGACAAAATAAAAATGTACGAAAAGACAATCAAAATATTTTTATGACAGAGCAAGGTATTGTTATGGCTGCTACCATTGCTTTTGGTATGGGAATAGATAAACCAGATGTTAGGTTTGTAGCTCATATAAGTCTTCCCTCAAATGTAGAATCTTATTATCAAGAAGTAGGAAGAGCAGGTAGAGATGGTAAACCCTCTGATACTATGATGA
Organism: Rhodospirillaceae bacterium; assembly: GCA_902615805.1. GTDB lineage: Bacteria > Pseudomonadota > Alphaproteobacteria > TMED109 > TMED109 > TMED131. The sequence goes on from CACMQH010000014.1 coordinate 8,670, forward strand.
TTTATGGTTTAGATGACCTGTTTCAAAGAAGAAGATTTATTGAGGAAGAGGATAGTAATGATGAACATAAACAAATGGAACATAGAAGATTAGATGCTCTTTTAGCCTACTGTGAGGCTTCTAGCTGTCGACAAGCAGCGTTACTAGGATATTTTGGTGATAAGACTGAACCTTGTGGTATCTGTGATAACTGCCTAAATCCTCCTGAAATGAAAGATGGAACAATTTTAGCTCAACAAGTACTCTCTGCGATTTTTAGAACAGGACAGTTTTTTGGCTCAACCTATATTATAGATGTTTTAAGAGGCATAAAATCAGAAAAAATATTAAAAAATAAACATCATGAAATTAAAACTTTTGGAATAGGAAAAGAAATACAAAAAGAGTATTGGCAAAGCTTTATTAGACAACTTATCTCTGCAAATCATATATCTATAAATATCAAAAAATATGGTGCATACCAAATAGCAGAAAGTGGATTAAAAATATTAAAAGGCGACCTAACCTTTAAATATAAGTCTATTGATGTAAGAGATATTGTTCTAGAAAAACAATATAAAAAAACAGATAAAATTGATGTAGAAGATAAAGAATTACCTTTATTACAAAAACTTAAAGAACTTAGACTTAAGTTAGCTAAAGAGCAAAATGTTCCTGCATATGTAGTATTTGCTGATCAAACTCTTCATCATATGATTGAAATGAAACCTAAGACCTTAGACGAAATGAAACAAATAATAGGAATGGGGCCTAGCAAAATAGAAAAATATGGAAAAGTTTTTTTACAAATATTAACCAGTACAAATTAAAATTCTATGTTATGTAAAAAATGTAAAAATATAATACTACAAATAGGTTTATTAAAAAAATGTAATAATAAAAAATGCGCGATAGTGTATTGGGATTATAAAGTAAGAAAACTAAACCTATTAGAAGAAGGTATTTTTATAAAAACCTTAGAAGATGCAAAAATAAAAAAACATAATGAATTAAATAAAACAGCCAATAAAACACATTTTGTATATATAATTAAACTTAAAAAAAATCCTAAAGGCTATATGTACTACAGAGGAATGACAGGGCTTCATCCTTATGAACGTTATTTAAACCATATAAGAGGTTATAAGTCTAATAAGATGGTAAAAAAATATCATAGTTATCTTTTAAAGTTTGAAGGATTATATTCCTATGATGAAGCTAAAATAAGAGAACAAACAATTAAAAATGATTTACCTGGGCCTTCTTATGGTAACTAATTTCAATTATATTTTTATCTTCTTCCAGCATTCGGAAAGTGTATAGTCACATAATCTATTGCTTCCCTTGTATTTAATGGTCTGCTTTGTGCTCCAGATCTAACATAAAATTGTTCAAAATACTTTTTTCCATCTTCCCCATATTTTTTTGATGTTTTAGTTTTACAATGTAATTCTGCTTGTTCTATATCAAGGCAACATACACTTTTACCATCTATTTCAAAAATATCAATTTTGATATAGGCTTTAAACTCAATTCCTAATAAATTATTTATTACTTCTGATAAATGATTAATAAAACGTTCAAGGTTTCTATCTTTAGAGTCTACAAAGGAGTTTATATCATGCTCAATACCACATATTTTTCCGCTGTCATCCACTCCAATTAATAAATATCCTCCTCTATGATTCATTAAACCAACTATTTCTTTAATAACTACTAGTTCTAATATCTTATTTAGTTTGTTCTCTTTAGTGTCCCATCTAAAACTAGCTTTAAACTCTACGGTTTCATTTTCTCCACCTTTTATTAAATCTCTTATTTTTAAATCCTTATTTTCTTTTAGTTGTTCGTAGATATGAGGTGTTTCAGTTAACTTTTTATTTTTAATTTTTGATCCTGGAAATATTAATATGTTACTACCTAAAGGAACTTTTTTATTTTTCTCAGTGATAGAACTGGGAGAACCACTTGCCATCTTTGCTGGAGGTTCCTCTACTTCTGAATTAAATTCCTCATTGCTATAGTCTTCAGCTTCTTCATAATCATCAAAATCATCTTCATTTTCATCTTCATATCCTGCTTCATAAGCTATTTTTTTCCAATAATCTGACTCTTCAAGGTTTTCATCTACAACATCTCCATATTCATAATGATAAGACAAATTCAAAGCATTTATTTTATTAAATTCGTTTCCTATATAATCAGCCATATCAGAAAAATCGCTGTTTTCTTCTTTGTATTCTTTTATTATTTTTTCTAAATTTTTAGAAGATTTATAAAAATATTCAAAAGATTTAACTAGATCTATTTCTACTAATTTTTCTTCCTTTTGATTACAACCAGTATCATATAAATAACCTAAATAATAACAAGCAGCATCAAAGTAATTTAAAAACTCAGTATCATATTCTTTTTTAGCTTTAGCTAAATATTGCTCAGAATTTTCTAGTAATATCTCTAACTCATTTACATAATCTAAACTTCCATTGTCTAATGATAATTCAACCAATTTAGCGGTAGCCTTAAAACTTCCAAGTTTTGCTGCTTCTTGATAATAAGTTATTTTGTCTTTAGTTAACTTAGATGAGTTATCATAGTGTTTGTCCCCTAGAATATTAGCCATCATAATATAAACAATTTTTCTTTTTTCATCTGAATCTTCTTTTTTATTATCAGCCAGGTATTCTTTTGCATAATCAATAATATAAAGACCTAATTCTTTTCTTTTAATTTTTAAATACCCTTTAGTAACAGGATAGATGGGAAAGTCATCTTCATCATTTTCTTCATCTGCACTTGAATAATGATAAAAATTTTCATATAAATATTCTATAACCAAAAACTTGTATTTAAGTTCGCCTCTATTGGCCTTTAATAATATCAATTCAAATAATATCCTATCCTTAGCCTCAGCTAACAATATTTCATTTACTTCTTTATATTTAGGTTCAGTAACTGCTGCAACGAGACTTTCTTCTGGATATGCTAATAAATAAAATTTATCTATTGATTCATATATTTTTTCTAATTGCCATGTAAAAAGTTGATCAAAGTGTCCTGTTTGGTAAAGTAATTGTCTTTCTTTAGGTTCTAATAAATTTAGTTTTTTTGCAAGCTTTGAAGAAGCCTTTAGGTTTGATTTCTCTTCTTTAAGTAATGGGTTTTTAATCTTTTGATTTCCTCTTTCAAACATAACTTATTTTATAATAAAGGTGCTAATTAACAACTAAAAGTTAACTTTGAAAAATTTATTATTTTCTTTTTCATGATAAGAACTTTTATTGATATTTTGTATCAGATAATGTGCTGATAGACGAAGATACTTTGTACCAATCATAGCTTTATCTTTTAAAGAAATGTCCTCATCTTCTAATGCTTTTTGAATAACATTTAATGATTTCATAAATAACTGGAAATGCTTTTCTTCAATATAATCTAATATATCAGATTGTTCGATTTGTACTGCTTCTTGAAAAGACTTTTGAGTTTTCCATCTAGAAATAGTTTCTTCACGAACATTAATCCATTTAGAAACACTTCTAGAGGAAAACCCAAAAGATATTAATTTAGCTGCTATAACTTGATTTTCTTTGAGTTTATTTGACATTTACCTATTCTCCTTTCTAGACTGTTCCCAATCTAGTATTTCTTGCATATCCCAAAGAATTCTATTAGGTCCTATTCTAATAGGAGGAGGTAAGTTCTTTAAATAAACCCATCTCTCAATTGTAGAAACACTTACTTTATAGCGCTTAGCTAATTCTTTTTTCAGAAAATATTTTTGATGCATAACATAAATTACCCTTTTAATAAAACTGCTAGACAAATTTCTGGTATGCGTCTGATATAATACTGCAATAAGTTATATAAAATATCAAATATTTTTTTAAAAAAATTACCTTTTTATTTTTCCGGTTATATAAGCATTTTCGAAGGATTGTATTGGGAGTTTAGACTCATTTATTTGTCTCTTTAAACTCTTCATCATCTTATCATCCTTATCATACTTTTTGAGCATACTTTCATATAATCTTTCCAAGTTATTTTTCTTTTTTTTCATTTTTAAATCCTTTATCTTTATTATTTTTCTGGCTTTTAGTATCAGTTTTATCAAGATAAGCTGATGATTTACGTTTTGGATAACTTATAATAAATCCTCCCCCATAAATTGGGTCATCTTTTTTTGCGATACCTTTCCATATTATTTTTGCCATTTTTTTTCTCCTTTTTTTTCTTTTTGTTTTTTCACTAAGTTTCTTCCTAAAATTATTGAATAGCCCGTTGATTTAAGTTTTGGTAACTGACTCACTTTTCTTACCAGAGTTACTTTTAATTTTCCCATTATTCTTCTCCTTTTTAATGTTAATTTTTTTAGCTAAATTTTTTCCTGTTAATATGGAAATTTTTCCCATCTTTAAAGGTCTCAAAGGCATGCCTTCATAATAGATAGTTTTCTTTATTAATTTCACCATGACATTCTCCTTAATAGAAATCTGATATGCTTAATTGATGACTTCCTTGTTCTGCTAAAACAGAGTCATAATTAGTTTCTGTATTAGTAACCATCAGTTTGGCATCTATATTTTCTATAAAATACACAGCACCCTTTTTTAAAAAATCACCATTTTTATTCATTTCATTTAATAAAAACCTTTGAGCAATTTTTTCTCTTTCAACATAGGTATCTAATAATTGGTAAGAACCTCTATTAGACAGCTTTGGTAATTCAAGAGTAAAATTAACTCGAATAAACTGACTATCGGATATTTTCTTAGTTATAAAATAAGAGTTAAGATGAACTAAGTCATTTAAATCTATTTTATTTTTTAGACTATTATTAGTCATGTAAAACCTCCTTCTCTAAATACTGATATTTTTTAGGTAAATTATAAACCTTAAGGCCTGCACGAAACATGCAGCGTAATAGGTTTATAAGATTTTCTTCCCGAGAAGCTTCTTTTTTATATTTTGCTAGAAATAAAAGTTTTTTCATGTATACCTCCATAAGTTATGGGGGCATAAAAAAACCCCCGTGAAATATACATCACAAGAGGTTCATCTGACTTTATTGTTGCTTCAAAAGCCACATCATTGAACCACCGTTGCCAAGTCCTGGCCGGTTGGTGAAGGTTTACCCTTCTCTATAGATGTAGTTAAATAATACTAATTCATAGTATTTTTAGAAACCTATATGTGTTATAGATAAAACTTATGATATTTTCTAGTATTTAGAAAAATGCTTAATTTATATATTCTTTTATTTTCTTAAATTTATTTATAAGTTTAATCTGATTTAGAGAATTTCCTATTCCATTAAATAAACCTTTAGAGCAAAATAAAAATACTGCAATCTGAGCTCTAGAAATTGCTACATTTAATCTATTTTCATTTAGTATAAAATCTACTCCCTTAGGAGCGTCATCGATCGAGCTAGAAGACATAGAAATAATAGTAATTGGAGCCTCTTGTCCTTGAAATTTATCAACTGTTCCTACATTTATTTCAGAAGCTAAAGTAGATTTTAGTAAATTAACCTGAGCATTGTAAGGAGAGACTATAATAAAATCTTTGTAAGTTATCTCAAGGATTTTATCACTTATTTTTAAATGAAAATTTTCAATTAAATAAACAATCTTTCTTTGAATTGCACTTTGTTCTTCTTCTGAGGTTTGAGCACATCCTTCATGTTCTATTTCAATTAAATTAATACCCGATAAATCTTGATTAGAATTATTCTTTGCTAATAGTAATCTATTTTTATTATTTGGGTGAGGTTTCAATTTGGATTGATAATAGGTATCGGATATATAATTACAAATTTTAGGATGTAATCTCCTGGATATAGGAAGAAAAATACCATGTTCACTGCCAACAATGCTATTATTTCCTAAACAAAAACTCATGACTGAATTTTCTACTCCCATTACATGGCTTCCCTGAGTTACATTTGGTAATTGGTTTTGGTCTCCTAATAGAATTATTTTTTCTGTAAACATAGCTGCTGCAACAGAATTAGCTAAACCATATTGTCCTGCTTCATCAATAATTAAAAAATCACTTGGCTTTCTATCAGATAGATTATTGAAGCTTCTAAGTTTGCTAATATTAAATACCGTTAATCCAATAATAAGAGTTTCTTTTTTTTTTCTGGTTTCTTTTAATAAAAAAAATAATTTGTCATAATTATTTATATGATCTAGGTATTTATTTGGTTTTCCTCCATATTTAAGAATTTTTCTATTTGCGCCTAAGGTGATTTTTTTTGTATATAGTAAAATATTTTCTATAGCTTTATGGCTTTGCGATGTTATAAAACATATAGTATCTTTTTTGTTTTCTATAATATTTTTTAAAAATATAGCGCCCTGATAAGTTTTTCCTGATCCTGGTGGTCCTTGAACAAATAGAGGCTTGTTATTATCACCTATATTTTTATGATCAAGAATAGCCTCTGCCCATACTTCCTTATTTTTAATCTTAGATTGATAATGTGACAGCAAACTAAAGCTAGCTGGATATAAATTTTCTGCTTTTTTACTTATTACCTCTTTAAAAAAAACTTCTAAATTTTGTCTTATATTTATAGTATTAGGAGGTTGCGGTTCTTTTAAATGTATGAGCGGGAATTTTGCTATATCAGGCTTACTTACTTTTAAAACTACCTCATTCTTTTTATCTGATATAAATATAATTTCTCCAGAAAATCCAAATTTATTGTCTGGTATTAAAACCGCTACCTTACTTCCTATTGAAAATTTATGATCTTGTTCCGGATAAAAATATTTATATTCATTTTCTTTTAAATTCTTATCTTTTATTTTTAGTTTAAGTCCTGCAAGAATAGAACTATCTATAATTAAATCTTCTATCGTACTTTTTTTTGCATCAAAATAACTCCACCAGTATGGCTTATCCTCTTTCTCATGAAATTGTGAAATGGCCAATGCCAAACTTTCTTTATTACTTTTAGTATTTAATGTAGGAGTTTTAACATCAGCAAATGGTCTAACTTCACTGCTTTCCTTATAGCTATTAAAATTTGGAGCTACTACTTTATCTATCCACTCTACCAGAAGTGTAAGAGACTTGCAGTCTTGTTCATTATATAACTTAATATCTTTAAGAATGTTTTTATCTAATGTTTTCGTCCACATTTCATACATGATTATACTAGAACCTGCATCTTTAATTTCTCCTTCTCTTTTTTCTAAGAAAAAGACCTCTAAGTCTTTTAGAGACATACTTCCTTCTGATGTAATTAGAAGTTTCCTTACTATTGTATATAAATCTATAAATCGCTCTCCACGCAATAGCTCGTCCAGTTCATTTTCACAAGTATTATATTTTTGAGAAAGTCGTCTTAAAGCATTTACCTCATAGGAGTTATAATGATATATATGTGCTTTAGAATATTTAATACAATGGCTATATAACTTCATAATAACTTGAAATACTGCATCCTTTTCTTGCTCTTTATTGTGAGCCCAAATATCTAAAAATTTATATTCTTTTTTTTTTTTAATTAATAATCCAAATAAATATTCCAAACCATCTTCAATTAAAGGGTCCCCTTCAATATCGAAAAATATATCATTTTCACTTTGTTTTGGTAGCATTTTCAAAGCATTTTTATCAATTATTTTAAAAACTGCTTCATTTCCGTTTAATCTATGGGCTCTCAATTCAGCTTTTAGTCTTAGTTTTTCGTAGGTATCCTTAGTCATTTTACTTGGCTTAATATTATTTTTTAAAAGGCTAGGTATATTTATGACGTCTACTTCTCTTAACCTTTTTTCTTGCAACCTAGTGATGTTAGGTAATAAAAATAAACTTTTGTCTTCATTTAATTTTTTTTCACACGAGCTAATAAATTCACATTTCTTACATAATGCACAAGGAATAGGTCTTGTATTATTATTTTCATTCACAAACTCTTCTAATTCATTCATTTTATCTCTAACGTCTCTAGCATAGTCATAGATTAAAAAGTCATGTTCTATGAAAGTCCTTGATATATTAGAGGGTGAAATTATTTTTCCTTTTGGAATACTTATATTAAATAAAGACTCTGCAGCTAATGCATATATTACTGATTGATATATATGCTCAGGAACAAGCGATTTTTTTAATTTAGTATCCACTACTATATATTCATTCTTGGAAGAATTTTTTATAAAAAAGTCAGGTATGGCTATCCAATCATTAAACATTATGAATGGATGATAGATAACATCTATTCCAGAACTCAATGATTGAGCAGTAAGTTTAAGTCTTTCTTCATAAGAAGATGACTCTGGAATTAAAGTAATTTTTTTGAAGTTTAATTTTAAATGACTAAGGTACTTTTCTTCATGCTCAATTCCTTTTTTTGATAATATTTCAAAAAATTGATCATTCAAAAAAAAATTTTCTTTTTTATTTATTAGCCTTTTTTTTTCTAAATTTATATAGTGCTTGCATGCTAAATATTTATTCAAGTCAGATGGTGATAATATAAATTTTTCTTTTATTAATTGCATAATTATTTAATAATATATTATTGTTAAGAATTTAATTATATAATAAATTGCAATGCAAATTTTTTTTAAAATTTTTCATAAATATTTATGATCAACTCATGGTCAAAAATATTATCAATTACGGATATAGGTAAAGGAGGTACTCACGATAAGTATTTAAATATTCCTAAATCAGCCTTTTCAGGAACGGATAAAAACCCTACAGAGTTTTATGAAAAAGAACCAGGGAGACCTGGCAAGGAAAATTGGGTTTTTATAGATCACATTGATAAAAAAACTGGTGCTATTTATAAGGCTAGATATGAATATGCTCAAAAAAGTAACCAAACAAGACTATATAAGCTTGCTGGATGTTATAACGCAAGGAAACCTGAAGCAGGTGATAGAATTATAGTAGAAAAGATATTAATTGATGGAAAAGCAAATTTTATAGTAGATATTCTTCGTAATGGTCTATCTGTTAACGTATTAAGTCCTTCAGAAATAAAAAAAACAGCTGAAGGTATCAGAACTAAGCCAGATGTAAATATCTTTTTAGATAAAATAAATACTTCAGTTAATAAATATGCTAGCGGAAAGTCAAGAAAATCAACAGATATTATTGAACGTGCTGAAATATATAAAGTAATGTTCACTATAAACAACAAAACATTTGTATATGTAGGACAAGACTCTTTTTGTAGTGGTGTTCACTATTACTTTGGTTCTTCTATACTCACTAGCTTTTGTAAATTAGTATACGGAGAACAAATTTTTAAAAAAACAATATTACATACTGTAGAAAACATTATGCAAAAACACTTAAATAAAAAGGAGTGGGAATGTATTTATGAAGCTCGTGAAGAATGTTACAAACAGGGTTGGTACAATATAAATAAAGAAATTCAAAATATTAGTGATTAATATTCATAATTTTTTTAGTAATATTCCTATTTCCTTTGCAATAGTATTAGACATAACTGGTGGAACTGCATTTCCAATTTGCATATACGTCTTTAAATAAGGTCCTAAAAAGAAATAACTATCGGGAAAAGATTGTATTCTAGCAGCTTCTCTTGGTGTAATACTTCTTGTCTGATTAGGGTGAATATGTGAATGGCAGTCCATTTTTAAATGAGCAGTTATAGTTCTTGATGGCTTATTTTCTTCTAATTTAAAGTATTTATCTTTAAACAAATGATTTCTATGTTTGTATGGCATTATATCTTCAATTTTTTTATTTGTTCCATCATCGCCTTGATTTAATCTTGAATAAATTTTTTTATTGATATCGTTTAAATATCTAGCTTTATGATTGGGGATGAATATAACTTTTTTTCCTAAATTTATTAATTTAAGATAAGAGTTATCATCACCATTAAAATGATTTAACTCAAGTTTTCTTCCTGTAATATTATCATCAACTTCTGTTTTATTTTTTTCGTTAGGCGCCTTTAATGCTTTGATATATTTTAAGGCATCTTTAAGAACATGCTTTTTATTATTTTTTCCTCTTTCTATGATTTTAATAAATAATTCATTTGCTTTAATATTTAATTTTTTACTCAAATCATTTCTAATACCTATAAAGAATAGCCTCTGCCTTCTCTGTGCCACACCAAAATCATTTGAGGATAAAATTTCATAATGCACGTCATAAAAATATTCTTTTTTTTTTGATATAATATTGATTTTTTTTAGGTCTTGTAGAACTTGGTCCGCATACGGTAACATACCTTTGACATTCTCCATTATTATAAATTTTGGATTAATTTTCTTAATTGCTTCTATAAAATATTTATATAATTCATTTCTAGGATCATCTATTATTCTTTGTTGATTTGCTGAACTAAATCCTTGGCATGGAGGCCCTCCTGCTAATACATCTATATCTGTTTTAACTAACTTATCTAGTTTTTTAATAAGGACTTTAATATCTTCTTCAATTATCTTTTTTGAATTAATTTGTGGATGATTATACTTTAAAGTTTCTAAACATAATTTATCATTATCACTTGCTAACTCTATATTATAACCATTTTGAATAAACCCTAAACTTAAACCTCCACTGCCACAAAACAAGTCTACTAGATTATATCTCTTTTTTTTTTGATATCTCATATAATATTTACTTCTTTGTATTGGATCTAATTTATTTAAAAACTTATTTATTTTGACTTTATAAAGGTTGTTAAGATTTATTGCTTTAATAAAATCCTTGTATAAATCTTTTTTTAAAATTTCATTTAATTTTTTATGATTAATTTCTTCTTTATTGAATATATTTAATTCAATTAATCTCATATTGGTAAATAAATCTACTTCACTATTTATATTTTTATTGCTTATGTTAATTTTTTTTAAGGAGAGATTAACTATTGCAATAAATATTTTTACTTTTTCTATAAAGAATTTTTTTTCCCCAAAATTCAGAACTCTTTTAATATTAATAAACATTTTACAGCTCTCTAAGAGTTTTTTTTATACCTTTTGCTATTGCCTTTGCCATCAAAGGTGGCACTGCATTTCCAATTTGCTTAAATTGTTGAGTTCTTGAGCCAGCAAATTTAAAGTTATCAGGAAATGATTGTAATCTGGCTGCTTCTCTTACTGTCAAAGTTCTATTTTGCTTATAATCAGGATGGATAAATTGATTTCCATCTTTATACAAATGAGCAATTATGGTTTTTGCTGGTAGGTCCCAAAATTGAACAACATAACTATTGTTGAATACTCTTTTTTTTGGATGATTTAGTTTAGGCATAAATTTGAGAAGTTCTTTAAAAGTCCATTTATTTTTACTCATTTCTCTATATCTTTTCTTATCTTCATCATTATGTGTTCTAGCAACGTGATCATTTAAATACAAATCCTTTCTAGATCTAATTTGCAATAAATATTCATTCCATTCTGTAATTGAATGTTTTATCCGTTTCTCTCCTTCGCCAGGCTGTATGTGAGGTAAATCGTTTATTGCATCTCTTACTGTAACATATTTTCTTTTTCCTTTTCGCTCTTTAAATGTATCTTCAGGACAATAATGTGTCTTAGCGATATTCTTAAGTAATTTATCAATGTCATAATTTAAATCTTTTCTAATACCTATTAAGAATACTCTTTTTCTTACTTGAGGAACTCCATAATTACATGCATTTAAAACAATCTTATTTTTATCTTTATTAATTACATAATTCATTCCTAGTTTTTCTAAAATTACATCTATTGTTTTCCTGTTTCCCAAATTCGCAGACAGCAAACCCATTACATTTTCAAAAACAAAAATTTTTGGTTTATAGTAATTTAGTATTTTATGATAGCTTTCAAAAAGATAATTTCTTGGGTCATCTCGCATGGACTTATCATCTTTAGCTTTTCCTAATGAAGAATAACTTTGACAAGGAGGTCCGCCTACAAGTACATCAACTTTATTACTCTTAACTTTCAAGTTTAGTTTTTTTATAATATCCTTATCTTTAATATCACTTTGAATAACATGAATTTCACTCTCTTTATATCTATAAAACTTCATTCTCTCATATACTGTATTACAAGCAAAAGGATCTATTTCCAAATGAGCTAAAGCTCTAAATTTATTAATGTAAAAACCTTCAGATAGACCTCCACATCCTGAAAATAAATCTATAAAATTATTATTCATATTTACTTTTTATTATTTATCTTACTATATTTTTTTTCAAAATATTAATTTAAAATAAATAATTCCCATTCGTTCATAAGGTTTTGCCTTTTATTAAATAAATCAGTTCGCATGTAAGCTCCTTCTACTCTACTATGAAGTTTATGTGCCATACAAAACTCTACAACATTGTGATCATAATTTCCCATCTCTGCTGCCCAATCACGAAAGGTAGAGCGAAATCCATGTGGTACATATTTATTGTAGGGAGAGGAAAACCTTCTCATTAATTGGAGCATCGCCATATTAGAAATATATTTTTTGCCAATGACACTTGGAAATAATAATTCATGATTACTCTCACGCATTCGCAAATTTACAATATTTATAGCCTCATCTGATAAAGGCACTTTATGTTCCCTGTTTGCTTTCATTCTATATGCAGGTACAACCCACCTTCTCTCTTGCAAATCAAACTCGTCTCTTCTTGCTCCTAAAATTTCATTTGTTCTTGCAACGGTGAGAATTAATAAACGCAAAGCATAAGCAGAAAGCACAGTATTTTGTACTAACAATTTATAAAAAGTAGGAAGTATTTTATAAGGCATCGCAGGATGATGGCGTACCTTATTTATTTTAAATGGGTCACCAAAATGAAACTCTAAATTCCCTTTCCAAATAGCTGGGTTGTCTTTATGATACAATCCTAATGATTTTGCCTTTCCCATAATTTTTGCTATACGTTGCATCACTCGTTGTGCAGTAGGAGTCTTTTTTACCCAGAAAGGTTTTAATACTCGTATAACATCCTGCACCTCTATATCTTCGATGGGCTTAGAATCTAAAATTTTATAAGCATAAGTTTTTAAGGTGCTTCCCCATTGTTTACGATGTTTCGTATTACGCCATTCAAATTGTTTCTCTTCAATAAAGTCTTTTGCTAAATCGGAAAAACGGCTCATTGTAATGGCTTTTCTTTTTATGGCTTCTTTGCGCTTTTCAGTGATCGGGTCTAATCCACAACTCAACATTTTTTTATAGCTCTCACGGCGCTCCCTAGCCATAGGAATCGTTATCTCAGGATAAGTGCCACATCCCATCTCATGACATCTACCATCGCGCTGGTAACGAAAGCTCCATCTGCCTTTGTCGCCTTTTTTAAAAAAATATAACCCTCTGCCATCATGAATTTTTTTGCCCGTCTGTAAGTTTTTAATTTTATTTTTTGTTACATTCATACTCTACATTTCAATCTACAAGTCGATTGCCTTTCTGTTATGCGCGGCATACTTGAGACATAGAGCCTATCCAGATAAAATACAAGACTTCTACCCTTTTGACGGGGTTTATACAGTTTGATGCAGTCTTATAATGGGGTTGGTGGCGGATAGGAAGGGATTCGAACCCTCGATACGATTACTCGTATACCTCCTTAGCAGGGAGGCGCCTTCGACCACTCGGCCACCTATCCACTTACAATTCTGCCTAAATATAATTAGAAATCAAGTATGATTTATATTTTTGGTATTGAGGCTCCAATAGATGGTATATCGTATCCTTTTTGTACTGCTTCTCTATTAGAAATATTTGTATACCAATTAGCAACAGACACATATTTTTTAATATCTATCTGATGC
>CACMQH010000015.1 GCA_902615805.1 Rhodospirillaceae bacterium
TTAGAAGCCATACAAAATTCTGAAGGTCATTTAAATGTCCCTATTGATATGATAAAAAATAATAATCAGCATTATGCTTTAAAAGTATCAGGTGAATCAATGATAGATGCTGGAATTTTAGATGGTGATACAGCTATTCTAGAAAAAACTAATGATGTTGTAAATGGAGACATAGTTGTTGCACTAATCGATGGACAAGAAGCTACGCTTAAAAGATTTAGAAAAAAAACTAATTCTATTGCACTTGAACCAGCTAATAAAAAATTTGAAACTAGAATTTTTGGTTTAGGAAGAGTCCTCATACAAGGAAAACTAGTAGGCTTAATTAGAAACTACTAACCTAAAAAAATTTAATAATATTAAAATTTGATATGACAGTAATAACAAGATTTGCACCATCACCTACTGGATCACTACATCTTGGAGGAGCTAGAACAGCTTTATTCAATTGGTTATATGCAAAAAATCAAGGTGGCAAGTTTTTACTTAGAATTGAAGACACGGACCTTTTAAGATCAAAAAATGAGCATAAAGAACAAATTTGTGACTCTTTACGGTGGTTAAATCTAAACTGGGATGGTGATATTGTTTATCAAAGTAAAAATGTTTCTGAGCATGTTAAAATAGCAAATTTACTTTTAGATAAAGGCCTAGCATACAAATGTTATTGTAGTGTTGAGGATTTAAAAAAAGAAAAAGAAGCAGCCTTAAAAAAAAAGATACCATACCAATATAGTGGAAAATGCAGAAACATTAAAGAACCACTTAGTGATAAGTTTGTATTAAGAATAAAAGTACCAGATACAGGGTTATTAAAATTAGAGGATAGAATTCAAGGTTCAGTTACCGTTGATTATAATAACTTAGAAGACTTTATTATATTAAGATCCGATAATACTCCTACATATATGCTTGCCGTGGTAGTCGACGACTATGCTATGAATATTAGCGACATAATTAGAGGCGATGATCACTTAACTAATACATTTAAGCAGATAATAATATATAATGCATTGGAGTGGAAAGTTCCTAAATTTTCTCATATTCCATTAATTTATGGTCCAGATGGATCTAAACTCTCAAAGAGACATGGTGCTCAAAGCGTTTTAGATTATAAAAAAGAGAGATTTATGCCAGAAGCCTTAAATAATTACTTACTTAGACTTGGTTGGGGACATAAAGACAAAGAATTTTTTTCAGTTGATGAAGCAATTAAACTTTTTAATATTGAAGGCATAGGAAAATCGCCATCAAAATTTGATAAGATTAAATTAGAAAGTGTCAACACATACTACTTTAAAAAATTAAATAGTGAGCAAGTTTTAAATATATTATCACCTAAACATAAACAAAATGACTCTAAAAAAACTACTTGCTTTAATTGATTTATTTAAGAGCAGAGCAGAAAACATTAATGATATTGAAGATGGTATTTCATATATGCAAAGTGATAATATTGAAAGATATTCTGATGAAGCCTTAAAAATAATAAACTCAGCAGATAAAAAAATAATGCTAGATACCATAAATGAGTTAGAAAAAATTAGTATTTGGCAAGCTATAAGTATTGAAGAGGTAATAAAAAGTAAAATCAAAAAATACAATCTTAAAATGTTTGATATTGCTGCACCAATCAGAGCATCAATTACTGGCAAAACTTTCTCACCAAGTATTTTTTTAGTACTAGAAAAATTAGGAAAAAAAGTTAGTATAGAAAGACTAAATAAAATTTTGATTAACTTTAATGAATAATAAAAAAATAGCAAAATTAAACTTGCCCAATGGAAAAGTTATCGAACTGCCAGTAATATCGGGGTCATTAGGTCCCGATGTAATAGATATTACTTCTTTATACAGGCAGGCAGATATGTTTACATTTGATCCAGGATTCACTTCAACTGGTAGTTGTAAATCCGATATAACCTTTATAGATGGTGATCAAGGCATATTACTGCATAGAGGTTATAAAATTGAAGATTTAGCAGAAAAGTCATCTTTTTTAGAAACATCATATTTATTAATGTATGGAGATCTGCCATCAAAAGAAAAAAAATTAGAGTTTGTTAACTCTATTACAATGCATACTATGTTAAATGAACAAATTTCTAATTTTTATAGAGGTTTTAAAGATAATGCTCATCCTATGGCTATATTATGTGGTGTTGTTGGAGCAATGGCTGCCTTTTACCACGATAGCACAGACATTAATAATGCCGATGAGAGAAAGATAGCTTCATATAGATTAATTGCTAAAATGCCGACTATTGCTGCAATGGCATATAAATTTTCTATAGGACAACCATTTGTATACCCTAACAATAGTCTTAATTACTCAGAAAATTTTTTAAATATGGTATTTTCTGTACCTGCCGAAAAATATGAAATTAATCCTATATTCGCTGATGCTTTAGATAAAATATTAATATTACATGCTGACCATGAGCAAAATGCTTCTACATCAACAGTAAGATTAGCTGGATCTTCAGGAGCTAACCCATTTGCTTGTATTGCAGCTGGCATAGCATCATTATGGGGACCTGCTCATGGAGGAGCTAATGAGGCAGTTATAAAAATGTTAAATGAAATTGAAAGTATTGATAATATTAAAAAATTTATAGATAAAGCAAAAGATAAAAATGATAGTTTTAGACTTATGGGATTTGGTCATAGAGTTTATAAAAACTATGACCCGAGAGCAAGAGTATTGCAAAAAATAGCAGAAAAAGTACTTAAAGAAAAGCATTTATTAGATAATAAACTTTTTGATTTAGCTAAAGAATTGGAATATTTAGCTTTAAATGATGACTACTTTAAAGAAAAAAAACTCTATCCAAATGTTGATTTTTATTCAGGTATAATTTTAAAAGCTATAGGGTTTCCAGTATCACTTTTTACAGTAATATTTGCCGTAGCAAGAACCGTAGGTTGGATTTCCCATTGGAATGAAATGATATCTGATCAAAATTCAAAAATAGGTCGTCCAAGACAACTTTACACTGGTAAGCCACAAAGAGAACTTTCATAATAAATTTTTTAAAAAAAAAAATATTAACTAGAAGAACTATTTTGTTACTTCTACTAAATGCATCTTTTGTTAATCTGATAAAAGCTACTAGCACTAATTGTAAAAATACCCCACCGCAATCTACTGGACCATTTTACAAGGTACCATCTAAAATATTTAATAATGATATGACTAACAACGGTAAGGCCAGTGGAAAAAGAATAAAAGTTTATGGAAAAGTTTTAGATAATAAGTGTAAACCAATTACTAATGCAGTTTTAGATATATGGCAAGCAAATTCGTTTGGTAAATATAACCATCAAGCAGATTTATCAGAATCTAGAAAAGATAATGATTTCTATGGTTATATTAGATTGGAATCTAATGAAGAAGGTGAATATAGTTTTAATACTATATTACCAGGAAGTTATAAAGTCTCAAAAAATCTAATTAGAACTCCTCATATTCATTTTAAGGTAACGAACAACCAAAAACAATTAACTACACAAATGTATTTTAAAGGAAATGAAATGAATAATAAGGACTTTTTATTTAAAAATACATATAATAACAATGCTTTAGAAGCACGTATTGATCAAAGTTTTAGCAACTTAACATATAAATTTGATATTATAATCTGATACAAAATATGATTGCGGGGAAATATCAATAAATTAAAATTATTTTATTTAATCTTTACAGGAGAATTGATATTTGCTTTACCCTTTCATGTAAATAGATTTTTTAGACCGTCTTTGTTAGAAGAATTTCAATATACTAATTATATGCTAGGCATAGCATTTACTATATATGGTATTACAGCCTTGATATGCTATTTTCCTGGTGGCTATATAGCTGATAAATTTAATGCAAGAAAATTGCTTAGCGTTTCATTAATATTAACCTCCTTAGGTGGAATATTATTATTATTTTACAATAATTTTTATTTTTTATGTTTTATTTATGGTTACTGGGGTATTACCAGTATTTTATTTTGCTGGAGTGCTTTAATTAAGGCAACTAAAATAGTTGGTGGAAATAGGCAAGGTCTCTCTTTTGGAATTTTAGAAGCTGGTAGAGGTCTAGTTGCTGCTTCTCTATCTAGTATTGCTGTAATTATTTTTACTAGTACTTTGATTAAAGATATAAATGAAAATAGCTTTTTTTTTACAGCCTCTCCACTTAAGGCAGTAATAACTTTTTATTCTATCATTACCTTTGTTGCAGGCATCGTAATATGGTTTTATTTTAAAGATGAGAGCAATACTAAATCTTCTATTGAAATAAGAGTGGCATTAAAAAAAATTAAAAAATTTTATAAACTAATATTTTTTCAATCTTTAATAGTATTGTCAGCTTATAGTGCCTACAAAGGCATTGATTATTACTCACAATATTTTTATGAAATTATGAATTACAGCAAAGAAAAAGCTGCCTCTACAATGAGTAATCTTTCATATTTAAGACCACTATGTGCAATATTTGCAGGATTAATTGCAGACAAAATAAGTGCTACAAAGCTTTCGATATATTTATTTATAGCATTAATAATAGCTTTTTTATATTTAGGCCTAATATCAACAATTTTTAATTTAGAAATATTAACTATCATTAATATTATGATTAGTATGGCAGCAGTTTTTGCTTTAAGAGGTATTTATTTCTGTTATTTACAGGAAACTAAAATACCAATCAACATTATAGGTTTTTCTGTAGGCATAATATCTTTAATTGGATTTTTCCCTGATGTCTATATTGGCCCTGTATTTGGATATTTTTTAGATACTTATAGTAAGGTTAAAGCCTTTAACTTATGCTATATTTTTCTTCTTATTCTATCTTTAATAGGACTTTATTCTGCCTTTAAATTGCACAATTCTAAGGAAAAATGTAATTAACTTTTAGGTTTAACAAAGCGTAAAGTCATTCTATCACTTTCACCTATTTTCATATATTTTTTTTTTGCGGCAGCGTCTGCTAATTTCAAGGTAGGTGGTAATGTCCACACTCCATATTTATGATTTTTTGTATCTAATGGATTAGCATTAATTTCAGTTTTTTCTTCTAATATAAAGCCAACGCTTTCAGCATATTGTATAGCTATTTTTTCAGAAACGTATCCAGATTTATTCATTTCATCAATTGTATAGTTATCAGGAGCACGATGCTCAACTACACCAAAGATACCACCAGGTTTTAATGCATTATAAGAAACTTCAAACACTTCTTTCAAATAGCCAGCTTTTAACCAATTAT
This sequence comes from Rhodospirillaceae bacterium, assembly GCA_902615805.1. Taxonomy (GTDB): domain Bacteria; phylum Pseudomonadota; class Alphaproteobacteria; order TMED109; family TMED109; genus TMED131. Next base: position 5,261 of record CACMQH010000015.1, read on the forward strand.
GCAGATTTCTGAATGTCAGTACCATATCAACTGAGTTATCTGGACTTAATTTAATAGGTGGCATAGATAAAACCGCCATTTGAATTTTATTAAAATCTTCGTTATTTTCAATTCTTTTCTCATAGCCTTTTCTCATCTTAGCTCTCCACTCTGATTCTTTAGGATTAAAATGGGCAGCTATTAATAAACCATTATTCTTGAGATAAGGTGCTAGTATTTCAGTATACCAGCCACCAGGTGAATTACCTCCACTAGGCTGAAGTTCTATTACTTTCATATTATTTTTTAGCTTAAAAAAACTTAAAGTATTAAGAGGATTTCTATACTTATCTCTTTCTACATATGAAGGAGTTCTATTTTTAGAATTAATTACGCTTTCTAGAGATTGTGTATAAGATAGCTTTGCTAAAATAAAACTAAAAGCAATTATAAAAAAATATAAAATAAAATTATGGATTTTCTTCATTTACAGCCTCATTTTTTAATATAAAGTTTCTTGTATCTATATTTAGCATATATCTTATAAAATATATTTAAAAATCGTTTAATTAATTTAAAATTAAATAAGTAATATAAAATTTTAAAATATTTAATATCTTTCCAAAGTATAAAAAAAGCTTCTGTTTCTTTATATATTTTATCCCCATCAATAACATGAAATGCTTTGAGACATTCTTCTCTACTCTTATTAATTATTTTAAGTGCTTTGTTGTCGGTATATATATTATACCATTTAACAGATTTATTTTTATTAAGCTTTTTATATAACTCAATTTCTTTATTACAAATAGGACAATTACCATCATAGAATACTTTTTTCATTAACTTATATATACTATTATAAATTATAAAGTATAGGTCTATTTTTTATTAAAATTAATACGAGGTTATTATGAGTAATTTTTTCAAGGTTAAAAAATTTATGCAAAAATTTAAACAAGAAGTTAAGTCAAAGCCATCTTTCCCTGATGACAATATTATAAAACTAAGAATAAACCTCATAAAAGAAGAGCTATTAGAACTAGAAGAAGCATTAAATGAAAAAAATATAGAGGAAACTGCAGACGCGCTTACAGATATTCTTTATGTTACTTATGGAGCGGGACATGCATTCGGTATTGATTTAGATAAATGTTTTGATGAAGTACAAAAGTCAAATATGAGTAAATTAGATAAATTTGGCAACCCTATTTATAATGATCAAGGAAAAGTTATGAAAGGTCCTTTATATTTTAAGCCAAATTTTAAAAAAATTTTAAATATAAGAAATTAAAAAATTATATTAAGTTAAAATAGGAAATTAAATATGTTTAATATAGAAGAAATGAATTTATATAAGACAACCGATAGGTTTTTAAATAATTATAAACACCTAAAAAATAGTCTTAAAAGAGAACCTACTTTAGAAGAAATATCTGAAATAGATCAATTACATTACAACGGCATTGAAGCAGTTAATGAAGCTATACTTAAAACAAAAATAAAAGAAAGTAATATTGTATTAGACATTGGCTCTGGAATTGGCGGTCCTGCAAGATACTTAGCAAATAAAACAAATGCTAAGGTTTATGCTGTTGAACTACAGAAATCACTTAATGATATTGGTAGTGAACTTACACATAACTATAAACTTGATAACAATATTTTTCATATTAATGCAGATATTTTAAAATATAATTTTAAAAAAATTAAATTTAACAATATTGTAAGTTGGCTCGCCTTATACCATATACCAAAAAGAGCTGAATTATTAAAAATTTTATATAATATACTTGATGATAGAGGTTGCATATATGTTGAAGATTTTTATTTAAAAAAGAATATAACTAGTAATGAACAAAAAATACTTGCTAAAAATTTTCATGCAAATCACTTAGTTCACTTAAAAACTTATAAGGAAGAATTAAAAAATAGTAAATTTTATTTATTAGAGTGTTCAGATATGTCTGCTAATTGGACTAAATTTACTCAAAATAGACTTCTTAATTTTAAGAAAAATTATACTAAACATATTCAAATAAATAATAAAAATACAGCTGATAATGTATTAAGATTTTATAGCTTAGCATATGATTTACTATCTAAAAATATAGTGGGTGGAATTAGATATATAGTAAAAAAAACGATTTAATATGAATAAAACAAAAATATATGAAGCTTCCAAAATTATGTGGAATGCTATAAAGAATGAAGAACTTATCAACAGTATACCAGAAAAATTAATTCCGATCTCAAAAAAAGAAGCATATGAGATTCAAAAAACATACAAGTCTTTTACTGATTACGAGCATATTGGTTATAAAATAGCTGCGACTAGCATTGATGGTCAAAAACACATTAATGTAAGTGGTCCTATACTAGGAATGCTATTTAAACATAATGTATATAATAATAATGATACAATTAATTTTGCAAACTATAATATGGGAGTTGCTGAAGCAGAAATAGCATTTAAATTATCTAAAAATATTTCCTCACATTTAAAAGAAATAAGAGAAATTAAAAGATATATAGATTGTGTAATTCCAGCTATAGAATTACCTGATACTAGATTTAATAATTTTGAAAGTGTTGGAGAATTCCAACTTATAGCAGACAATGCTTGTGCTAAATATCTCTTTCTAGGTAACCCTTATAGCGCATTAGAAAGAATAAACTTTGAAAACCATTTTGTAAATATAAGTACTATAGATTCATCAAATGAAGGTAATACTTTAAATGTATTAGGCAGTCCTATTAAAGCATTATTCTGGGCAATTAAGGAGCTTATAACTTATAACCTTCCTGTAAAGAAGAATATGATCATAACTACAGGTACGTGTACTTTACCGATTAAATTTCAAAAAGAAGATAAATTAGAAGCATACTTTGGTGAAATTGGTAATGTAAAAGCAAACATAAATTAATATAATATATGTAATTTCGTTATTTTAACAATTATTAAAAAGCATTTAATATGTATTAATAATTACCAGATGGATTAAATTTAGCATTTTTTTCAAAAATACCCTTATTGGGAACATAGTTAACTTCAAGTCTTATACCATCAGGGTCTTCAAAGACAATATAATAATAGCCTTTTACCCAATTACCATTAATAGGCCCTCTAATAATATTTGCTTTTATTTTTTTTAGTAAAAAATAAAATTGTTCTATATCTACCTTTGATCTCATTCTAAAACAAAAGTGATGCAGACCTAGGTTATCTTGAGAGAATTTTAAATTTTTAATTATATCAACATTGGCCTGCTGAATTAAAATACCAGTTTTTCCTCCAACATAATAAAAACTTTTATTACTTGAATGTATAAGAGTTAAGCCCATGCTAGTTAAAATTTTATCATAAAACAGTTTAGACTTTTTAAGGTCTGATACATTTAGTGCAATATGAGCTATCCCGTTAATATTCATAGGAATTATTAAAAATATTTTTAATTTTTTATGTTTCGGTACATTACAAAAGCACCTCTGATATCATTAAGTTTATAATTTATAGCTTTATCATCTGGATAAAGCTTTTGAATTTCTTTTTTTAGAGCATCATTAATATTACTACCATGACAATTCAAACATACCTCTTTAATACGAATTGCTTTTACATAAACAAATTTATTATTATTTTCATCTTTTATAATATCACTATGTTCTAATGCTAAGTCTTTATTATCTATTAAACTTAATTTATTGAACTTCTCCAGTATCTCCTTTTCATATAGATTAGGGTAATTATTTTTATTTCTAGGTCTTAAACTCACTCTTTTTATAGCAAAACCCTTTTCATTATCTTTAGAAACTAATTGTTCAACCTCCTTATTACAATATTTTAAAGCCTTTATTAAATTATTGTGTTGCAAACCTTGTATTAGAGTATTTTTATATTGTTTAGCTGTTTCTTTTAATAGATTTTTTGCTTCATTTAATATAACTGACTTATTAGTTTCTGAGGACTCTGAATTACTCATACTAGTAATTAATAAAAATAAAACTATCAAGAATTGTATAAATTTCATATTAAAAACATAATTTCTATATTTAAGTAACATATTATTAAATTTTATTAATGTCTCTCTTTTTTTAGAAAAAATGTTCTTAAATATAAATTGTTATTTATATCATCTGAAATTTTTTCACTAATAACATTAACCAGCTCATAGCCATCTTTACCAAAATCACTTAATATTTCTTCTACCTCATAATTTTTTTTACTTCTACTTTGTATATCGTCTTTATCTAATGAATATTCGTATTGTTTTATTCTAAATTCCCATTTTTTCATATGTACTCCTAAATTAAAATGTGCCATTATATATTTTTAAACTAATAATATTATAAGGATTAAAGTTATGTCTAATAATAACTTAAATGTTTTTCTTTCTGGTGAGATTCATACTGATTGGAGAGAAGAAATTATAGATCAGTCTAAAAATCAAAATTTATCCATAAACTTTTTTTCTCCTGAAACAAATCATACTAATAGTGATGATTGTGGGGTATCTATATTAGGACCAGAAAATGATAAATTCTGGCATGATTATAAAGGCGCATCAATTAATTCTATAAATAATAGTATAAGTATTAAAAAATCTGACATTGTAATTATAAAGTTTGGAGAAAAATATAAGCAATGGAATGCTGCTTTTGATGCAGGATATGCAATAGGTCTCAACAAAAATATCATTACTTTACATGCTAAAGATTTAGATCATGCTCTAAAAGAAGTTGATGCAGCTGCAAAAGCAGTTTGCAGAAGCAATGAAGAAGTAATTAAGATTTTAAAATATATAACCAATAGTGAGCTGTAATTTATTACCTAAAATGAGTAATGCAGTCAAATTATAAATACTTTTTATGATAATATCATCTATTATGTTGAATTTTGTTTTAATATTAGTAAACCTATTATTATTGGGCATATTAATAAATAATATTCTTGTTCTTTAGTATCAAATTAGTGTAAACCTATATAAAAATAGGTTTTAATATTAATAAAGAAAATTTAATAAGAAAAGAAGTAGAGTATAAGTTAGAAAATAACTTTGCTGACTTCTGGATAAAAATTCTTACTCATAATGTTTTTAGATATCAAGCTATTAGTAGGGAAGTGGGTGCATTAGAGGGGCTAATAGTACAAGTTATTGCATGGCATCATTATTTATCTTCAATTACTGAAATAAAAAAAGAAATTCATAGCTTTAATACTGCATTTGAAATGTGGCATAAAAAAAAAATTAATAAGAAACATAATAAAAAATTAACAATTTCATTAGTAAGTGAACTGACAACAATTCCTTTTGAAACTACAAGAAGAAAAATAAAAAAATTAGTTAAAAAAAATTGGATAACCTATACTAAAGAAAATGGAATAGTATATAATAGCAATTCTGAATTGAATGATAAGATTGTAAATAAAATTCATCCTGTAGAAAAAGATTTACTTAAAGAGTTTTTAGTATCTTACATAATGAGTGGCAAAGACAACTAATCTATATGATAAAAACAAAGTACTTAAGTATTTATGAAGTGTCTTTAAAATAAAATTTTATTATGATTAGTTCTCCTATAAAACAAGGTATTAAATATTCATTTGGCACTCCTGCCATAGGCTTAGGTTTAAGTATGTTTACTTTTGGTGCTTTTTTAAAAAGTTCTGGTTTTACTATTTGGCAAAGTTTTTCTTCTACCTTTTTTGCTTTTGCTTTACCCGGTCAATTTGTAATGGCAGATTTGCTAATTGCAGGAGGTAGTATTTTAAACATATTTTTTGCAGTATTATTAACTAATGCGAGATTATTCCCGATGACTATTAATCTTATACCTATTATACAAAATAATAATATTCCAAAATGGAAATTTTTTTTTATTAGTCACTTAATTGCTGTAACAGCATGGATAAATATGTTTGCAAGTTACCCAAATGTAAAACAAAATAATCGCTTTGAATATTTTTTAGGTTTAGGAGGCAGTTTATGGATTACCTCTATACTGTTTACTGTTTTAGGCTTCATATGTTCTGACTTTATAAATAATAAGATATTATTAGGCCTTGTATTCTTTAATCCCTTATATTTTTTAATTATGACGTTAAGTAATATATTAAATAGAAAGTTATTATCAGTTTTTATTTTATCAGCAACCTTAGGACCACTTTTAAATTATTTAAGTCCTAGTTGGGGAGTATTAATAGCTGGGTTTATATCTGGCTCACTTGGTTTTTTTTATTTTAGAATTAAAAATGATAGATAATCAAACTATAATTTTAGCCATTATTGTTTCATCTATAGCTACATATCTTTGCAGATCAATGGGAGTTATATTTTCTTCTAGATTAAAGATTGATAGTTGGATTTTTGACTGGATTAAATGTATTTCTATAGGAATTATAGTAGCGGTAATATCAAAAATAATTATATTTCCTGAAGGAATTTTAGAAAACACATCCCAAATTTCAAGATTCTTAGCAACTATTTGCCTAATTATAACCTATTATTTTCTTGGAAAAAATATTTTGCTATCAGTAAGTCTTGGAACAGCTGTATTTACTATTTTAAATTACTATAATATTTAATTATTTTATTTTAGAAAACTCTGTAGGTAATAATATCTCATTTTTCATATGTACTATTAAACTCTCAACTTTTGCTAAGTAACTAATAAAATCTTTATTTTTTGCCAAAATAGCTCTTCTTTTGTCTCTATCCTCATAACTATCATAGCCATATAAGTGAACTACTTTATTAAGTTCCCCAAATTCAGTGTAAAAAAAACCAATTTGATTTCCTAGAATAGAAACATGTGTTTCTCTAATTTCATTATTATAAATATCAAGAAACCTTTTTAAAGTAGTTGGTTTTAATAAGTATGTTCTCATTTCAATGATCATTATAGCTCCTATTTATTTAAATTATTAAGTTTATCCTTTAAGAAAATAAGTTCCCTTTTATCTTTTCCTAATGTTCTCTCAAATATTTTAATAGCTATTCTAAAATTACCTTTGGCCTCTTCTAATTTATTCTGTTTTATTAATTGTATACCTTTTGTTTCATATGCTCTTGCTCTATACAATGCTGAACTTCTAGTTAATTCTGAAATTTGCCCTGGATTGTTAGCTATTACACTAGCCATCATATTTAAAACTTTATTATGTACTAATATTGCGTCATCTAATTTATTTTGAAACCTTAAAGATAAAGCTAAATAATTTAAAGCTTCAGCTATATCTGGGTGGTTTTTATTTATAAGCTCTTCTCTTATTTTATGTACATCTCTAAATATTAATTCTGCCTTATAGAATTCATCTAATTCCAACAATAAACGACCCTTATTTTCTAATAAGGTAGCAGTAGTCAAATGTTTTTCTCCAAACTCAATGTTAGATAGTTGTAATGCTTTATCATTAGATATTAGAGCATCATTGAATTTTTTCTCTTTAAATAATCTCTTTGTAACTTTAAATTCATTTTTAAGTTCTAAAGATTGTGAATTTAAAAAAGCACTTGTAAAGCTAAGTATTAGTAATAATAATAATTTATAAAAGAACATATGTAATCATATCAATTTATGTGCGGAAGATACAGTTTATATTCAACTGTAAAAGTTAAAAAAAGATTTGGCATTGATGTAGTACCAGATTATAACATTTCTCCAGGGCAAAAAGTTATAATAATAGATGATCAAGTATTAATTAAAAAAATAACTTGGGGAATTAATTTTCCATGGTTAAAGAATAAAATACATATAAATGCTAGATTAGAAAGTATTAATACAGGTTCTTTTTATTCAAACTATAAAAGATGTATTTTTATAACAGATGGGTATTTTGAATGGAAAAAAAATAAAGATTATAAAACACCTTATTTTCATTACTTAAAAGATAGTTTTATTTATATGGCAGGATTATACAATGACAATGGCGCAATAATAATTACTATACCAAGTTCTTCAAAACTTAATGATATTCATCATAGGCAGCCTTTAATTATCAAAGATAATCATCTAACTACATGGATACAAAAGAGAAAAATAGTAGCAATTAATTCTGATAATATTAACTTTCATAAAATAAGTAACAAGATAAATAATAGTAAAAATAATGAAAAAAACCTTTTAAAGAAAATAAATTGAAATTTTTAATAATATCTTTAGCATTACTTTGTGATTAGAGTTTTAATATTAATATCATCTTATTTTTTTTTGATATACAAAACTAATGCAAACTCATACAAGCTTACAGTTATGAGCATTCATGAAAGTAAATCAATAACTGCTTCAAATGATTATGAATTTACAATTTCTGAGGCTAATGGTAATTGGCAGGATAACAAAGGAAATTACGGCAAATCAAGAATCCTGTTTTATATTGAAAATGAAAAAAATGGTAAAGCTTATATAAAAGGTCTTGGTCAATTAGATGATCAAATAAATAATAAGTTTTGGTTTATTCCTGTTAGAAAGAGTGATCAGAATGCTGGAGTAGGAAAAATAAATTTTATAGATGTACCAAAGAACTATAAGTTTTTACTTAAATCAAACTGTAATTATGCAATAAATTACTTTGAAAATAGAAGTTTTTTTAAAGTTTTATGCAAATAATTTTATAAAAATGGATCTTTATATTACAGGCGCTGGTGTTAGCTCAGATAGTGGTATCCCTACTTTTAGAGGATCTGATGGGTTTTGGACTATAGGTAGTAAAAATTATACTCCTCAAGAAATGGCAACTAGAACTATGTATAAAAATAATCCTGGTCAATTTCTTTTATGGTATTACAAACGTTTTATTAAATACAGAAATGCTAAACCAAATAAAGTACATAAATATTTAGTTGATAAATATCTTATTACTCAAAATATAGATGGATTAGACTTTAAAGCTGGAAATAAAAACTATATATCAATCCATGGTAATTTACATAAAATAACCTTATACCATAATCAAAATGATAAAGTAGAAATACAAGACGCTCCTTGGGATCATATAGAAAAAGAATGCCCTGATATTAATGATAATACTAAATTAAAAAGTATATTATTAGATGTTTTTAAAGTATCAAAGAGTACCTTAAAACCTGAAAAAATGAAATCGCTAAAACCTTATGTATTATTATTTGACGAATTTTATACAGACAATTACAATATTACTAAAGCTCATAACTGGATGAATAATGCAACTAAATTTGTATTTTTAGGAACCTCATTTAGTGTAAATATTACAGCAATGGCACTTGAGACTGCTATAAATAATAAGGCAAAGGTTGAAATTGTTGACCCTAAACCTGTAAATTTAAGTATAGAAAATATTATTTATCACAAGATGACCGCTTTAGAGTTTATTATGAGTAAAAAAATTAATTCTTAAAGTAACTAGATATTAGGTCTCCAGGAATAGACTCAACTACACCATCTAACTCTTGTACATTTTTTTTAAAAATTGGACCTGCCCATTTATTAGTATTATCAAAATCCTTCTTATTATTGTATCTTGCAATTGACAATAACTGCCCTTCTCCGGTTTTAATAAATTCCACAGAAAGACATTCAGATTTATTTTTATATTCATCATACATTTGTGCTTTAATTAAACTAATAAATAGGTTTGCTTTTGTTTCACTAGGAAATTTATATTTCATTATTCTTATATGCATTAATTTAATTTAAAGTATTACAAATATTTTTATAAACATATGATAATCTTTCTATTTCAGTGAGGTAATATTTTTTACAATTATTTAACTCTTCCCTACTAAACTTTTCTCCTGATTTTTGAAGAAGGCAATTTTTATAAGCATTTGAATTAATGTCTATAACATTCAATAGCGTCTCACAAACTGCTCCTTTTTCATTTGCATAAATATTGGAAGCGACAAAAAGCATCAAAATAAATAATGTTTTGGATAAATATGAATACATTAATCACCTAATATAAAAATTTATGTTACATTATACTTATAAAGATTAAAATATTAAAATGTATAGAGTTCAATTTGACACAGTAGGTAAAGCCAGTGAACAAGTCTATTTAAAAAGAGTAGACAATATTAATACTATAAAGGAAAACGAAGTTTTAATAGAAATCATTTGCTTTCCCATCAACCCAGCAGATATTTTATTAGTTGAAGGTAAATATGCAAATAAACCAAAACTTCCATCATTAATAGGAGCTGAATGCATTGCTAAAGTTAAAAAAGTTGGCAACAATATTAGAAAATTTAAATTGGGAGATATAGTTTTACCACTAGTAAGAGATAATTGGGTAGAAGAAAAAGTGGTAACAGAAAATGAAATAATTAAGCTTCCTAGCAATATAGATACTGAACAAGCATGTATGTTAAAAGTAAACCCTGCAACAGCATATCTGATGTTAAACAACTATGTAAAAGTCAAGCAAGGAGACTTTATTATACAAAATGCCTCTAATTCTAGTGTTGGTAATTACATCATCCAATTAGCAAAGTTGTACAACATAAATACTATTAATCTTGTTAGAAGAAAAGAGGTTATCTCTACCTTGAAAGATTATGGAGCTGATTATGTCTTTAAACTAAACCTTAACAAAAAAGAAGAAAGTTTTATAAAAAGCTCAAATCCTAAATTATTTATAGATGCAGTAGCCGGCAAACATGTCAATAGCATTGCCTCTTTGTTAACGGATAATTCAACAATAATTAATTATGGCTTATTGAGTGGAGAAAATATACAATTAGATCCTCACAATACAATATTTAAAAATATCATATTAAAAGGATTTTGGTTAAGTTTATGGTTAAATAAGATGTCAATAGAAGAAAAAAATAAACTTTACTCTTACTTATCTGAATTAATTATTAGAAAATCTTTATTTACAAAAATTGAAAAAGTATTTCATATCAATGACATAAAAGAAGCTATTAATACTGCAAGCAACTTTAATAGAGATGGAAAAATACTAGTAACTACATCAAAAGCTTAATTGAATAAAATTATGATAAGTGACCTAATACTTTTTGAGCACTTGAAACATCAAATACCCCTGGCTTTTCAATAAATAACTTTTCTACTTTAAGTCCCGTTAAAATCATAGCAAATCTTTGAGACCTTACACCTAAAGAATACATAGATCCATCAAATGTTAAACCCAAAGCTTTTGATAATGATGCATTTCCATCAGCGAGAAATAAAATATCATTGCCTGCTTTATTTGCATCACACCAAGCTTTCATTACAAAAGGATCATTTACTGATAAACATACTATTTCCTCAACTTTTTTTTCTTTAAAAGCACTAGCATAAGTCAAAAAGCCTGGTAAATGTTTAGCAGAACAGGTAGGAGTAAATGCACCTGGAACAGAAAATAAGACTATTTTTTTATCTTTAGGATGCATTAGTGAATGATCGGCAAATAATGTACTTAATTTAGCATCCTTAATTTCATCTTTTACAATTGCTTTTATTGCCATATCTGGCAAATTGTCTCCTTCTTTGATAATTTCTGACATATTTCACTCCTTAAATAGTTTCGATTATAATAAAAATAATTTATATGTATATTTGTATTATATTATGAATATTAATAAAAATAAAAAAAATATTATTAAAAAAGATTTGCTCTTACTTGGTGCTGGTCATTCTAATATAGAAGTACTTAAAAAGTTTGGAACTAAACCCATAGATGGTCTTCGCTTGACAGTAATAAGTAATTCTTATTTTTCTACATATTCAGGTATGCTTCCAGGCTACTTACAGGGTATATATGATTGGAATGAAATAAATATAGATTTAGTAAAGTTATGTAGAGTTTATGGACACAGGCTAATAATATCTAATGTAATTAAAATTGATACTAAGAATAATTTAGTATTCTTGGAAAATAGACCCTCTATAAAATATGATTACTTATCTATTAATCTAGGAATTAAAACAGATAGCAGTAAAATCAAAGGTGCAGAAAAAAATTGTTTAAAATTAAAGCCAATATCCTCTATAAAAGAAAATTTTGATAAGCTTTTAGAATTTAATAAAGTTAATAAAAATAATGACATAGTAATAATTGGTGCTGGAGCAGCAGGCTTTGAAGTTGCGTTAGCTTTAGATGAAAATTTAAAAAGAAGAAACATTAAAAATAATATTATCCTACTTTCTAAGAACTCTTCTGTTTTAAATCAATTTAATAAAAAAGCTGAATTTATAGCAAAAAATACTCTTAAAAAGTGCAATGTTAAATTTCTTAACAATGCAGAGGTAGTTATGGTATCTAGTAATTATGTTTTATTAAAAGATGGTAGAAAAATTTTTTGTAAGTTACCTATTTTAGCAACAAATAGCGGTCCTTTAGATTTATTAAGAAAATCTGATTTGCCTCTTACTAAAAATGGTAGCATATTGATAGAAAGTAATTTATTAGTCTCAGGATATAATAATATTTTTTCTACAGGTGATATATCAGAAATAAAAGCATACAATATGCCTAAAGCTGGCGTGTTTGCAGTAAAACAAGGCAAAATATTAGTTAAAAATATTAAAAAATTATATCTACAAAAAAAACTATCCCAATATAAACCTCAAAAATATTTTTTATCAATCATAGGCTTGCAAAATAATAGAGCTCTAGCAATAAAATCTATATTTTCAATTAAGGGTCAATTAATATGGAATATAAAAAAATATATAGATAAAAAATTTATTGAAAAATATACACTTTATAATAAAAATAATCATCCTCAAGACAATCAAATTGAACCTGTTTTAAATCAAATGCAATGTAAAGGTTGCGGTAGCAAAATACCTCAAAGTATATTAAGCAGTGTATTTGAAGAAAATACAATAAAGGGATCGCTAGATGCTGATAAAGTACCGAATACTAAAAATATTTTTCAAACTACAGATATAATATCATCAATTGTCAGTGACCCCTTTGAATTAGGAAATATATCTGCTAAACATGCCTTAAATGATATATTAGCTTCAAATACTAAACCTCTAGCTGCACAAATGATTGTAAGTCTTCCTCCTGCAATTAATGAAATAAATAAAAGAGACTTAGTTCAACTTAAGAGCGGTGCAGATTATGCTATGAAACAAGCTACATGTAAAATAATAGGAGGTCACTCTTATAATAATAATGATGATCAAGTATATTTGGGTTTTTCAATAATTGGTAAGAAAAAAAATTATGTTAAACCCAAAAAGATAAAAAAAGGAAAACTTTACATTACTGGTAAGATAGGGTCAGCGTTAGTTTTTGCTGCTATTGAAAAAAAAATAATTAGTGGTATGTATTCTGAAGAAGTTGTAAACACTATGAAAAAATCAAATTATGAAATTTTTAAAATATTTTATAAATTTAATATGCAGCATATTACTGATATATCTGGTTTTGGATTAGCAATACATGCGCATAACCTTCTATTAAGACACTCAGATTTAAATGGCCTAGAAATATCACTTAAAAAAATACCTTTGTATGAAGGAGCTATAGAAGCATTAAATAATAACGTCAAGTCCAGCCTTAATGATTCAAATAAGAATAGTATAATCAATAACTTAAGAGTAGATTATAATAAAATAAATACAAAGTATTTGAACTGTTTGTTTGACCCACAAACTGCTGGTGGCTTTTTATTTATATTAGATGCTACACAAAAAAAAATATTAGATGAATTAGATAAGAAAAA
>CACMQH010000016.1 GCA_902615805.1 Rhodospirillaceae bacterium
ATTTTTTAAATTAATTGAAATTAAAGTATTACAACCAAAATATTTTACCCTTATTGTATAAACTTCCTTATAGGCTTTTTCTTGTAAGCTCAATGCTATTTTAATTCTATTTTTATATTTTTTAATCACATTTTCTTTAAGTATTTCTTCCACAGAAAATTGATGTACTGAACCAAATTTAGATAGTCCTATGCCATAGGCTGATAAAACACCAGAATAAGGACTAAATATTATTTTTTTTACTCCTATTTTTTCCGCTACTTTACAACAGTATTGTCCAGAAGCAGATCCAAATATTAGCAGTGCATGATTTCTAATATCTATTCCATTTTGTATGGTTATTTTTTTAATAGCAGCAGACATATTTTCTATTGAAATATTTAAAAAAGAATCTGCCAATTGATAAATATCTTGATAGCTATTAAAATCTTTATTTACCTTTAAAAATATTTTTTTTAATTTTTTAATTGGCTCATTAATGTCAATGCTAGATTTTTTATCTTTTCCAAAAAATTTTGGAAAATCATCACTAATTATTCTACCAAGTACTAAATTACAATCTGTTAAAGTGACTGGACCGTTATTTCTATAACATGCTGGTCCGGGAAAGGAACCTGCACTTTCTGGTCCCACTATAAATCTTTTATTTTGATATTTGGCTACAGAACCACCGCCTGCTGCGATTGTGTCAATTTTAAGCATAGGTGTTTTAATAAATATATCTGATATCTTTGTTTGTGTCTCTTTTTCGACTTCACCATCATAATGCCATATATCTGCTGAGGTGCCACCCATGTCAAATCCAATAATTTTTCTAATTTTATTTTTTTTTGCTACATCTATTCCTCCGATTACTCCTCCAGCTGGGCCGGAAAGGATAGCATTTTTCCCATTAAAATTTATTTTTTCTGCTAAAAATCCATTAGATTGCATGTAGCTTATTTTTTTTGCCTTTATTTTCTTTTCTAGGTTTTTTACATAGGTTTGAATGATTGGATTTAAATAAGCATCAACAAGTGTCGTAAACCCTCTTGATGTAAAATTAATAGTAGGACTAACCTCATGACTGCAAGATATATTTTGGAAACCAATTCTATATGCTATATCCTTTATTTTTTTTTCATGATGATAATAAAGAAAACCATTTATTAATGTTATTGAAATTGATTTAATGCCAGTGGAAAAATATTTTTTTAATGCATTAAAGACTTTTTTTTCATTTAGATGACAAATTATTTTACCTTTTGAAGTAATTCTTTCCTCTACCTCTAATATTGAGGAATAAATATTTTTTTTTCTAATATGATGTCTATCAAAAATTTTTTTTCTTTGCTGGGTTCCTATTACAAAATTATCTTGAAAACCTTTTGTAACAACCAGTAAAACTTTATAGCCTTTTCTCTCTAGAAGGGCATTAGTAGCAATAGTTGTTCCAATTTTAATTTCGTTAATAGGGTAATTAGCAAAATAATTATATTCTTTTTTTACTTTTGTTATGCCATCAATTACAGAGTTGTATGATACATTATTTTTACTAGAGAGTACTTTTTTTATAATCAATTTTTTATCAGGAGCAATGCCTATTATGTCTGTAAAAGTTCCTCCTTGATCAATATTAAAATTCCAATATTTATGCACTTTCATATTATCATTTACCTTATCTTGTCATCAATATATATTAAAATTATATAGTATAATATAAATTAAATGAGTATTTGGGGAAAATTAATTGGAGGTGCAGCAGGTATGGCTCTTGGAGGGCCAATTGGGGCAATTTTAGGTATTGCAGCTGGTCACGGAGTTGATAAAGTAAGTAAATTTGATGTTGATGAAAGTAATAAAAAATTTAGCAATGATCAAAAGGAACAAATTTTTGCTACTAGCGTTATAGCTATTTCTGCCAAATTAGCAAAAGCAGATGGGAAAGTTTCAAAGAGTGAAATTTTAGCATTCAAAAAAATATTTGAATTTCCTGCTGAAGATGAAAAAGCTATTAGTAATATATTTAACTCAGCTAAAGAAAATATTGATGACTATAAGGGTATAGCCGAACAGGTTTATAAAGTATTCGAATCTGATAGAGGGTTGCTTTTTGAGTTGCTAAATTCTTTATTTTCTATTGCATATGCAGATGGGGAATTACATCCAAAAGAGAAATTTATGTTATCTGAAATTGCAAAGGTTTTTCAAATCTCTGATAATGAATTTGAAAGATTAAATAATATTTATGAAGCAAAGATATCTAAAGATAATACTTCTATAAATAGGAGCTATAAGATTTTGGGTTTATCAGAAAATGCAAGTTTGGAACAAGTATCTAATCAATATAGAAAACTTATTAAAGAATATCATCCTGACAAATTGCAAGGAATGGGTTTACCAAAAGAATTTATAGAGCTTGCTAATCAAAAATTGTCAGCTATTAATAAAGCTTATACTGAAATTAAAAATAATGAAAAAAAAAGTAAATTATAATGAAGAATTATCTCCTAATTTTTCCATAAGAAATGATAAAATAAAATATATAATTATTCATTACACAGGAACAAAATCGCTAATTGAGGCTTTGAATATATTTAAAGATGAAACCTCCCAGGTAAGCTGTCATTGGCTAATATCTTCAAAAGGAAAGCTTTATAAAATAGTTGATGAAAAAAATGTTGCATGGCATGCAGGAATTTCTTATTGGAAAGGAGATAGCTTGTTAAATAAAAATTCTATAGGAATAGAACTAGATAATATTGGACATGGGCTGAACTATAAAATATTTTCAAATATACAAATGAACGCTTTAGAAAAACTATTAAGATTATTAATAAATAAATATAAAATTAAAAAACAAAATGTTTTGGGGCATTCTGATATTGCTCCAGATAGAAAGTTAGATCCAGGTGAATTATTTAACTGGAATAGACTAGCTAAAAAAAATTTAGCCTATTATCCATTAGTTAAAAAGAATAGTTTCAATAAAATTTTATTTAAATTAGGTGATAAAAGTACAGAAATAAAAAAAATAAAATTAAAACTTATTAAAATTGGTTATAAATGTTCAAAAGATAATGACTTTGATATCCATCTAAAATTGGTAGTAGAGGCATTCCAGAGAAGGTTTTTGCCTGAGAAAATTAATGGTATTATAGACGGAAAAGTTTATTCTAGAATATTAGATGTATCTAAAAATGCTTGACAAATTTATGTAAAATTAAATGCTAGATAATGAAGATAGTCGAGCAGCTGCTTTGCAATTGTTTTGTAAAGAGGAAAGTCCGGTCTCCAGGAGTAACGGTGCCGGGTAACACCCGGCAAAGGTGACTTTAGGGAAAGTGCCACAGAAAATATACCGCTAGTTGTTAGTAAGGGTGAAAAGGTGCGGTAAGAGCGCACCGCATTTATGGTAACATAAATGGCAAGGTAAACCCCACCGGGAGCAAGACCAAATAGAGACTATATTACTCCGATTTTAGTCTGGGTAGGTTGCTTGAGATTAATAGTAATATTAATTCTAGATAGATTGCTGCATAACACAGAAACCGGCTTATAGACTATCTTCACATTATTAAAACAAAGATAGAACAAAAAGTATATTTAAGTAGAACAAATTATTTTTTTTAATTTGTGTCATTGACGACCATAAAATCCCATGATAGCACTATAATTTACCATATTAAGGGGTAATTATTTGATTGAATTTGTAGGAAAGTTTCTTAACAAGATTGATAAAAAGGGAAGAATTAGTGTGCCTGCTTTCTGGAGACCTAAGTTATTAGGAAAAGAGTTTTCAGGTATAGTAGTTCAAAACACTGACGGGTACCAGGCAATAGATGGTTATTCTCAAAATTATTTAGAAAGATATCAGGAATGGTTAGACTCTAAAGATCCTTTATTGGAGACAAATGAGTTTGAAGCCACTTTGATATTTGGGTCTTCTATGTTGCCATTTGATCAAGAGGGTAGAGTTTTGTTACCAGAATATTTAAGAAAGTCTGCCTACTTAAATACTGAAGCCTTATTTGTTGGTATGGGAAGAAAGTTTAGAATATGGGAACCTTCAGCTTTTAATATGTATGAAAGTAAAGCAAGGGAATATATGAAAAAAAGAAAACAAAGTTAATTTTAGTAATGATGATAAGTCAACATATACCTGTTATGATTAAGGAAGCAATAGAAGCGCTAAATGTTCGTGATAATTTAAATTACATTGATGCTACATTTGGTGGAGGAGGTTATTCAGAGGAAATACTTAAAAAGGCTGATTGTAAGCTTTTATCTATAGATAAAGATCCTAATGTAAAAAATTATGCCAAGAAATTAAAGGTTAAATATAAAAAAAGATTTACTTTTGTTAATGATGATTTTGAGAATTTAGAAAGTATTATTAAGGAAAACAATAAAACTTTAGTTAGTGGCGGTATAGTAGCTGATCTGGGAGTGTCCTCATTTCAACTTGATGACTCAAAAAGAGGTTTTTCATTCAATAAAGACGGTCCTTTAGATATGAGGATGAGTGGTGAAGGAGTTACAGCACAAGAGCTTATTTATAGTTTAGATGAAAGAGAGTTAGCTAGGATATTATGGGATTACGGAGATGAAAAAAAAAGTAGAGCAATAGCCAAAATGATAATAAACGAACGTAATAAAGAAGTTTTAGATACTACATTTAAACTAGTAAAATTAATTAAAAGAGTAAAAAAAAGTGATCATAAAAGAAAAAATCATCCAGCAACAAAATCTTTTCAGGCTTTAAGAATAGCAACTAACCAAGAACTTAAGTCATTAAAAAAATTATTAATGATTTCAGAAAAAATATTGTTACCTGGAGCAAGGTTGGTTCTAATAACATTTCACTCTATAGAAGATAGGATAGTTAAATTCTTCTTTAATGAGATATCTGGTAAACAAGAAAATTTTAATAGGCACTTACCTCAGGTTGTAAAGACTAAAAAAATAAAATTTAAAGTAATCAATAAAAAACCACTAATACCTAGCAGTGCTGAAATTATATCAAACAAAAGAGCAAGGTCTGCAAAGTTAAGAGTGGTTGAAAGAATGGTAATTTAGATTATGAAAAAAATTGTATTTCTCACATTTTTATTTTCTTTCCTCTTAATATTATTAACTTTTTTAAATTACAAAATAGAGGTTATTGAAACAAAAATTATAGATACTGAAATTATCAATAAAAAATTAGAAAAAGATTTAGTATTTTTTAAGAGTGAGTGGGAGTATTTAAATTCTCCAGAAAATATAAGCCATTTATCCAAGAAACATTTACACCATAAACCAGCAGAATTAATTGAATTTCAGCACTTTATAAAATTACTTTCTAGTGAAAGGCATATAGATGAATAATATACTTTTTTCAAAATCTATTGAGATAAATAAAAAAGAAAAAAAATATAATAAGATGCTACTAATTATTTCTTTTTTAATTGGAATTTTAGGTTTGGTAATCATTATGAGATTAGTTGAGGTTTCATTTCCATATAAAAACGTAAGTATGATTGATAAAAATGAAATTAATAAAATAGATAACAAAAATAGGGGTATGTTATTAGATAGGAATAATAGAATATTAGCCTCTAATATCTATATTTATAATTTAAAAGCATATCCTAAAAAAATTAAGGATCCTTTGCATACTATAAATATGCTTAGCAATCATATTAGTTTAAATGATAGTAAAGTATTATTGAAAAAACTTAAAAATAAAGAAAAATATGAAGTTCTTATCAAAAAAAATATTACTGCACCTCAGGCAAAAAAAATTAATAACTTAGGTATTCCTGGTGTTGAGTTTGTACCGGTAATTAAAAGATTTTATCCTCATAGGGAAATCACCTCTCATTTTGTAGGGCATGTTAATGGAAATATGATTGGACAATTAGGAGCAGAGAGAACTTTTAATAATAAATTGCATAAAGGAGAAAATATTAATTTGGGCATTGATATAAGGTTACAATATATAGTTAGAGATGAATTAGAAAAAGCAAGCATCAAATATAATTCTAAGAGTGCTACTGCAATTATTGCTGATTTAAATAGTGGCGAAATTTTATCATTAGTTAGCTTACCTGACTTTAACCCAAATCGGAGCATTAATCCTGAATTAAATAGTTATACTAATACTGCAACACTAAATTTGTATGAAATGGGATCTACATTTAAAATGTTTACCATTACTGCAGCTTTAGATCTATCTAAGGTAAATTTAGAAACAAAGTTCGATGCAAGTAAGTCAATTAAAATAGCAAATTATGAAATAAAAGATTACAAACCACAAAATAGAATTTTATCTACAAAAGAAATTTTTCTAAACTCATCTAATATTGGAAGTAGTCTTATTGCATTAGAGTTAGGGAAATTAAAATTAAAAAATTTTTATGAAAAGATAGGTTTATTAAATATTTCAAATATTAATTTAACTGAAAAAACAAAACCAATTGTTCCTAAAAAATGGGGTAAAATACAAACGGCAACTTTATCTTTTGGACATGGTTTATCTATATCACCAATTCAAATGATAGAAGCATCATCAAAATTATTTAATAATAATTTAGACTATAAAACCCAAATACATAAAAAGAATAAAGAAGACAAAATTAAAAAAACAAAATTTTTATCAGAAAATACAATTAATGCTCTTGAATACCTTATGTATGAAAACACAGTAAACGGAACAGCTAGAAAGGCTCATTTAAATGGCTTTAAAATTGGAGGGAAGACAGCAACGGGAGAAAAAGCAGAAAAAGGTAAATATGATAAAACTAAATTAATTTCATCATTTTTATCAGTTTTTCCTATAGAAAATCCTAAATTTATAAGTTTAGTATTATTTGACGAGCCTTCTTTAGGTAACGAAAGAAATTATAGAGAAGGTGCTACAGGAGGTAAAACAGCTGCTCCAGTAACAGCAAAAATTTATAGAAGAATTTTTCCTATATTAGGAATTACTAAAAACTATAATTTAGACCCAGAGTTATTAGTTGATAATAAAGGTGAATTAAATTTTGTATCTTACTAAATTAACAGACCAAACCATAAAAGTTTATAAAATGGAGCACAAAGGATTAAAAGTTTCTGGAATTTCTTTTGATTCTAGAAAAATTAAGTATGGAATGTTATTTGCTTTAATCAAAGAAAATAATCAATATATCTCAGATGCATTAAGGTTGGGAGCTAAGGCAGTTTTATGTAAAAAAAGAGATGTAAATAATTTAAACAAAACAGTTAAAAATATTCTTGTAACAGATGACACTAGATTAGCTGCTGCTAAAATTGCAAAGGACTTTTTTCCATACCAACCTAAGTATATTTCAGCTGTAACGGGAACAAATGGTAAGACTTCTGTTGTAAATTTTTTATATGAAATATGGAAAAAAAATAATATTAATGGTGCTAGTTTTGGAACATTAGGAATTAAATATAAGAATGTTAATAAAAGAACTAAGCTAACAACATTAGATTCTATAAATCTACATAGAGAATTAGATAAATTAAAAAATAAAAAAATTAACTTTTTGGCAATGGAAGCATCAAGTCATGCTTTAGAGCAAAAGAGAATGGATAAAGTAAAGGTTAAGTTTGCATTATTTACAAACTTAAGTAGAGATCATCTTGATTATCATAAAGATATGAAAAAGTATTTTTTTAGCAAAAAAAGGTTATTCGAAAGTCTACTGGATAAAAAAGGTAAAGCAGTTATTTGTATTGATAATAAGTATGGCAAGAAAATTAAAAATATTTGTGATGCAAAAAAAATTAATAATATTTCATATGGATTCGGAAAGCAATGTGATTGGAGAATTGTAGATGTTAATAGACTGCCAAACAGCACTATTGTAACTATCAAAAATAAAAATAAGCAATATAACTTTAAATGTAAACTAATTGCTGAATATGAAATTGAAAATTTAGTAGGGGCAATAATTTTAGCAAAATTAAATGGTTTAAAAGTCAACAAAATTTTAGAAGATATTGAAAATATAAAAAAGTCAAAAGGAAGATTAAAGAAAATATCAATGAGAATAAAGAACTTATCTATTTATATTGATTATGCACATACACCTGAGGCTCTTAAAAAAAGTTTAGTTGCGCTAAGGTTAATACTAAAACTTAATGCAAGATTAATTTTAGTTTTTGGTTGCGGAGGAGAAAGAGATAAGGGTAAACGAAAGATGATGGGAACGGTAGCAGAGAAATTTGCAGATATAGTTTTCATTACAGATGATAACCCTAGAAATGAGGATCCAGCTTCTATCAGAAATGAAATAGCTAGTCACTGTAAAAAATCTATCAATGTAGAAGGAAGGAAAAAAGCCATTACAAAAGCTATAAATATAATGAAAAAAAATGATATTCTTCTTATTGCAGGAAAAGGTCATGAAAAAACTCAGGAGATAAAGGATAAGGTTTTATTATTTGATGACGAGATAGTAGCAAAGGAATACTGTTACAAGAGGTTATCATTATGAGTATTTTATGGAGTTCTTCATCGTTAAAAAAATTAGTTAATGCTTGCTCTTCGAAAGAATGGGAAGCCTCTGGTGTAGAAATAGATAGTAGAAAGGTAAAAAAAGGTGATTTATTTTGTGCAATAAATGGAAAAAATTATAATGGGCATAATTTTATTAACTCAGCTTCTGAAAGAGGAGCTACTGCATGTTTGATTAGTGATAACTTAATAAATACAAAAAAAGTTACTTTAGCAAAAGTAAATAATGTTTTAGATACCTTAGAAAGGATGGCCAAAAATGCTAGAATGAGATCCAAAGCTAAATTTATTGCTGTGACTGGAAGTGTAGGCAAAACCGGAACCAAAGATATGATGCATTTAGCTTTATCTAAAGTGGCAAACACATACTCCAATGAAAGTAGTTATAATAATCATTTAGGAGTCCCTTTATCGTTAGCGAGGGTACCTCCAAATTTAAATTATTGTGTTCTTGAGATTGGTATGAATAAAAAAGGAGAGATTAGAGAGCTCGTAAAATTAGTAAAGCCTGAAGTAGCAGTTTTAACTGCTATTGAAAAATCACATCTAGAGGGTTTAAAGTCTCTAAAAAATATAGCTGAAGCAAAAAGTGAAGTTTTAGAAAGTTTAGATAAAAAAGGCTGTTTAATAATTAATAATGATACGAATTTTAATCAGTATATTAAAAGTAAGGCAAATAAGTTAGGTATACAAAATATCATTACTTATGGTAAAGGTAGTGAAAATAATATCAGGTTATTAAATTTTTCTTTAAGTAATAAAAAATATCTTGTTCAGGCATTATGCTATGGAAAAAAGATATCATACCTTATGCCTTCTTTAGGAGAACATTGGATACATAACAGTTTATCCATTTTAGGTTTAGCTGTTTATTTTAAAATAGATTTTACTAAAATACTTGGTGCGTTGTCTTCTTTTGAAGTACCTCAGGGCAGAGGTAATATAATTAATTTAAAATATAAAGATAGCTGTTTTCTATTGATTGACGATTCATATAACTCAAATCCTGCATCGTTAATTGCTTCTTTGAAAAATTTTTCAAAATTAAAAGTAATGGGTAAAAAGTTTTTAGTATTAGGAGATATGTTAGAATTGGGAAAAGAAAGTAAAGAAATACATAAAGCGTTAGGAGAAAAAATAAAAAAATTTGAATTTAATATTTTGTATACAGTCGGAAAAAATATGCTTGAAATGAGCAAAGTATTAAAAAATATTAAGTACAAATATCATGAAGATAATTTAGCCAACATAGCAGAAAATATTTTAAATACTATAGAAAACGGGGATGCGATTTTATTAAAAGGTTCCAACTCTATAAATTTAAAAGAAATTATTAAAAAGATTATAAATGATTGTGAGAAATTATGATTTATTATATTTCATTATTATTAATAGACCAGTTCAGCTATTTAAATATTTTTAAATATATAACTTTTAGAGCAAGTGGAGCTTTTATTACTTCTATTTTAATAAGTTTTTTAGTCGGACCAAAATTAATTCAATATTTTAAAGTTAAACAAAAATTCGGACAACCAATAAGAGATGATGGTCCAAAATGGCAGATAGAAGCAAAAAAAGGCACTCCAACGATGGGAGGCGCTTTAATTTTATTTGCATTAATTGTATCTATAATACTGTGGACAGACTTATTTAATGTTTATTTATGGCTAGTTTTATTCATAACGCTGAGCTTTGGTCTGATTGGATTTATAGATGATTATCTAAAACTAAAGAAATTTTCATTTAAAGGTTTATCCAGTAAAATTAAGATAATTACACAAATTTTCATAACTTTAACATTTTGTTACTTATTATTGTTGTTTTCAGAAGAGAGCAACACGCAGCTTTTATTTCCAATATTTAAAAACCTTTCCCTAGACTTAGGCTATTTTTGGTTTATTTTTGGTATGTTGGTAATAGTAGGTTCATCTAACTCAGTAAATTTAACTGATGGGTTAGATGGGCTTGCAATTGTGCCAATAATGATAGTTCTTTCAACTTTTTCAATAATTGCATATCTAGTAGGAAATGCAATTTATTCAGACTATTTAAATTTAACCTATATCAGTGGAGTAGGTGAAATAGCCGTATTTTGTGCAGCCTTTATTGGAGCAGGGTTAGGATTTTTATGGTTTAATGCGCCACCTGCTAAGATATTTATGGGAGATACTGGTTCGTTATCAGCTGGGGCAGCTATTGGTGCAATAAGTGTAATAACAAAAAATGAGTTAATTCTTTTAGTAGCAGGTGGTTTATTTGTTTTGGAAGCAATTTCAGTAATTGTTCAAGTGGCTTCATTTAAATTGACTGGAAAAAGAGTTTTTAGAATGGCTCCTCTTCATCATCATTTTGAGCAAAAAGGTTGGTCTGAGTCTACTATAGTAATTAGGTTTTGGATTATATCAATACTTTTAGCAATGATAAGTTTGATAACATTTAAGATTAGATAATATGGAATTTAAAACAAAATATTACAAAAAAGATATATTAATAGTTGGCCTTGGAAAGACAGGGAAGTCGATTTTTAAATTTTTTAAAAATCAAAAAGTTAATATTTTTATATATGATGATAATTATGATATTATTAAAAATAAGTTCAAATCTAAAAATTTTTTTAATGAAAAAGAAAAAAGCATTTCTGACTTTTTTACCATATTTGTATCTCCAGGAATAAGTAAAAATCATAAGCTAATAAAAAAAGCTACCAAACAAAATATAAGAATTTCTAGTGATGTAGAGCTATTTTGGGAAAATCAACTTAATAGAAATATTAATCAATCTATATTAGGAATTACAGGTACAAATGGTAAATCTACTATTGCATTAATGATTTCAAGAGTTTTAAAAACTCAACCACTAGGAAATTTTGGAAATACGATATTAGATAATTTAGATAAAAAGACTAAACACTTTGTTATAGAACTTTCATCTTTTCAACTAGATTATATTGATAATTTCAAACCTAATATAAGCATTATAAGCAACATAAAAAATGATCATTTAAATTATCATAAAACATTTGATAATTATTTTAAGACCAAAATAAATATATCTAAGAATCAAGGTAAAGAAGATTTTTTAATACTAAATTATGATGATCAAAATATAAAAAATTACTTTAAAAAGAAAAGTAATACTAAAGCGAAAATAATAAAAGTTAGCAATAAGTCTAGTTTTTCAAAAGGTATTTATTATAAAAATAATAATATTTATGATAATTTTTTTACAAATAAAAAATATTCTTTAAAAGAAAGCAATTTTTTAAAGTTAAACCACAATCAATTAAATTACACTATAGCATTCTCTGCACTACTTGTTTTAGGTTTAGAGGCAAATAAAGTTATTGAACGTTTAAATGAATTTGAGGGATTACCTCATAGATTAGAGTTTTTAGGGAAAATTAAAAAAATTTCATTTTATAATGACTCAAAAGCAACTAACGTAGCAGCAACCTGTTCTGCTATAAGATCTTTTAAAAAAGTAATTTTAATAGTTGGAGGATCTGATAAAGGTGAGAGTTTTAATGAATTAAATAAATTTTCAAACATAATTACTCAGACGTATTTAGTAGGAGAAAATGCTAATAAAATAAAAAAATATATAAATAGGCAGCTTCCAAATAAAGTTTGCGAAAGTTTAAAAGAAGCATTAGAGAGGTCTTATAAAAAAAGCTTATCTTCGGGTAAACTTTATCCAATACTATTTTCACCTGCATCTGCTTCTTTTGACAATTATAAAAGTTTTGAAGAAAGAGGCGATTGCTTTAAAAAATTATTTAAAGATATTAGAAAGATGGTTGCCTAATGGAAGCTAGAGTTGTAATAATTAATTTTTTTGAAAGGTGGATGAAGTCAATAGATCTAATAAGTATCACCCTTATAGTTCTTTTAATGATATTAGGTTTATTATTTGTTACTACCGCAAGTCCTAACGTTGCAAAGCTTAAAAGCCTTAATGAGTTTTATTTTATAAAAAAACATTATTTATTTGCTTTTTTTTCAATAATGGCACTGATAACTTTTTCATTTTTTTCTATTAGAGGCTTAATAAATATTTCTTGCTTAGGTTTAGCTTTAAGTATAATTTCTATAGTTACTTTACTTTTGATAAGCAAAGAAAATAATGGTTCAATAAGATGGTTAAATTTTATTGGGCTTTCGTTTCAACCATCAGAGTTTTTGAAACCTTTCATAATAATTATTTTTTCAGTGCTATTAAATTTAAAAGAAAGAATTAAACTTCTAGGTTACAGTATTAGTGGCAAAATTTTAGCATTTTTACTTTTACTTATAACAAGTCTATTAATTCTTGCTCAACCTAATTTTAGTATGTTTGTAATATTATTCTTAGTATTTATATTCCAATATTTAACAGTTGGAATTAATTTTAGATTTTTATTTTTTTTAGGTGCTATTAGTATACTTATTGCTCTTCTAGCTTACATAAAATTATCACACGTTCAGTACAGGATAGACAACTTCTTAAATTCTAAAATAACACACTTTCAGATTGAAAAATCTCTAGAAGCTTATCAGGCAGGTGGAATTTTAGGTAAGGGTCCAGGCCAAGGTACAGTTAAAAATAATATACCTGACTCACATACTGATTTTATTTTTCCAGTTGTAGCTGAAGAATATGGAGCATTAGTCTGTATTTTATTAGTATTTATTTTATTAGCTATATTTTTCAGAGGTGTACAAAAAATAAGTAATAGTCAAAATCAATTTAAAGTTACTAGTTGTATAGGTTTATTAATATTATTTATTATTCAAGCATTTATAAATATAGCAGTATCACTGAAATTAATTCCAACAACAGGTGTAACTTTCCCTTTTCTTTCTTATGGAGGATCTTCGATGATTTCTATGGGAATAGTAATGGGTATGGTTCTTTCTTTAACTAAGAAAAAATTTAAAGAAAAAGGTCTGATATATGTGTACTAGTACTCAAAACAATATTTTATTTGTTGCAGGAGGAACAGGTGGGCATATTTTCCCCGCACTTTCGGTTTATAATCTTTTTAAAAATGTAAATAGTAATTTATATTTTGCTACTGATCAGAGAGGTATAAAATTTGAAGAAGTTTCAAAAATAAATCCTTTTTTAATTAAGGCACTAGGTTTTGAAAGAAAAAAAATTATCAAAAAAATAGCATCTTTAATTTTATTGATTTTAAGTACTATCAAAGCTGTTTTTTTAATTAAAAAAAATAATATAAAAATAATAGTAGGCTTTGGTTCTTATGTTCAGGTCCCATTTGTATTGGCTGCACTAGTTTTGAATAAAAATGTAATTCTTCACGAAGGTAATGCAGTAATGGGAAAAGCTAATAGGTTATTTTGGAAATATACAAAGGTAAGAACATCTGCATTTGATTTAAAAGAGTATTTTCCTGATACCATACAGGTAGGTATGCCAGTAAGAAGTCAGATTTTAGAATTGAATAAAAATAAATATAAACCACTTTCTAGTAAAGGTTTATTTACTTTATTAATTCTGGGGGGTAGTCAAGGTTCAAGCTTGCTGTCATATAGATTAGCTAAAGTTATTGTAAAACTACCTAAAAAATTAAAAGATAAACTAATAATTTTTCATCAAGTTAGACAAGAGCATTTATTAAGTGTTAAAGAACTTTATGATAGTAATTATATTAAATCTAACGTGGTTAGTTTTTTTAAGGATATAAAAAACTACTTTAATAAGGCTAGTTTAATTGTTGCTAGGGCAGGTTCTTCTACTATTCATGAATGTATTATGGCAGGTGTACCAGGTATGTATATTCCAATAAAAAATTCAGTAGGCAATCATCAGTATGAGAATGCTTTAGTCTTAAAAAATAATGATGCAGCGTGGCTTCTAAAAGAAGAGGATATTGATAATGATACTTTTATTCAATTAATATCTCAAATAATTAATAATCCAAATTTATTAAAAAAGTTTTCATTAAATAATAGAAGGCTTAGCAAACCTCAAGCTGCTAAGAGGCTAAAAAAACTAATTTTAAGTCTAGAGGATAAAAGTGTTTGATACAAAAATAGGTAAAATTTTTTTTATTGGAATTGGTGGTATAGGAATGAGTGGTATAGCTGAAGTATTAGTAAATCAGGGATTTGAAGTAGCAGGCAGTGATATATCAGAAAATCTTAATATAGCAAGGTTAAGAAAGTTAGGGATTAATATTAATATAGGACATACTGCAGAAAATATAAATGGTGCATCAATTGTTGTAATTTCTTCAGCTATAGAAAGAAATAATATTGAACTTATTGAAGCACGAAAAAAAAGAATTCCCATAGTAAAAAGAGCTGAAATGCTTGCAGAATTAATGAGGTTTAAAAAGACTATAGCAGTTGCGGGAACTCACGGAAAAACTACTACCACATCTTTAATGGCAACTATTCTTGAAAACGCTAAATATGATCCAACCGTGATAAATGGTGGAGTAATAAACTCTTATAATAGTAATGCAAAGTTAGGAAGAAGTGATTGGATGGTTGTAGAGGCCGATGAGTCTGATGGTAGTTTTTTAAAACTTCCTGCTAGTTTTGTAATTGTAACCAATATTGATGCTGAACATATAGATTTTTATAAAAGTTTTAAAGAATTAAAAACTGCTTTTAAAAGATTTATAAATAATATTCCTTTTTACGGTGCAGCAATTATTTGCATAGATGATCCTACTATACAGAGCATTATATCAGAAATAGAAGATAAAAAAATTATTACGTATGGTTTAAGTCCTCAAGCTGACTTTAGGGCTACTAATATTGTATTTAAAGATTCTAAAACATTTTTTTCTCTAGAAATTAGTCCTAAGAAGGATGCATCGGCTAAAAAAATTGAAAATATGGTTTCTAATATTCCAGGTATTCATAATGTTCAAAATATTTTATCAGTTTGTTCTATGGCTGTAGAGCTTGGAATAGATTTAGAGATAATTAAATTAGCCTTATCAGGTTTTGAAGGAGTCAATAGAAGGTTCTCATTAATTAAAAACTATAAAGGAATTCAAATTTTTGATGATTACGGGCATCATCCTATAGAAATTAAAGCAACTCTTTCTGCTTCTAGAGAAATTACTAATGATAAAGTAGTAGCTATAGTGCAGCCTCATAGATATACAAGATTAAAATTATTATTTGAAGATTTTACTTCTGCATTTAATGATGCAGATATTGTATTTATAACAGATATATATTCTGCAGGAGAGACGAATAGTTTTGATTTAACAAATTATACCTTAATTAATGCTTTAATATCAGGAGGTCATAAGGACGTAAGAGCTTTTAACGATAAAGAATTAAAATTTTTAATAGAAAATAAACTTAATAATGGAGACATTGTCGTTTTCCTTGGAGCTGGAGATATTTCATCTAAAGCAAGGATTTTTGTAGAAAAAACATTAAATTAATACAATGATTAACAAAGAAAATACATATAAAAAAATACAAAACTTATTATTAAATGGAAAGTTATCTTTTAATTTTAACCTAGCTTCGAATACATGGCTTAAGACTGGAGGTAACGCAGATATATTTTTTATACCTGAAGATGTAAATGATTTAAGAAGGTTTTTAAAAAGCATTAAAAATAATTTACCATTTTATATTTTGGGAGCAGGTTCAAACACTTTGTTTAGAGATTTTGGTTTTGATGGTGCTGTCATAAAATTAAGTAAAAATTTTGACTATGTAAAATTTATTAATGATAAAGAATTTAAAGTTGGAGCAGCTACTAATTGCATTAAATTAGCAAGATTGTTAGCTAAAAATTCTGCAACGGGTTTAGAATTTTTTTCTGGTATACCGGGATCAATAGGTGGAGCTATAAAAATGAATGCCGGTGCATATGGGTATGAAACATCAAAACTTCTAACTAAGATTAAACTTTTAGATAGCAAAGATGGAAAAATTAAAGAAATTTTATCTAAGGATTACAAAATGCAATATAGGCATACTAACTTTCCTGATGAATATATTTTTTTAGAAGCTACTTTTAAATATATTAAGAATGATAATATATCAGAAAATCTAAAAAAAATTAATGAACTAGTATCACAAAGAGAATTAACACAACCTATACAAGAAAAAACTAGCGGATCAACATTTAAAAACCCTATACATAAAAAAGCTTGGAAACTAATTCAAGAAAGTGGCTGTAAAAACTATAAATTAGGTAAAGCTCATTTATCAAGGATACACTCAAATTTTATAATAAATGAAGGAGGTGCAACTAGTAATGATATTGAAAAATTAGGTGAGAAAATTATTAATAAAGTCCATCAAAAATTTGGAATTAAATTAGTATGGGAAATAAAAATAATCGGAAGAAAAGGTCTATGCCAAAATGACTAAAAATATTTTAATAGTAAAGGGAGGCAAATACGCAGAGGCAGAGGTATCTCGAAAAACTGCAATAAATGTTGAAAAAGCTTTAAATGCTAGAGGCTACACTACTACCTCTATAGAGCCACAAGATAACTTAATAAGCTATTTGAATGATAATAAAGAAAATATTGACATTATATTTAATGCTTTGCATGGATCGTGGGGTGAAGATGGTAAAATTCAAGGTCTATTTGAATATTTTTCAATTCCATATACTCACTCTGGTGTAAGTTCCTCCGCTGTAGGTATGAACAAGTTTTTATCTAAAAGTATATTTTTAAATAATAATATAGTAGTGCCAAAAGGAAGGATTTTTATTAATAAAAATCTAAATATTGAAGAGGAGTTCGCAAGACCTTATGTAATAAAGCCGATTAATGAAGGCTCAAGTGTAGGAGTAAATTTAATTAAAAAAAATACAGATATTAATATTTTTTTAAAAAATAAATATTTAGATCATTTAATGGAGGAGTATATTCCAGGCATTGATTTAACGGTTGGATTGATGAGTGGCAAAGTTATTGGAATGCTTGAAGTCATAACAGAAAAAGAAATTTATGATTACGAATTTAAATATAACAGTAAAAATACAAAATATATTATACCAACAAATTTAGATCTAAAATTAAAAAAGGAAATTTATAGTTACTCTGAAAAGTCGTTTCAATTATTAAATTGTAAAGGTATAGCTAGAGTAGATTTCCGTCTAAATTTAGAGTCAGAGGATAAAAAGGTTTTTCTTTTAGAAATAAATACCCAACCTGGACTTACAGAGAATTCACTTTTCCCTAAAATTGCAAAAAATTCAGGCCTTGAATTTCCAGATCTAGTTGAATGGATAATTAAAGATGCAGGTGTAAATAGATGAAAAAATTCTTCATTATTTTAAAAATAAACATAAAAAAGATATTATTAATTTCATTTTTATTATTAATATCAATAGTTTTATTTT
>CACMQH010000017.1 GCA_902615805.1 Rhodospirillaceae bacterium
TGTCTTTTTTTTTCTAAATTAAAGAAAATTTCTTTTTTATACATTATGGATATTATAGCGTGTGCAGCACCTATAGGCCTTTTTTTAGGCAGAATAGCTAACTTTATAAACTCTGAATTATGGGGCAGAGAAACTAACTTTTTTCTTGGTGTAATCTTTCCTAATGGAGGAACAAATCCAAGACATCCCACTCAACTTTATGAAGCATTTTTGGAAGGATTAGTACTTTTTTTTCTTGTTAATTTTTTCTACAAATATAAGAATAGTTTTCCTGGTCTCACTAGCGGTGTATTTTTAATTTTTTATGCTGTTTTTAGAATTTTTGTAGAGTTTTTTAGAGCACCAGACCAACATATAGGATATATAATAGAGCCTTATGTAACTACTGGTATAATCTTAAGTTTACCTATGATAGTTTTAGGTTTAGGACTAATTTTCTTGAATGACAGAAATAGAAAAAATTATTAAAAAAAATATTAAATCTAATGGATCTATATCAATTGAAGAATATATGACGATCTCATTATACCACCCAAAATATGGCTATTATACAAAAAACAATATTATCGGAAAAAAAGGTGATTTCATTACTTCTCCTGAGATTAGTCAAGTATTCGGAGAACTGATTGCTACTTGGTTAATCTTTAACTCTTCTAATTTTTTTAAAAACAATATCAATTTCCTAGAATTAGGGCCTGGTAGAGCTGTATTAATAAAAGATATATTAAGAACAATAAAGTCTTTAAATACTAAATTATACAATAAAATACAGCATATTTATTTTTTAGAAAAATCTAAAACTTTAAGAAGTTATCTAAAAAGAATAAATAAATCAAAAATAATATTAGATATTAATCAAATGGAAAAAAAAGAAACTTTTATATTAGCTAATGAGTTTTTTGATGCGATACCTGTTAATCAATATATAAAAATTGGTAAGTTTTGGTATGAGAGAAGGGTCTACCTAGATGATAGAAGTAAATTTAGCTTTATTATGTCAAAGTCTCCTGTTACAAAAAAGATACCATTTCCTTCAAAAGCTAAAGAAGGGTTTGTATTTGAGTATTCTAATTATACTAACCTTTTACTATCTCAAATTTTTGAAAAAATAAATAACTATGGGGGTGTATTTTTAATAATAGATTATGCTAAAAGTTCTGATTATGGAAAAGACACATTATCTTTCATTTATAAGCACACTCATGTAAACCCTTTTTATTGCCCCGGAAGTACTGATATTAGTTCCAAACCCGATTTCACTCTAATCAAATCATTGGCAATCCAAGCTAATTGCAAAGTATTGGGACCTTTTTCTCAAAATTTTTTTTTAACTAAACTAGGAATTGAAATAAGGTTTGAAAAATTAATTAAAAGTAACCCAAATTTATCGTCCTCTTTATTAGCTAGCAAAAAAAGATTAATAGACAAAGAATATATGGGAGAGATCTTTAAAGTTCTTATAATAACAAATAAAAATAATAAAGACTTTATATTTGATAACTATGCTTGAATATGAAATAGCTCCCAACTTGAAGGCCTTCACACATGGATTTTTTAAAAGAAAAGGGGGTATTTCTAAAGGCATATATAATTCATTAAACTGTGGCATGTCTTCGAAAGATAAAAAGGATAATATTATAAAAAATAGAAAAATGATCTCAGAATCATTAAACTTTAATATTAATAAATTAATAGTTGCTAATCAATCTCATAGTAATAAAGTAAGAATTTTAAATAAGTTTGAATCTAATATTGACTGCGATGCTATGATATCACTATCCAATAAAATTATTTTAGGAGTACTTACTGCTGACTGCTGTCCTATTTTGGTAGGACATAAAAAAAGATATATGTCTGCAGTAATACATGTCGGATGGAAAGGATTATTTAATGATATATTAGAAAATTTTTTATATAAAATTAAAATTTTAGATATAAATATTAATGATTTAATTTTTGCATTAGGGCCTTGTATAGGTTTCCATAGCTTTGAAGTTGGTAATGATTTTAAAAGAAATTTTATAATTAAAGATAAGCTTTCTAAAAAGTTTTTTATTACTGTAAAAAATAAGATTTATTTTGACCTTAGAGGCTATACCAAATTTGTATTGACTAAACTAGGTTTTTCTAATATTTGGTGTTCTTCTTATGATACTTATAAAAAATTTAATGATTTTTTTAGTTATAGGTATTCAATACATAATAAATTTTCAGACTATGGCAGAATGTTATCTGTAATAAAAAGTTAAAAAATCTATTTACAGTAGATTTTTTGATTGTTAAGTATAGAGTTAAATAAAAAAAAAAAATGAAATTATTAGCCTGTAATAGCAACTTAGCTTTATCTGAAGAAATAGCCACTACTTTAAATATTCCATTAACTAAAGCTAGCATAAAAAAATTTTCTGATGAGGAAATATTTGTGGAAGTAAACGAAAATGTAAGAGGACAAGATGTGTATGTAATTCAATCAACATCTAAACCAGCAAATGATAATTTAGTAGAATTATTAGTTTGTATAGATGCATTAAAAAGGGCCTCTGCTAAACAAATAACTGCAGTAATTCCATATTTTGGTTATGCAAGACAAGACAGAAAACCTGGACCAAGAACTCCTATTAGTGCAAAATTAGTTGCTAACTTAATTACAAAGTCTGGGGCTGATAGAGTACTTACTATAGATTTACATGCTGGACAAATACAAGGATTTTTTGATATTCCTGTAGATAATCTTTATGCTGCTCCGATTCTTTTAGAAGATATTAAAAAAAACTATGATTTAGATAGGACAGTTATAATTTCTCCAGATGTTGGAGGAGTAGTAAGAGCTAGATATATTGCTAATAGATTAAATATTGGTTTAGCTATAGTGGATAAAAGAAGAGAGGCTGCAAATATATCGGAAGTTTTAAATATAATAGGTGACGTTAAAGAAAAAAATTGTATATTAATTGATGATATAGTTGATACAGCTGGTACTTTAACAAATGCAGGAGATGCTCTGCTGAACGTTGGAGCAAAAACTGTTTCTGCTTACGTGAGCCATGGTGTTTTATCAGGAAATGCTCTTGAGAAGATTAAAAAGTCTGTACTTACAGAAATAGTTACAACTAATACTATTTCTAACTTATTAAGTGAGGACAAAAATAAAATCAGAAGATTATCAGTGGCGCCGTTAATAGCAGAAGCAGTAAAGAGAATAGATAACCATAGTTCTGTATCAAGTTTGTTTAATTAAGGAGAAAGAAATGAGTAGTATAGATACATTAAGTGCCTCTTTGAGAGAAAAAGTTGGAACTAATAGCGCAAAAAAAGTTAGAATTGCTAATAAAATACCTGCAATAATCTATGGTGATGGTAAAAACCCAGAGCCAATTTCATTAGATGTAACAGATTTAAGAATAGAAATAAATAAATCTTCCTTCTTAAATAAAATTTATGATTTATCTATAAATGACAGTAAAACTAGAGTAATAGTTCAAGGTATCTCTCAAAATCCTGTAACAGAACAACTAGAGCATGTAGATTTTTTAAGAGTTAACGATAAAACTAAGGTAACGATAGAGGTTCCTGTTAAGTTTTTAAATGAAACACTAAGTCCTGGCATAAAAAGAGGCGGAGTATTAAATGTAGTTAGGTACACAGTGGAAGTAATATGTCCAGTGAATAAAATACCAGAGAGCTTTGAATTCAATCTTGAAGGCCTTGAAATAGGTGATAGTATACACATTAGCCATACTAAAATAGATGAGGGTGTAGAACCCACAATTAAAGATAGAGACTTTACTGTTGCCAGCATACTCGCTCCATCAGCACTTGTATCAGCTGAAACCTCAGAAGATAAAGCTGAGGGAGAGGTAGAGGAAGGCAATGATAAAGAAGCTGCTGAAGAAAGTAAACCAGAAGAAGAAAATAAAAAATAAATATAGATGTTTTTGTTTATAGGTTTAGGAAATAAAGGTTCTAAATATCAAAACAACAGACATAACACAGGTTTTTTATTTGTAGATTATCTGGTGAAAAAATATGGTTTATTAAAAACAAACAATAAACTAAAATGTGCTCTGTATAAAGGTAGTATTCTAAACAATGATATTCTTCTTTCTAAGCCAGAAACTATGATGAATTTATCTGGAGAATCAGTTAGATTAGTTAAAAATTTTTATAAAATTAAGCAAGAAAATATTTTTGTATTTCATGACGAGCTTGATTTAGATATAGGTAAAATAAAATTTAAATTTGGAGGAGGGTCAGCAGGACATAACGGAATAAAAAACATTGATAAACATATAGGCAATAATTACTATAGGATAAGAATAGGTGTAAATAATAAAAATACTGACTCTGAAGTTGATAAATTTGTTCTCTCAGACTTTAAAACTGAAGAAAGAATATTACTGGATAATAAAATTGATTTAATAGATAAAAATATAATGTTTGTTTTTAATAAGGATATAAATAGTTTTATGAATGAAATTAATAAATAATTATGGGATTTAAATGCGGCATCATAGGTTTACCAAATGTTGGGAAATCATCTTTATTTAATGCTTTAGTAGGTTTGCAAAAGGCTGCCTCTGAAAACTATCCTTTTTGTACAATAGAGCCAAATGTTGGCAAAGTTCCTATACCTGATGATAGATTAATACAATTAAGTAAAGTTAATAACTCTAAATCTATAATAAATGCTCAAATGGAATTTGTTGATATTGCAGGTCTTGTTAAAGGAGCGAGCAAAGGAGAAGGCTTAGGAAATAAATTTTTATCAAATATTAGAGAGGTTGATGCAATAGCACATGTAGTAAGATGTTTTGAAGATGAAAATGTAACGCATGTTCACAATGCAATTGATCCTGAATATGATATAGAAATAATTGAGAGTGAATTACTATTATCAGACATAGAAAGAGCTGAAAATATAATAGAAAAACTTAATAAATTAATCAAAATAGGAAAAAACGAAAATAAAGAAGAAAGAGATTTATTTCTTAAAGTCTTAGATAATTTACAATCTGCTGATACAAATGCCCTCTCAAATTATAGCCCAGAAGAGCTTCAGATCATTAATAAAAATGGTATTTTATCCTTTAAACCTTTAATGTATGTAGCTAATTTAGATGAAAAATCGATAAAGTCTGGAAATATTTATAATCAAAAAATAAAAAATTTATCAAAAATAAAAAAAATACCATTAGTTAATATTTCGGCAAAAATTGAGGAAGAGCTATCAAGTATAAAAGATATAAAAGAAAAAAAAGAACTTATGAAAAGTATGGATATTGATCAAAGTGGTTTAGATCAGTTTATTTCCTCAGGTTTCAAACTATTAAATTTAGTAACGTTTTTTACATCTGGAGAAAAGGAAACAAAAGCTTGGACTTTAAAAAAAGAATCTTATGCTCCTGATGCGGCAGGTAAAATACATACAGATTTCAAAAAAGGCTTTATCGCAGCTGATGTGATTAGTTGTGAAAAGTTATTAAAACTAGGGGGAGAGAAAGAAGCTAAATTATCAGGTAACATAAGAACAGAAGGTAAAGAATATATAGTTCAAGACGGTGATGTTATCTTATTTAAATTTAACGTATAGAACTATGATTAAAATAACTAATAAAATAATAAAATCTGCTGATGACTATTCATTGCCATACTTACAATTTGAACCTGAGAATAATACTAGTAATAAAAGCATAATATTAGTGTATGAAATATTTGGTTTAACTGATCATATAAAAAACGTAGCTAAAGAGTATGCAGAAAATGGATTTTTAGTAGCTATTCCGGATATTTTCTCGAGACTAGAGAATAATATTGATTTACCTTATAACAAGGATGGTTTTTCAAAAGGCTTACATTTAAAGAACAAATTAGGATGGGAACTTCCAGTCATGGATATAGTAGCATTAGCAGCAACTTTAAGACTTGAATATAATGTAAGTGTTTTAGGCTACTGTTATGGTGGTTCACTAGCTTGGCTAGCTATGCAAAAGTCTTTCATTTTTGAAAAAGGTATATGCTATTATGGTAGTAGTATTCCTGAATTTTTAGAATCAAATGTAAACTGTCCTGGAATGCTACATTTTGGAAGTGATGATAAGGGAATTCCAATAAAATCTATAGAAAAAGTAAAGAAATTCATAAATATGAATAAAAATAAAATTGAATTATTTGTATATGAAAATGCCGACCACGGTTTCAATTGCAACCAAAGGAAATCTTATAACAAAATTGCAGCTGAAAAAGCTTTTGAGAAGACAATAAAATTTTTAAAGGATTTAAAATGAAATTTATTACAAAACTTTTATTAACAGTATTTTTTAATCTTATAATATTGAAAATTTATTCTATAGATATGCCTAAAGATTTGATAGTTAAAATTATTAAAGAAAGTGAAAACAAAGATGATACGGAATCAAAAAATTTAGATTTAATTGATGTGGAATATACGGGATGGATTTTTGATAGTAATGTTTCTACAAATAACTATTGTGAGGCAAAAGGAAAAATGTTTGATAGTAATATTTTTGATACATTTCACCATACCGTACCATTTCAATTTGTTTTAGGAAAAGGAGTAGTTATAAAAGGATGGGATCTAGGTCTTCAAGATATGAAAATTAACGAACAAAGGTGCTTAGTTATTCCTCCACACCTTGCATATGGTAATAGAAGAATAGGTAATATAATTAAACCTAATTCTACTTTAATATTTGAAGTTAAAATATTAAAAATTTTAAAAGTTGAAAAATAATATGAGCTTTAATATGAAACCAATTTTAGGAATTATAGGAGGTAGTGGTCTTTATAGTTTAGATGGACTCAAAAAAACAGAAGAAGTAGATATAAAAACACCCTTTGGTATTACTTCTTCAAAACTTTATGTTTCTAATTATAAAGGGCTAAAGATAGTGTTTTTACCTAGGCATGGTTTAAAACATACAATACCCCCTCATAAAATAAATTATAGAGCTAATATTTATGCTCTTAAAAAATTTGGTGTAACGGATATAATTTCTGTCTCTGCAGTAGGTAGTCTTAAAAGTATTCATAAACCTGGAGATTTTATATTACCAGACCAGTTTATTGATAGAACTTTTAATAGAGTAACTACTTTTTTTGATGAAGATTGTGTAGCTCATGTCTCATTGGCAAAGCCTACTTCTTCACAGTTATCAAAATTAATTTTAAAATCATTACCTAAACAGATGAAAATAAAACAAAAAGGAACTTATGTGGCTATAGAAGGCCCTCAATTTTCTACATATGCAGAGTCTTTGTTATACAAAAGCTGGAATTGTGATATCATTGGTATGACCAATATGCCAGAAGTAAGATTGGCAAGAGAAGCTGAAATGGGTTATGTAAGTATTGGAATGGTTACAGATTATGACTGTTGGCATAAAAACCATGACGCTGTGACAGTTGATCAGGTTATAAAAATAATGCACAAAAATACCAATAATGTAAAAACGTTGCTATTATCAATGTTAGGAAACTTAGACAAAATAAATAAATGGGATTGGAATGACAAAATTTATTCGTGTCTAAATGAAGCTGTTATAACTAGTAAAGATTCCATTTCTAGCAAGACTATGAAAAAACTTAAACCTATTTTAAAAAGAAGGTTTTCTTTATAATTATTTTTTTAACTCACTCCAGATTTTTCTATAAGATAAATAAAATACTATCGTCATTATAAAAAGAAAAAAGATAACTTTTAATCCTGCAGACCTTCTATCCTCAAGGTCTGGCATAGAGGTCCAAGTTAAAAATGTTACTAAATCATTAACTTCCTGTTCTAGAGATGCATTTGTACCATCCTTATATTCAACATCATCTCCATATAATGGTTGAGGCATTGCTATAACATTACCAGCCATATACTTATTATAATATCCTTCACCAACATCGAACCCCACAGGGGCATCAGTATATCCTAATAAGAGTGACCTTATATAATTTGCTCCATCTTTTCTTGCCTTGACCATTAGACTTAAATCGGGAGGATACGCACCATTATTTGCTACCTTAGCAGCATTATAATTTTCATATGGTTCAACAAAATAATCTGAGTAAATTGCTTCCCTTTTCAAAATTTCGCCTTCTTCATTAGGTAGATCATCAATCTGAAATTGTGCTGCAATTCTATTTATTTGATCTTTATTATATCCTAAACCTTCTAAACTTCTGTAGGCAACATGTTTTAAACCATGACAACTGGCACAAACTTCTATATATACTTGAAGACCTCTTTGTGCGCTATTCTTATCAATTTTACCTAAAGGCTTACTAAAGCTAAAGGGGTACTGCTCTGGCTTCAATGCTTTGTCAGCACTTATTAAACTAAATGTAAAAGATAATATTAGAAAAGATAAAGTGAATAAATTCATACTACTCTGCTAAAACTGGTTTTCCTATGCTTTCCGGTAAGGGTCTATTTCTTTCAAACTTACCTAAAAGTGGCAATAATATCAAAAAGTGCAGAAAATAATACAAAGTTGCG
Organism: Rhodospirillaceae bacterium; assembly: GCA_902615805.1. Taxonomy (GTDB): domain Bacteria; phylum Pseudomonadota; class Alphaproteobacteria; order TMED109; family TMED109; genus TMED131. The sequence continues at coordinate 8,504 of CACMQH010000017.1, forward strand.
ATTCTGCTAATTATTATATAAATGCCTTCTGCAGGCTTACTACCTACCCAACCCAGCACTATTGCATCAATTAAAAATATCCAAAATAATATTTTGTAGATAGGCCTAAAAGTAGCAGACCTAACCTTGCTAGTATCTAACCAGGGCAAGAGAAAAAGCACAAAAATAGCACTGAACATTGCTATTACACCACCCAACTTATCTGGAATTGCTCTTAATATTGCATAAAATGGTAGGAAATACCATTCTGGTACTATATGGGCTGGAGTCTTTAGGGGATCTGCAGGAATATAGTTATCAGGATGACCTAGAAAGTCAGGTGCAAAAAACACTACAGCAAAAAATATAGTTAAAGCAAAGCTTAAACCGAATAAATCTTTAATTGTATAAAATGGATGAAAAGGTATAGAATCTTGGGGCCCTTTTCTATCAATTCCTAATGGATTGTTAGACCCGTGTGTATGTAAGGCAACTATATGCAAAACTACTACTCCAACAATTAAAAAAGGTAATAAAAAATGTAATGTATAAAATCTACTTAAAGTTGGATTATCTACAGAATACCCTCCCCATAACCATTGTGTAATACTATCTCCTATTAGTGGGATAGCTGAGAATAAGTTAGTTATTACTGTTGCTCCCCAAAACGACATTTGTCCCCAAGGTAAAACATATCCCATAAAAGCAGTAGCCATCATCAACAGCAAAATTAATATTCCCAACCACCATAATAATTCTCTAGGTGCTTTATAAGAACCATAATATAGCCCTCTAAAAATATGTATGTAAACAACTATGAAGAAAAATGAAGCACCGTTCATATGAATATATCTGATAAGCCATCCATGATTAACATTTCTCATTATATGTTCTATGGAGTCAAAAGCATGATCTACGTGTGCAGTATAATGCATTGATAGAATAACTCCTGTGATGATTTGTACTAACAAAAAGAAACCAGCTAGTGAACCAAAATTCCACCAATAATTTAAGTTTCTTGGTGTAGGATAATCCACAGCAGAGTGTTTCAAAAAAGAAACAACAGGTAATCGATAATCAATCCAATTAATAATACCTTTTGTATTTTTTTTAGAACTAGCCATAAGATTTATCCTATTAATATTGTTTTATCATCCTTGAAAGTATAAGGAGGTATTTCTAAATTTTTCGGAGCTGGCCCTTTTCTAATTCTTCCAGATGTATCATAATGTGAGCCATGACAAGGGCAAAACCAACCTTTGAAATCTCCTTTATCTGAAGCAGGAACGCACCCTAAGTGAGTACATACTCCTATTAAAACTAAATATTTAGGATTTTTTACCCTTTCATCATCTTTCTCAGGATGAGGTAATTCCTCAATATTTACACTTTTAGCCTCATTTATCTCATTTTTACTTCTATGTTTAATAAATAAAGGTTTGCCTCGCCATAAAACAGTTTTGCTTTGCCCCTCAGACAATCCTGATATATCAACTTCAATAGTAGCTAATGCTTCAACATCCTTAGATGGATTCATTTGATCAACTAATGGCCATCCAGCGGCTGATACAGCGACAATACCCATAGCTCCTGAAGCTTGATGTATGAATGATCTTCTTGATTTCTTTTTACTTTTTTTAATACTAGACATTTGTTTATTTACTATAATACATATATATTAATATTGTTCTATATGTAAAGAGCTGATTATTACTCAAACGCATTTTATGAAAAAATATAATTATAAAACCATACCTGATTTACTCCTTGATGAAGAATGGCAAATAAAAGCTAGCTCTATTGAAACTAATTTTAAAAATGTAAGAAATCAAATCTGCAACACATTTGAATCTTTGGAAGAACAATTTAGTTCAGAAAAAAATTTTAAAATTAACAAATTTAAAAAAAAAACTTGGTATAGGAACAATAAAAATAATGAATATGGTGGAGGCGTAAGTTCTGTACTAAAAGGAAATTTATTTGAAAAAGTTGGTGTTAACATTTCTACAGTAAGCGGCCAATTTCCAGATGATTTTAAAGACAAAATAAAGGGTGCAGCAAATGACCCAAGATTTTTTGCTACCGGAATTTCAGTTGTTGCTCACATGTTTTCTCCATTTATTCCAGCCGCACACTTCAATTCTAGATTTATTGTTACTAAAGATGCTTGGTTTGGAGGAGGATGTGACTTAACTCCTACATATGACGAAAAAAAAGTAAAAAGTCTATTTCATAAATCATTAAAAACCTTTTGTGATAAATACGATAAAAATTATTATAAGAAATTTAGCAAATGGTGTTCAGAATATTTTTTTTTAAAACATAGAAATGAAGAAAGAGGAATTGGAGGTATCTTTTTCGATTATTTAAATGCAAAAAGTGTAAAAAATTTAAACTTTACGGTGGAAACTGGAAATTTTTTTTGTTCTTTCTTAAGAGATATGATTAAAAAAAATCAATATAAAGTTTGGAATTCAAAACACCGAGAAAAATTATTTTATAAGAGAAGTAGATATGTTGAATTTAACCTATTATATGATAAAGGCACAACGTTTGGTTTAAAAACTAATGGAAATGTTGATGCAATTTTGATGTCTATGCCACCATTAGCATCCTGGAGTTAATTTAATACTCTTTAATTTTTTTAAGCACTCTTTTCTAGTAGGCAAAAAATAATTTTTAACCCACCATCTTTCGATCTTACTTAAAACCACACCTATCTCTTTTCCATTTATTTTTTTATACTTAATTACATCATTACCATTTATAGGCAATTTAGGAGCAGTCCAAGTTTTTAAAACATTTAGAATTTTATTATTAACTTTTTTTTTATTCATAAATTGATTTAATTTATAATTAGTTAATGCTACTTCTTCACCATAATAATATTTATTAATTTTTGCTTTATTCTCCGATTTTATAAGCCCTTTAATAGATAGGATATTTTGTAATTTCACTACATTACTATTACCAATTTTTATATTTTTATTTAAGTCTGCTGTTCTGATTTTAGTTACTTTTATTAAATATGCTATTCTAATAATTTTTTCGCTAGGTAACTCATTCAAAGAACTTATACTTTTGTTGCTTATTTTTTGTAACCCATCTATTAAAAAATTTAATAAATTATGTTTTTTTAAAATTGAAAATGCAAAACCAACATTTTTTGATAGAAGTAATTTGTTAAATTCAATCTGAACTCTTTCTTTAGATAAAGTTTTAATTTTAGAAAAGTTTTCTACACAAGCACTAAGAGATGCTAAATGTAACTGTTCTTCATTAATAGCATAAGCACCAACAAACCTAAAATACCTAAGCAACCTAAGATTATCCTCTTTAATTCTATTTATTGGAATGCCTATAAATTTAATTTTGTTTTTTATTAAATCTTTTACCCCATCAAAAGGATCAAAAAGGTTTCCTTCTAAGTCAGAATATATAGAGTTTATTGTAAAATCTCTTCTTTTGGCATCCTCTTCAAAACTATTAATAAACCCTACTTTAGCTTTTCTGCCAAAGGTTTTAATATCTTTTCTTAAACTTGTAATTTCTATTACATAATCTTTTGAAAAAATACTTATAGTTCCATGTCCTTTTGACTTATCCTTGAATTTAATATTTTTTTTTTCTAGTTTTTGTTTTACTAAATCAGGCCTCATATTGACGGCAAAATCTAAATCCTTAGTTTTCTTATTATTTAAGGCTGCCCTTACTGCTCCACCTACTAATTTAATATTTTTTTCTCCAAAAATATTAAATAATTTTAATACGAGATTATTTTTTTTCCAAAATGGTACAAACTTTATTTTTTTATTACTCAACCTCAACCTTACCTGGTATTAAATCTACACCATCATATTTAGCTGGTATGTAAGTACCTTTAGATTCAATATCATTTAAAAACCTTACAGATAATAAAAAAATTAATGTGAAAAATACAAATATAGAGGCTATT
>CACMQH010000018.1 GCA_902615805.1 Rhodospirillaceae bacterium
CACAAAGATAAAAAATTTCATTTAGCTGCAGAGTGGAAAATTAATAATAAAACCTTTAATAAACAATTTGAGTTACCTGATCATTACGATTTAATTGAAAAATCCACTAAAAAGTTTCCATTTAAATTAGTGACAGCTCCAGCTCATAACTTTTTAAATTCCTCTTTTACAGAAACGGATGGATCAAAAAGCATTGAAAAAAAGCCAAAAATTAAAATACATTCTAAAGATATGGAAAAACTAAATATAGAAAATAATGAAATTATAGAAATTGGCAATAATAGAGCTAAACTAAAAATACACACAGAAGCCTTTGATGGCATATTACCAGGGGTGGTAATAGTAGAGGGAGTATGGCCTAATGAATGCTATATTGAAGGATTAGGTATAAATTCTTTGATAGGTGCAGATAGCCCTGAACCTTTTGGAGGTGCGGTTTTTCATGACTCTGCTATTTGGATTAAAAAAATTATTTGCTAGTATTTAGAAAGTCTTTGGTAATAAAATTTTGATCATACCAGTTTGCACTTTTATATCCATTTGAAGAATTTTTTTCTATACTTTGAAAACCAGCTTTAATTAAGTTATTAATATCAAAACCCCAATCATTAAAACCTTTCTTTATAACATTAAAGTATTTCTTGCTAGGAACTGCGTAATCGAATGATTTATTCATAGCATAATACATAAATTTTTGCTTTTTTCCCTTAATAACATAATTGAAGTAATATTTTTCATAAATATTTGGAAATTCTTCATAGCCATCTAATGCTATCTCACATTCTTGTGAAATTTTATAAATTCCCAAAAAAATTTTATTGTTTTTATTTTTCTCCATATCAGCTACTCCTTTAAAAACTAGTCTAAACCCATCTAATACTATTGCACCAAAAGGCTTAGATTTAGGACACCTTTTTTGCATTTGCGCTTTATTAAGATTAGAACCATATGCTGCATATAAATTCATAGATTTTATTCTAATTTTTATTAATATAATGTGATGCAATATTTACATACAATGATAAGAAGTGCAAACCTTGAAAAAACATTAGATTTTTTTATAAATAAAATTGGGTTACAAGAAGTAAAAAGATATGACAATGAACAAGGAAAATTTACGTTAGTTTTTCTTTGTGCTTCTGAAGATTTAGATATAGCAAATTATAATCAAGCTCCAATGATTGAAATAACTTACAACTGGCCAGATAAGGATAATAAAAATGAAAAACTAGAAGTCGGTAGATCATTTGGACATATTGCTTATAGAGTTAAAAATATATATCAAATATGTGAAAAACTAATGAAAGAAGGTGTGCCAATTAATAGACCCCCAAGAGATGGATATATGGCTTTTGTTAAATCACCAGATAATATCTCTATTGAATTACTTCAAGCTGGAGAACCATTAGAACCTCAAGAGCCATGGAAAAGCATGCCTAATATTGGAGAATGGTAGTGACTATTTATTAATAAATAATAATTTACCATCTCTATTTTTATCATACTGAATAAGAGAAACCCTTGAATTTTGTATTTCTACAGAAATAACTTTTTTTATATTATAATTTATTGCATAAGAGATTGCAGCTCTTATAGGACCTCCATGAGAAAATATTATTATATTTTTTTTACTAAATTTTAATAATATTTCATCTATAAACTGTATTACTCTCTTGTATAATTGATAAAAACTTTCACCATTTGGAGGTTTATGTGAGTAACTCATTAACCAATTTTTATCATATACATTTTTTTTCTTTATTAAACTTTCTAATTCATTATATTTTATGCCAGAATACTCGCCAAGATCCTGCTCTCCTAACCTAGAATCAATTATATGCTTCCTATAAATAAGTCCTTCTCCCACAGTTGCATTAAAAGTTTTAATAGTTCTAGATAAATTAGACGTATAGACATCAGCATTTTTAGGAAGTATTGATACTATATTTTTAAATGAACTTTTGTCACTAACATCGCAATCTACTTCATTATTTCCATAGCATCGATTATGGTTTCCTATAACTGGAGCATGCCTGACCCACCAAAATTTTATCATTGTTTTTGAACTACGTTAGAAATTTCAATTAAATTACCATCAGGGTCATAGCAATAAATAGATAATAAATTGGAAGTTGCTCCAATCCTGTTTACTGGTCCCTCTATTATTTCAATATTAAACTTGGTTAATTTACTTTCCCAATAAGAAATGTTTTTACTACTAATAAAACAAATATCAAGTGTACCAGTATCAGCAAACTTAGCATGCGGAGTAAAAATATTATTTAGTTCATGTATATTAATTTTATTATTACCAAAGTGTAAAGAATATCTTATGGAGCCATCTTCTTTAATAAGCTCTTTTTTAAATTTCATACCTAAAACTTTACAGTAAAAATTTAAAGTATTTTCTAGATTACTAGAAGTTAAAACTACATGATCTATTGCATCTATCATACTGTAGGTCTAGCACTTAGAAAACTGACCCCTTCACTACCTGCTTTTTCTGAATGCACTTCGCCTTTATTAAGTTTAAGCCTGCTTCCAGGGAATAAAATGATATTTGAATTAGATAATTCTATTTCAAAAGTACCACTAATTATTATTATATCTACGTTAAAATCATGGGAATGTTTATCTAAAAAGTAATTTGCCTCTTTTTCAATAAAAACTATATTTTTATGTCCATCATTTTTTAATATTTCAAAAGCCTTTTTTTTATCCATAACTTAATATAATTATTTTATTAATTTAAATCCATATTATAATTTTTATAGTAAACAAAAATTAACTTTTTTTTCTTTTCATCCTTAGATATATATTCATCAAGTTTAACCATTTTTGCTTTTTCATAAAATTTTATAGCCCTATAATTATTTATATCTACAATCAAATAGGTATTACCTGTAGTGCAGTTTAAAAACTTAGTAAAAACATGATAGGCGTAAGTATTTTTTAAACTTAGATTTTCTCTAATAATTTGATCAAGTAATGTATTATTAGGGTAAACACTTATGTTGCCTATATTAATTTTTTTTTTTACTAATGTAAAATTTATTACTACACCGCTTTCATAAATACATTCATTTTTCTCAATTTTACTTTGAATATACGTATGCTTGTATTTAGACAACCATTTATTATCTTTGAAAATATTTATAACCTTATCAGTATCACTTATTTCAGCATATCTAAAAAATTTCCAACATTCATTCATTACTTAATCTTTAATTTACATTTTTTTAAATTTGATTCAAAAATTGTAGAAAAACTTTTAATTTTCCATCCTATATCTTCTCCATTATATAGTTTTTCACTTACTATTCTTTCCCAGCCATCTTCTGGAAAGTTATTCCAAATACAATCACACAATAACTTTAATTTCTTTTTATCAAATTGATTATCAAATTTTTCTATAAAAGGTGGCAGTTTCTCGTCACAAATATCTTTGGAAGTTAAATGTTTTTCTTTTTTATCGCACGACACTATAAAAACTAAAATAAAAAAAAGTAAAATCTTATAAATTTTTTTCATTAGTAATAATAATTAATTGATGTTCTTTTAATGAATTCAACTGTTCTAAATCAAACTCTGTTGTCGCCCAGATATTGCAATCACTTGCCAGTCTAATTTCTTGATTAATTGATATTGGTGTAGGTCCATATCCTATAGCAATAGCATCTCCTTGTGGCCAATAAGCAATCTCGCCTTTTTCTACTATTTGTCTAGCTTCTTTTTCAATTTTAATTTTTAAGTCAGTATAAAAGTATACTTCATTACCCCAAAAGTTTATGCTACCAATAATTGGTAGCTTTGAATAGATTACTTTAGCGGTGTGAGTATCTAAAAAATCTATTTCAATATTGTAATGTCCGGTTTTTATTAAAGCTTTTTTCACTCATTATCCTTGTCATTCAAAATCATTTCCATATTTTTTAAACATTTTCTTGTTATTTTATTTCTTTCTTCATCAGAATAGTACAACCAATTTTTAATTTCTTTCGCAGTTCTTAAGCATCCAATACACTTATTGTCAATCACAGTACATACTCCTATACATGGGCTTTCAATCATTTGAAGAGAAGAATTTAGATATAATTTTTTGATTAGCAAAAGTTAATAATAACAAAAACATTCCGCCTATTAAAAGTCTGTCTACGCTTTGGCTAACGGCAACTATAAAACATAAAAAAGAACCAACACCAAATAAGCCCAAATTAATAATAGTTAATAATATTCTTAAATAATACATATATTAAACTTTAATATATTTTAAAACTTTTTCTGGTGGTCTACATATAATAAATCTTTCATTTGCACGTATAATTGGTCTTTGCATACATATATTATACTTAGCTATTAATTTTATAATGCTATCTTTATTTTTAAAATCTATTTTAATTTTTTTGATCTCTTTCTCATTTATTCTTACAATGTCCTTAATATCACCTTCTAGACCATCAACTATTTCTTTTATATTGTTTACGCTCAGATCTTCTTTTAAGTATTCAATTACTTTGTAATCAGTACCACTTTTTTTAATTAAATCTAGACAAAGTCTTGATTTTGAACATCTATTATTGTGGTAAATTACTATCATATTGCATTAGTTTTTTTTTCATTTCTTCCCACACAACCTCAATTCCTTTTACAGGCCTTAGAAAGACTTTAAATTCTTTTATTAGGTTATTTTCACATTTTATAAAATCTATTCCATTTACTTCAATTTTATTAAAACTAGCTTTAAACTCAGCATAAAACTTATTATTATCAGTTATTATATTATCAGTATAATGAAAGTTCTTCTCTTTAAAAATTTCTACAGCAGAGCTTAAATATTTTATAACTTTTTTTTTTCCTTCTTGCGGAGTAAACACTACCGGTGAATGAAAAGTTGCATTATCATGTATAAGATGAATTAATTCTTTATGATTGCCTGTTTTCATAATACTTTTCCAAGTATTTATTGTAGAGTAAGACATAGGTTATAATATTCAACTTTCTTTATTTTCTTTTTCATCTTCTTCGTTATCTTTAATATGTTTTAAACCAGTTGGTAAGTTTTCTTTTTTCAAAGATGTTGTTTGATTTAAATTTTTTTCTACCTCAACTGATTCATTTGATTTTTCTTTAGTCTCTTCTTTTAAATCATTTTTCCTTGTTGAAGGGTTAATTATTTCATTAAAGTTTTTACTAAGTTCTGGATCAGTAAATGATATTTCTTTTCTTATATCTTCTAATTCACTATTTTTAATAGCATCATCAACTGAGTCTTGTAAGTCTCTACTAATCCCTCTTACCTTAGCTATCATTTTTCCAATATATCCCAAAAACTTAGGAATTTCTTTCGGACCAATAACAAATAGACTAACAGTTGCTAAAATTAATATTTCCGTCCATCCTATATCAAACATTTTATAATTCTCTCAACATAAACATTTTGTATTATTACGAATTATATATTAAGTTAAATTAATCAAAAATTAAACAATAATTAGTATGCCATCTGGATCTATAGAAATAGAAAATAAAAAAAAAGAAATAAAGTTTAAAGGTTATGTAACAGCACCTGCAAGTGGAGTTTACCCAGGAGTACTTTTGTTACACCAAAATTATGGTATGGACGCTAATATAAGAGCATATGCTGAAATATTAGCAGCAAATAATTATACAGTATTTATCCCCGACCTATTTTGGAGAGACTTACCAGGTTGCGAATTAAATTCAAATAATGATGCAGATATTAATAAATCATTAGATTTAATCAAAACATACGATTTAGATAAGGGTTTTGATGATGTTAGTATGTGTTTAAAATGGTTAAGAGAGACTCCTCAGTGTAATGGTTTAGTCACTGTTATTGGTTTTGGCATTGGTGCTAATTTAGCCTACTTGGCCGGACTTTGGTTAGACATTGAATCTACTGTTTGTTACGACTTTGAAGGTGCTAATTTTTTTCAAGAAAATGATATAGATATGAGAAGACCGATGCTCATTCATTTGAATAAATCAACAAATGATTATCTTAAGAATGAAAAAAAGGAAGAATTTATAAAAAATATTATAAATATAGACGTACAAGTATATGAAAACTGTTCTAATAATTTTTATAGAATATCTGATAAAAACTATAATGCTGAAGTTAGTAGAATTTCATTTGATAAAACTCTGCAACATATTAAAAAAGCTTTTGCTAAACCACACTCTACATAACTATAATCCTTCATCCTAGATAATTAAATTTCTAAAGTAATACTAATTGGAACATGATCAGAAGGCTTTTTTTCTTCTCTAATGCTTCTATATATTTTTACACTTTGAATATATTTTTTGATATTTTTTGATATTAATATGTGGTCTAATCTCCTTCCTCTATTAGACTTTTTCCAATCTTTATTCCTATAAGACCACCAAGAATAAATTTTATCATCTTGTTTAAAATTATTTCTTATAATATCTTCAAATTTTCCATATTTTAATAATTTAGAAAAATAATTTGTTTCTTCTTTTGTATGTGAAACTACATTTAGTAAACTTTTATGTGACCATACGTCATTTTCAAATGGTGCAATATTAAAGTCTCCTAATATGATTCTTTTTTTAAACTTTTCATTTTTTAAAAATTTTATCATTTGTTCCATAAATTGAAGCTTATGTTTAAATTTTGGATTTAATTTAATATCAGCAACATCACCTCCAGCAGGAACGTAAAAATTATGAATAGTAATATTGTTATGCAACTCAATTTTAATATGTCTAGTATCGTTTAGGTTACAAAAATTTTGAAAAGATGTATTTTTAAAAGGAATTTTTGATAATATTGCCACACCATTATATGACTTTTCTCCTCTAAAATAGACATGAACATATCCATAGTTATTAAAAAAAGTTATAGGAAACTGTTCATCAATTGTTTTAGTTTCTTGCAAACATAAAATATCAATATTCTCTTTTTTAAGAAAATTTATTACATTTTCTTTTCTTAATCTTATAGAATTAATATTCCAAGTAGCTATTTTCATGTAATGATTTAATGATGTGGCTTTCCAACCTTAAAGCCATTTTTATAAAGTTCAGTTTTTTCAAGTTTTCCACCCTCAAAATATACTTCTCTATTTCCTTCTAGTTTTCCATTTTTATACTGACTTTTAATCCAAATTTGACCTGTGCTGTAATAATTAAAACAATTTCCTTCTAGTTTACCATCAACATATGACTTATCTTCTTTTACTTTGCCATTATTGTAATAATAATTGTACTTTCCATTTAGAGTTCCTTTATTATAATTCTTTTTTTCTCTTAAATTACCATTTTCATAGTAGTTAATGAATAATCCATCCCATTTATTGTCATATACTTTGCCCTCTTCTTTAGCATTACCATTACTATAAAATGTTTTATAGTTACCTGACATTTCATTTTTATTGTAATTTATTATGCTTGCTATTTTACCATTTTCAAAAAGCTCAACCCATTCACCATGTAACATTCCATCTATTAATTCACCTTTAACATTTCCTTCAACTTTTCCAGAATATGGTACAAAATCTTTATTTGGATCACATAGAAGGTCATCTTTTTCAACTAAATCCGTAATTTTCATAATTTTATTATTCCTTATAAACATAGAAATGTGTAGAAAAAAATAATTAGCTTTTATTTTATAGTATTACACTTATATAATTAATATGATGTCTAAAATTATTCTGTTAGCTGTATTTTTCTTAATTTTTACAAAATCTATATTTGCCGATCATTTATACGATAAAGAAAGTTATCAACTTGGAAGCATAGAAGAAAGATGTATAAAAGCTCTTGAATTCTACTTAACTCGCCCTGACCTAGAAACAGAATTTCATAGAAGATTAGAATTTTGTATTAATACAGTTAAAGATCTTAGTCCTAAAGGATTTACTACAAATCCCATTATTTCTGATTTTTTCAGTCAGTTCGGAGTTAATGGTAGAACCAGAATGCAAGTACATCAAGGTGTTGATATTATAGGTTATGCAAATGAACCTATATTGGCAATGGCTGACGGAGTAGTACTTGAAACTGCGTCAGCTGAATGTGTGGGCCCAAACGTAGTAATTGATCATGGTTTATCATTTAATAATAAAAGATTAATTTCTATTTATAGTCATACAGGAGAGTATTTAGTTAAAGAAGGAGAAAAGGTAAAAAGAGGGAGTATTATTGCAAAATTACCTGAAAAAATTGAGCACCCTTGTATGGCAAGAGTAAGACATTTACATGTTCAAATAGGACAGGAATATTGTGGAAAAGAGAAAAAGGGCACATGGGGATGTCAATTTTTTATAAAAGACTTATATAGTTCTCTAAATCCTAATGATTTTTGGTTAGATGATTTTAAAAAGATAAGATGTTTTGAAAAAAATAAAATTTACCAAAATGGAGTTCTAACTTATCCCTTTAAGTGTAATAAAAATTAATTATTCCAACCATTCTAATGTTAGATTATTATTTTTAATAGTTACCTTTTGTAATCCAGTAAAATCAAAATCATGCTTTTCTCTTGCACCCTGTAACATTTGAAAGTCATATAAAACTATCTCATTATTACTATTAGGGTTATAAAGTGCTTTCTTAATAATACTACTAGAGAAACTATTTACACCAAAAGCACCAGTATAAAACTTAATATTATGCTTATTTATCTTATGATCTAAAACAAGAATTTCATCATGTGTAGCATACCCTCTTGCATTTGCTTTAAAATAAATTAAATAAGCTTCTTTAGATTTCTTAATATTTAGACCATTACGTACTAAATCTTTCCATTTATTATTATTTTTAAGTATCATCTGTTCAGTACATATAAAAGAATCTATTAATTTTTGATCATTAAAATCACTCTCCTGTATAAAAGTAAATGAGTCCGAAATATTTTCTTCTAATTGATAAATATCACAAATAGTTGCACTATTTAACTCTATAGAGTCTGTTTCCCATAAACATATACTGTTAATATTATTAAATATATTAAATCTATAATTATTAGGTATTCTCCATTCTTCATCAATATTTTCATCATTTAAATAATGCGCTAATATATATTCTTGTAAGAGTTCAATGCTTTTATTTTTAATCCAAAAGTCAATTATGGAAACATTTAATAACGCACAAAAAAAATATCCTCCTTGACCATTTAATACGATTTTATACTTATACATTTTTTAATCTGGAAAATTTAATTTTCTTTTTTATAGTTTTTTAATCTTTCTAATGTAGTATCAGGAATTTCGCATTTAGCTTTGAATAAAATTGAAGCATTTTTCATATTTTCGTCAAAATCTTTTATCATAGAAAAGGCTCCTAAACAATTAATGCCAACTAGTTCTTTCCATCTTCCTGTTCCCTCTATAATTTTAAAAGGAGTAATTCCAGCATCTACTTCACCTGTTTCTGTCTTCATTTCAAAAAACGTTGCATCTCCATTACCTTCTTCTAATTTACATATATAATATGATTTATCTATTATGCCTTTGACATATTCTAGAAATCCATCACATCCACCAGTAGTTTGCACACCAGCATTAGATGTTCCTATACCCTTAGTATTAAATATAACAAACCTTCTTTCTTTATTGATATCTATAATTTTATCCCAGCTATAAAAACCATAATAATCAAATATTATTTCAGTTGATATTGTTTTGAAATTAATTAGAAAGAATAAAAATATTATATATATTTTTTTCATAAATTACCCCATTTTCAATTAAAAATTAAATATATATTAAAACAGTATATTGTCTTAATATTTTATAATTTATGATGTTATTTTGAGTATCATAAAACTATTTCACCACGCATATAAATTACCGTATTTCCTGCCATTATAACTTTACTTCCTAAATGTGAACAATACAACTGCCCACCTCTCTCAGATAACTGCCTTGCAATCATATTTTTTTTTTTTAAAACACTTGCCCAATAAGGAATAAGTTCACAATGTGCTGAGCCTGTTACTGGATCTTCTAGGATACCTAATTTAGGAGCAAAAAACCTTGACACAAAATCAACTTTTTTTCCTGGTGCAGTAACAATTATTCCATTATATGGTAATTTTTCTATAATGTTTAAGTTTGGAACTATTTGACTAATTTCCTTTTCATTATTAAAGATTGCAAGCCCATAGTTGCAATAAAGAAATAATTTAGGTTTAATACCAAATGCATCATTCAATTCTTCTAAATTTTGATCTATAATTATAGGTTCATATGCAGGCATAGTAAGACTCAATAAATTATTGTTCTTAGTTACATTCAAAACTTCACCTGACTTAATATGAAATTTTATACTGTCAGATTTATAATTCATTTCAGAATATATAACCTTTGCTGTTGCAAGTGTAGCATGACCACATAAACCTATTTCAACTTTAGGCGTAAACCATCTGAGAAAAAATTTATTTTTTTTTTTAATAAAAAAAGCAGTTTCTGATAGGTTGTTTTCTAAAGCAATTGATTGCAATATTTGATCTGGTAACCAATTATCTAAGAAACAAACTGCTGCTGGATTGCCAGAAAATAATTTACTCGTAAATGTATCAACTTGATATATTTTTATTTTAGTTTTCATACTTTTATTTTTTAGAGGTTATGATGCTTATTATAATAACACTATATCATTTTTTAAAATTACATTTTGTTTTTATAAAAGAGGCATCTCCATTAGGAAGGAATGTAATAGCGTATACACACTCAGTACCCTCATATTTAGTAAACTTACCAGAACCTTTATCATATTTTATTTTTCCTATGCCTGTATCAAAATCATCTGATAATCTATTCATAATAAATCTAAAAGTATCGCCATCTTTATTAGTGCCTATACAATAATTTATAAGTTCAGTTCCTTTTCCTTTTGTAATAGTATGATTACCGGCACATTCTAACTTTCCCCAGTCTCCTAAGTTATCTTTCCAGCTTGTGGTTCCTTTAAATTGTCTGTATGTAATTTCATCTGAGTATTTAAAAACATTTAGATCCCTTGCATCTCTGGTAGAAAGTATTTCTAACTCAAAATCATAGGAAAAAGTATTAAATGAAAAAAATACTAGCAATATATAAATTAAATATTTCACTTTTTCTCCTTAAATTGTTTTATATTTACATTATAATGTAATTTATTATTTGAGCTCATTTAAAAATTTTTCATCGACCTCGCATTTTATTTTAACATATGCTTGATCCTTAAAAAAACTAACAGCATAGTTGCATTTTTTGTTTTTAATTTGCTCAAATGGTTTTGTGCCACCAGCAATAACAATATATCCTATACCTGCATCAATATCTGTTCTAGATCTTTTCATAAAAAAAGTATAGGAATCGTTATTAGATAGTTCAACATTACAATAAAAATCTTGTTCTAGTAATTTATTCTCTTTTGATAGCCTATGCCCTGCACAATCAAATATTTCATATAGTCCTAAACTATTTGTTCCAGACCCTTGTGTTTCTAATGTAGAATAAGTAGATCCATCAGGTAATATAATTTTTTTAGTAATTTTTACAGTATTAATGCTATTTGATTCATAATAATCTTCTGCATTTAATGAAAATAAATAAAAACTAAAAATAAAAAAAAGAATATATTTCATAAATAATAATTTATCTTATTCCTTTTTGAAATTATAGTTA
>CACMQH010000019.1 GCA_902615805.1 Rhodospirillaceae bacterium
TAGAAAATAATTTAGCTATTTTTGAAAAAAAGTATAGAAGAACTGCAATTAAGGAATTAAATAAATTACAAGGAATTTTAAATAAGTTAGACTAGTTTGAAACAAGGAAAAACTATTTCATCACTTAATTTTTTAAAATATACTTTTACCTTTTTTCCAATTTCAACACTTTTTATATCATCAGTTATGATATTGCTCATAATTCTAACGTTTTCTTCTAATAATATACTTCCAATAATATAAGGAGTTTTGTCCAAATAATATTTAGAACCACCAGGAATATAAGAAACTGTATAAGAATAAATTTTACCATTTCCAGATGCTTCAACCCATTCAAACTCATGATCGGCTGCAACATTAGAGTGGCCTACGGAATAAAGAAAAAAATTACCATTATTTTTTGATTTTTGAAGCATTAACCTATTTTTTTTAGCACCTTCCCAAAAAACTCTAGAATCTTTATCTATAAATAAATTAAACATTACGAACTCTCCTTTGAAAGAATAGTAGTAGCTGCGCTTGATAAAACTCCTCCAGTACCATGACAAAGAACATTGGTAAGGTTTTTTTTTAATTGCCTGTCGCCACATTGCCCCCACAACTGCCTACAAGCTTCTATCATTGTAAAAATGCTATACATACCTGGATGACAATAACTTAAACCACCACCATTTGTATTAATGGGAAAGGATCCATTAGGTCCTAAATTTCCATTTTTAACAAAGTCTTTTCCTTCTCCAATTTCACAAAAGCCCAAAGCTTCAAGAGACATAAGAACAGTAATAGTAAAAGAATCATAAATCATTGCAAAGTCTATATCTTTAGGAGACATCTTGGACATTTTATAAGCATCTTCACTGCTTTTGATGGCGACATCTAATCTAGACATATCTTCCATGTAATTAATACTAGAATGCGAAGAGGTCTCACCAAAACCTTTAATGAAAATAGGGTCATTTTTAAAATCACTTTTTCTGTCAGTATGAGATAGTACTATTGCTCCGCCTCCATCAGTTACAAGACAGCAATCTAATTTATTTAGGGGTGAACAAATAGGTTGAGAGTTTATTACATCATCTATTGTAAGATTATCTTTTTTATAAGCATTAGGGTTTAATTTAGCCCAATTTCTTGCAGCAACAGCTATTTCAGCTAAAGTCTCTTTATTGCTGCCAAATTTATGTATGTGTCTTTGAGCTGCTAGAGCATATGCTCCAACTGGAGAGGGAAGTCCTGCTATCATATCAAACTGACTACTAAAAATTGCTGGTCTGTCTAAAAAGTTTCTTTCCTTATTAGATTTTTGTGTGCTTCCATATAAAATTAAAACATTATTGCATACATTATTTTTTATGGCTTGGAAGGCATGTTGTAAATGAAAAATAAAAGCAGAACCTCCTGTATTTGTGCCATCTAGCCATTTAGGATAGGAAATTCCTAAGTACTCGGTAAGAACGTTGGGTTGCATCACTCCAGGCCCAGGCATTCCCCAAAGTCCAGCCACTGCTAAACCATCAATATCTTTGAAATTTAGTCCAGCTTTATCAAGTGCTTCTATTGCACAATCTTTTTGAATGCTGAGCACAGAAGAATCTTGTGAAGTACAACCTTTTTCATTAATTTTAGCATCAGAAACACCTATTATACAGGGTTGTCTCATAAAACCTCTCAATTATGGAGGCTCGGAACGGAATCGAACCGCCGTAGACGGATTTGCAATCCGCTGCATAACCACTCTGCCACCGAGCCGTAAAGAAATAAGTTACCATTATAAAATTACAGTTTCAATGTTAATCTATATAATAACATAAACATAACTTTAAAAAAAAAAGGATTATTTTTTTAATTATGTTATAAGTAATTGTGTCTAAATTATTTTCTAAATTAAAAATCAGAGGAATTGAGTTTCCAAATAGATTAGTTTTATCGCCACTATGTATGTACTCTGCAAAAGATGGTATTGCTAATGACTGGCATTTTTCTCACTTAAGTACTTTTGCTAGAGCTAGAGTAGGCTGCATTTTTGCAGAGGCAACAGCTGTTAGAGAAGAAGGAAAAATTACACCTTATTGCTTGGGTTTGTGGAATGAAAATCAAAAAAATGCTTTTAAACCGATAGTAAACTTCATAAAAAAAATGGGATCTGTTCCTGCATTTCAATTAGCTCATGCAGGTAGAAAGGCATCAGCAAAAGAGCCATGGAAAGGCGGTTTGCCCTTAGATAAAGAAGATGAAAAACAAGGGATCTACGCATGGAAAACAATAGCACCTTCATCTATTGCCTTAACTGAAGGATGGCAAGTTCCTAAAGCTCTTGAAAAGAAAGATATAGATGATTTAGTTTTATCATATATTAAAAGTTCAAAACTAGCCTTAGAAGCAGGGTTTCAAGTATTAGAAATTCATGCAGCTCATGGTTATTTACTACATAGTTTTCTTTCTCCCATTTCAAATAAAAGAAATGATGAATACGGTGGCACTTTAGAGGGTAGAGCCAAAATATTGAAAGAGATTGCTATTTCCATAAGAAATAATATTCCTGATACAGTTCCGTTATTTTGTAGAATATCAGCTGTAGATGGACAGAAAAATGGATGGGAATTAAATGATTCTATCTCCTTATCTAAAATTCTTGCTGAAGTTGGCATTGATGTAATTGATTGTTCTTCAGGTGGAATAGCTGGTAGACCCAGGTTTGCTGCAAACGATGATGGCAGTGCACTTAAAAGTAATCTTGATAGGGGACTTGGTTTTCAAGTTCCTTACGCTTATGAAATTAAAAAAAATAGTGAAATTAAGACAATGGCTGTTGGAGTTATTGTTGATCCCAAACAAGCAGAAAACATTTTAACCGAAGAAAAAGCAGACCTAATAGCTATGGGTAGAGAGTTAATGTACAACCCATTTTGGTTGTTGCATGCTGCTCAAGTATTAGGAGTAGACCCTGATTTTAATTTATGGCCTGAGCAATATAGATGGGGGGTAAATAGAAGATCAAAAATAGAAAAATTTAATAATGTTAAATAATTTTTTTATTTGGCATATATTTAGCAACTCAATTGATGGTGTAAGATGTCTGAAATAAGATTAAAAAAACAAATTAATGAATTAAGAAACTCACTTTTTGATAAAAAGAATAGCGAAGATAAAAAGGAACTTAAACCAGCTAATGTTAATTCTAAGGAAAACCCTAAAGCAACAGGTATTTTTAATGATGTAAGATCTATGGATAATAGGTTGGCTAAGCTTGAGGAAACTTTTTATAATTATGCTTATGATTCAACTAAAATACTTACTAGTTTTCACCGTAATACAAAAATTTTAGAAAAATTAATTAACGAGATAACTGAAAAAAATGAGATTTCAGGAAGAACTATTAAAAAAATTGAAAAACAATTACCCCATACTTGTCCTTTAGTACCTAAAGGTGGAAATGCAGTGGTAAAAAAAAGAAAAGATTACTTCAAAACTTTTCTGTATTACTTAGGTATACTATTTTTATTAGCAGTCGCAGTATTCTTATCTAATATAGTATATGAAATAATATATTTTAAACTAAAAGCCTAACTTAAGTCTTTTTATTTTTTTTAAATTAATTATTATTATCATTATGACTAATTTCGCTCAAATGAGAAAAAATATGATTTTAGGCCAATTTCTACCTGCGGCTATAAAAAATAATAAAATATTAAATTCATACGAAACATTAGCAAGAGAGAGTTTTTTACCTAATCATCATAAACCTATAGCATATAGTGATCTGAATGTGAAAGTTACTGAGAAAAGATACTTACCATCTCCTTTAAATTCAGCGAAGATATTTCAGGAAGCAAATTTTTCAGGAAAAGAGGTAGTTTTGTTAATTGGTGCAAATTATGGTTATGAAGCAGCAATACTTTCTAGTATGGTCGAAACTGTTATTGCTATTGAAGAGGACAAAAAGCTATTCAATCTAGGTGAGAGTAATTTCAAGAATTTAAATATTGAAAATCTAATTTTTCTAAACAGCAATCATAATAATGGTTATAAAAGGCTAGGATTATATGATGTTATAATAAGTATAGATTTAAGTTTTGATATAAATGATGAGTTAATAAATCAGTTGGTAGATAAAGGCAAGATTTTTTTCTGTGAGCAACATAATAATGAAGTTAGAGAAAGCAAGCTTAATGTAATACACAAATCAAAGAATGGTTTTTTTAAACAATCTTTGTTTGATATCAATATTCCTTTTGTTAAGACTGCTAATAATCTTAATGATTTTAATTTCATTTAGGTATATTTTATGATTATGAAAAGGATGTTTTTAATTTCATACAAAGCAATGCTATTATTCGTTTTTTGTAGTATTTGTTATTCTCAGACTTTATATGATACTCTTGCTAAGGCATATGACACCAGTCCTTTATTAAAAAGCCATAGATACAAATTAGAAGCAATCAATGAAGAATTAGCAAAAGCGCTAAGTAAAAATAGGCCACAGGTTAATTTATATGGCAGTATAGGGAGTGATGAAACTACTACTGTCAGTACTTCAGGTGTAGAAAGTGCAAAAAGTAATAATCCTAAATCAGTAATTTTAGAAATTCAACAGAACTTGTATGATTTTGGAAGAACTAAGAGCCTAATAAATATTGCTGATAATTCAATTTTTGCACAAAGGGCAGACTTAAGAAATCAAGAGCAGGAAATTCTTTTAGAAGCATCAACTATTTATCTTGCTTTATTGGCTAGTACTGAAATAAATAAATTAGCAAAAAACAATTTATTATTATTACAAAAGCATTATCAAGCAACTAATGACAGGTTTAAATTAGGTGAAGCTACTTCCACAGATTTATCGTTAGCAAAAGCTAGATACCTTAGGGCTAAATCAGATGAAATAAAATCAAGAGGCGACATAGAAAAAGAAAGATCAAAATATTTTTCTTTAATAGGGAGAGAGGCTCCTAAAAAATTATATTTTCCCAAAATAAAAATAATTATTCCTGAAAATTTAAAAGATATAACTAAAGAAACTTTACAAGGTAACCCAAACATTATTGCAAGTGGCTTTAGAAAAAAATTGTCATTTGTTAAAATTTCATCAGCAGCATCAGAATTACTCCCTACTTTAGATTTAAATATATCAGCTCAGAATGCTTGGGCACCGAATACTTTTTTTGATGAATATGAAAACTATAAGATGGAATTTAGTTTAAAACTGCCATTATATTCAGGTGGATATAATTATTCTAATGTAAGACAAAAAAAGAAAGAAGCAATGCAAAGCTCAAAAACCTTTGATTATAATATTAAAAAAGCACTTAAAGATGTAGAGATTTTATGGGTAGAGCTTAATAGCTTAGAGGCTCAAATAATGGCTATTAACTCTACTATAAAGGCAAATGAAATGGCAGTAGAAGGAGTTAAAAAAGAAAATGAAGTAGGTTCAAGAACATTATTAGATGTTCTAGATGCAGAACAAGACTTGTTAGAAGAGAAAGTAGAGGCAATTAAAGTAAAAAGAGATAAGTTTATAACTATTTTTAATTTAACAGCCTATATGGGCAAACTGTCATCTAGTGATTTAAAACTAGATGTGGATGTTTATGATTTAGATAAGAATTATTTAGCTGTTAAAAATTTGTGGTTAGGGTTTGAAGACTAATGAAATTTAAGATATATTACAATTATGGAAAATAATAAGTCTACTATTAATGAAGAACTTGATCATATTAGAAATAGTATCAATCAAAAAAATGAAACACAGAGTAAAGACGATAACTTTATTTTATTGGATAAAATAGTATCAAAGGGTAAAAAATATAATCAAAAAGCTATAATTGAGAACAAATTAAATAATAAAGCTGTTGAAGAAAAAAATAACGATATTACTCAAAATAAAAAAGTTAAAATTGAAAGTAAGGCAAATAAGCCTAAAAAAAATATAGTTAATAATCTATCAAAGCCTTTAAATAAAACAAAAGATCCAGTAGAAGCATTAGTAGATAAAGAGATTAAGCCGATTATTAAAAAGTGGATTGGTAAGAACTTAAAATCGTTTGTAAAGACTATTGTTATTCAAGAAATTAAATTAATATCAAAAGCTACTCAAAAACATAAATAATTTTTTTAATTATGATATTTAAACTAATTGAAAAAGATGTTGATCATCTAAAGTTAGAAAAAAAATTATACCAACAGTGGCTAGATAAGAATTTATTTGAAGCTAAACCTGAAGAGAAAAATGAAAAATTTTCTATAATGATGCCACCTCCTAATGTAACAGGCACGCTTCATATTGGGCATGCTTTAAATATGACGCTACAGGATATTTTAGCAAGATATTGGAGGATGAATAAAAAAGATGTTTTGTGGCAGCCCGGCACTGATCATGCAGGAATAGCAACGCAAAAAATAGTTGAATCTAATCTCAAAAGTGAGAGCAATTTAAGTAAAAATGATTTAGGAAAAGAAGGTTTTATTAAAAAAATTTGGGAATGGAAAAAAAAATCAGGTGATAGAATAATTAATCAAATTAAGAGGTTAGGAGCCTCACCAGATTGGAAAAGGCAAAGATTCACCCTAGATAAAGATATGTCTGAGGCTGTAAATTTTACTTTCATTGAGTTATTTAAAAAAGGATTAATATATAAAGATAAAAGACTTGTTAACTGGGATATCAATCTACAAACAGCTATTTCTGATTTAGAAGTAGAACAATTAGAAAAGAAAGGAGAGTTTTATTATATAAAGTATTTTATTGTAGATAGTTCAAAATATCTTGAGGTAGCAACTACAAGGCCTGAAACATTATTTGGAGATCAATGTTTAGCCGTAAATCCAAATGATGTGAGGTATAAAAATTTAATTGGAAAAAAAGTACATTTACCACTGTGTAATGAGACTATACCTATTATAGCTGATGATTATGTTGATAAAGAAAAAGGAAGTGGTGTTTTAAAAATTACACCTGCACATGATTTTAATGATTATAAAATAGGGAAAAAAAATAACCTGAAATTAAAAATAGTATTTGATAAATATGGAAAATTTAATAAAAACGTTCCTATTAAATATCAAGGAATGGACAGAATAAAGGCAAGAAATATAATTATACAAGATTTAAAACTACATGGAAATTTTATCAAAATAGAAAAAATTAATCATACAGTCCCTTATGGAGACAGATCCTCTAGCATTATAGAGCCTTATTTAACTGATCAATGGTTTATGAATGTAAAACCATTAGCAGAAAAAGTATTAAAATTTGTTAAAAACAATGAAACAAAATTTCATCCATCTTCTTGGAATAAAACATTTTTTTTATGGTTGAATCAAATAGAGCCTTGGTGTATTTCTAGGCAAATTTGGTGGGGACATAGAATACCCATTTGGTATTGTCCAGATGGTAAAGCATTTGCTGCTAATAACGAAGATCAAGCTAATAAATTAGCAATGGATTTCTATAAGAAAAAAAAACAATTAAAACAAGAAACAGATGTTCTTGATACTTGGTTTTCTTCTGCATTATGGCCTATGTCTACATTAGGTTGGCCAGATACAAAAAATATTTATTTTAAAAAATATTTCCCAACAAATGTTTTAGTTACAGGTTTTGATATAATATTTTTTTGGGTAGCTAGAATGATGATGCAATCTGCCAATTTTACAAATAAAGTTCCTTTTGAAAATGTCTACATTCATGCTTTAGTGAGAGACCAATATGGTAATAAAATGTCAAAGTCAAAAGGTAATGTTATAGATCCTCTTAATATTATTGATAAATTCGGAGCTGATGCATTAAGGTATACATTATCTTTAATGGCTGCCCAAGGAAGAGATATAAAACTTTCTGAAGAAAATGTAAAAATAAATAGAAACTTTATTACTAAGATTAGAAATGCATATAATTTTTTAAATAAAAATGGATGTTTTGAAATTTCAAAAACAACAGATAGTTATTTTAATAATAAAATAAATGTATGGATTTTGAAGTTACTAAATAATTATATAAATAGCATTACACATAATATTGAAAATTATAAATTCAATGAAGCTACTAAAGATATATATAAGTTTACCAAAAATATATTTTGTGATTGGTATTTAGAATTTATTAAAATTTATCTGAACAATGAGAATAATGAAAATATTAAAGAAGAGATTAAATTATGCGCAAGTATGGTTTTTAAAAATATTCTTAAATTAGCGCATCCTTTCATACCTTTTATGACTGACGATATATATGTAAATTATTTAAATAATAAAAATTTTATAATGCAAGAAGAGTGGCCTAGTGATATTTCTTTTAATTTTATAGAAAAGAGCTTCAATGAAGTTGAAGGCATAATTGATGTAATAACTGCTTGTAGAAACATTAAGGCTAGTCTTAAAATAGAGCCTAGAAATATAATTGAAATTTTTTATAATGTAGATAATGCCGTGATTAAAAATAATTATATTTTAATTAACACACTAGGAAGAATAAAGCTTACACAAGTAAAGAACGAAGAAGTAAATAACACAAATTTTATGAAATTTATTAATACTAATTTTATTTTTTATATAAATAAAAAACAAGTGGAGAATAAAAACATATTATCAAAGGATAGTAAACTTTTAGAAGAACAATTGTTAAATTTAGAAAAAGACATTTTGGTTTTAAAAAATAAGGTAGGTAATGACGAATTTTTAAAAAAAGCCCCCCCAATAGTAGTAGAAAAATTTAAAAATAAAATGAAACAAAAATTATCTTTAAAAAACAAAATTCTAACTCAAATTAAATCATAATAATTAGGAGGACAAATGACAAAATTTGACAAATCAAAGCTACCAAGTAGACATACTAGTATTGGGCCAAGTAGTGCCCCACATAGGTCCTATTATTATGCAATGGGAATGACAAAAAAACAAATTAACCAACCGTTTGTAGGTGTAGTGAGTACATGGAATGAATCAGCTCCTTGCAATATTACTCTAAGGAGACAAGCACAAGCTGTAAAAAAAGGAGTGTTAGATGCAGAGGGAACTCCAAGAGAGTTTACAACCATTACAGTTACAGATGGTATAGCAATGGGGCATCAAGGTATGAAAGCTTCTTTAGCTAGTAGAGAAGCTATAGCTGATAGCATCGAGCTAAGTGTCAGAGGACATTCATATGATAGTTTAGTGGGGCTTGCGGGCTGTGATAAAGCTCTGCCAGGTGTGATGATGGCTATGCTTAGATTAAATATACCATCCGTGTTTATATATGGTGGATCAATCTTACCAGGTAGGTATAAAGGAAAGGATATTACTGTACAAGATGTTTTTGAAGCTGTAGGAAATTTTTCTGGAGGTACTATTACGGAAAATGAATTAGAAGATATTGAAAAAGTAGCATGTCCTTCAGCTGGAAGTTGTGGAGGACAATTTACAGCTAATACTATGGCTTGTGTGTCAGAAGCTATAGGATTAGCTTTGCCAAACTCTACTATGGCGCCTGCTCCTTATGAAAGCAGAGATGATTATGCTTACAATGCAGGAAAAATTGTTATGGAATGCATTAAGAATAAAATAAGGCCTAGAGATATAGTGACATTAGACTCACTTGAGAATGCTGCAAGGGCAGTTGCAGCATCTGGAGGTTCTACAAATGCAGCTTTACATTTACCTGCTATGGCAAATGAAGCAGGAATAAAATTTGATTTATTTGATGTTGCAGATATTTTTAAGTCAACTCCTTATATTGCTGATTTAAAGCCAGGTGGCAACTATGTTGCTAAAGATTTATATGAAGCGGGAGGAGTACCAGTATTGTTAAAAGCACTTGCTGAAGGAGGGCATTTAAATATGAACTGTCTCACAGTAACTGGAAAAACCTTAAAAGAAAATTTAGAAAATATAATATTTCCCAATAATCAAAAGGTTATTAGAAATATTAATAATCCAATTACTAAAACAGGAGGAGTAGTAGGCTTAAAAGGTAATATTGCTAAGGAAGGAGCTATTGTTAAAGTTGCTGGGATGACTAGATTAGTCCATAAAGGCCCAGCAAGAGTTTTTGATAGTGAAGAGGCAGCTTATGAAGCCGTACAAAATAAAAACTATAAAGAAGGAGATGTCATTGTTATTAGATATGAAGGACCTAAAGGAGGACCTGGTATGAGAGAAATGTTAGCAACTACGTCAGCTATCTATGGACAAGGAATGGGTGACAAAGTTGCTTTGATTACTGATGGTAGGTTTTCAGGAGCTACGAGAGGATTTTGTATAGGTCATGTAGGACCAGAGGCTGCTGTTGGAGGTAATATTGCTCTTATACACGATGGAGACGAGATATTTATTGATGCTAATAATGGTATTTTAGAAGTTGACGTAAGTGAAGAAGAGTTAATATCAAGAAAAAAACAATGGAAACCTAAAAAACATGATTATCAATCAGGAGATTTATGGAAGTATTCTCAATTAGTTGGACCAGCATTAAATGGAGCAGTAACACATCCCGGAGCAAATAAGGAAAAATTTTGTTATGCTGATATATAGCTAGAACTTTTTGTTGAAGTTAGATTTTTTGTTTAATATTTAAAAAATATCTTACTAAATTTTTAATTATCTGATACTAACTTTTAATGAAGATGTACTTTGATTGCTATATATTTTATTAAACAATAGCAAAT
>CACMQH010000020.1 GCA_902615805.1 Rhodospirillaceae bacterium
TAAAACAAAAAATATTATTAGAGAAAAAAATAATATTACTTGGCTATCGAAAAGACTTGTAAAGTTTTTTCTAAAGCATGCTATGTATAAAGTAAATGGAAGACTGGCAGCAAGCATTCCAAATATTATTATTAGTTCTGTAT
Organism: Rhodospirillaceae bacterium; assembly: GCA_902615805.1. GTDB lineage: Bacteria > Pseudomonadota > Alphaproteobacteria > TMED109 > TMED109 > TMED131. The sequence continues at coordinate 144 of CACMQH010000020.1, forward strand.
AAAGATTATTATAGTGTCCAATGGAAGATGATTTAGTGGAAAAGCCACCTGTTGCAATTGTTGTTAAAGCGTGACTAAAGGCATCAAAAAAATTCAGCCCACTAGCATATAAGAGTATCAAAATAATTAAAGTAAAGGATATATAAATACTACCTAATAATTTAGCAATTTCTTTTGGCCGATAGTGAAGGTCTTTTGGTTTTTCGCTCCAATCTTGTGTGAATAGCTTAATGCCTCCAATATTGAAAATAGGAATAACTGCTATAGCAAAAACAATAATACCTATTCCTCCTAGCCACTGAAGAAGAGCTCTCCATATTAAAATTCCTGAAGATAAACTTTCTACTTCTTTATATACAGTTGCACCTGTAGTTGTAAGACCAGAAGTAGCTTCGAAAATTGCATCAATATAATTTTCACAATTAACATCCAAGTAGAACGGCAAGCTTGATAAAATTATCATTACTGGCCATGAAAGAGTTGTTATCAATATAGTATCTTTTACATTAATTTTTTTTTCTTCTTTTTTAAATGCCAGAATTAAACTTATTCCAAAAAATAAGGTTAGCAAGGTAGAGATTAAAAAGTTTGTAGCATTCATTTCAGAATTTTTAACTTCTATTAAAAGAGGTAAAGTCATAGCTATTCCCAAATAACTAATTAATATACCTATAAAGAATAAAACTATTCTTAAGTTAATCATTTAACTACAACTAGAATTTCCTAAAATACAAAACTGTGAACAAAAGGGATGATTTAGAAATACTTTTTTCTTTGAAGAAACTAAATCATTACCTAGTTCAAACTCTTTATCTTTTGTTATTAGAGTGCAAGGTAAAACTTTTGTATTAATTTCATCTTTTCTTTTTATTATCATACGTGAATTAGAACACATAACACTTTCAGGACTCTTATCTAGAACTCTCCAACAATCTTGTGTAATTTCTATTGAGGTTTTTTCATAATCCATTATAGGAAATATAATTAATTCATTTTTATTATAGGGATCAATGTTAAGTTTAATTTTTTTAAAAAGTTTATAAAAACCTTCTCTTATAATTTTTTCTGACTCATCTGGTTTTATCTTTGATGCTATATTCAAATTTAAACCATTATTGCTTAACCAAATTAAGTTTCTAATAACTTGTTTCCATGTATTGCTGCCTCTGATTTTTTCATGATTCTTTTTCTTAAAATGATCTAAAGAAATTCTAATAGTTAAATTATTCAAATTAGGCAATGTAAGTAATTCTTTAAATTTTATTTCTATTGGTCTCATGCCATTAGATAATACTAATACTTTAAATCTATTTTCTAATAAATATTTAAGAATATAGATAATGTTTGGATTCATAAATGGTTCTCCTCCGGTTAAACCAACAAGTTTTGTACCCAAATTATTTTCTTTTATTTCTATAATATATTTTTTAACTTCTAACAAATTTATATACTGTAAATTTTTATTAGTTGGAGATGACTCAATATAACAATCGTTACACTTGAGGTTGCAAAGAGTTCCAGTATTAAACCAAAGCGTATCTATCTTTCTTAGTTCTACATAGGCTCTTGGTTTACCATCACTAGTAAAATTTTTGTTTAAAAATAACTTTTTATTTATCATAATTAAAAATATGTATTACAAAGTATCACATAATTATAATTTAGAAAAAAAAAAACTAAATTATGTGAGTTATATAATAACTGCATATAATAAGAGAAAATATCTGCAAGATGTTTTTCAAGCTCTTGCTACAGAAGGAGGCAGTCATAAAAGAGAATATATTGTGGTAGATGATGGTTCATATGATAATACCTTAATTATTTTAAAAAAATTTGCCTCTAAATTACCTGGTAAATTAATTATCTTAAAAAGAGGAAATTTAGGAGCATCTTATTCAACAAATGAAGCCGTTATGTCTGCCTCAGGATATTGGATAAGACTTTTAGATGGAGATGACAATGTTACCTATAAATCTACTTCTAAGATGTTATATTTAGCACATAGATACAAAGTAAATTTTGTATATGGTCTTATAAGTGAAAATAAGTCAAACATTAACTCAATGCCCTTCAATCATTTTAAACAAAGTAGAGAAGAGGGATTGAAAAAGTTTATTAAAAATTGTCCTGCAAACTCTAGTTCAATACTAGTTTCAAAAAAAAGATATATAATGTCTGGAGGCTGTAATGAAAACTTTATATCTCCTGATCAAGTTTTATTTTTGAGACTTTTTTCTGCGGGGGCAGCAGTATTTCTTAATCAAGTAGTAGCAATATTGCCTAGCAATCAATCAAAAGACAGGCTTTCTAGTCAAATAAAAAAGAAGCAGATATGAATCAATTTTAGCTTTAATTAATTTTTGCAATGAAAACCCTAATTTAGAAAAATTTTTTATTAAACTGGCTTTTAAAAGAGCTTTATCTAGAGCAAATACTTATAATAAGCGATTAAATAATATTTATTTTTCCTCTCATTTGTTTAATTATATTTTGTCAAAATTTTTAGTTCCTAAGTATTACAAAAAACTAATGTATAACGCGTTAAAAGTTTTTTCTGGTAATTTATATGAAAGGCCTAAGGCCTGGAAAACGAGAGCTGAAAAAATTTGTATTTCAAATAATTCTATAAGAAAATAATTATGTGTGGTTTCGTAGGTTTACATTTAAATAATAATTACAATATAGAAGTAAGAAAATTAGTTTCAATTTTAAATAATATGACTAATACCCTTGCGCATAGAGGTCCTGACAACAAAGATATTTATATAAATGAAAAGGAAAAACTAGCTTTTGGGTTTCAAAGATTAAGTATAATAGATTTAAAAACTTCAGCTAATCAACCTATGATTTCTAAAAATAAAGATTGGGTAATCATTTTCAATGGAGAAATATATAATTATAAAAAGTTAAAAGAGAAGTTGAAGAGAAAAAAAAACTATTGGAGAAGTAACTCAGACTCTGAAGTAGCTCTAGAATGTATATCTAAGTATGGATTTTATAATGCTATTAAAAAACTTAATGGTATGTTTGCAATAGCTGCATATTGTATATCAAAAAAGACATTATGGTTAGCTAGAGACAGGTTTGGAGAAAAACCATTATATTATAATTATGATACAACTTATGGCTTTACTTTTGCCTCAGAGCTTAGAGCATTCTCTTGTTTTCCGAATTTTAAAAAGCAAATTTGTCAAAATGCTTTTTCACAATATTTAAGGTATGGTTATGTGCCTGAGCCATTAAGTATTTTTAAAAAAACATATAAACTTGAGCCGGGGCATATAATTAAGTTTGATAAAAAAAATAAAATATTAAAGAAGGATTATTGGGATAGTGTAAAAAGCTTTGTAAATGCAAAAAAAAATAAATTTAAAGGTACTTTTGAAGATGCAAAAGAAAAAGTCAAAAGTCATATCGATGATTCTATAAGAAACAGACTAGTTTCTGATGTTCCATTAGGAATATTTCTCTCAGGGGGCATAGATAGCTCTAATTTAGTCTTATCTTTATTTAGACAAAATATAACTGCTAATACTTTTTCAATTGGCTTCCATAATGATAATAATAATGAAATAGATTTTGCAAATAAAGTTGCTAAAACACTTAAAACAAAACATTCATATAAATATGTAAATAAAAGAGATTGTATAGAAGATATACAAAGCGTAGTAAATGCTTATGATGAGCCTTTTTCTGATCCTTCTCAAATTCCTACATATATGCTATGTAAATTTGTAAAAAAAAAAATAACCGTTGCTATCTCTGGGGAGGGAGCAGATGAATTATTTGGTGGGTATCCTAGATATAAAAATATAGCCTCTTTTTGGAATAAAATTAAAAAACAACCTAAAGTTTTTTCTGAATTAATGGAAGCTTTTTCTGAAAGCTTCAGTTCTTCAAAATATTCATATATGAGATCTATTGGAAAAAAATTTCGAAAATATAGTCATACTAATTTAGATAGTTTGTATAATGATGAAATGTCACGGTGGAGGCCTGATGAGAAAATTATGATAGAAAGGAGTTTTAAAGGTAGTTATTTTGAAAAAAAACTTACAAACTTAAATAATATAGTATCTGATCCTATATATTTGATGATGAGAGATGTTATTACTTATCTGCCCAGTAATTTATTAGTAAAAACTGATAGAGCATCAATGCATAATAGTTTAGAGATAAGAAGTCCGTATTTGGATAATGATTTAGTAAACTTAGTCTGGAGTTTTCCAGATAATTTTATACTTTATAAAAATGAAAAGATAATACTAAGGGAAATACTGAAAGAGAAATTAGGATCAAATTTTGTAAATAGAAAAAAACAAGGCTTTGAACCCCCATTATATGACTGGCTAAAAGGAACATTGAATCAATGGGCAAAGGATTTATTGTTAAGTAATAATAATTTTTTTGACCCTTCTGATATTGAAAAATTAATTTTAAGGTTTGAAAAAGGGGAAAAAAAATTGACTTACAAAATCTGGACTATAATAATGTTTATGGCTTGGCAAAATAAATTTTGTAGGCATTAAAATTAATTTTAAGGACATATATTGGCAACAGAAAATATTAGAAATTTTGCGATAATTGCTCATATCGATCATGGCAAATCAACTCTAGCAGATAGGTTGATAGAGTTTTGTGGAGGACTTTCTAGCAGAGAAATGAAACAACAAGTTTTAGATTCTATGGAAATAGAAAGAGAGAGAGGTATCACGATTAAAGCGCAGTCTGTAAGATTAGAGTATACTGACCATAATAAAAAAACCTTTATTTTAAATCTTATTGATACACCTGGACATGTAGACTTTAGTTATGAGGTATCAAGATCCATGGCTGCTTGTGAGGGCGCTTTGCTTCTTGTTGATGCAAGTCAAGGTGTAGAGGCTCAGACCTTAGCTAACTCTTGGTTGGCAATTGAAGCTGATTTAGAAATCATACCTGTCCTAAATAAAATAGACTTACCTTCTGCTGAACCCGAAAGAATAAAAAAGCAAATCCAAGAAATAATAGGTATAGATACAACTAATACTGTTTCAGTTTCTGCTAAAACAGGAAATGGAGTAGAACAAGTTATTAATAATTTAATAAGTCTATTACCTCCTCCAAATGGAAGTAATAAGAATCCTTTAAGGGCGTTACTTGTTGATTCTTGGTACGATACTTATTTAGGAGTAATGGTTTTAGTTAGAGTTGTAGATGGAACTTTAAAAAAAGGAGAAAGAATAAAATTATTGCTATCAGACAATGAATATCAAATAGATAAAGTAGGCGTATTTAGACCTAAACCAGAAGAAGTCAATGAACTACAGGCTGGAGAAGTTGGTTTCATTACTGCTAATATTAAAGAAACATCTCAAGCATGGGTTGGAGATACTATAGTAAACAGTAAAAATATTCATAAGATAGCACCTCTTCCTGGATTTAAACCAAGCACACCAGTAGTATTTTGTGGTTTATATACTATTGATGCTTCAGATTATGATCATTTAAAAGAGTCATTAAATAAATTAAAATTAAATGATAGCTCTTTTACTTTTGAAAACGAGTCAAGTGTAGCATTAGGTTTAGGCTTTAGGTGTGGTTTTTTAGGTCTTCTTCACTTAGAAATTATTCAAGAAAGGCTTAAAAGAGAGTTTTCTTTAGATTTAATTGTTACACCACCTAGCGTAGTATACAGAGTCTTAAAAACTAATGAAGAAGCTTTAGAAATACATAATCCAGCAGAATGGCCAGAGCAAACTAAAATAAAAGAAGTTAGCGAGCCATGGATAAATGCAACCATATTTTCTCCAGAAAATTATTTAGGAGGCATTTTAAAGCTATGTATTGAAAAAAGAGGAATACAAAAAGACATCAACTTTTCTGGTAACAGAGTGATGATTAACTTTCATTTGCCTTTGAATGAAGTTATTTTTGACTTTCATGACAGAATAAAATCTATCAGCCAAGGTTATGCTAGCTTTGATTACGAAATAATTGATTACCAATCGGGAAAATTAGATAAAGTTAATATTTTAGTAAATGGAGAAAATGTGGAAAGTCTTGCATTTATAACTCATAAAGAAAAGGCAGTTAGTAGAGGAAGAGCAATTTGTAGTAAACTTAAAGATAGTATACCTAAACAACTTTTTAAAATTGCAATACAAGCAGCTATTGGTTCTAAGGTTATAGCAAGAGAAACACTAGGTTCAATGAGAAAAGATGTAATAGCAAAATGTTATGGAGGTGATGTAACAAGAAAAAGAAAATTATTAGAAAAACAAAAAGCTGGAAAAAAGAAAATGAAACAAATAGGTAGTGTCAATATTCCTCAGGAAGCTTTTTTGGCTGCAATTAAGTTAGATAATTAAAATATGAATAAAAAAAAAGTTTTAATTATTCTGCCTTCTTATTCTACAGGGGGAGCTGAAAAGGTGATATGGTCATATTTTAAAAACTTTAAAGACTCAAAGATTTCTCTTAAATTACTAGTAGTAAACGCTAAAGTCACGTGTAGTAACTCTAAAAATAAGAATATTATAGATTTAAAATTTTCCAGATTTATTTATGCTATTCCTAGAGTTTTAAGTATTTTAAAAAGTGAGAATATTAATGTGGTTATATCTACTTTTCCAAATATATCGGCAATATTATTATTTTTAAAATACCTTAATCTGATTAAAGTAAAAATAATTGTTAGACAACCAAATATAATAGAAAAATCTTTAAGCGGTAGCCTTAAATTAAATGTTTTAAAAATTATATACAAATTCTTTATTAAATTTACTGATGCTGCAATAGTTACATCAGAATTTATGAAAGAAGAGATATCAAAATATCAATTAAAAAATGATAAAATTTTTTTAATCAGGAATCCTATTAGTATTAAACAAACTAGAAAGAGCATTACTCCTGTTAGACTTGGAGCAGATAACTTAACTCTAATTTTTGTAGGAAGGTTAGTTTATCAGAAAGGTATTGATAGAATTTTACATATATTAGCAATCAATAAAAACATAGAATTAATCGTAGTTGGAGAAGGAAATTTCAAAAGTAAGCTGCTGAAGAAAGTAAAAAATTTAAATATTGAAAGTAAAATTAAATTTTTAGGAAAAATTCTGAAACCATATGACCTAATTGCAGGGTCAGATTACTTCATTCTACCTTCAAGATGGGAAGGGCTACCTAATTGCGTTCTAGAGTCATTGGCTTTGGGAACACCAGTTATTTCCACAAAACAAATCTATAGTCTAAATGACTTTAAACAAAATATATCTAATAAAAGCATTATGTTATTTGAAAGCATAAATGAGATTTCAAAAAAAATTAATTTTTTGAAAAAGAGAAAAGATTATAAGAATCCAAAGCTAAGAAAGTCCTTATTAGTAGATTATGTTTCTCCAGTCAATTTTAAAAAAAAAATAAATAAAATAATTTTAAAAATAGCATGAAAAAAAATATAAAAGTATTACATGTCATAGCTAGTTTAGGAAATGGAGGAGCCGAAAGACAACTTGTAGAGATACTTAAGTACAATAGAAACCATGGTGTCTTATTATTAACTGAGGCTGATGTATATAAAGAAACATTAGATAAATTAAATATAAAATACTGGGAAATGAGATCAAAAAATAAATTACTAATATTTTTAAAAGTATTTTTTTTTAGAAACGTAATTAAGATTTATAAACCTGATATGATACAATCTTGGATGTATAACGCTTGTCTTTTTTCTGTATTTTGTAAATTAGTTAAGGTATTTGACAAACCTTTAATTTGGAATATAAGGTGTTCTAATATGGTTTCAGAGCATTATTCTGTCTCTCTGAAATTAGTTATATATGCTTGCATTGTTTTATCAAAATATGTAGAAAAAATTATATATAATTCTTATGCCGGACAAGCTTATCATAAAAAGATAGGCTTTAGCCAAAAGTCTGGAAAAGTTATTTATAATGGAGTTGATTCTGAAAAATTTACCTCAATTATCAGACATAGGCAAGCCTTAAGAAAAAAATATAACTTTGCTGAAAATGATTTAGTATTTATATGTGTTGCTAGAGTAGATCCTATGAAAAATTATAATAATTTTTTGAACGCATATAAGAGTATAGGAAATATTTACACTAATAAAATTAAATTAGTATTAGCAGGAAAAGGAACAGATAAATTAGATTTGCCTGATAATTGTATTGCTTTAGGTATAAAAAAAGATATAGAAGAGTATTACAATATAGCAGATATTGTAATTGTACCATCAGCTTTTGGTGAAGGGTTTTCAAATGCTTTAGTAGAAGGTATGTTAACAAATTTATTTCCGGTAGCTACTAATGTGGGGGATGCAAAAAAAATTATCGGAAACACAGGTTTTATATTAAGCGGTTCTGATACAGAAACTTTGAGTAAAGAATTGTCAAAAATTATAAAGATCAAAAAAGCATTTATTAGAACTATGGGTAGAAAAGCAAGGAATAGAGCACATAAGTTATTTGCAATAGGAAAGATGATAAGGTCATATGATAATGTTTTTTTAAAGGTGAAAACTTAAAATGTGTGGGTTCGCTGGGAAATTAAATCTTAACAGTTTACAAAGAACCTCATATTTGGATAAGAAATTTGATAAGGCTTATCAAAGACTTAGATCTAGAGGACCAGATGATAAAGGTATTTGGGTAGATAATAATATTTATCTTCTACATACTAGACTTAAAATATTAGATTTAAGTAATGATTCATTTCAGCCTATGCATAAGGATAATTATGTAATTTGTTTTAATGGTGAAATTTATAATTTCAAAAAGTTAAAATTAGAATTAATTGATAAGGGTCATTCATTTGTTTCTAATGGAGATACAGAAATTTTACTTTCTGCTTGGAAAGAATGGGGAGTTTCTATGCTTGAAAAGTTAGATGGAATGTTTTCTTTTGTTATTTGGGATACAAAAAACAAGAATTTATTTTTAGCTAGAGACAGGTTTGGAAAAAAGCCTTTAGTTTATTGCATCAAAGACAATAGTATTTTTTTTGCTTCAGATGTAAAAAGTTTAGCATGTCTAACAGAGGGCA
>CACMQH010000021.1 GCA_902615805.1 Rhodospirillaceae bacterium
TTAAATCCAATTTGAAAAGTATAATCTAAAATAATTATTAAAAAACTTATAACTAATGAAATCACTATTAGTATGGTAGTAAATTTGTAATCAGTTTTAGATTCATACAGAATTAAAATTGTAAGAAATGAAAAAATAATAAAATAAAGACTTATCAATGTATTTATAGTTTTAATATCATAATTAAATAGAGAATAGCTTAACAGGGTGCATAAAATAAAAGTTACTATTAGAAAAGTATATTTTTTATCAAATGTTATATTTTTAAAACTTTTTGTGGAGCAAAGCGTTATTAATGCTAATACTATCAATGGTATCCAAGTGCCCATAGGAGCAAGTACAACAATAGGCAAAACTAATAATAAAAAAATATTAAATAATATTTGATAAATTTTTTTATTTTTAAAATTATCCATTTAAATTTTTAGAACACTTTATTTTCTATGTAATTTCTTAGTAAAAATGCATAATAGTTACGCCAATACCCTAACTTTAAATGATCTTCATCTCTGAAAGCTTGATTAGGAAATGGTTTAGGATAAGAAAAATTATGAAATGATATATCTAAGTTTATTTCCATAGCTTTTTTTTTCAGTATATTCTCTAACATATTTAATTGATTATTACTTGATAAATAGCGAAAATAATTTTCTTTAATTGGCGCCCAAGATATAAAGAGTTTAACTTCATCATCTTTTAATTTTCTAAAGAAGTCTTCAATTAATTTTTCATTAAAAGAGCTTATTATAATAGGTGAATATTTTGTATTATTATTGGAAATCACCTTATTATAGTTTATAATAGAATTTCTATTTGTACTTTTTACTTCAGTTATAATTTTTTTACCTATTGATAAAGAGTCAGAAGTATCTACTAAAGCTAAAATATTTAGTAACGGATATATAATATTATTTTCTATATTTAAAATACTTAGATCTATAGATTTAATTTTATACTTTAAGTTCTGAAAAAAACTATATTCCTTTTTATCATAATATTTAGAAATAAAATTTATTTCATCTTTTGAATTAAATACGCTTGTCAAATAGAGTTCCTTTGTTTTATGTTCTGGGAAAAAGGTAATAAAGTGAGGTGTACTACTGACTACTACATATTTAGGAGGCTTATTTTTTTTAGTATATTTTTTATACAACAAAAATGCTCCTATAAAACCACTTGCTCTATTAGTAGTCATATTAACAATACCATATTTTTCTCTATAAATGTTGTACTCGTCTACAATATCTTTGGTTACACTATCTCCAAATAATAAAATATCATTGAAACTGTTATTATTATCATTTTCAATATAGCTGACTTTTCTATCAAGGCCATGTCTTATAGCTCTAAAATCAGAAAGCAAATAAGCTAATATTTCAAAAATTAATAAAATAAGAAATATACATATTGGAAGTTGTATTAGTATAAACCTATTTTTTTTATTAATTTTTTTCATATCATTAAATTAAAATTGAAAATAAATAAAAGATACTTGTTTGTTTAAGTTAATAATAGAAAACAATATCAAAATTGCTAATAAAGAAGCATAATACCAATTATACTTTAATTTGAAATTAATACTGGCGACATTAGGAATTTTTAATGCCAAAGTAAAAGAAAATAAGAATACAACTAAGTATTTTACAGTAAAAACTCCAGAAGAGAACAGTGGTATGTAAGCAGATTTTAAGAATTTAATATCTATATATTGCTCCAACCAATGAGGACTAAAAAAGATACTAGGATTAAACATTATTGATAAAAAATGCATTGCTTCTTCCATATTATTGGCTCTAAAAAAAACAAAAGATACTAATATTGTCATCATAGTTAGAAGCCAACCAAGTATGTAAGGTAATTTCGGCATCTTATAAAATTTCCATAGATGATTTACAATAAGCCCTACTCCATTCACAAGGCCAAAAAAGACAAACTTCCAGTCGGATCCATGCCACAACCCTGATAATATAAAAGTCACTAAAAAGGGAATAATCAAAAGAAATATTAAATTATTAGAAAATACTCTACTCATATATAACGATAAAGGTGAATACAAATAAAAAGTAAAAAATTTAGTTAAGGTAATATGCCATCTTTTCCAAAAATCAATTATAGACTTTGATTTATAAGGTAAATTAAAATTAATTGGTAATCTAAGGCCAAATAATAAGCCCAAACCTACTGCCATATCTGAGTAACCAGAAAAATCAAAATAAAGCTGGAGTGCAAACATTGAAATTGTACTCCAAGCTTCTATAAAAGTAAGTGCGTTATAAATATTATTAAATCCAATATTTACATAAGGAACTAGATTATCTGCTAAAAAAACTTTTTTAAAAAGTCCTACAAAAAAAACAAAAACACCTAAAATAAAAGAATTAATTATTTGTTTATCTTTCATTTTATTAATTTGAGGAACTATGTCTTTTGCTAAAACGATAGGCCCTGCTATTAATTGAGGAAAAAAGCTAACAAAAAATAAATGATCTAAAAATTTTAGCGGTTTAATGCTTTTATCATAAATATCTACTAAGAAGGCTATCTGTTGAAATGTAAAAAATGATATAGCTAGTGGTATAAACAAATTATTTTCTATATTAGAGCCTAGAAATGTATTTGCAATAAAATATCTATACTTGAACCAAGCTATTAAGCTAATATTAAAAATTATTCCAATTGTTAAAATATACCTTCTATTATCTTTATAAATTTTATGAGCAAAAAAATAATTAGATACTATTGAAATTAGTAATAAAATAAGCCATTTTGGTTCATCCCAAGCATAAAAAAGCAAAGAAAAGAAAGATAAAATTAATGTTTCAAGTCGGTATCTCGATCCCTTTATGATATAAAAAAGAACTAAACATAAAGGTAAAAAAAAATATAAAAAAATTTCACTATTAAAAAGCAACGGTTTTTCTATACTTTTACATTTTTAGAAAAAAGATGTTCTACCATTTCTCCTATATTAACGAAATCATTAATTTCTCTAGGATTTAATTTCACTAAGAATTCTTTCTCACATGCTAAAATAATTCTTATTTGGTTTAAACTGTCCCACTCTTCAATGTCTTCAGCGGTTGTATTTGAATTGAGCTTAATGCTATCGTCATCAAAAATAATTCTGAAAATATTTTGTAATTTTATCAATATTTGTTTTTTTTGAGACACTATTTATCAAACCTTTCTAAAAATTTAATTTTAATATTACTATTGACTGCAATATCGTCAACATTAAGATCATATGCCGAAGTATTTTCATTTTTTTTAAAACCAAGCCTAGCAATAACTCTTTCGGCAGTTATATTTTTTTTAGACTTAATAAATTCTAAGGATATTTTTTTATATGATTTATTATGTGCTATTTTTTTTAATATTTCTAAAACTGCTAATTCAATATTTCTTGAAAAAACTCGACAACTCATAACCCAATTAATGATATTTATTTTTTTATCTCTAAAATCCAGTAATAATATTACTACTATTCCATAATCATTTAATTTATCCAGAAATCTCATAGCTAAAATATTATTATGATTTATTTCTATTTGTTTTTTATTATAAACAGTATTGTTTAGTTTGAATTGATTAGTTTTTAATAATAACTGTTCAACTCTATCTAATGCATAAGGCAAAACCTTCTCAATAACTAAAACAGGATTTAGACTCTTTAAGAACGATTGTAAATTATTTGTATTAGTTTTTAATTTTTCTATTTCTTGCTTAGCGTGAAAACTTTTTGCTCTCACTTTATCTTCTTGTGATAATGAAGACTTTATAAATAGACCTTGTCTATCTAATTGATAAGCGAAAGTTGATGGATCCCCCTCTAAATTAATTACAACTACATCAGGTAATGAACGTTTAACCCATTCACATTCTACTTTACTATCATCAACAAATACCATCGAGTCATAATCAACGTTTAAAAATTTTTTTATATAAGAAATATTTGAAGCTTTATCTTTAAAATTGGCCACGAAACAAGATATATCCTCTAAACCAATTAGCATATCAGTATGGTTAATAAATACTTTCTTTGCTATATCTTCATTATTTTTTGAACAAACTGCTAATAATACTCCCATATCAGCTAATTGCTTAATATAACTCTGAAAATTAACATATCCTTCTCCATCACTTGTTTCCTTGCCCAAAATTAAACCATCTTCTCCTAAATCACCAATTTCACCACCCCATAAAGTATTATCTAAATCCATTATTAATACTTTCTTACTTTTACCTAATTTACTTGCCATACATGATGTTAAAAATTGTGAAATTTCAGGGATTGCCTCTAAAGCAAATGGTTGTTTGCATAATGCATACATTCTGTTGTCGTGCCAATTCTTAGAACCTACATTAATTTGTAATGTCTCAAGGTTAATAAAACTAATTTCATTAGCAAATTTTTTTTCTAATTCTAAGTTTGTTTCATTAATATGGGAAATTAGACTATTCATACTATTACTTTGAAAATTGTTCATACTTATAAAAGGTGGTTTATCAAATAAACATTGAACTATTTCTATTTTTTTATTTTTTGGTAAATCCCATAATTTTTTCCAAAAGCAAACTTCTTTATCTACAGAAACATTATACTCTTGTATGTCTCTATAAGTAGGCCAAATAAAAACTATGTCTGGTTTTGAAATATATGTTTGGCTTTTAGGATCAAGTAATTCAGCAAACATAGTTCCATAATCAGAATAAGAAATATCAGCAAACATTCCTCTTTGATAAAAACAAAAGATTATAGAATCTATAATAAACTCTAAATTAAAGTTAGATAATATCCTAATTCTTACTTTTGGTAGATCACATTTAATATTATTTTTAAATTTTTTTAAACGCTTTGCCATTTGTAAAGCTTTCTGCGGTTCTAAATCTAAAAAAAAGGAATTTTTTAAAAAATACTGCAGTTCATCAATTTGGTTTTTTTTTACTCATCTTCTTTCAGCTTTTGATACTTGAATTTCATTGCCATAAGAGGCATCTAAATAGCCCTTGTAAATAGCATTTATTATATTTGAAATTTCTTTAGTACTAGTTAGTTTTTTTTCCGGCATACTTTGTTCTATCTGTTTAAAATATTCCTCTGGAATATTAGAAGTTAAATTAGATTTAATCATTCCAGGAGATAATATAAAAACTCTTATGTCTTTTTTTATTAACTCCTTAGCCAATATTTTAACATAAGAGGTACTAGCACTCTTAGCCGCAATATAAGGAGCTATTTTCACTGGTGGTGAACCTATTAGATACTCTGATGATATATATATTATTCTCGGCGTGCAGAAATTTTTTGCTCTTTCTAATAGTGGTAAACATGACCTAATTATTTTATGTAACGAAAGTAAGTGAATATTTATTTGTTCTTCAAAAATATAATCCTCTGTATTTTGTATTAATTTATTTGGAAAAGGTTTAGCAATCGATATTATTATTCCCTGCAAACTAGATGTATGCTTTTCAATTTTATTTACTAATTGTTTTTTACTTAATTTTTTATCAAAATTAAAACTAAAGTATGGAGATTTAAGTTTTCCACTTAAATTTTTAATATCTTTGTTATTCTTACTATTTGACAATAGTAAATTGTATTTATTTTTTTTCAATATGTGCGCAGCACTAGAACCTATAGCTCCTGAAGCCCCAAAAATTAGAATAGGAGATTTATTTATATTAGACATAAAACATTTCCTCTTAAAACAGTTTCTATATTTTTATTTACTTCAGTAATCTTATGGGCTTTTACACCAATTAGAATTGTGTTTAATTGTGTATTAATTTCTTGAACTATAAATTTAAATCTTATTAAATCATCAGGAAAAATAGGATTTGGAAACAAAACTTTCTGCTCCAAAATTAAGCTACCTTTTCCAGGAAAATTCATACCTATTATCTTCGATATGATTGAACAAGTTAGGTTGCCATGAATTATAATATTATTTTTTCCTATTCTTTTAGCTGCATTAAGATCAGTATGTATTGGATTGTAATCGCCTGAAAGTTCACAGTATTTCTTTAAAGTCTTATGTGTTGGCACCCATTCTTCGGTGTAAGTTTGTCCTTTTTTTAATTTATTTATCATTTATTCATTACATTTATGTTTAAAAAAGAAGAAACTTGTATCATAAAATTTTACTGCATAATTACACTTTTTTCCTACCAAAAATTTATATTTATCTGTTGCATCAATATATTCAACCACTCCTATCACAGAGTCATCAATAGTTTTCTTTCTATACAATTTGGACCAATTTTTTTGTTTTTCTTGATCTACGTATTCGCACATTAAATCTAAATTCAATTTCTCTTTTTCTTTAATTATGGTTCCCACACATGTATTGAGACCATAATTCCCTAAATTATCAGTCCAAGTTCCCTCAGTTTTTCTAATTTCTGTTGAATATCCGTCTGTAGTATCAATTGAAAATTTGTAGGTTTCTTTACCACTGCTTTCTGAGGAATACTCAGCAGCTATAAGATTAGTTACTAAAAAAAAATATATTATAAACAAAATTTTCATATCAAAATTATACTTTAACTATAATACTACACCTAACATTTATTAAGTATTTTTATTTTTATTTCATTGTATAATTAATTAATGAAACTAATAATTTTATTTATAATAATCTTATCAAATAGTATATCTTCTAAGGAAAATTATAAATTTACTATAATGGGAAATACTTTAAAAAATAGTAGTATAGAATTACCAGACAAAAGCATTTTTAATATGTTTGATAGCAAAGGTGCATTTACTGATAATCAGGGTAACATTGGAGATTTTTTTGGGCAAGGAGTTAGAAAAACAAATAACAAAGGAATATTAATTGATGTAAATGCAATAGTAATTTTTAAAATTGATAACAAAAGTTCTATGTGGGGCTTTCCAACGAGAGTTGAAAGTGATTTAGAAGTGGGAGCAGGTTATTTTGACGTTTTTTCTGCTTCAGGAAACTTAAAAGAATTATTAGGAAAAAGATGCCAGTATGGACTTACCGTTACAAGAGAAAAGTCATTTGTAATGCAAGGATTTTGTAAGTGAAATATTGTATCTATATGTAAAATTTATTAATATTTATGAGATTATATAAGCTATATAATATTCTTTAGTTCATTTAATATTGTTATGTGACCCATCGCAAAATGGAAAATTTTTAGACTCCTTGCATCCACAAAAATATATCTCTTTAGTTTCCTCAGCCTTGTACATAAATGGTTGGTTGTCCGTATCAATATGTGCTCCATCACAGAAGGGTTGCCTTTTTGTTAATTTACAAGAGCATATAAAGTAATTTTTTCCTTCTCTTACTTTAATAGGATAAGGCTTATTTGTATTGTCATCTGTCATTAATTTACTTCCTTTATGATACTAAGTAAAAATAAGTAATTTTAAAAAAAAATCTATTATTATTTTTACAATCTACCCATTTTTCCATTTTGATAATCAGAAAATGCTTGATAAATTTCTTCTTTTGTATTCATAACAAATGGTCCGTGGGCTACTACTGGTTCATTAATTGGTTCACCATTCAATATTAAACCTTTAAAATTATCAGATACTTTTAATTCTATTTGTGATCCCTCACGTTCAAAAATTAAGATATCCCTATCTTTAAAATTTTTATTTTCTACTTTTAATTCCCCACTCATAATTAATATTACTGTATTAGTACCATTCTCAAGTTTTAAAGAAATGCTTTTATTTTCTTTACTTATAATATCGTATAAATTTACTTTAGTAAAAGTAGAAGAGGGTCCCTTAGTTTCTTCAAAATTGCCAGCTATCACCCTAAGTTTTATTTTATCTCCTAATGATATAGTTGGTATAACTACACTACTAATTTCTTGATATTTAGGATCTGTCATTTTATGTTTCCTAGGTAAATTAATCCAAAGTTGAACCATTTCAAAAACTCCACCTTTCTTTGAAAACTCTTCTGAATGAAATTCATCGTGTACGATACCTTTTCCTGCAGTCATCCACTGAACATCTCCAGGTTTTATGACTCCTCCTCCTCCAGAAGAGTCTCTATGTTCTACCTCGCCTTGATACGCAAAAGTAACTGTTTCAATTCCTCTATGCGGATGTTCTCCTACACCTCTTCTTTGATTAGTAATTGAAAACTCTTTAGGAGATGCATAATCTAACATAATAAAAGGGCTTATAAACTTGTTCAATTCTTCTGATGGCCTTAACAATCCATAGACATGAAAACCATCTCCTACCCAATGTTTTTGATCAGAAGTATATGTATATTTAA
>CACMQH010000022.1 GCA_902615805.1 Rhodospirillaceae bacterium
TTTTTGCTAAATTAACCATTTGTTTTGTAGAATCTTTTTGTGTTTTCTTAAGGTCATTAACAATTTTTTTTAACTCTTTAATATTTTTTTCATTAGTACTTTTTGCTGTAGTTGAAAAGTTATTAGTTAACTTTGATAATTCCTCAACTAGCAAATTATTTGTATTTGTTACATTTTTGTCTAAATTATTTATACTTTCTATTAAAGCATTATTTGTTTCTAAAATTCTTGCCTGCTCATCTATACCTGTTTCTAGTTTTTCTAAGGCAACCTTAACTCCATCAACGTTTTCAGCAAAGACTACAAGTGCTTCTCTACTTGTATTAGTCATAGCTGTAAGTTCATTCATAGTTCTTGAATAAATTAGAGCCGTAAGACTAAGTCCAATTACAGCAGCTAAAATAGACACTCCAAAAATGATTGTTGTAAATTTATGAATTTGCTTCACGGATGCCTCCAATTTTTTATTTTCAGACTTAATTTTATTATATTCTGATGTAACATCAGTGGCCGCGTCAGCAGCATCTAATGCTATCTTTATGCTTTCTTGTACTTCATTTGCAGAATTCATCTTTTTTCCTATTATAACCTTTTATTACTCTTTTATAAGCACATTTTATGCCAGATGCATCAAAAACTACTTTTGACGGTAATATTTTAGAAATAAATCCATATGCTTTACAACCATAAGGTTTACTTTGTTTATAAGTAACATAAAAATATCTACAGCCATGACACTTTAATACATTATTCATAATCTTTAACTTTTCTAATTTTATAAACTAATTTTGCTATATAATTACGAAAAACGGCTATAAAAGATAAAAAACCACATACAAAAATAATAATAGCTAGAAATCTCTGTGTATCCCATTTTTCTATTGCAGTTGTAAAACATAGAAATGAAGAATATAAAAAAGCAAAATTCATTATATAATCGCTTAATTTTTTTATATTACTTTGATTTCTTTTCATTCGTAGTACCATCCTCGTTAAATATTAAATCGTTAGGTAAATCTATATCAGGCTCTATAATATCTTCTCCTTTATTTACTTTATAAATATAAGCCAAAGCTATTGCAACAGCTGTATATAATTTATCTGATATTTCTTGACCTAATTCAGATGTAAAATACAAAGCTCTTGCTAATAATTTATGTCTGTATATGAATATATTTGCTTCTTTACCTTTCTCTATAATTTTTTCTGCTATCTTACCTCTTCCCATTGCTAAAACTTTTGGAGCACCAACTTCTCCAACATCGTATTTTAGAGCTACTGCAAAATGTGTTGGGTTTACTATTATTGCTGACGCGTCATTTACATTTTCTAGTGATTCTGCCTGTTTCACAGCTTTTCGCACTGTTTCATATTGCAATCTTCTAATTTTAGATTTAACTTCTGGAGATCCCTCAGTTTCCTTAGATTCATCCTTTAAATCTTGTCTGTTCATTCTTAAAGATTTTAAAAAACTATATTTTTGCCAAGACCAATCTAAGATACCTATCAACAACAGAGCAATAATTAAAAAAATAATAAGTAAAGGAAAAAAAGAGGCAGCAGTTTTCAATGCATGTTCAAAGGTTTCTGTTGAAAGCTGTATTAGTTTAGTAGTTTCGTTATATAAAAAAAAAGACCCTATCCCAAATAAAAGTACAACTTTTAATACACTTTTAGATAGTTCTACTAGACCTTTTACACTAAATGTTCTTTTTAACCATTCTATAGGATTAAATTTACTATTTTTCCATGATATTGCTTTAAAACTAAATGTAATTCCTCCAACAAATAATTGAGTAAGTATTGTAACAATTAAAAAAGGCGTTCCTATTATTATTATAAATATTAAAATCTTATAAATAGCATCCTTTAAAGCCACTAATGGTGAAATGCCATATTTTACTGTTTCTATAGATAAAAATAGATTTTTCCAACTGGAAATTATTTGTTCATGATTACTAGCTACAAAATAAAAAAATGCTAACATCATCACTATAGATGATAAAACAAACATTTCTTTTGATGTAACAGCTTTTCCTTCTTCTTTAGCCTTATCTAACTTTCTTTGGGTCGGCTTTTCTGTTTTCTCTTGAGAGCTATTATTTTGATTATCTGCCATTACATTAATCCTTCAATTAGCCTATGTATAAAGTCAACTGATACATTTGTAATATTTGAAAAATTACTTCCTATAGTAATAGTACATACATACAATAAAAAGAATGCAAACAACATTGTTATTGGAAAACCAAAAGAAAATAAATTTAATGTCGGAGCAGACCTTGTAACTATTCCTATTACAACATTTAAGAGTGTTATACCAACTACTACAGGTAACATAATCAAAGCACCAAATTTAAACATTAATCCTCCTGCATCAATTCCTAATTGGATCATACTCATATTAATATTAGTCGCACCAATAGGAAGAACTCTATAACTTTCTATAATTACTGATAATGCTAAGAGGTGCCCATCTAGTGATAAAAAAACCACTATCATAAATAAAGATAATATCTGACTTATCACAGGAGTCTGAGTTCCTGACTCAGGATCTATTAATCCTGCAAAACTCAGTCCTGTACTCGCAGCTATTTTTTCTCCTGCTAAACTTGAAGCAGAAAATAAAACGGTTAAGAGAATTCCACTTGTTAATCCTATTAATAATTCTACAAAAATAATTGAAAACAATGGTAAGCCTGCTAATGATACTATATTAGGCATTTCAACTCTATTAAAAATTATAAAACTTATTGCGAAAGAAATTACTATCCTTACTTGTAAAGGAATAATTCTATAACCAAATAATGGAGATGCTAAAAAAAAACTACCCACTCTTAGTGAGGCTAGGGCTAACGCTCCAATAATAGAAACTAAACTTGATAATTCTAAACCAGGTAAATTTTGACTAAAATTATTAACCAAATCCATTTTAACTTAGTGTTGCCACTCTCTCAAAAATGAACATAAAATATTCTGTTAAGCCTAATATTAAATAATTTGAAAATACTGCTATAGTCAATATAACTATAACTACCTTAGGTACAAAGCTTAGAGTCATTTCATTTATAGATGTAGCAGCTTGAATAATTCCTATAATAAGTCCTATAATCAAAGCGACTAAAAGTACAGGTCCAGCTAATTTTAAAACCTGCCAAAAAGCTAAACTTAACATTTCAATATTATTTTCAAATCCCATATTAAAACCTATTGTGTAATATAAGTGCTTACTAAAGAACCTACTGTCATACTCCAACCATCTACTAAAACAAATAATAATATTTTAAATGGCAAAGCTATTAACATAGGTGAGAGCATCATCATTCCTAAAGACATTAAAACTGAAGCAACTACCATATCAATTACTAAAAATGGTAAGAAAAGCAAAAAACCAATTTGGAATGCAGTTTTTAATTCAGATGTAATAAATGCCGGTAATGCTATACTAAAAGGAATTTCTTCCTTGCTATAAAATTGTTGTGCACCTGATATTTCTGCAAACATTGAAAGGTCTGTTTCTCTAGTATTTGTTATCATAAAACTTTTTATTTCTTTTGATGCTTTATCTAAGGCATCTGGTGTTTGAATTTCACCGTTCATATATGGGATAGCAACTAATTCATATATGTTGGTGAAAGTAGGTGCCATTATAAAAAAAGTTAAAAATAATGCTAAAGCTATTAATACTTGATTGGGAGGTGTTTGTTGAGTTCCTAAAGCCTGTCTCAATATAGACATCACGATAACAATTCTGGTAAATGATGTCATTCCTAGCAATAGTGAAGGTAAAATAGTTAAAGCTGACATTAATAATAATATTTGCAATGATAAAGAATATGTAGTGCCTCCATTTTCATTAGCTTCAACATTTAAAGCAGGTAAGCCGCCAAGTGTTTCTATTGCAAATGCATTATTTATAAAAAATAATCCAAATATAAGGAGAAAAATAAATAATAAGAAGTTTGTCTTTTTAAAAAAGGTAGTCATTAGTTATTCTCACTTGTATTAACTAGTTCAATATCATTCAAAGGTAAAATATTTGAAATACTAGTTTTATTAGATACAACCAGAAAATTATTTTTGTTTACTTTAAACATAATTACTCTGTTACCACCACCAAGTAATGATGAACTAATAATATCAATGGACCTATTTTTATTGATCTGTGATTTAAAAAAATCTTTCTTTTTATTAATAAAGAAAGCTAGGAACAAAAGTGTACCTAGAAAAGTAATAATAATAATTAATGTATAAAAATCAAAAGTTTCTTGCATTTGCATCTCCTGTATAAATGAGATGCAAAAGTCTTGCCAAATAAGAATTAACTTAGAATACCGGGTTTTTGATTAAAAAAAGAAAATAGAGTCAAAGATTTGACTTATAAATTTTGCACTCTTTCTTTAGGATCAACAACTTCTGTAAACCTGATACCAAAACGCTCTCCTATCATCACTACTTCACCTTTAGCTATAATAGTGCCGTTAGCTAAAATATCTAAGGGATCACCTGCTAGTCTCTCTAGCTCAATTACTGAACCCTCATTAATTCTCAGTAATTCTCTTAGTTTTATCTCAGCCCCTCCAACTTCAACCGTAAGCTTTACATCAATGTTTTCTAAAACTTTTAAGTTCTCTAAGCCAGTTCTCTCGTTCTTTTCAGCGTTATCTGAATTTACTTCTTCAGGTTTATTAGCCTCTTCTACCTTATTTTCTTCTTCTAATGTCTCTTTATTTTTTTCCTCTGCCATAGTATCCTCTCTTTAAATTAAATTCTTTTTTTTATATTAACTGCTGCACTTCCTTTATATTCCCCTAAATCGCCATTAAACATCTTAATATCTTCTACATAAACGTCAATTTTATCAGAAACGGGGATTTGAATAGTATCCCCTGCTTTAACTCTTAAGAGTTTGGCCATATTAACCATTGGTTGACTTAATGTAGCTTTAATGTCTAATGGTATTTCTAAAATAGCACTTTCTAATTTATCCTTCCAAGATACGTCATCTTCTACTATATCAGATTGAACTCTAGACCTTAATAGTGAAGCTATTGGCTTTAAAGTTTGCAAAGGATAAATAATATCAAAATTGGCAGCATCTACTCCTGGCAATTGAACTACAAAGGAGCAAATAATAACTAAATCGCTAGCATCTACAAAATTAGTAAACTGTGGATTCATTTCTCTACCTAATTTTGTAAAATTTATAGGTGTTAAGTCTTTCCAACTTAATTTAAGCTGTTTAATAAGATCAACGTTTACCATTTCTATTATTCTTTCTTCAGTAGCAGTAAACTCTTGTCTTGTGGTTTTTAAAACTTCAATATTTCCACCATAGTAAGCATTTGTTAAAATACTAATGAAAGCAGGAGAAAAAACTACCAATAATGATCCTCTTAATTCTTCAATTCTATATGTAGATAAACTCATAAAAGAATCCAATGAGGATGAATATTCATCAAATGTTTTAACTTCAGGAGGAAATGAGCTTATTCTTGGTTGAACCCTCAACATAGGCTGAAATACTGATCTAGCAAACCGGGCAAATCTTTCATTTATTAACCTTAAAGCATAGTAATCACCCATAAGTGATAAATCATCAGTACCAAAACTAAAAGGTGCAACCTCTAGATCCTTTCCTATTCCAGCTTCAGATGAAACATCTCCCGTAGAAAGACCTTCCATTAATGCATTTACTTCATCCGTAGTTAATTTTCTTGAGTCAGCCATAACTTTTCTTACTGCAAAACAAATGATGTAAAATGAATTCCTTCAACTCCACCAAAACCTTCTTTATCTTCTAAAAAAATATTAAGAGCATCTTTTATTGAGTCTGCAAGTGCCTGCTTTCCTTCTCTTCCCGCAACATCATCTTGCGAATACTCACTCATCACCCCTAAAATTATTCCTCTTAAAGCTAATTGATGACTTTCAACATTTACCATTACCTCTTCATCATACTGAGTTGACACGCCTACGGTGATTTGTAGAAACTGTTTAGAACCTCTTAAGTTAGTTGTAAAATTGCCAGGAAATTCATAATAAGTTGTAAGAAATTTTTCTTCTACATTTACTTTTTTTACTTTTTTCTTTGGAACACACTCTTCTTCTCCATCAGCATTTTCAGTACACTCCATTTCAACTTCACTTTCTTCATCAGAACTTTCTTCTTCTTCTTCCTTTTTATTGTCAGCAGGAGGTTTATTTCCATCTAAAATTTCAGAGACTTCAGCAGATGGATCTGGCTCTGAGCCTCCACCAAAAATTAATGCACCTATACCTAAACCTATACCTAACAGCACAAGACCTGCAACAGCAAAAATAGCTATTTTAACTATTCCGCCTTTTTTTTCATTTTCATCTTTATTATCAGCCATTCGTAAACTCCATTTTATAATTAAGCCTTAACATAAACTAATTTATCAGACATTAAACTATCATCATCATTTTTATTATCTTTTGTATTTACAGATATATTTTCATTTTTAGGTGCTATATTATCTTTTGAATTTTTATTAGATCCTTTGTTGTTATTACCATTAAAATTAAAATTATTTAAATTCATTCCATTATTTTGCAACATTTTTTGTAAATTACTATTATTTTCAGTCAAACTTTGTATGGAATTAATATTATCTGAGTTTATATTTATATCAACATTCTGACCAGTAATTTCTATAGTCACATGTATTTTACCTAGGTTTTCAGGACGAAGTTGAATTTCAAATTTATTATTATTCATCTTTATATTATTTTCTAATATTTGAGAAAATCTTTGCTTAATATCATTGCTGCGTATATCTAATATATTTTTAAGTCTATCAAAATTATCAAAAGAGTTTTCTTTTGTATTATTAATATTTTTTTCAGTACTAGGTTTTAAATTACTTTCATTAAAATGATTTAGT
>CACMQH010000023.1 GCA_902615805.1 Rhodospirillaceae bacterium
TGGAAACTGTTTATTGGATAAGAGAGATTTTTGAAAAAGGAGGAAAATGGTTCAGTTCATATGGAAGAAATGGAAGAAAAGGACTTAGAACATTTTCTGTGTCTGGAAATGTAAAATCACCAGGTATTAAGCTTACTGATGCAGGAATTACAATTAATGAATTGATTGAAGAACATTGTGGAGGAATGCTTGATGGACATAAATTTAAGGGTTATCTTCCAGGTGGAGCATCTGGTGGTATTTTACCAGCAAGTCTTGGAAACATACCTCTAGACTTTGACACGTTGCAAGAGTACGGTTGTTTTATTGGATCAGCTGCAATAGTAGTTTTATCTGATAAAGTTGATATTAAGAGTATTGGGCTTAATTTAATGAAATTTTTTGAAGATGAGAGTTGTGGGCAATGTACACCTTGTAGAAATGGTACATCAATGGCGGTAAAGCTAATGGAACAAAAAGATTGGGATATTGAATTGCTTAACAAACTGTCTATTACAATGAATAAAGCTTCAATTTGTGGTTTAGGACAAGCGGCTCCAAACCCACTGCAATGTATTATAAAATATTTTGAGGAAGATTTAAAATAAAATGGTAAAGTTTAAAATTAACAATAAAGAAGTACAAGGGAATAAAGAAGATACCATTTGGAAAATTGCTAAATCAAATGGAATAAATATTCCTCACCTATGTCATTCTGATGAGGTAGGCTATAAACCAGATGGAAACTGTAGAGCATGTGTTGTTCAAGTCAAAGGTGAAAGAACATTAACAGCCTCTTGTATTCGAAAACCTGTTGAAGGAATGGAAATTACGACCAATTGTGATGCCGCAAAAGAATCTCAAAAAATAATATTTGAATTACTAGAGGCAGATCAGCCAGATAGAGAGAGACACCCTGACTCAGACTCTAAGTTTTGGAATTGGTTTGATAAAGTAGAAGCTGAAGCTAATACTTTCCCAAAAATTAAAAATATTTCTTGTGATATCAGTCATCCTTCTATGCAAGTTAATTTAGAGGCATGTATAAATTGTAATTTATGTGTAAGAGCTTGTCGTGAAGTTCAATCTAATGACGTTATAGGAATGGCTAATAGAGGATATAATTCTAAGGTAATTTTTGATTTTGATGATGAAATGGGTGATTCAACTTGTGTGGGATGTGGAGAATGTGTACAGGCATGTCCTACGGGGGCATTAATGGAAAAAAGTTTATTAGATGATAATGGAGTTAGAGAAACATTCCCTGATAAAACGGTTGATTCTCTATGTCCTTATTGCGGCGTAGGGTGTCAGACGAAAGTTTTTGTTAAAGACAACAAAATAGTCCAAGTAGATGGTAGAGACGGGCCTGCAAACAATCAAAAGCTGTGCGTAAAAGGTAGATTTGGTTTCGATTATATTCATAACGAAGGAAGGTTAATGAAACCCTTGATTAGAAAAGAAGGGATAAGGAAGCAAAAGATTGAAAACTATAAAGATTTAAAAATTAGTGACTACTTTCGAGAGGCCTCATGGGATGAAGTTATAGAATTTTCGGCAAAAAATCTAAATTCAATATACTCTAAAAATGGACCCTCTAGTATTTGTGGATTTGGCTCAGCTAAAGGATCAAATGAAGAGGCTTATTTATTTCAAAAGCTTATTAGAACTGCTTTTAAGACTAATAACGTTGATCATTGTACAAGGTTATGCCATGCCTCTTCAGTTGCCGCACTAATGGAAGGCGTTGGATCTGGAGCAGTTTCTGCTCCATTTACAGCTGTCAAGGATTCTGACTGTATTATAGTAATTGGTGCTAGACCTACAACTAATCATCCTGTTGCTGCTACATATTTTAAAAGAGCTGCTAAAGACGGAAAAAAACTAATTATTATGGATCCTAGAAAGCAAGATTTATCTAGGCATGCCTACAGTCATTTACAATTCAAGCCAGGAAAAGATGTGGCTTTATTAAATGCAATTATTTATACAATTATAGAAGAAGGTTTATACGATAAGCAGTATGTCTCTTCTATGACTGAAGGCTTTGAGGCTTTAAAAAATAATATAAGCAAATTTGTTCCGGAGGAAATGGAAAATATTTGTGGTATTTCTGCAGAAGTTATAAGAGATACTGCAAGAATTTATGCTAATTCAGATAAATCAATTATTTTTTGGGGAATGGGAATTTCTCAACATATCCATGGAACTGATAATTCTAGGTGCCTTATTACATTAGCATTAATTACTGGTCATATTGGAAGACCGGGTACAGGATTACATCCATTGAGAGGACAAAATAATGTACAAGGAGCATCCGATGCAGGGCTAATTCCAATGGTCTATCCTGATTACCAACCAGTAGAAGATATTAATAATCATAAAAAAATGCAAGAATTTTGGGGTACAGAGTTAGATCAAAAGAAAGGGCTAACGGTTGTTGAGATTATGGACAAGGTTTGCGAAGGCCAAATAAAGGGTATGTATGTAATGGGAGAAAATCCAGTTATGTCCGATCCTGATCAAAATCATACAATAGAAGGAATGTGTAAGCTAGATACATTAGTAGTACAAGATATATTTATGACTGAAACAGCATGGTACGCTGATATTATTTTACCAGCCTCTGCACATGCAGAAAAAAATGGAACTTTTACTAATACTAATAGGCAAGTTCAAATGGGAAGAAAGGTAATAAATCCTCCAGGTGAGGCTAAAGAGGATCTTGAAATTATTAATGATTTAGGAAAAGCTCTTGGTTTAGACTGGAATTACAATCATGCTTCTGAAGTTTTTAATGAAATGAGTAAGGTGATGCCTTCACTTAATAATATTAGCTGGGAAAGAGTAGAAAAAGAAGACTCTGTAACTTACCCCTGTGATGATAAAAATCTTCCAGGAAATGAAATAGTTTTTTCACAAAACTTTCCAACATCTTCAGGTTTGGCAAAAATAGTACCAACAGATTTAATTTCTCCTCATGAATTACCAGATCAAAATTTCCCATTTGTCTTAACTACTGGAAGACTTTTAGAACATTGGCATACAGGTGCTATGACAAGAAGGTCAAATACACTAGATAACATAGAACCAGAGGCAATTGTCAATATGAATAGGTTAGATATGAAAAATCTAAAGTTAGAACCTGGAAATAAAGTACAGGTTAAAACAAGAAGGGGTTCGATTGAATTAAGTGTTAGGCAAGATACAGAGTTACCTAAAGGTATGATTTTTATACCATTTTGCTTCTCAGAAGCGGCTGCAAACAAGCTTACTAACCCTCAACTTGATCCATTTGGAAAAATTCCTGAATTTAAATATTGTGCAGCTAATATAGAAGCGTGCTAATTACGGTTGCACTTAACTTAATGAGATGCTAATTTCTTAAAAAGGGAGATTTTTATGAGTAATACCAAATCTGGTGGCTTTTTTTCATTTTTATTAAAGGATAGAATAGTAGCGCCAAAAAATTTTAATAGGTGGAGAATACCTCCAGCCTCTATTGCAATACATTTATGTATAGGGTCGGTATATGCATGGAGTATTTTTAACCCTGCTTTGATAAAGGAGTTAGGAGTAGTTTCAAGTTCTGCTGATGACTGGAGTTTAAGTAGTGTTATTTGGATATTTTCTGTCTCTATAGTCTGCCTAGGTTTAGCAGCTGCAATAGCAGGAAAATGGCTAGAAGACGTAGGCCCCAGGTGCGTAGGTGTAACTGCGGCATGTTTATGGGGCGGTGGTTTTATAGTCGGCGGTTTTGGTATATTAACTCATCAACTCTGGTTAATTTATTTGGGATATGGTGTACTAGGAGGATGTGGTTTAGGATTAGGGTACGTCTCGCCTGTATCAACGCTAATTAGGTGGTTTCCTGATAGAAGAGGAATGGCTACAGGTATGGCAATAATGGGCTTTGGAGGCGGAGCTATGATAGGAGCTCCTCTTAAAAAGTTTTTATTAGATTTGCACTCTAAAGCTCCGGAATACTTAGGAACAGAAGGTGCTGTTAGTCTAATTACGGAAAATGGAAGAAGGTTTGCTGAAATAGCAGGGGAAAAAGTTGAAGTAGTAGTAGCTACGGCTGCAGAAGCTGCTCAATTAGCAGTACCTGGTGATGCTGGTGTGTATGTTGTAGGCACAGGTAATACAGGAGCGGCAGGGGCTTTTCTTACACTTGGTATAGTATATTTTATTATTATGATTATAGCGGCTTTTCAATATAGAGTGCCCGCAGAAGGATGGAAACCTGAAGGATACGAACCCCCATCACAAGCAGAGTCTGCTGCAAAGATGAAAACACTAAATAATGTGCATATTAATCAAGCAATAAAAACTCCTCAATTTTATCAACTTTGGATCGTATTATGTTTTAATGTGTCTGCAGGTATTGGCGTTATAGGTGTTGCTAAAACAATGATGTCTGAAATTTTTGGTTCGGCACCACCTACTTCAGAATTGGCATCCATAGTAACAGCTGCTTTTGCAGGTACATATGTTTTGATGATAAGTGTTTTCAATATGTGTGGAAGAATAATTTGGGCTTCTTTATCAGATTTTATAGGTAGAAAAAATACTTATCACTGCTTTTTTGTTTTAGGAACTCTGCTTTACTTATCTATTCCTTTTACTGCGAGTGCAGTAAGTGTAGATCCTAAGGTAATGTATTTAGTAATGTTTTATGCTGCTACTATGATTATTTTCACAATGTATGGTGGAGGATTTGCTACTATACCTGCATATTTAGCAGATATTTTTGGAACAATGCATGTAGGAGGTATTCATGGTAGACTTTTAACTGCGTGGAGTACAGCTGGTGTTATTGGTCCTGTTGCAATAGCACAGTTAAGAAGTTTATCTTACAATAATTCTCTTAATAAACTTATGGAGTCAATTGATCCAAATGCTTTTTTAGATAAATTTGGTGCACCAATTGAGCAGTTAGATCAACTAGTGAAAGCAAAAACAGTTACTATAGCTAAGTTAATGGAGATTGCACCATCTGGTACCGTTGATCCTACTCCTAGTTTGTATAATACTACTATGTATGCAATGGCTGGTTTATTAATTGTAGCTTTCTTTTCTAACTTATTTATGAAACCAGTTCATTCAAAGCATTTCGTAGAAAATACACACCCTGGAACTTTAAAATAACTTATATCAAAAAGGTGAATTTTCATTTTTATTAAACCAAATCCTGAAAATTCACCTTTTATAAAAGAAATAGAAGCCTATGATGAACTAGGAAATAAGATCTCCACTTTTTCTATTGTAGAAAAACCATTAACAATCTATTTAAATGATAACCATATTATTACTGCAATGACTGTAGGTGATTATCCTGAATATTTAGCTGTTGGGTATTTAGTAAACCAAAATATTATCAAAGACCATACAAAAATAGAAAAAGTAGAAGTAGTTGATGACATAAATACTGTGGTAGTTAGATCATCTGAAGAAACATTAATAGACATTTCCAATGAAAGAAAAATCAAAACTTCTGGCTGTGCTAATGGAACAATATTTGATAACATAATTGATCAGATAAGTGAAGTTAAATTAGATTCAAAACAAAAAATTAAAGTTGATGCAATTTTTGCATTATACAAATCAATAAATTTAACGCCTTCATTATATTTAAAATCAGGAGCTATACATGGTTGCGTTTTATGTTCAAAAGAAAAACCACTATATTTTTTTGAAGATGTAGGAAGACATAATGCTATAGATAAGTTAGCAGGTTATATGTTTCTTAATAATATAACTTCAGAAGATAAAATACTTTATACAACAGGTAGATTAACTAGTGAAATGGTAATTAAAACAGTTATGATGAAAGTCCCTATATTGGCTTCTAGGTCTGGGTTTACAGCCTGGGGGGTAGAATTAGCTCAAAAATCAAATTTGACAATGATAGGTAGACTAAGAGGAAGAAAATATAATGTACTGTCAGGTTATGAAAGATTAATAGATAAGTGAATACTAATAATAAAGAAAGGCTTATAGGCATAATTTTAGCTGGAGGAAAAGGCAGTAGACTGGATGGAAAAGGAAAATTCAATCAAAAATTTAATAACAATACATTATTAGAGCAAGTCTATGATAGAATAAAAAACCAATTTTCATATATAGCTGTTAATGTGAACAATAAAGAAACAAATGTGAAACTAAACTTAGAAGTTATTTATGATAAATTTTCAAAAAATGTTGGACCATTAGCTGGAATTCATGCCTCTCTTTGTCAAGGAATCAATATAAATGGAGAAGGAGGTTATGTTTGTATTGTTCCCGTAGATACTCCTTTTTTACCCAAAGACTTAGGTAAAAGATTATATTCAAATATGTTAAAAAATAATTCTGATGTAGTATTTGCTAAATCAGCAAATAGAATTCATCCGACTATAGGACTTTGGAAAAATAATCTTAAGAAAAAATTAGAATTAGATATTAATAAAGGAGTAAGAAAAATTGATGCGTTTACTACCAATATTAACGTATCATATGAAGAGTGGGCTGTGAAAAAATATGATCCATTCTTTAATATAAATAATCGTGAAGATTTGAATGTAGCAAAAAAATTGATTATAATTAAAGATTAAGCGGTCGTGGCGGAACTGGTATACGCGCAACGTTGAGGTCGTTGTGGAGGCAACTCCTTGGAGGTTCAAATCCTCTCGACCGCACCAATTATCAATAGGCAAAATATGTATTATAAATTATTTGTATCAATGTTAATTATAATTGCTCCTAATATTTTATTAGGTAACAATTATATGATGAATTGTACTAGCCCAGAT
>CACMQH010000024.1 GCA_902615805.1 Rhodospirillaceae bacterium
CATTTACATTTGATAGAAAAAAATGCAGTTTAATTTTATCTGTGTCATAACTGTAATTGTAAGAAGCAAAGTGCTTAAAGTTTCTTAATTCTAAGTTTAACTCTTCCAATAACTCTCTTCTTAGTGCTGTTATTTTATCTTCATTATTTTCTACTTTTCCTCCAGGAAACTCAAATTTATATGAATAAGCAGCATTTTTATGATACTTTCTTTGCGTTACTAAAATTTTATTTTCAAAAAATATTATTGCAGCTACTACTTCTAATGTCATTTTACTTTGTGATTATTTAAAATTTGATATTAATGATTTTAAGTCTTTGCTAGATGGTTCTTGATAGGCCTCTAATTCAAAATAATGAATACTAGCTAATATGTGATCAAATATGTCTGATTGTATGTCTTCGTACTCCTTCCATTTTGTAGTATTAGTAAAAGCATAAACCTCTATTGGTAGGCCGTATTGGTTTATAGGAAGTTGTCTTACTAATAATGTCATATCTTGTCTTATTTTAGGGTGTTTTTCTAGATAGTTTTTTATATATATCCTGAAACAACCTAAATTAGTTAGTGACCTTCTATTTATATCTTCGTTACCTAAAGATGCATTAGCTTCTTTCAATTCTATATTTTTATTTTTTAAATAATTTTTTAATAATACTAAATGACTTAATTCTTTTAAAAAATTTTCATCAATAAATTTAATCGAAGAAATAGATAAAATAATTCTTCTTTTAATTCTTCGTCCACCACTTTCTTGCATTCCTCTCCAATTCTTAAAGGTATATTCAAGAAACTTTGCTGTAGGAAATGTAGTAATAGTATTATCCCAAGCTTTTACTTTAACTCTATGTAAACCAACTTCCATTACTTCTCCATCTATATTTAGATCTTTGAGCTCAATCCAATCTCCTTCTTGGAGTAATTTACCACCATAAACTTGAATGCTTGCTATTAGCCCTAAAATAGTATCTTTAAATACTAAAAGTAAAATAGCACCAAGTGCTCCTAAACCAGATAATATTCCCCAAGGTGATAAATTTAATGCATAGCAGATTGAAAAAATAGCAGTAATAATTACTATAATTAATTTAATTAACTGTAAGTAACTATTTACTGGGTATTTTATAAAAAATTCATTCTTTTTGAAAGTATCATTAAGTGCTGTTAGTAATTTATTTAATAAAATAGAGAGTGATACTATTATCCAAATACCAGATACTTTTTTAATAATATAAGTGAATTTTTCTAGGTCATTACCTATCATTGAAGTATTGTTTAAGGTTAGTAAAAGAATTAACGGCGAAAGTATATATCCTAGAGTATAAAAAAAACGCAGTTTAACTAAATTTTTAAATAAGTTCTTATTCTTTTTCTCTATTACTTTTTTTAGAATAGGGTGAATAAATTTTAGGAATAAAAAAGGAAACAATAATGCTAAAAAAAAGATTATTAAGAAATAAAAATTTAATTTTGAAAAATATTCCATATAAACCCTTAGTATTATTTTATGGTGGGCGGTACTGGGATCGAACCAGTGACCCCCACGATGTCAACGTGGTGCTCTCCCGCTGAGCTAACCGCCCAATATCTCATATATAACATAATATAAAATAAAAATAATAAGTATATTTAATTAAAATTTACCATTTAATGCAATAAAACTAACAATAGGTTTAGGTTTTTCATTATCATAATTTATTAGCTCTGATAGATTTGTGAGTACAACAGTGCTATTATTTGCTTTTGTATGAAATTTCTTTTTTGCTTTATTCCCGCACAATTTATATTTTTTTTTGTTTACTTTAATTATTGAACAAAAAGAAATTAAATCATTTTCAGTATTATTATTAATCTTAAATTTTAACATCCATTGGCAGGCATCATAAATGTTACCCAACCTATCACACGTTGGTTTATTTCTTTTCATTATTTTAACATTGCTTATGGAGATATCAGTGTCATTACTCATTAAACATGTAGTTGAAATAAAAAAGGCTATTACTGTAATAATTATTTTCATCTCAATATTATATTATCTTTTTTTTATTTTTGAATATATTAGTTGCAAAAATAAATGAACTAATAGTTAAAAAAATTAAACTTAAAGAAGAAAAGAATAATATCAACGTGAAAATTGAACCAAAAAATTTTCCATTATGTAATTCAGTTAGAATTCTTATTAGTGAAACTCCTTTGCCTTGATGAATGTTTAAATAATATGTTGCTAACTTTTTATCCATTAAAGAAATTTCCGACAAATGAATATTTTTATCTTTTTCATTTGTTAATTTAAGTGAATAACTATTATCTAATTTATAATGTTCATTATCATTTTTAAAAAAGACTATATCATTTGATAAGTTTAATCCTAAATACTGTATCTTCTTAGAATTTTCAAAACTAATAATATCCTTTATTTCTAATTCTCCATCTATATTTTCCAAAAGGTATATGCCTATAGTGCTTTGTGATAATACTATAATTCTATTCTTATTCTCCTGATATAAAATATTTATTATTTCATTGCTAAATTTATCTATAAATTTGCCATTTACATAAATATTATTTTCTATTATGACGACTTCATCTTTTATATTACTCAATCCATAAACTTCTCTGTGCGTATTCATATTGTATTTTTTTAATATTAAAAAGTTACTAATGTATGTTTCTTCTATGTTAAATGTTTTAGGATAAGTTAATAAAATTCCAGTAACTGTCAGATGCAATATAAATAAGCTAAAAGCAAAACCCAAATATTTATGAAGTTTTCTTAATTTTAGTTTAAGTACATGAATTTTCATTTGATAGTTTACTCAGTAACAAAGCCATTTTAGCCATTCTTTTCATGGAGTTAACGGATAAGGTAGCTGCAGATATATTATCAATTTTTGTATTAAGTTTCAATGTACTATCAATTTTAGCGTCATTAAATTGTGTTAAAAAAGAAGGATACTTTATTTCATATCCATGTTGTTCTCTATAAACAAGTACATGAGCGCTTTTCACACTACAGTTTTGAATGGAAAAAGCTGCAGTAATAGGTTTATATTTGCCAATTGAATTTAAAATCCATACCTGTTGAGTATCATTTTGCCAGTATGAGAAAAGTCTTTTTTTATATTTACTTCCCATAATAGATTTAATTTGATCTTTAGCATCTCCTTTTACAATTAATCTTTGTTTTTTGGGGATATTGCCATTAAATGTTTCACTTAAAAAGGAAATCTCAGCTTCAGACTTTTTAGAATGTGCATATCCATTAAGTAAATAAGTTAATATTAATATTTTTAAGAATTTGACCATGATTTATATATATAGTAATCTTGTTTTAAAAAAAGAGTATTCTCCCACTCACAGAAGAATACTCCTTGCCAATTTTATTTATTAAAAACGGGAAGAGATCATAAATTAAAATTGGTAACCTATTCCAAAGTTCCATCCTGCTGTTCCTTTGTTACTTGAATAGTATTTCTGATTCTCATAATCTACTTTCAATACAGCATTTGGAGATAACCAGTAATTTAACATTAAATCATATTGCCTAATTTTATTACTAGCATTTTGAACTTCATCAGCCTTATCATTCCATGCTCCAGCTCTGGCAGCAATACCAATTGATTGATCTAGAGGACCACCTATGCTCCATCTATAAGATGGTTCTAGAAAGGCACCCCATATCTTCTCTCTACCGTTGGTAGCACATGCGTGAGTTGATGGACAATCTAGTTGCCAACTTCCCACTACAGATTTAAAGCCAAATCCTTCAGTAGGTGACATATTAATGTGAGCTCCCCATAAATCAGCTGGTACGTTACCTTGTGCTGGGTCATTGTTGATATCGGTCTGATGATTATGCCAAAGACCTAATTCTACGCCAGGTATACCAGTATATCTAAGTCTTAATGTATAAGCTACGTTTGATCCATCTTGTTTATATACTTTTCCTCTACCATCTCTTATATCGCCATCACCGTCTGTTTCCAAACCTGTATGACCAAAAGCAGTTAATTCAACTCCACCACCTAGTGCTGTATTCACCATCACACCAGTTTCCCACCAAGTGTTAGCATTTAATTCTTTTTCTACTACATTTCTATCAACTCCATAAAAGGTAGGAGGTTCGTGGGTTTCATTGGTAATACCTAGTGGCATTAATACAGTACCATATTTGATAAAAGTATCATTAATACCTAGGTAAGAAAGATTTTGTTCTAGGTAAAGTTGTTCCATCTCTAGTTCTCCTTCACCGTCCTGAACGAACGCATGTTCAATTTCTACTTCACTGTTCATAGATAAGTATTCATTAAATTCATGTCCAATAAATAACACATACCTATGTATATCAACTTCAACTTTTGGAGTATCACTTGATGACCATGTTGCTGTCTCATCAATAGGTGTTGAAGCTGTAGACCAGTGTATCTCACCATATCCACCCAGTGAGGTTCTATTGTACCAACCATCTCCTCCACCAGAGCCTTCTTCAATCATTTCTGCTAATGCATCAATTTCATCTTGCATTTCTTGTAATTTGTTTTCTAAATCAGCATCAGCTTTTAAACTATTAAATATAAAAGCAAATGTAATAACTAGAAAAAAAGTAATTTTTTTCATATTTCTTCTCCTTAATATTTACATATATAATGAGAATGATTTTCAATGTCAATAGGAATAATTATTATTTACATTTTTTTTTCTTCATTTATTGTGTTATTAATATTTTATTATGAAATTATTACTTATATTCACACATTTGTTTATTTTAATAGCCCAGGGCTATTCTAAGGAAGAACTGAATTTGTATTCAGCTAGGCAAGAAGTTTTAATGCGTCCACTAATTAAATTATTTGAAGATGAATATAAAATTAAAGTTAATATAGTATCAGCTAAAGCTAACCAATTAATTAATAGAATAGTACAAGAAGGGGAATACACAAATGCTGATATACTACTTACTACAGATGTCGGTAGATTGCATATAGCTAAAGAAAAAAATATTTTTCAAAAAATTGATAGTATTACCTTAACTAATCTAATTCCTAGTAATTATAGAGATAAAGATAATTATTGGTTCGGAGTTAGTCTAAGAGCAAGGTTGTTAGTCTATAATAAAAATAGTATTAACAAATCAGACCTAAATGGTTATATAGATTTAGCTAATAATAAGTGGAAGAGTAAAATATTAGTAAGGTCATCTAATAATGTTTATAACCAATCACTAATATCCGCAATGGTTATAAAATACGGTGAAGAAGAAGTTAAAAAATTTTTAAAAGGCTTCATTAGTAATTTTGCAAGAAAACCATCAGGTGGAGATAGAGATCAAATAAGAGCTGTAGCAGCTGGAGAAGGTGATCTAGCTTTAGTTAATAGTTATTATTTTTTGAAAATGAAAAGCCAAGATAATAAAAAAAAACTAGGGCATGTAGTTGAGTATTTTCCAAAAGATAACTTTATGCAAACACATATTAATATTAGTGGAGCTGGCATAATCAAAAATAGTAAAAATAAAGAAAATGCCATAAAGTTTTTAGAATTTTTAGTAAGCAATGAAGCACAAAAAATTTATGCCGAAGTAAATTTTGAATATCCAATATTAAAAAAAATATAAATTCAATTAGGAGGTATCTTTGACTTAGATAATTTAGTCAAAAAAATTAATGAACTAAAGTCTATGTCAGAAGAAGATAGCCTTTGGGAAGATAAAGAAAAAGCCCAAAGTATTTTTAAAGAGAAAAGAAAGTTAGAAAATCTTTTAAATAACTTTAACAAGCTTGAAGCAGAATATGAAGATTTAGTTAATTTTAATGAACTTTTTAAGTCAGAAAATGATGATGGCTTAAAACAAGAATTAACTGATCTACTTACAAATACAGTAAAACTTTCAACAGTACTTAAAATCAATACTCTGCTTTCAGGAGAAGCAGATGGTAATGATTGTTATATAGAAATTAATGCCGGAGCAGGAGGTACAGAAAGTCAAGATTGGGCGCAAATGTTATCAAGAATGTACACAAGATGGATTGATAATAAAAATTTAAAAAAAAGTATTATGGCTATCAACTCTGGAGATGAGGCAGGAATAAAATCTATTACAATAAAAGTAGAAGGAGAAAATGCCTTTGGTTTATTAAAATCTGAAAGTGGTGTACATAGATTAGTAAGAATATCACCTTTTGATGCACAAAAAAGAAGGCACACTAGTTTTTCAAGTGTTTGGATCTATCCAATAGTGAGCAATGATATAGAGATTGAAATTGATAATAAAGATCTCAGAATAGATACTTACAGAGCATCAGGAGCAGGTGGACAGCACGTTAATAAAACTGACAGCGCAATAAGAATTTCTCATTTACCTACTGGAATAGTAGTACAATGCCAAAATCAAAGATCTCAGCATCAAAACAGAGCTTCTGCTCTGAAGATGTTAAAATCTAGACTATATGAACTAGAGCTGAGAAAAATAGAAGAAAAAAGAAGTAAGAATATCCAAGAAAAAAAGGAAATAGGTTGGGGGCACCAAATCAGATCATATGTTTTGCAACCTTATAAATTGGTGAAAGACTTAAGAACAGGAAAAGAAAGTTCAGATACTGATAAAGTTCTTGATGGAGACTTAGATGATTTTATTTTTTCTTATTTATCTTCTAATAATAAATAGAAAATTT
>CACMQH010000025.1 GCA_902615805.1 Rhodospirillaceae bacterium
CCATAAAGTTAAAATAAAAGCAGCACTAGCGTATCCAAACATTGACATAGGGAGCATTAGTAAAAAATTTTTACTAGATAATATTTTCTTAAATGCTTTAAAATTAAAATTAGTTTTACTTTTAGTCTCTAATTTTTTTTCCCTAGGAAATAAATACAAGAAAAATATTAAAAAAAGTATAAGAAATGAAAAATAGTAAAAAGCTGACCCCCATCCTACTTGACTAACTATATAAAAAAAAGGTTCTGTTGCAAATAATGCCCCCAGTCCACCTAATCCCATAACTATACCTGAATATAAAGCAAAATCTTTCGCACTAAGGATTTTAGTTAAAACTACTAAAGGGCCCATAAGACAAACACCACACCCTACTCCCTGTAATATTCTAGCTAAAATTAATAAAGAATAATTGTCTGCAATACCAAATAAAAAAGATCCAAAAAATACTATAAACATCATATAAATTATTATTTTTATAGGATTAAAAGCATCTAATATTATTCCTAAGGGCACTTGTGTTAAAGCGAAAGATAAGAAAAATACACCACCCAACCTTCCTATTTGTTCAGAATTTAAATTTAGATCTGCAGCTATGTCAATAACTACTACTCCTAAAGAAGCACGGCTGAATTGGCTAATAAAATAAATTGAAGATAATAAAATAATTATTAAAGATATTTTTTTTTGCATAATACATACTTACCTTATGTATTTAAAATTCATACATTTAATTTATTTATTTGATTAAATCAATTTATTAAATAGAATAAATAATGCTTAAAAATCTTTTAAAAATAAGTGAATTTTTAGAAAAAATAGTATCAATTTTTGGTAAGTTTGGTTCTTGGTTAGCTATTCCATTAATATCAATTATTATATTTGATATAATAACACGAAGATTTTTTGTATTAGGCTCAACAAAACTTCAAGAAATGGAGTGGCACCTGCATACTTCATTATTTTTATTGGTTTTAGGATATGCTTACTTGAAAGATGCCCATGTAAGAATTGAAATTGTAAGAGAAAAATATTCAGTAAAAGTTAAAGCAATATTAGAGACTATAGGAATAATAATATTTCTTATACCTTATACTTTACTAGTAATTTACTATGGTATTGATTTTGTTCAAAGATCTTTTAGTATGAATGAAGTTTCTTCTGCTTTGACTGGACTATCTCACAGATGGATAATAAAATCATTTATCCCAATAGGAATGTTTCTTTTATTTTTAGCTGGGATTTCACTATTATTAAAAAATCTTATATATATTTCAGCAATATTTGCTAAAAATAAAGAGTTTGAAAAGAAATCTTTGATTAATAACCCTATATATAAACTTACAAAACATATTTCAGAGAAAAATTAATATGGATATCGTCACTTTATTACCTGTTCTTATGTTTCTTGCACTAGCACTATTATTATTTAGTGGTTTTCCTGTTGCTTTTATATTAGGCGGAGTAGGTTTAATGTTTGGGTTTATTGGTATTTTTTATGAAGTTTTTAGCTTTATAGAATTTTTCAATATCTTATCTAGAATTTGGGGAGGAGTATGTGAAAACCTTATATTAGTTGCAATTCCGATGTTTATTTTTATGGGTACAATGTTAGAAAAATCTGGTGTTGCAAAAGACTTATTATATGCGCTACAGATTTTATTGAGATCAATTCCAGGAGGTTTAGCTTTATCTGTTACTATTATGGGAACAATTATGGCAGCAACTACAGGAATAATAGGTGCATCAGTAGTAATGATGACGCTATTAGCATTACCAGTAATGTTAGAGAGAAAATATGATAAATCTCTAGCAACAGGAACTATAGCAGCGTCAGGTACTTTAGGTATTTTAATACCACCATCTATAATGCTAGTAATTATGGCTGATTTGTTAGCTATATCTGTAGGTACCTTATTTGTAGCCTCTGTAATCCCAGGGTTGCTGCTAGCATCACTATACTTTTTTTACTTGTTCTTTAGAACTAGATTTAACCCTAAACTAGCACCTTCTTTACCTAAAAATATTGGACCTAGTACTAAAAAAGAAAAAACACTTCTAATTTTCAAATCTTTTATTCCACCGATAGCATTGATAGTTTTAGTTTTAGGCTCAATTTTTGCTGGATATGCTACACCTACTGAAGCTGCTGGTGTTGGAGCTTTAGGGTCTATAATATTAGCAATTTTTAACAGAAGATTAAGTTTTAATGTGCTAAAAGATGTTACCGAAAGATCTGCTTTAACCGGTGCTATGATATTTGGTATTTTTGTGGGAGCAACTGCATTTTCTTATGTTTTTAGATCACTTGGAGGCGATGACTTAATTCATGAGTTTGTAAATGAAATGGGTTTTGGTCCATGGGGAATACTATTTGTAATGATGGGATTAGTTTTTTTATTAGGTTTTTTTTTCGATTGGGTAGAAATAACTTTAATTGTACTCCCCTTATTTGCTCCTATAATGCAAACCTTAGATTTTGGGGATCATCTACCAAGTCAGATGATAGTTCCTTGGATAGCAGTATTGCTAGCAGTTAACTTACAAACTTCTTTCTTAACTCCTCCTTTTGGTTTTGCATTGTTTTATATGAAAGGGGTATCGCCTCCAGAGGTAAAAATACAAACTATCTATAAAGGAATCATACCATTTGTTTTGTTACAATTATTAGGATTAATTTTAGTTATTAAATTTCCAGAGATTGCATTATGGTTGCCAGGCTTAATTTTAGATTAATAATATTTTTTTTAATTTTTTTTAAACTTCAAGGTGTATTAAATAGTCAAGATAAAATGATAGATATAAATATAAGTATTAATCAAGCACTTGAAAGTTATAAATCAAAAAAACTTAAAATAATAGATATCAGAACATATAAAGAGTGGAAAATGACAGGTATTATTCCTAATTCCTATTTGATAAATATGCATGAAGAAGATTTTTCTGAAAATATTAACTTTATTAAAGAAACAGAAAAAGTACTTGATGAAAATAAAGAATTTGATGTAGCTTTTATTTGTGCTTCTGGTGCTCGATCTGAAATTGCTGCTAATTACTTTATAGAAAAAAACTATAAAAATATTTTTCACATACCTGAAGGTATTTTAGGAAAAAATAAAGATGGTTGGCTATTTTTAGGCTACCCAATAGAAAGTTACATAGAAAAATAGGTATTAAAATTGAAGTTTAGTGGTTCTTATGAATTAAATTCTAGTAAAAAAAAAGTTTGGGAAAACTTAAATAACATCGATGTTTTAAAAAAATGCATAGATGGTTGTCAAGAGTTTCTTTACATAGATAACAATAAGTATAATGCTAAAATATTTATAAAATTAGGACCTGTAAATGCTTCTTTTCAAAGCACTATTGAGATTAATAATATTATAGAAGAAGAAAGTTATGAAATAATAGCGCAAGGAAATGCTGGCCAATTAGGAAATGCATCAGGAAAAGTTATAATTTTTTTAAAAGAAATAGACAAAACAACAATTCTTAATTATGAAGCAGATACTAGAATAAATGGCAGAATAGCTCAATTGGGTTCTAGGTTAATAGATGGAAGTGTTAAAAAAAATACAGATTTATTTTTTCAAAATTTTAGTAAAATTTTAAATGAAAACTCTAACATTATTATAAATGATAAAAAAAGTAACATTACCATTAATAAAATAAAAGTTTTAATATGTTTTATGTTATTATTTTTGATTATTTTATTTATAGGATTTTATGTCAGATAAAATTCCAATAGTTATTAATATAAATAATAAGGACGTAACATTAAATATTGAGTCCCGACTCCTTTTGGTTGACCTTTTGAGAAATAATCTTGAATTAAAAGGAACTCATATTGGGTGTGATACATCACAATGTGGTTCTTGTATGGTTATGATAGATGGAAAGTGTATAAAATCATGCTCAATACTTGCAGTTCAATGCAATAAAAAGTCAATAAAAACTATTGAAAGTATTGGTAAAGAAAATAATTTAAGTAATGTACAAAAGGCATTTAATGAAAATCATGGGTTACAATGTGGCTTTTGTACTCCAGGATTTATTATGACTGCGCTTGAATGTAAAAAAAATAATATATCAACTGAGGAAGAAGTAAGAGAATTTTTAGATGGTAACTTTTGTAGATGCACGGGATATCAGAATATAGTAAAATCCATAATTTCTTTCTTAAAAATGTCTTGAAATAAATAAAATGTATAAATTTAAATATCATAAACCAACATCCTTAGAAGAGAGTATAAAT
Source organism: Rhodospirillaceae bacterium (assembly GCA_902615805.1). GTDB lineage: Bacteria > Pseudomonadota > Alphaproteobacteria > TMED109 > TMED109 > TMED131. Next base: position 4,253 of record CACMQH010000025.1, read on the forward strand.
TTATTTAAAGAAAAAGAATTTCCAAAATATTTATCTGGAGGAATGACACTTATACCCTCTATGAAGCAATTATTATCTTCCCCAACCGACCTCATTGATATTCAAGATATTAAAGAATTAAAGGGCATTTATGAATCAGAAAATAAAATTATTATAGGAGCCTTAACCACTCATAATGAGGTTGCACATTCATCCATAATAAAAAAAAATATTAAAGGTTTATCTTATCTTGCATCTAAGATTGCTGATAATGCTGTTAGAAATTCTGGAACTATAGGTGGGTCAATATGTAATGCTGACCCAGCAGCAGATTACCCAGCTGCTCTACTTTCACTTAATGCTACAATTAATACTAATATCAGAGAAATTTTAGCAAAAGATTTTTTTATTGATATGTTTGAAACTAAATTAGAAGGTTCTGAAATAGTAACATCAGTCACTTTTCCTATTAAAAAAAAATCCTTTTACTTAAAATTTTCAAGCCAAGCCTCCAAATATGCTATAGTGGGTATGTTTGGTAGTTTTGATGGAGATAGAGTTTCAGTTTCTATAACTGGTGCTGCAAACAAGGCATTTAATCTAGAAGAAATTAATGACCAGTCTCCAAACCAACTAAAAGTTTATGACTTTGATAAACTAGAATTTAATGAAATAAGTTTTAATTCAGATATTCATGCAAGTGCAGAATACAGGTCTTCACTTATAAAAAATATGCTGCCTGATTTAATAAATAATATATTTTAAAATGAATGAAAAAGAAATATATATTAAAATTTTACAATGGTTAAATAATAAGAAAGAAGTTGCAATTGCAAATGTAATTGAAACTTGGGGCTCTAGCCCTAGACCTGTAGGTAGCATAATGGCAATTAATAGTGACCACGATATTATTGGCTCAGTTTCTGGAGGCTGCGTTGAAAACTTTGTTTTTGGTAAAGCCTTAGAAGTAATTAAAAACAATAATGTAGAAACACTTGAATTTGGTGTTACTAACAGTAAAGCTTGGGAAGTAGGCTTAACTTGTGGAGGAAAAATAAAAGTATTTTTAGAAAAAATTTCACATAAAGATATAGATTTTATAAAAAAAGTTAATGAGGTATACACTAAGAATGAAACTATGGTAACAGCAACTAGACTTAATGATGGACAAAGAGATATTTTTGATAATACTGAAGCAAACAAATCAAAGGTAAAATTTAAAATAGATTACAATACTGTTAAATCAAGTATAAGATTATTAGATAACCAAGAGTGGTTTCTAAAAGTTTTTCAAAATAATGCTAAAATAATTATAATTGGAGCTGTTCACATAGCTGAACCTTTGATTAATTTTGCCAATCATTTAAATTATGAAGTCTTTCTAATAGATCCAAGAAGTACTTTTAATGAAAAAAAATTTAATAATATAAAAATATTTAAAGAGTGGCCAGATGAGGCGTTAAAAAAAATAATAATAGATCAGAATACTGCTATAGTTACCCTTACTCATGACCCTAAATTGGATGACCCAGCTTTAGAATATTCATTAAAAACTGATGCTTTCTATATTGGTTGTTTGGGTTCTAAAAAGACACATAATAGTAGAATATTAAGACTTAAGAAAAAAGGAATTAATGAAGAGCAGTTAAATAAGTTAAATGGCCCTGTGGGACTAAGTATAGGAGCAAAAACACCTTCTGAAATAGCTATTTCTATAATTTCTCAAATAATATTATTTAAAAATACTGTTAATGCTTAAACTAGTTTCAATAAATAATAGTTATAAAAAAATATTAGCCCACAGTATAATTATCAATGGCAAGAAACTTAATAAAGGTAAAATAGTTGAAAAAAGTGATATTAAATTATTAAATAATATTGGGAAAAAAAAAATCTATATTTTTGAAAAAACACCAGAACATATTGATGAAAATAAAGCATCATTTCAAATATCAAAACATATAATAGGTAAAAATATTACAATTAACAATCCAGTTAATGGAAGAGCAGACCTGTTTTCTAAAATCAATGGACTTCTAGATTATGATAGCAAGTTACTCTTTAAATTAAACTTTTCTAATGATGAACTAGCAGTGGCTATGATAAGACCATTAGAAGTTGTAAAAA
>CACMQH010000026.1 GCA_902615805.1 Rhodospirillaceae bacterium
CTTTTTAATTATCCAATAAATTATACCAGCTATTGAAAAACTTGGAGCTAAAAAACTATATCCACTAGGTGGTATAAAAACACTACCTATAATTATTAATAAAATAATAGATATAATGGCTAATTTTCTATTTTGCATTATTTAATTTAATACTTTATCATTATTTATTATTACATTAAGACTATCTACTATATCCCAGTTCCTTGTTGGTAGCACCTTGATCTTATTACTTTCATAATTAAGGTTTTCTATATATAATCCCACAGATAGTCCCCTTGGTAATAACCCTCCTTCACCAGAAGTAATTACTCTCTCTTTATCAAAAAGTTTAACCCTGGATTTTAAATATTTTACTTCTAATAAATCAGAGTTATTTCCAATGACTATAGCTTTATGTTTTGATTTTTCAAAAAAAACAGGAATTTGTGAATTAATATCTGTTACTAATAATACTCTAGCTGATTTTTTTCCTACTTGAATTACACGACCAATCATTCCCCAATTATTTGTAACTGCATTACCTATTCTTACTCCATGCTTAGTTCCTACATTTAGTGTAATTGTTTTAATATAACTTCCAGAAGAATTAGAGATTACTTTAGCTGTTATAAAACTATCAGGTATTTTATTAACACCATTCAATAACTTTTTTAATTCTTCATTTTCTACCAATAACTTTTGTGCTAAATCTTTCCATTTATAGAGTTCTTTATTCTCTAAGTTCAAATTTTTATTATTACTGTAAATGAAAATTAAAGAATTTATCTGATTTACAGCTTTATTAATTGAGTTGATAGGTAAACCAACTATTTCTAATACATAAGATGTAATATCAGTAAAATAATTTTTAACTACTTTTAAATTACTCTCATCAACTTTTCCTAAGATAAGCAAAAGAATGGCAAAAGTAATTAGTAAAAAAGTACTTGCTTTTTGTGCAGTTGCTCCTGCATATGATCTAAGTCTGAGTAGTGAAGATTTTTTTACAACTTTTATCTTGTTGCTCCAAAATTAATATGCTGTATCTAAAACTTGGCCTAAATTTTTCATATTTTCTAAAGCTGTTCCAGTTCCTAAAGCAACCGATAATAAAGGATCTTCTGCTATAGATACCGGTAAACCAGTAGATTGTCTCAAAACAGTATCCATTCCATTTAAAAGAGCTCCTCCTCCAGTAAGAACTATACCTTTATCCACTATATCTGCCGCTAACTCTGGTGCTGTATTTTCTAAAGCAGTTTTAACTGCGTCAATAATTCCTCCTACAGGCTCTGATAAACTTTCAGCTACCTGCCTTTCTGATAATATCACTTCTTTAGGTACACCATTTATAAGATCTCTTCCTTTTATTTCCATTGATTTTCCATCACCACTTTCAGGAGGACATGCTGTTCCTATCTCTCTTTTAAGTTTTTCAGCACTAGCTTCTCCAATTAATAAATTGTGGTGTCTTCTCATATAGCCTATTAATGCTTCATCCATATGGTCTCCACCTACTCTTACTGATCTTGCATATACTATTCCTCCTAAAGATAAAACAGCAACTTCAGTTGTTCCTCCTCCAATATCTACTATCATAGACCCTGTAGCCTCTGTTACCGGTAAACCAGCACCTATTGCAGCAGCCATAGGTTCTTCAATCAGATAAACTTTTCTAGCACCGGCGCTTTCAGCAGACTCTTGTATAGCTCTTCTTTCTACTGCAGTAGATCCATGAGGCACACAAATAACTATTTGAGGTGATACAAATGCTCTTCTATTATGAACTTTTCTTATAAAGTGTTTTATCATTTCTTCTGCTACTTCAAAGTCAGCAATTACACCATCCTTTAAAGGCCTAATAGCTTCAATGTTACCTGGAGTCCTTCCCAACATTTCTCTAGCTTCTTGTCCTACTGCAATAACTTTTTTACTTCCTAAATTACTGTTAAGTACTGCTACTACTGATGGCTCATTTAAAACTATTCCTGCATCCTTAACATAAACCAACGTGTTGGCAGTTCCCAAATCAATAGCCATGTCTGCCGATAATACACCTATTATTTTATTTAACATTATACCTCTATCTAATTAATTTTTTTTGTTGATAAATTTAAGTCCATATTCCTTTTTTTTCTTTTCATTATTAATTTATTTAAAGCTATAATATAAGCATTAGCTGAAGCTACCATTGTATCAGTATCAGATGCAGTTCCACTAACACTAATATCATTTTCTTTTAATCTAACTGAAACTTCAGCTTGCGCATCAGTTCCTTTTGTTATTGCATTAATTAAAAATAACTCTAATTTAGCATTATTTTCTATTAAATCATTTATACAATTAAATATTGCGTCAACTGGACCATTTCCTGAATTAGACTTTTCTATTTCTTTTCCTTTATAATTTATAATGACCTTAACCATAGGGTTTCGTGTACTTCCACAGGTAACTTCTAACAATAATAATTTTATCAAATCATCTTTTTGACTAACCTCATTGTCAACTAATGCAATTATATCTTTATCAAATATTTCTTTTTTTCTATCACAGAGTTCTTTAAAATTTTTAAAAGCTTCATTTATAAAATTATCACCTAAATTATAACCCATTTCATTTAACTTTTGCTTAAATGCATGTCTACCTGAATGTTTTCCCAATACGAGCTTTGATTTATTTAAACCTATAGTTTCAGGACTCATAATTTCATAAGTTTTATTATGTTTTAACATTCCGTCCTGATGAATGCCAGCCTCATGTGCAAAAGCATTTGCACCAACAATAGCCTTATTAGGTTGAACAGTAAAACTAGTAACAGCAGATAAAACTCTTGAGGCATTCATTATATGTTTTGTATTAATATCAGTGTAATAAGGCAAAATATCTTTTCTAGTTTTGATTGCCATAACTATTTCTTCCATAGAGGCGTTTCCTGCTCTCTCTCCAATACCATTAATAGTACATTCTACTTGTCTGGCTCCGCCTTCAATTCCAGCTATGGAATTAGCAACAGCTAAACCCAAATCATTATGGCAATGAACTGATAGTATTATATCTTCAATATTATCAACATTATTTCTTATTTTCTTAAATATATCTTGATATTCTAGAGGCATACAATATCCAACTGTATCAGGTATATTAATTGTTTTAGCTCCTGATTTTATTGCTACATCTATACATTTACATAAAAAATCAAAGTCACTTCTTGAACCATCTTCTGCACTCCATTCAACATCATCAGTGAAATTTCTGGCATAACTCACACTGTCTTTTATTTGTTGAATAACTTCCTTTCTAGTCATCTGAAGTTTATATTTCATATGAAGTTCACTTGTAGCTATAAAAGTATGAATTCTAAAACGTTTCGCAAAACTTAAAGCTTCATTAGCTCTTTCTATATCAACTTTATTGGATCTAGCTAATGAACAAACTATAGTATTTTTTGCTAACTTAGATACTTCTTTTACAGCTTCAAAATCTCCTTCTGATGCTATGGCAAAGCCTGCTTCCACTATATCAACATTTAAATACTGAAGTGCTTCAAAAACCTTTAATTTTTCCTCTAAATTCATAGAGCATCCTGGGGATTGTTCACCATCTCTTAATGTAGTATCAAATATTTTTATTTTATTATTGTCCATAAGTTAATTATACTTAAGTATATTTAATTTAAAAGAAAATACAGCATTTAGTTTTTAGTGGTATCCACTAGTTTATTTTTTTGTATCCAAGGCATCATATCTCTTAATTTTTTTCCAACAACCTCTATTTGGTGATCTTTTGAAATTCTTCGAGATGCCTTAAAGTTTGGCTGCTTTACTTTACATTCTAACATCCAATCTCTTACAAACTTTCCGGTTTGGATATCATTTAAAATAGCTTTCATTTCTTTTCTTGTATCTTTAGTAATTACTCTTTTTCCGGATACATAGTCTCCATACTCTGCAGTATTAGAAATAGAATATCGCATATTTGCAATTCCACCTTCATATAACAAATCAACAATTAATTTTACCTCATGCAGACATTCAAAGTAAGCCATTTCCGGAGCATACCCAGCATCAACTAAAGTTTCATACCCAGCGGTAATAAGCTCTGTGAGTCCACCACATAAAACTACCTGTTCACCGAACAAATCTGTTTCACACTCTTCTTTAAAAGTAGTCTCTATCATACCTGATCTACCAGCTCCTAACCCCGCTCCATAAGCAAGTGCAAGGTCTAAAGCATTTCCTGATTTATTTTGATAAACTGAAATTAAGGAAGGAACACCTCCTCCTTTAATATATTCTGACCTCACAGTATGTCCTGGACCTTTTGGAGCAATCATAAATACATCTAAGTCATTTCTAGGTTTAATAAGCTCAAAGTGTATATTAAGACCATGTGCAAAAACTAAAGCTGCATTGTTTTTCATATTAATATCTAAAAATTGATCATATATTTCTGATTGAATTTCATCAGGAGTTGCCATCATCATAAGATCTGCATCCTTTGCAGCCTCTTCAATAGTCAAAACATCAAAACCTGCTGATTTTGCTTTTTCTATAGAGCTTGAATTTTCCTTTAACGCTATATTAACATTACTAACACCACTATCTTTTAAGTTTGCGGCATGCGCATGTCCTTGACTTCCATATCCTATAATAGTTATTTTTTTCTCTTTTATTACATCTAAATTAGAATCTTTATCATAGTAAACCTTCATTATTTCTCCTTAATTAATTTTTAAACTACCTCTGCTAATTGCAACTGCCCCTGTTCTTGCAACTTCTACTAAACCTAAATCTTTCATTAATAAAATAAAAGCATTTAATTTATCAGAAGAGCCCGTTAACTCAAAAATAAAAGACTGTTTTGTACTGTCAACAACTTTTGCTCTAAAAATATCAGCTGTTCTCAGTGCTTCAACCCTTTTTTCTCCCTTACTTTTTACTTTTACAAAAATCAATTCTCTAGATACAAAAGCACCCTCTGATGTTAAATCAACTACCTTATGAACTAAAATAATTCTTCCTAACTGAGATTTTATTTGCTCAATTTTCATTGGTGTTCCTGAAGTTATTATTGTAATTCTAGAAATATTATCATCCTCAGTTACTTTAGCTACAGTTAAACTATCAATATTATAGCCTCTAGCTGAAAACATACTGACAACTCTAGCAAGTGCTCCTACTTGATTTTCAACAAGAATTGCTAAAGCATGACTTTTTATTTGAGTAGAATCAATATTACTTTTTTCATAAACACTCATTTTTCACTAACTCCTTTTCCCCATATTGCTGACATTTCTCCTAAAATATTTTCTAATTCTATATTCCATAAACTTTCTAAAGTTTCCTTTTTGCTATTATTTAAAGTTACAGCTATACCATGAATCATAGACCAGGCAGTAATTGCAGAACCTTTAGCCGTTAATTTAAATCTTTTACCTTTTTTAAATTTTTCAATAATTACTAGTTTAAATTGTAGCACAATTTTTTCACATAAATGCAATAATTCTTTA
>CACMQH010000027.1 GCA_902615805.1 Rhodospirillaceae bacterium
TTTTTTCTGAAGTTTCTCAATGGTTTTAAACTTTTTCATTATGAAATCTTTTACAATTAAATATATGAAGTCTTAATGTAAAGGTTACATTAATTAACACTTAATTTAATAAAATATTTGGCTATTTAGGTATTAATTTGAAGTTTTTTCATTTTTTCAATGAGAGTAGTTCTATTAATTTTTAAAAGTTCTGAGGCTTTTGATACAGTGCCTTCTGACCTTTTAAGAGCTGACTCAATAAGTACAATTTCTACGTCACGCAAATAAACTCTAAGATCAATATCATCGAAAAAATCAAACCAATCTGCATAGTGTTTAGGGTGTGGGAGAGGTGAAGTGCTTTTCTGATCATTATTTTCTTCATCTGCTATATCTAAATTTTGAGTAGCATCCCATAAGGCATTTTGCTCTTCCTCTGAAGTGGGTACCTTTAGTCTAAGTAAATTTTCAAATACATTATTTTTTGTAACTTCTTCTCCAGAAAATAAAATATGAGCCCTTTCAATAACATTTTTTAACTCTCTGATATTTCCTGGCCATAAGTGTCTTTTTAGTGCAGTAAGAGCTTCATCAGAGAATTTTGGCAAATCATTTTTATTGTTTAATGAGTGTAATAAGTGCTTTAGTAGTAGGGGAATATCTTCTACTCTTTCTGCTAAAGTAGGAACATTTATAGGAAATACATTAATTCTATAAAATAAATCTGCTCTAAATGACCCTTCATTAACTTTTTTTTCTAGATTTTGATGTGTGGCACACACCATCCTTAAATTTAATGGAATTTCTTTTCCACCCCCTACTTTTTGTATCTTTTTACTTTCTAGTGCTCTCAGAAGCTTTGCTTGAAGTGATAAAGGTATATCACCTATCTCATCTAAAAATAGAGTACCATTAGACGACATTTCAAATCTACCTGCTCTGGCTTTATCAGCTCCAGTAAATGCTCCTTTTTCATGCCCAAAAAGTTCACTTTCTAATAGTTCACTAGGAATAGCGGCACAGTTTACTGGAATAAATTGCCCTTTTCTTTTAGAAATTTTATGAATTGCTTCTGCTACTAATTCTTTTCCAGTTCCGGTTTCACCTAAAATTAATACAGTACTTTCTGAATTGGCCACTTTGTTTATAAGTAGTTTTAATTCTAAAACACTTTTACTTTTTCCGACTATAAGTTTGTCAATATCCATTATCTGTCAAAAGTTTGAAGTAATCACATTAATTTTGACAATATTATGACACTTGTCACAATAAATTTCATTATTTTTTTTAATATCAGTTTCCTTGAATATTAAAAGCTTTTAAAAAAAATATATATCGAATTTAAAATTTGGCAAAGTTCTTGCGTCTATAGTTATATTTGGAGGAAAATATGACACACATTAGTATTTTAGACGAGGAGATTAAAGGTCTGGATTATATTAAAGCAAGGCTAGAGGAGCGAGATACTATCGTATCAGTAATAAAAAGCTTTGAAGACTTAAAGAATTTACAAACATCTACATTAGTAGTGTCAGAAAACAAAATTAAAAGTGATAATGAAATTATAAATATTGCTAGAAGTCTAAAAGTTAAAAAAGTTATCTTAATTGATAATCAATCTAAAGAGTTTTCTGTCAAAAAAGAACTAGGGGATGCTTTAATTAAAATAAAGTATCCATCAAATGATATTTATGGAATAGAGGTATTTTTATCTTTTTGTGTTGAGGATCAAAAGTTTTTAACAGGAAGTAAAGAATCTCTTAGTTTAAAGAACCTAGCAAAGAAAGTTGCTAGTACTGATGTTACAGTCTTTATTAATGGACCAACAGGAACAGGAAAAGAAGTAGTAGCAAATTATATTCATGATAATTCATCAAGAGCTGAAAAACCTTTTGTAGCAGTTAATTGCGCAGCTATACCTGAAAATATGTTAGAAGCTATTTTATTTGGTCATGAAAAAGGTTCTTTCACTGGAGCATCTAATGCTAATAAAGGTATATTTAGAGCTGCTGACTCAGGTACACTTTTACTTGATGAAATTTCTGAAATGCCTTTAAGTTTACAGGCAAAACTATTGAGAGTCTTGCAGGAAAGAAAAGTTACTCCTGTTGGAGGTACTAGAGATATAGAAATAAACGTAAGAATAGTTGCAACCACAAATAGAGATATGGTAGAGGAAGTAAAAAATAATAAATTCCGACAAGATTTATATTATAGACTAAATGTTTTTCCTATCAGGACTGTTGATTTATCAAAAAGAGAAGAGGACATAATTCCTATAACTGTAGCTATGATTAAAAAACATTGTGAAAATAAAAAAGCGTTTCCTTATTTAGATCAAGCAGCTCAAGAAACTTTAAAAAAACATTGTTGGTCAGGAAATGTGAGGGAGCTCGAAAATGTAATTCTAAGAGCTCTAGTCTTATCTAATAATCAAGACATCAGCCAAGACCATATATTAGTTGATGATAACACAAATTCTGAAAATAATAATTATCAGAAGCTGGAAGATAAGATTGTAGCAATGGGAAATTAGGAGAATAAAATGAACAAAATATCATCTACTGGACTAAATTTAGTTTCAAAAAGTGTTAAAGAAAACATAGAACAAACTAAATCTATACAAAAAGAAATAATAAATAATCAACAAGATATTATTAAAGATTCAAAATCTCTAAGTGGGAATTTTATAAGTGATGTAAGTAATGCTTTAAATAATGTAGCAAAGGCTCAAAGTGAAGCAGCAGAGGTTACAAAAAACTATGAATTAGGTAAAGAACAAGATTTAACTAAGGTAATAGTTAATCAACAGATTTCAAAACTAGCATTTCAACTAACTCTAAATGTTAGAAATAAAGTTTTGAGTGCTTATAAAGATATTATGAATATGCCAGTTTAAATTTTGAAAGAAAGGAATTAATATGGCCGATACTACAGTTTCAAATATAAATGAGGGTAAAAGTAATTTAATTACAAAAACTTCTAGTGCTATTACAGATATTAGAAGGATATTAAATGAACCAGCTGCTAAAAGAGCATTGCCAACTGCATTAGCATTAATTGTAACCTTCGTAGGAATAATTTTATTTATTTCATTTAGAGAGCCTTCAAAAACTACTTTATTCTCTTCATTATCTGAAGCAGATAAATCAAAAGTAGTTGAATCATTAAGACAAAATGGTATTAATGTTTCTTTAGACTCAGCAACAGGAGAGGTTTTAGTTCCCAGCACAGATTATTATCAGTCTAAAATGTTGTTGGCAGCAGAAGGACTTCCTGAGTCTTTACCTAATGGTTATGACTCTTTAGATAATATGCCTATGGGAACAAGTAGGTCAGTTGAAGCTGTAAAGATTAGAAATGGACTAGAAAATGAATTAGCAAGATCCATAAACGAAATATCTGGTATTTTAGGTGCTAGAGTTCATTTAGCTATTCCAGATAAATCTGTGTTTGTAAGAGAAAGAGGAAAACCTACTGCATCAGTTTTTGTAAAGCTTGGAGCAGGGAGAAGCTTGGGAGAAAATCAAATAAGGGCAATAGTTCATTTAGTGTCTTCCTCAGTACCAAATTTACCTTCAGAGAATGTTACTGTTGTTGACCAACATGGTAATTTATTATCAAAACCATCAGATGATATAAATTCTGCAATGTCTAATAGACAATTAGAATACACTATGAAACTTGAACAAGTTTACAGACAAAGAGTCTTATCTCTATTAACCCCAATACTTGGACCAGGAAATATCACAGCTCAGGTTAATGTAGATGTTGATTTTACAACACAAAATATAACAGAAGAGGTTGTTGATCCAGAAGCATCAGCGCTTAGAAGTGAGCAAGCTACACAGGACATTACAAGTGAACCTCAAGCTCAAGGAATACCTGGTGCAGTTGCAAACACTCCTCCTTTGGCTGCAGAATTAGCAACTGAAAATCCGGTTCCTACTCAGGCACAACCTAATATTAAATCACAGAGTTCTAGTAGCATTAAGAATTATGAAGTAAGTAAAAGGGTAAGTACCACAACTAACCCAACGGGAACTATTAAAAGAATAGTAGCAGCTATACTAATAAGAGATAAACTAGTAATTAATGAATTAGGAGAGCAGGTATTACAAAAAATTAGTGATGAAGAAAAGGCAAACCTAGAAGCTTTAGTAAGAGATGCTATTGGTTTTAGGGAAAATAGAGGAGATTCAATTACTATATCATCTGGTGAATTTGTAGAAGACTTGCAAGTGGTTGAAGTTCCATGGTATGAAAACTCAGCTATTAGAGAGTTATTAGGTAAATTGTTTACTATATTAATTTTAGCTATAGTTACATTTGGTGCTTTAAGACCATTATTAAGCAGAATTTTAGTACCTACTGCAGCTGTAGCAGGTGGACCAGGCGTAGCTATAGCTCAGGATGAAGAAGAAGAAGAAGAAGATAAAATAGAGGTAGCAGAAGGTGAGTCATTAGAAGATATAAAAGCTAAACTTAAACCTAAAAAATCTGCTATATCTGCTGATATGCTTGATACCGCTAATACATATGATGACAAAGTTGCCATAATTAGAATGATTGTCGGAGATGAGGCAGGTAGGGTATCAAGTGTCTTTAGAAATATGATGAAGCAAAACAGTAAATCTGAAGAAGAAAGTTGATATATAGTATGATTGAGAAACAGAAATCATTATTACAAACTGAGGAAACAGAAAAAGTATCTAAAAAGCCTTTGTCAAATGAAGAGTTATCAAGCTTGATAAAGGCTAGTAATAATAAAAAATTTAATGAAGCAGAATTAAAGGTAAAAAAGAATGAGAATGAAAATTTCAAAAAAATTACTTTACATGATATCGCTAAACAAATTAATCAACAAAGTAAAGAAAAAATTATTGAGGAAGATAAAAAAAGTAACTTTAACCAACTCAAATCTAGTGAGGAAGAAAAAGAAAACATAGAAGAAGAAAAAAGTGATAATAAAAATAATGAGATAATAGAAAATAAAGAGAATAATGAAGAAATAAATAAAGAGTCAAATACAAGTATAAATAATGAAAATTTTAAGACAGAAGATAAAAAAAGTATTTATGAGGATGAGCATCTTAAACTTTTAGAGGAAGAAAAAAAAATAGCTTATCAAAAAGGAAAGACTGATGCTTTAAATGAAGTTAAAGAAGGATCTGATGCCGCTATAGCGCAATTAAAAAAAGTGATTGATAGTATTTCTAAAGTTGAGGAATTAGACCTTAGCAGTTTTGAAAAAAATATAGAAGAAAAAGTAATTGAGCTTGTTAATAATTTAACTGGAAAAGTTATAAAAGAATTACCAAAAGAATTTGTTAAACAAATTAAAGATCTTTTATCACAATTAGAAAATATAGAAGGAAATATAGTCATCTATATTAATGAAAA
>CACMQH010000028.1 GCA_902615805.1 Rhodospirillaceae bacterium
AAAGTATCCATAGTTCATAATGGAAGATAATAAAGGCAATAATAATAAAACTAAAGAAGTTGATGCTGATCAGTTAAGTTTTTTAAAAATTGATATGCTAACAAGAGGTTCGCATGCTTTAAGTTTAATGCTTAGGAATGGAGATATGATCGTAGGCCTTAATGGAAAAACTTTTAGAGGAAATCAAAAAATACTTAATCAGAAACTAAAAGATGAAGAAACGAAAATAATTACTATTTATAGAAAAGAGATTTTTTTTAACGTTAAAGCTAATGGGCCTTTAGGCATTAAATTAGTAGAAGTTGGTAGCGAAGAAGCAGATGAATTATTAAAAAAAACTGAAGAATATTTTAAAAGCATAAATGATTTAAAAGAATTTCGAGAGTTTGAAATATACAAAGGAAAAAATAATTTTTATGATATTATAGAAATACAAGATAATTCATTACTAGCATCTTTATTACCTTTTATATGGTGTTATCATCATAGATTATATGGCCCACTGTTCTTAATGGTTGCTACTTTTTTATTATTAGGGTCAATAGCTTGGTGGTTATTGTTAGCTGCATGGGTAATTCTTACTATTTATATGAGCAAGGGATCTATGTCTCTTTTAAGAGGTTATTGTTTATTTCAAGAAATGAGACCATATATGAAAGTTTATGCTTTTTCAAATAAGCAGGCACAAGAAGTAATTAGAAGTTTAGATAAAAAATCTAATTATAGATTTCCCTTTATTGATCCACCTGAAGTTATTGAAGATATTCAAGAAAATAAAGATTTAAATGATAAAGAGATGGAAGCTTCCCAAGCTACATAAAATTATATAAGTTACAAATTAGAGCTAAACAAAAATACTCCAGTATTTGGAATTAAGAATTATAAAAAATTTCAGCAATATTTCTGACCAATTCTTTGTTTTATGAAGGCTTTAATATTTGCTATTTTATTTATTTGAACCCAAATTTATAAAGAGAAAGCCTTACCTTTTGTATCAGTCGCTTTTACAGAGGGTTCTAAAAAGTCATTATAAAAGTCCAAAATGAAAGTTGGATTAGCTGATAGAGCTCCATAAGTTTGAGCTTTTGCTAATTCTTCCTCATCATTTTGGAAATAAAGCCAATTAACATAGTATTCTGGAATAATTTTTCCAGAATTTGGGTCATTTACTAATCCTGTATCCATTGGATGATTTATTTTAAATTTTAACCTCCAATCTCCAGATGACCTTTTATATTTATGCATAACAATTTTGCCTAATTTTCTAGGTTCACATACTTCCTTTGTAGGATCACATGCTGGTAGTGAACAACCTCCAGGAGATTTAACTATTACTTTTTTAGAGGATATGTTCCATACATTTTTTTTATCTAATATAGCTGCTCTCACAAAGGAATCTTGTTCCATTCTTATATTAAAACCAACTGACTTTAGAGATTTTTGTGGAAATATTTTAGTTACCAATTGAATAGGATTATTATCAACTAATATAATGATTTTTTTAGTATCTTTTAAGTTTTTGGGTATTTTTACGACCATTGAAACTTCATGAGCTTCTTCTACTTCATCTTGAATTATAATTTTTATCTTTGAATTATTTAAAAATTGTTGGTTTTTTCCTAAGTACTCTTCCTTAATAGCTAGAAAGCTGTTACCGTAAGTTTCATTGCTATATAAAAGTGATAAATTAAAAAAATAAAGAATTAAAGGTGCAATGATATAAAAATTTACATTTTTTAAAATTAACATAAAATTACTTTATGGGTTTTTAAAATATTAGCAATGAATAATACATATATTAATTTTATAACAGGCAAATTTGGTATATTAAAAACATATGAATATTTATTTTTAGTTTTTATATGTGTTCTCTTATTATCAATTTTAGTTTCTTTTTTTGTATCTATAAAATCAATTAATAGTAAAAATATAGAAAAAAATAAATTAATAAAAAAAGAAAAGTTGTTAATCAAATTGAAAAATTCTTATAAAAATGGTCAAATAAATGCAAAGGAATATAAAGAAAGAATATTCAATTTGACAAAAGATGAAAATTTATGAGCATAAAGAGAGATAAATCAGAAATAGCTGAGTCATTCAAACATCTTTTACAAAAAGCTGATGAAATGGCTCTTGATAATAAAAAAGACGATTTAATTGAAAGGTTTAATCTAGAAAAAAATGATAAATATCCCTCTGAAACTGATAGTAATCAAAGCAAAATTTCATCTAAGGATAGATTAGGAATTAGCAATATAAAAAGAATTCCTAAAAATCCATTCAGCTTAAACAAAAAGATTAAAAGTGATGAATATTTAAAAAACAGAAAAGAGCTTATAATTAAACTTTCTATTATATTAAATAAACATATTCATTACTGGTTAGAAAAAGAGATGCCGAAGTTTTCAAAGCTTCAATTAGA
This sequence comes from Rhodospirillaceae bacterium, assembly GCA_902615805.1. Classification (GTDB taxonomy): domain Bacteria; phylum Pseudomonadota; class Alphaproteobacteria; order TMED109; family TMED109; genus TMED131. Next base: position 2,423 of record CACMQH010000028.1, read on the forward strand.
AAAGCATATTAATAGTTTATTGAAGCATTTAAAAAAATAATTTTATTTAATTAATGAATTATATATTAACTTTGTATTTTTCAATATTAGTATCATTCCATTCAACACCTGTACCTGGAATATCAGGAATATGATATTTACCATTTTCTACTCTAAAACCTGTATCTTGTAAAATAGGATTTGCCCAATCTACCCATTCAAGCCAATGAGCAGTAGGAGTTAGATTCATTAAATGAGCTGATACTTCTGGAAATAAATGTGTAGAAAACTTTAAGTTATATGCTTCTGCAATACTTGCTGACTTCAACCACCCACTTACACCACCTATTCTCATAAGATCTGGCATTATATAAGTGCTAGCATTAGCTTTAATTGAATTGGCTAAATCATAAGGACCATGAAAATTTTCTCCAATTGATATAGGCGTTTTTATCCTACTTGAGAGTTTAGCACAATCATAAAAGTTTCTATAATTGATTGGTTCCTCAAACCAATATAAGCCGATATCATCTAATTCATTCATTCTTTTTAGTGCAGTATCATAATCATAGCATTGATTAAAATCAGACATTATAACTAGATTTTCTCCACCTATTTTTCTTATTTTTTCAATTACATAGATATCATCTTTCAATTTATTTCTTCCTATCCTGACCTTTAAAGCATTAAAGGATCCGTTTTCTAGTAGATCATTAGTTTCTTTTTCAATTTCATTTAATGGTATTAACCATAGTCCACGAGAATTATAAGCTTTAACAGGTTTTAAATCTGAGCCTAATAAACAGGCTAATGGCATATTAGCAGCTTTTGCATATACATCCCAGAAGGCAATATCTAAGGCAGCTAGTGCATATATACTAATTCCTTGATAACCTAATAAGGATATTTTTTTGAAGCCTTCTTCAAAAAAATTATAAGGTTTAATTTCTTGATTTAAAAAAGGTTTAGATAAAGCTTCTATGCATTTTGCAATAACAGGCAATTGATCAACAAGATAAGGTCCTATATAACTTTTACCTATTAAGCCTTTATTAGTGTGAGCGTCTAAGCACAAAAAAGGCCATTTTTCGAAAGTTCCTAAATGAGCAATTACAGGTTTATTTAATGGTACGTTTACGGCTCTTATATTTATTTTTTCTAATCTTAAATCTTTCATTTTATATTTTTAGCATATTTTTCATATAAGAAATAGTCTTGTTAGTATCAATAAACTTATAAGTTTGAAAACCTAACTCTTTTGCAGGTTTTAAATTTATGCCTAAATCATCTATAAATAAAATTTCTTTAGCACTAACTTTTAATACTTTTAATACATACGAATAAATTTGTTTTTCTGGTTTGCGTAATCCTATTTTACTTGATTCAATAATTAATCTAAAATTATGTTTAATTTTTTCAAAATTAGAAGAATTCATATTTTTAAAATTGTTAGTTAAGCATACACAAGTATAGAATTTAGAAATATTTTTAAGCAATTCAATCATTTTAATATTTAATTTTACATTAAGACATTCAAGTAGTTTGTTAGTATTAATATTTGTAATTCCAAATTGCTTGGCTTCTTCTTTAAATAATATTGAAAATTTTTCAATAGAAATTTCATCTTTTTCTAATTTTGCCCAAGCATTTTCGTATTTATTATAAGAATTAATCTTAACGATAGTATTTAAAATATAGTTATTATCATTTTCAAATTTTTGAAAATTTTTTATAGGACTTTCAGTTAATACACCTCCATAGTCCCATAAAATTATTTTAATAGCATTATTTTTCATTTTTTATTAGTTCCCTATATTTTTCTAAATCATCAATATCTTCTAATATATGTTTTTCAGATATATCTATTTTTTTTATATATTTTTTATTTTTTTTAATTAAATATTTAGCCCCTACATCTCCAGATATTTTTTTTAGTTCTGAAAAAAAGTGTTTACTAAGAATTACAGGGTTTCCAGTTTGACCATTATATTCAGGTAATATTATTAAAGGAGTAGCGCTATTATAAAATTTTTTAAATTCATCTATTAGAATATTATAAGTCTCTGAAGTTATTTTTGGCATATCAGCTAAACAAATCATTACTCCATTGCTTTTTTGATCAATTAAGCTAATCCCTTTTTTAATTGAAGACGATATCCCTTCTTGATAAGAGTCATTAATGATTAAAGGTATTTTAAAATTTTTTAATACTTCAGAAAATATATTACTCTGATGTCCTAATATTATAAAAAAACTATCTATATTAGATTTATATAAATTTTTGATGGTTTTTTCTATAATTGTTAAGCTTTTTACTTTTAATAATAATTTATTTCCAATAGGCATTCTAGAAGAAAGACCAGCTGCAAGCAATAAGCACGAAATTTTAATATCCATATTATTTATTTCTAATAATTTTTTTGAAAAGTCCGCCACATGACAGTTCAGCAATTACTCTTTTATCTATACTAAATTCATAACATGCTTTTTCTAAAATCAAATCAAATCCATTTCTCACAACTGATTTAGCGCAGCCTGGAACACCAATTACTTGTTTATTTTTAAGAGTTCCAAACATTAATAGATTACCGGGATCTGTAGGTGCTCCATAAGCAATTACTTTTCCTTTAGCTTTTTTTAAGGCTTTAGGAATGATATCATTTTTATCAACAATTGAAGTGCTACCATACAACAGAATTAAGTTACTACTACTTATATTTTTAGACAGAAGTATATTTCTAATTTCGCTTTCGTTATGTTTGCAATATAACACTTGTTTGAGTTTCAAATCAAAATTTAACAACCTAGAGTTTACTGAACTGATTACTTTATTGTTAGATTTTAAATTTTCTTCATCA
>CACMQH010000029.1 GCA_902615805.1 Rhodospirillaceae bacterium
CCTCAACTAAGTTATGTCATAACTGATGATGAAGCAAAAACTATAAATTCATTTGACCTTGAGTTAGCTAATGGAAATACTGTAAGTTTGACTTTCAATAGTAGCGACCTTGGTCATAAAGTAAACTCTGTAAGAGATCTAGCAGATATATTAAATTCAGGAGTTGATCCAGGCGGTAACAGTTTTTCTTTTTCCAGTTATGGTCTAATAGCATCTGGTTCTAATGGTGCATTAACTATTGCTAGTAATGATCAAAATTTTACATCTTCATCTATAGCAACTCGATCTTCCGGTACTTTAAATGGTATCGTTAAAAATACAACTGCAAGTGAATTAAATGCAACTGAAATAAATATTTTTACAAGAGAAGGTAAACACATTGCAGGTACTCCTTTAAAATTAGAAGAGTATTCAGCATTAATTAATAGTAAAAACGGGTTTTTAAGCGATGCAGTTTATAATGCTGAATATATAAATCAAGATTATAGAAATATTCAAATTGAAAGAGGAACTGTTGAGTCTGACTATACTTTATTTACTGGACACTCAGCCTCGAGGTCTTCTAATCCAGTAACAGCACAAACATTAAGTGTAGACACTTTTAATGATGGTATAGTTGATACAACTTTAACAATACCAGTTAGTTCTTCCTCTTCATATACATTGAAGGAATTTAAGGAAAATGCATCTAAATCTGGAATATTAGCAGAGGCTGTTACAAGAGTTATGATTGATCCTATAGAAGATATAGCAATTAGTGGAACTATATCTATGACTTTATCTTCTGGTTTAAAAGATGGAGTTTCAATTTCTGCTACGATACTACCAAATGATTTGACAAATTTAGCTTCTGAAATAAATAAGGTTAGTGAACTTACAGGCGTTAAAGCTATTTTATTTTCAGATAAAAAAAGATTGATATTAGAAAATTCAGATGCAGAGGACATACAAATTACAAACTTCTCGGCTCCAGGAGCAGGGGAAACTACTGCAAGAGTATTAAATCAAATTTACAGAGATACTGGATCTAATATTACTTTAGGCTCCACATCTTCAAATAATTCTGCAGTTTTTACTGGTACTATTAAACTACAATCAGCAGTAGATTTTGCACTAACAAGTACGGATGTAAGTTCAAATTTAACAGGATCAGCTTCAATAAAAGGTTTTGATAATGGACGAGGTAAATTTACATGGTCTGATACCGGTGAAGTGCTTACCATAGAAAATATAAACTTTGGATCTGCTGATGAGTCAATAGCTTCTAATGATGGTACTTATGCCTCTAAACCAATAGGTTCATATAATGTTATTCTGCCAGCTGTAGATAATAGTTCATCTTTTAGTTCAACAGTTTATACAGACAATCTTGATACAAATAGTCCATATGAAGTTCATAAAGCAATGATTGATGGGTTTAGATCAGAATCACCTGATATAAGAATAGTTGGTGATGTTATCAATACCTTACCAGCAGATGATACCACTTTAACATTAGAATTTGAGGGAAATACTTATAAGTTAAAAACTTTAGGAAAAGATGTTATTGTCGAAGGGGGAGAAAAAGATAGAATTAAAGCTTTCTTTACTCCTGTATCTGGATGGACCGGAGGTGCAGCAACAGAAGTTACCTCAGAAAATAGTTTAGTAGTTTCTTCTGGTAATACTTTTACAATCTCAGTTGATGGTACTGATTCTGGAACTATTACTCTACCTGCAACAACTTATTCTTCAAATACAGCAATAGCATCAGCATTACAAACTGCAATTAATTCTGACTCAACTTTAAGCGCTGCAAGTAAATCAGTAAGTGTAAAATGGACAGGGCAAAAATATGAGTTTGTATCTAATACAGGAAGACAAACTTATGATATAAATGATACTACAGTAGCCAGTGTTAAAATTACTGCCATTGATACAACAATTGAAGATAATTTAAAACTAAGTCAATCAAATGGTGCTACTACTTCAATTAATGGTTATCAGTTAGGTATAGTTGGTGAGGGATCAATTTCTGCAAGTCAAATTACATTTCCAGTTAATACAGAAAATACAGTTTCAAAAACTAGTTTGGGGTTAAATACCGCTACTAAAAATATTGAAGGTAAGTCAGTTACTAATAACCCAACTAATGGAGATTACTTTGATATTAATGTTAAAGTAGGATCTTTTAAAAGTGGAAATAATATATCTACATTAAGTGCGAGTTCTACTTTAGTTATTTCAGGTACAAATACCTTAGTAGTAGCAGTAGATGATATTACTTCTGGTACTATTACAATGCCAGTAGATACTTATGAGTCTAATGAATCAGTAGCAAAAGAATTAGAAGAAGCTATTAATAATGATAGCACCCTTGTTGCTGCAGGGAAGAGTGTAAATGTTTTATGGGATGGTAATAATTATCAGATAGTTTCAAAAACATCAACTGATGCTGCCTCAGTGAATGTAAGTTCTATAACAACAGCTTTAGACACACATTTAAAGTTTTCTTCTTCTTTAGGAGGAACTACTTCGGACAGTGCTAAGTATAGAATTAAGTATACCGATGCAGCTTGGTTAGGAGGAACAGCTACAGTGGTAAATGGTAGTTCTAACTTAGTGGTTGCTTCTGGAGATAATACCTTTCAGCTTTCTGTGGACGGAACTGCTTCTGGCATAATTACATTACCTGCTGCAACTTATACATCAAATGGAGACATTGCAGCTGCTTTACAAACAGCTATTAATGCAGACTCTAACATCTCTGGTGCAAGTAAAAGCGTAATAGTAAAGTGGACTGGAACAGCATATAAAATCATATCTAATGGTACTAGCTCTCAAGATATTTCTATAACTTCAGTAGACTCAACAATAGAAGCTAACTTAAAATTAACAAGTACAAATTCAGGAGCAGAAAATGATTATTCTTTTGATTTGTATGATGGAAGTGGTTCAGGTTCTGATAGATCTATATCTTTAAATGATATAAACTTTCAATGGAATTCTACTGATAAAAACTTATCCATATCTAGAAAGTTAGATACTTCTCCTCTTCATGAAGTGTCATTTATATCAGATGCAACTAATAATGAAAAATTTGGTATTAAATATTACCCACATAATGTTGTCATGGACGGGGATAATATTGTGATAACTAGTGGAAATGGTAAGCCTATTGATATAACCTTTGCTGACACTCCGGATAATGATACAACTGTAGGTGAATTTATTACATTAAAAAATCTTCCACCTGAAGAACTTATAGTAGTATTAAATGGATCAGGAACAGCAAGAAGGGTTTCTGCTTCCTATGAAACTCAAGAAGTTCTAAGTGAAGAAATAGGCCAGAATTTATTATTTAATATAGATAGCACTAATGAAAAATTAATTCATATTTTAGATGCTGATACTGGACATAATATTGCTGAGAGAACATTAAATAATACTGGCAGGTTTAAAGTAGGAGGATATAGTCTGAAATTATCAGGAACAGCTAGTGTAAAAGATAGCTTCTCAATTACTGATAATTTAGGTGGTATAGGGGATGGTAGAAACATCAATGCAATGTTAGACCTTCAAGAAGATAAGTTCGAATCAGAAGGTAAAGGTAATTTTCAAGATTTATTTGCACAATTAGTCGCTTCAGTTGGTGCATCTGTTCAAAGTTCTGAATTAAATAAAAATTCTTCTGAGATGATAAGAGATGCTGCTGCTAATGCTGTTTCAGAGTTAAGCGGGGTTAATATGGACGATGAGGCAGCTCAGTTAATAGAATATCAACAAGCATATCAAGCTTCGGCACGAGTTTTGCAAACTGCTAGAGAGTTATTTGATACGTTAATTGATAGGATTTAATATTGAAAATAAGCACAAAATTATTTAACCAACAACAAGTTTCTAGGTTTGGTAAACTTAATGAAGAGATACAAAGTTTACAAAATAAAATATCTACAGGAAAAAATATAGTTCAGGCTTCTGATGATCCAATAGGTGCTGTAAACCTATCAGGTTTGCAACAAGTTAAGGAAAGATTTAGTCAATATTCTAGAAACGCTGATAATGCAATTAATAGACTTACAATTGCAGATACTGCTTTACAGTCTGTTACTAATTTAATGGTAAGAGCAAAAGAATTAGCTATTCAAGCTGCAAACGATACATTTGGAGCTCAAGACAGAGAAGCATTAGCACTTGAATTAGAAGAGATGAAAAATGAAATGTTTAGCGTTGCTAATTCTACTGATAGCTCAGGAGCATTTATTTTTGGAGGTTATCATACTAATACGCAACCATTTGAAAAAGATAATGACTCTAATATAGTTTATAAAGGAGATAGAGGTACTAATGCTGTAGCTGTTTCTGAAACAAGAACTATAGGTACTACTCTTGATGGAGGGAGTGTTTTTATGGCAGTTAAATCTGGTAATTCAGTAGCTCCTATGTTTACCATTTTAGAAGACGTAATAAATTCTATTAGAACAGCTTCTGAGAGTGTAGTAGAGGCATCTGCTGTAGGCAAAGCAACATTACAAATTAATAATGAAAATCCTGGTAATTATACATTTAATCTTTCTGATAGTTCTACATCAGTAGATATTTCTGTTGACTTACCAAGTAGTGATTTATCAGGATTGGTTACTGCAATAAATGCATCAGGTTTAAATATAACAGCAACATTATCTGGATCAACAATAACTCTTGTAGATGACAACAATGGTCCGATAACAATTAAAGACTTACAAATAGAAGGTATAGATAAAGCAGAAAAAATACCTAAATCTTATTTAACTTTTGATGCTGTTGATGGAGCAGGGACTTCTCTAGGGCATCCTCAAACACTATATGATAAAAACCAAACTATACAAAATAGATTAGATGATATTAAAAGTGTTCAGGAGCATATTGCTAATCAAAAAGCTATTATTGGGGCAAGAACTAATTCTTTAGAAAGACAAAAAGAACTACTAGCTCAAAGAAATATTCAAGTATCTGAAGATATGTCAGAAATCTCTGATGCCGATTTAGCAGCTCTAGTTACTAAATTACAAGGGCAAATTACAGGGTTACAAGCTTCCCAGCAGGCATTTGTAAAAATATCTAATTTGTCGTTATTTCAATATTTAAGATAACCTATCTGCAAGTAATTAAATATCTATAAACTAAAAGAAACAGTCTTAATATATTAAAATATTGGATAAGTAAAATTCTATGCTAA
>CACMQH010000030.1 GCA_902615805.1 Rhodospirillaceae bacterium
TTAGAATTAATTGATCAAGCCCTACAAGAAATAAAATTATTAAGAAAGAATGTTACTAAAGATAAAGGCAATAATGGCTGAAGTTGATATAACTATAAATGGAAGATCTTACAGAATATCTTGCAAAGATGGAGAGGAAGAAAGAATAAAATCTTTATCATCACTAATAAACAATCAAGTACAAAAACTTTCAGAAAAAATAGGTCAACTTGGCGAGGCAAGAATGATATTACTAGCTTCATTAGTTTTATTAGACAAATCAGATGAAGTTGAAAAAGAAGCAGAAAAAATTATAAGCATTACCTCTGAAAAAATTGAAAAATTAGCTAAAAAATTTTCTAATGAATGATAAGAATAGTATAAGAAAAAAAATAAAAATATTAAGAAGAAAAAATTATTCTCTAGACGAAAATGCTTCATCGAAAGCTGCTAAAAATTTTTTTTTTTATTTAAAAAAAAATATAAAATCAATTGGTCTATATTGGCCTATGTTATATGAACTAGATACGAGACCCTTGATAAAATTATTGGTAGAAAAAAATATTGATATTTATCTACCTTCAGTTTCTTCAAATCAATTAAAATTTTTTCAATGGAAATTAAATGATACGCTTACATTTAACAGGTTAAAGTTTTATGAACCAAAGCAAAAATCTATTCAAAAAAAACCTAGTTTAATTATAGTTCCAATGCTTGCTTTTGATAAGAACGGGGTTAGACTTGGTTATGGAAAAGGTTTTTATGATAGATTTTTTGAAAAGAATAAGAATCTATTTTATTTAGGTTATGGATATGAGTTTCAAGAAGTAAATTATTTACCTTCTGAACACTTTGACCTTAGGTGCAATACAATTATTACTAATGAGTCTATAAAAGTTTTTAAATTATGAATATATTATTTTTAGGTGATCTAGTAGGAGAGAATAGTGTTTATTTTTTAAAAAAAAACTTGAGAAACATTTGTGTCAAATATGATATTAATTTTGTAATAACAAATGCTGAAAATGTAGCAGAAGGCTATGGCATTACCCCTGATATTAGTAATAATTTGTTTGAAGCAGGGGTAAATGTAATTAGTACAGGAAACCACGTATGGGATAAAGTTGAAATTATTCCATATATTGCAAAAAACTATAATTTATTAAAACCAAATAATTTAAATAACCAATCAGCAGGTCAAGGTTTTATTCTGTATGAAACTAAAACAAATAAAAAAATTCTAGTCATAAATTTACTATGCAATCTATTTATGAGAAAGTCTGATAATCTTTTCGAATCGGTCAAAAATATTATGAATAAATATATATTAAAAAAAAATTGTGATGCAATTATAATAGATATTCATGGAGAAGCTGCCTCTGAAAAACAAGCGCTTGCTAATTACTTAGATGGAAAAGTTACAGCTGTAATAGGAACTCATACACATGTTCCTACATCAGACCTTAGGATCTTACCTTATGGCACAGCATATCAAACAGATGCCGGGATGTGTGGTGATTATGACTCAGTAATTGGAGGAGAAAAAAGTAAATGGATAGAAAATTTTGTAGAAAAGCCTGGATTTCAAAAAATTAAACCAGCATCAATAAACCATACTATATGTGGTGCAATTATTAAAGTTTATGAAGATACAGGGTTGTCAAGTGTAGCGAAACAATTAATACTAGGAGATATTTTAGAAAATAAAATACCTGATGAAAAATTGTTTTTAAAATAAGACTATGGCTGGACATTCACAGTTTAAAAATATAATGCACAGAAAAGGTGCTCAAGATGCAAAGAGGGCAAAGCTATTTGCTAAATTAGCTAGAGAAATTACAGTAGCTGCCAAATCGGGCATGCCTGATCCAAAACAAAATCCCAGACTTAGAAATGCAATGATTAATGCTCGCCATGAAAATATGCCTAATGATAGAATTAATAAAGCTTTGTTAAAAGCAACTTCTAATGAAGATAATACTCAGTATGATGAAATGCGATATGAAGGCATTGCTAACAATGGAGTTTTTTTAATTATTGAAACCTTAACCGATAATAAAAACAGAACGGCTTCTGAAATAAGAACTATTTTGAATAAAAATGGAGGTGTGCTGGGAGAAACTGGTTCTGCAAGTTTTAATTTTGAAAAAATAGGTGAAGTAAAATATGATTCACAAAATATTTCAAAAGAAAAATTTTTTGATTTTTCTATTGATAAAAATGCATTAGATGTAATAGAAGAAGGACCTTACATAATTTCAACTTGCAATCCTGAAAACTTTAGCAAGTTTAGAGATGATTTGGAGCTTGAATTTGGAGAACCAAAGAAATCAGAACTAATATGGAAGGCAAAAAATCCTATAAAACTAGAACCAGATATTGAAAAAAAAGTATTATTTTTTATAGACTTATTAGAAGAGAATGATGATATACAACGTGTATTTTCTAATATTAATTTAAATCAAAACTTAGAAGAGTAGTTATAATTTGTTAATTAAAATAAAATGTTAGTTTTAGGTATAGATCCTGGAAGTTCTGGAGGGCTAGCACTTATTAGGAATAGAAATAATACTTTACCACAGATTATTCTTGCTTTAAGAATGCCAACAGTAACTATTTATGGAAAAAAAATAATAGATACAAAAAAAATAGCTACAGAATTAGAAAGTCACCCTATTGATGTTAGTATTATTGAAAAAGTTCATGCTATGCCAAGACAAGGTGTTACTTCTAGTTTTCAATTTGGAAGAAACTTTGGAGGAATAGAAACCTTAAGCTATCTTTTTTCTAAAAGAGTAGATTATGTTGCTCCTGCTATTTGGAAAAAATCTTTAGGATTAGGGTCATCTAAAAAAGAAAGTTTAGATCTAGCTAGATTAAAGTTTGGAAACTCAGATCTTTGGAATGTAAAAAGTAATGATGGAATAGCAGAAGCTGCTTTATTAACTTTGTATTGGATAGAAAAATTTAATAGCAAGTGATATGTCATTAAATAACTTAAGTTCTAAAATAAATATACGTATTTATTATGAAGACACTGACGCTGGTGGAATAGTATATCACTCAAAATATTTAAACTTTGCAGAAAGAGCGAGAGCAGAATTTTTAAGAAACCTCTCACTAGAACAAACTTATATTAAAGAGAAATATCAAGTTCAGTTTGTAGTAAAAAACCTTAAGGTTAATTATATGTATTCTTGCAAATTAGATGATCAAATAAATCTAGTTACCGATTTGGAAAGCATAAATAGAGCAAAACTTTGCTTTAGACATATATTTTATAAAGAGAAAAAAGAAATTTCAAAAATTCAAGCTACGGTATGTTGTATATCAAATGCAGGAAGAGTTGCTAGAATGCCAAAATCCTTATATCATAAATTTATTAATTAGGGTTAAGCATATGAACAATGATATTAATGTAATAAATGATTTAGATATGAGTATTTGGGGTCTTATTTTAGAGGCCGATTTTGTTGTAAGATTAGTTATGTTATCTTTGCTTTTTTTGTCTATTTTTAGTTGGAGTATCATATTTGAAAAACTTACTAAGTTAAGAAAACTTAGAAAGCAGTCAAAAAAATTTGAAGATGATTTTTGGTCTGGTATTAATATAGAAAAACTCCACAAAAGCATTGAAAGCTCTCCAGCTCACCCTATGGAAGCAATTTTCGTCACGGGTATGAAAGAACTGACTACTTCTAATAGAAGAAATATAAATCAAGATGCAAATATTGTTCTAGAAAAGAGAATTGAAAAAGCTATGTTTTCAACACTTAATAGAGAAATGGAAACTATTGAAAAAAATTTAAACTTCCTTGCCACTACTGGTTCTTCAGCTCCCTTTATTGGATTGTTTGGCACAGTATGGGGTATTATGAATAGCTTTCAATCAATTGCCACATCTAAAAATACTTCCCTAGCCATTGTGGCACCAGGAATTGCAGAAGCTCTTCTTGCTACTGCCATGGGGCTTTTAGCTGCAATACCAGCAGTTATGGCATATAACAAAATTTCATCTGAAACCAACAGATATTATAACTCTTTAGAAACCTTTTTATATGACTTATCAAATATTTTATCTAGACATATTCATAACAAAAAATAATGCAATATTATTCAAAATATAGAGGTAGAAAAAAATTTCTTTCTGATATTAACGTTACTCCCTTTGTTGATGTTATGCTGGTTCTACTAATTGTATTTATGATTACTGCTCCATTACTACAAACAGGAGTTGAAATAGAATTGCCGGAAGTTGATACACCAAATATACCAGAGAACAAAGATCCTATTATCATTACTATTAATAAGAACAACGAAACTTTTATATCAAAAAAACGAATTACTTCAGATATGCTAAATGAAAAGTTAAAAGAAATAAAAAAAGCAAACCCTAAAACTCAAATTTATATTAGAGCAGATAAATCTGTAACTTA
>CACMQH010000031.1 GCA_902615805.1 Rhodospirillaceae bacterium
ATAGCAATTGGTGCTAAATTTCTGAATTTATTTTTTAAATTTATTACATATTCATTAATTTCATTAGCATCTATTAAATTATTAATTATACCTAGTTCATGGGCTTTTTTAGCATCTATTGTATCGGACAAATAAAAAAGTTCTCTAGCCTTTGCAGTTCCTATTATTTTAGTTAAAAAATAGCTGCCTCCAAAGTCACCTGAAAACGCAATTTTTGAAAAAGCTGTTACAAATTTAGCATTTTCTGTAGCAACTCTCATATCACAAGCTAATGCTAATGCAAAACCTGCTCCAGCAGCTGGACCATTTATAATAGAAATTGTGGGTACTGGGAGTGAATAAAGCAGCTCAGATACCCCCATTATTCTTCTAAGAGAATTGGTTTTTTCTTGTAGACTGCTATTATCTTCTCTTGATGCCATGTCTTTAACATCGCCACCTGCTGAAAAAGCATCTCCTTCACCACTCAAAAAAATAGCTCTAAGTTCATGATCTTCTTTACATTTCTCTAAAGTATTTAACATTTGTTCAAACATATCACGAGTAATAGCATTTCTACTTTCTGGTCTATTAAATTTGATATCTAAAATATTATTTTTTTTTTCTATTAAAATATGGCTGTTCATAAAATCCTCGAAAAGTATTGTAAATTATTACTATTTTATATAATAATATATTATGAAAAATATGGAATTAAAAAATAAATTACAGCTACCAGTTATAGGCGCACCACTTTTTATAGTATCCAATCCAAAATTAGTCATAGAGCAATGTAAAGCTGGCATTGTAGGCTCTTTTCCTGCATTAAATGCTAGACCAAAAGAATTACTTGATGATTGGCTATTTGAAATTAAAGAAGAATTGGAAAAGTATAACAGTTCTAATCCTGATAAACCCGCGGCACCCTTTGCAATTAATCAAATTGTTCATAAAACCAACGATAGAATAGAACATGATATGGAGCTTACAGTAAAACATAAGGTACCTGTAGTGATAACCTCTTTAGGAGCTAGACCTGAAGTGTATGATGCTGTTCATAGTTATGGTGGTATAGTTTTACATGATATTATAAATAATTTTTTTGCGAAAAAAGCTATTGAAAAAGGAGCAGACGGCCTTATTGCTGTGGGATCTGGAGCTGGAGGTCATGCTGGAACTACTTCTCCATTTGCATTAATACAAGAAATAAGAGAATGGTTTGATGGGCCAATAGCTTTATCAGGATCTATCTCAACAGGACACGGAATATTATCTGCATTGGCTTGCGGAGCGGATTATGCATATATTGGATCTGCATTTATTGCTACTAAAGAAGCTAATGCTACAGATGGATATAAAGAGGCTATAACTAAATATAACTCAAATGATATAGTTTATACTGATTTAGTTACAGGGGTTAAAGGAAACTATTTAAAACCTTCTTTAGCTGCTGCAGGTTTTGATCCTGATAATCTTCCTAAAAGTGACCCATCAAAAATGGATTTTAGTTCAACTGATGGTATGGATAAGAAGAAAGCTTGGAAAGATATATGGGGCTGCGGCCAAGGAATAGGTGCCATTAAAGATGTTCTTACTTGCAATAGTCTAGTAGACAAGCTCAAATCGGAGTATATTGAAGCTAAAAATAGATTAAATAAAATAGCTTAGTCAGATTATATTTTTCTTTTTAAGAATATCTATCTTTTTTCTAGTGTAACCAATAGATTTAAGTATTTTCCTGTTATCCTGTCCAACTTGAGGAACAATAGTCTTACTTTTTACATTTTTTTTCGGTGTTTCTATTGCACATTTCGGAACTTTAATTATTTTATCATTTATTTTTGCAGTAGTTATAAAATTTTTTGCTGTTTTAGTTTTTAAAAAATCACCAAATGTTTTAACATGTCCCCAAGGGACATTATTCTTTGACAGTTTTTTACTGACTTCTTGTATAGTATTTTTTTTTGTCCAGTTATTAACAATATTATCTAAGCTTTTTTGATTTTTAATTCTTTTTTGAGGTGTATTATAAAATTTATTGGAAAAGAGTTCTTTTTTATTCATGGCACTTACCAACCCATAAAATCTATCATCACTACCTGCCATAATGTGAATATAGCCATTTTTTGTCTTGTATGTATTGGAAGGCGAAGAAAATCTATCAGAATTAGCATTTTTAAGAAAATTCTTTTTATTAGTAAAAAAATCAGGAACAGCACCCATCGATAATGAAAGGGCAGAGCTTACTAGAGATGTCTCAATTAGTTCTCCTTTACCAGTTAAATTTCTTGAATTTATTGCAGCTAAAATTCCAATTGCTGTATTTAGACCAGTAGTATAATCTAAAAATACTGTTCCTATCATAGTAGGTTTATTATCGTGACCACTAATATGCATATATCCTGTTTCCGCTTGTATTGTTGCGTCAAAAGCTTGTCTAGAAACTGTTGAGTCATTTTGTCCATAACCTGATATTCTTGCCATAATTATTTTTTTATTAATTTTTTTTAAGGTATTCCAATCAAGTTTTAACTTTTCCATAACACCAGGACGAAAATTTTCTAAAACAACATCAGCGCTCTTAACTAACTTTAGAAAAACTTTTTTTCCTTCTTCAGATTTAAGATCTAATGAAAGTGATTTTTTTCCTCTATTTAGAACAGCCGCCCACAAAGAAATATTAGACAATTTAGGTCCAATTATCCTTAAGTCATCTCCTTTTTGCGGCTTCTCAATTTTTATAATATCAGCCCCTAGATCAGATAATACTAATGCACAGTGAGGGCCAGCTACAAATCTAGTCAAATCTAAAATTTTAATATTTTTTAATAGTGACAATTATGATACCTCAAGCCATTCCTTAATGATTGATTGATTATTATTGATATCAACAGGAGTGCCTTCATAAACTACTTTTCCATGACCCATTATAAATAATCTTTTTGATAGATTAAAAGCTATAGTAAGTTTTTGTTCTACTAATAAAATAGACACTCCTTTTTCAGCTATCTTTTTCAATAACTTTTCTACGTTACCCACCATTTGCGGCGATAAACCTTCAGTAGGTTCATCAATCATTATTAATTTAGGGCAACCCATTAAACTTCTACAAATGGTTAACATTTGCTGTTCTCCACCTGATAATACTCCTCCTAACACATCAATTCTATTCTTTAAATTAGGAAACAAATCAAATAACTCCTCTATATCCCATGTTATTTTTGAATTATTATTTTTTTTTCCTAATTCTAAATTTTCATAAACCGTTAAATCTGGAAATATGTCCCTGTTTTCTGATACATATCCTATACCGGCATTTGAAATTTCATGTATAGGTAGATTTAAAATTTGTTTTCCTTCAAATTTAATAGAGCCATCTGTTTTAACCATCCCCATGATGCTTTTAATTACTGTACTCCTGCCGACTCCATTTCGTCCTAATAATGATACTATTTCTCCTTCATTAACACTTAAATTAATACCTTGTAATATATGTGATTTTCCATAGTAGGCATTTAAATTTTTAATTTCTAACATTTTATTTTAGTCTCCTAAATATGCTTCTTTTACTGCCTTGTTAGTTTTAACTTTTTCTGGTTTATCTGAGCAAATTACTTCTCCATATACTAAAACTGAAATGGTATCAGAAAGGTCAAAAACTACTCCCATGTCATGCTCTACGATCAAGACTGTTCTATTTTTTGCAATACTTCTAATTAAATTAGTAGCTCTTTCGGTTTCACTTTTAGACATACCAGCCGTAGGTTCATCTAAAAGTATAGTTTCTGCACCGCCTGCGATAGTTATACCAATTTCTAATGCTCTTTGATCAGCATAACTTAGCAGTCCAGCAGGTTCTTTAGAATAATTACTTAATGAAATTTGTTCTAATATTGCATTAGTCTTATCATTTAAATCTTGATTATTATCTAGAATTTTTAAAATTGAATATTTATAATTCATATTCCATAGCAAACCACACCTAACGTTTTCAAATACTGACATTTTTGGAAATATATTAGTAATTTGAAAACTTCTAGAAAGGCCTAATCTAAAAATTTCATATGAAGGAAGATTTTCAATATTTTTATTATTAAACTTAATAGAACCAGAACTTAATTTATACACACCAGATATTAGGTTATACAGAGTAGATTTGCCAGCACCATTTGGACCTATCAATGAGTGAATTTCTCCTTTTTTAATATTTAGGTTTACGCCTCTGATAATTTCAGTTTGACCAAATTGTTTTCTTACTCCCTTTAATTCTAAATGATAATTCATTTAATTAGTCCTAGTTTAACTTCGTCAATTACATCATTCCATTTCTCTTTAACTAATCTAAAACATTTCTTAGTAAGCAGTACACCACCAATAAAAACTAAACTAAAAATT
>CACMQH010000032.1 GCA_902615805.1 Rhodospirillaceae bacterium
ACAATATATTTATTTATTGCATCTGATATTTTGTCGATGATCCTGTTATATATAATTTTATTTTTTTTGTATGATTCTAAATTGTATAGTTTTACTTTAACTACTATTATTTTTCCAATTATTTTTTTATTTAATACTATTTCTTTTTGTTTATTTATAATAACTACAAAGTCTTTATTCAAAGAAATTTCTTTTACTAATATATTCAGCTTGCTATCTACGAATTCTGCTATAAGTCTTTCATGTAAAGCTTTAGACAAAATATTTTCTGTTTCTTTTGCAAACTCTTTTAAATCTAAATTGTTATCAAACCATTGATTTTTATTAGAAATATAATTCCAAAAACGGGTCTTTGATAACTTGAAGGTTAATTCTTCAATAGATCCTTCTAAATTTTGTAATTTAGTAACCTCATACTTTACCCACTTAGAATCAATTTTTCCATTTTGTACTAAATTTAAAAAAAGCTTTACCAACAAGCCACTATTTTCAAAGTCTATGCTTTTCATATAGTCAGGTATTTTGCTTATTTCCCAAAGTATTTTTATGCATTCGTAATCAGATAGATACTTTATTACTTCTGTATTGACTGAGAGGTGCTTAAGAATATTTTCATCTCTTATATTTAATGTTTTGATTAAAAGAGGGTTATTGCTTTTCTCATTCAAAGATTTTAATAAAGACTCCACAGAAGTAAACTCTAAACTTCTATTTCTCCAATATAGAAAGTTAATTGGATCGAAAAGGTTTTGTTCTATGCTGTCAATTAGTTGTTTTGAAAGCTGACCAGTTTGAGGTGTATTACTAAAGTAACCATCTTTTTCATTTCTACCAGCTCTTCCTGCAATTTGAGCAATTTCATTTTTTTTTAAACTTCTTTGTTTTTTTCCATCATATTTTTCTAATGAAGCAAAAGATACATTTTCAATATTTAAGTTTAATCCCATTCCAATGGCATCTGTAGCTACTATAAAGTCTACTTCACCTGCTTCAAACATACCTACTTGCGAGTTTCTAGTTTGTGGGCTTAATGCTCCTAACACAACAGCTGCTCCTCCTTTTTGCGCTTTAATCCTAGCTGCAATGTTATATACATCAATTGTTTTAAAAGCAACAACCGCAGATCTTTTGGGCAAAGAAAAAAAACTTTTTTTTCCTATATAGCTAAGTTTAGAGCGTCTTTTTTTTTTTATTATTTTTGAATGAGGAAATAACTTTTTAATTAAGGGCTCTACATTATCAGAGCCTAAAAATAAGCTCTCAATATTGCCCCTTGCATATAGAAGCTTTTCTGTGAAAATGTGGCCTCTTTCATAGTCATTACAAAGTTGAATTTCATCAACTGCTATAAAATCAACTAATTTATCAGTTGGCATTGCCTCGACAGTACAAATAAAATATCTTGCTCTAGGTGGTATTATTTGTTCTTCTCCAGTTATTAATGCAGTATTTAGTTTTCCTTTTTTTACAACTATTTTATCATACACTTCTCTAGCAAGAAGTCTTAATGGTAATCCTATTATACCATTGTCATAAGAGATCATTCTCTCTATTGCCATAAATGTTTTTCCTGTGTTGGTTGGCCCTAGAATAAATGTAACATTGTTATCTGGCGATATCATTAATGAGCATCGTCCCAATTCTCGCCTTGCCCTATAGAGACCACAATGGGTGTATTAAATGAAATTAAAGGTAAATGTGCATTGGCCATTAGATTAGAAATTTTCTTTATGGCTAATGGAAGAGATGAGTCATTTTTAATTTCAAATATTAATTCATCATGTACTTGCAAAAGTAATTTGGTGTTTTTAAATACATCTTCTTTGGCTATTTTTTTAAACTTTATCATAGCTCTTTTTATTATATCAGCCGCAGCTCCTTGTATGGGTGCGTTGATAGCTTGCCTGTGTGCATAATTTCTTACCATTGGGTTTTTATCTTTATATCCGTTAATATTAATTTTTCTTCCAAAAAGAGTCTTTACATATCCATATTCAGATACATATGCTTTCATTTTCTCCATATATAATTGTATGCCTGGATATTTTAAAAAATATGCTTCTATATAATTTTTTGCCTCTGTCCTTGATATACTTAATTGTTTTGATAGACCAAAGGCAGATAGTCCATATATAATACCAAAGTTAATAGCCTTAGCATTTCTTCTCTGATCATTATTTACTTTAGAAACCTCAACATTAAAAATTTGACTTGCTGTTAATTTATGAATATCAAGGCCTTGATTAAAAGCTTTTCTGAGTTCTTCTATTTCCGCAATTTCTGCTAAGAGCCTTAGTTCTATTTGTGAATAGTCAAAACAGACTAATTTATAACCTTTTTCAGATACAAATGCTTTTCTAATTTCCTTACCATTTTTTGACTTTATAGGAATGTTTTGAAGATTAGGGTCTGTTGAAGAAAATCTTCCAGTTTGAGCTCCTGTCATTTGAATAGTGGTATGTACTCTATTTGTTTTATTAGAAATATTATTTGTAAGACTCTCTGTGTAAGTGTTTTTCAGCTTTGAAATTTCTCTCCAGGAAAGCACTAATGATGCAATCTCATATCCCTGTTCCGCTAATGTTTCCAAAACTTCAGAATTTGTGGAAAAACTTCCAGATTTATTTTTTTTTGCTCCTGGTATTTTTAGTTTGTCAAAAATTATCTCTCCTAGCTGCTTGGTAGAGTTAATATTAAATTCACTGCTGGTGCATAAAAATATTTTATCTTGAAGTTTTGCTAACTGTTTGGAAAAGTTTTCAGATAACTGTAGGAGGTTATCTTTTTTTACTTTAATGCCATTATTCTCCATATCAGCAATAATTTGAATTAAAGGTTTTTCTATATACTCGTATACACTAATTAACCTTTCTTTTATTAAAAGTTTTCTTAGCGTATGCCATAACTTTAATGTCATATCAGCATCCTCACAGGCATAAAAACAGGCTTTATCAATATCTACTTCTGAGAATTCAACTTCTTTTTTTCCTGTACCTACAATTTCTTTATAACTAACTTTGTTGTAATTAAAATATTTTTCTGATAAAAAATCTAAATTATGATTATGTAAGCCTGCAGATAATGTATAGGACATTAGCATCGTATCATCTATAGGGTGAATTTTCCCGAACCCGTTATTTTTTAAAATTTGTAAATCATATTTTATATTTTGTCCTACTTTTAATAATGATGGATTAGCAAGCAAGGGATTGAGCTTTTTAATTAAAAGATTTAGACCTAATTGTTTTTTTTTATCTCTTATGTTGTGATTAATAGGAATATAAAACGCCTCTCCTATTTTATACGATATGCTGATTCCAATTAACTTTGCTTCTAACGGTTTAATTGAACTAGTTTCAGTATCTATAGAAATTACATCTGCTTTTATTAATTCCTTAATAACTTTCTCTAAAGATTTTTCATCCTGAATAGTAAAATATTTTGACTTTGTTTTAGATAGCTGTTTTGTATGATCTGCAATATTGTCAGCTTTTTTCATTAGCCTACTTTTTAAATTATTAAAGCCGTGCTCTTCTAAAAAAGGAATTAATTTTTTATTGTTAATTTCACAATTTGATATTTTATCAATATCAATATTTAGTTCTATGTCGTCTTTAAGAGTTACTAGCTTTTTTGATATTTTGATTGCATCCAGGTTTTTCTCTATGGACTCTCTTCTTTTATTTTGTTTTATTTTTGAATAATTTAATAGAAGACTTTCCAAGCTACCATACTCGTTAACAAGAAGTGCTCCAGTTTTTAAACCTATACCAGGGGCTCCAGGTATGTTATCAATGCTGTCTCCTGCAAGACTTTGTACATCTATTACCTTTTCAGGAGGAACACCAAACTTCTCAATCACTTCCTGTCTTTTAATTAGCTTATTTTTAATAGGATCTAACATATGTACTTTATCACCTACTAGTTGCATTAAATCTTTATCTGATGAAATTATTGAAATATCCCAGTTTATTTTAGTAAAAAATTTAGCATAAGTTGCTATTAAATCATCTGCTTCATAGCCAGGCATTTCTAGTCTAGATACGCTAAAAGCATCTACCGCTTTTCTTATTAATTCAAACTGAGGGATTAGATCTTCAGGAGGCTCTCCTCTATTGGCTTTATAGTCTTTATATATTGTGTTACGAAAAGTTTTTCTGGCTGTATCAAAAATAACAACTATTTTTTTGG
>CACMQH010000033.1 GCA_902615805.1 Rhodospirillaceae bacterium
TTTCTATTGTTTATTAGCTCAACTACAGCACTAGGGTCTGCCAATGTACTAATATCTCCTAATTCCTCTGTTTCATTTGCAGCAATTTTTCTTAATATTCTTCTCATAATCTTTCCCGACCTTGTTTTTGGAAGATTAGGGGCCCATTGAATTTTTTCAGGTTTTGCAATTGGGCTAATTAGAGTACTTACAGTTTTCAAAAGTTCTTCATAAAGCTCTTGGTTTCCTTCAATACCTGCTTTTAATGTAACATATGCATAAATTCCTTGCCCTTTAATATCGTGAGGAAAACCAACCACTGCAGCCTCGGCAACAGTTTCATGAGAAACTAGCGCACTCTCTATCTCTGCAGTTCCTAATCTATGCCCAGATACATTAATAACATCGTCAACTCTTCCTGTTATCCAATAATATCCATCATCATCTCTTCTAACACCATCTCCGGTGAAATAAACGTTATCAAATGTTGAAAAATATGTATCAATAAACCTCTGATGATCTCCATACACTGTTCTCATTTGACCTGGCCAGCTATCAGTTATAACTAAATTTCCCTCTGCCATACCTTCCAAAACTGTAGACTGGTTGTCTACTATTGAGGGCTGAATGCCAAAAAATGGTAAAGTTGCTGAACCTGGTTTCATATCAGTAGCTCCCGGTAAAGGAGAAATCATTATTCCTCCTGTTTCAGTCTGCCACCAAGTATCAACTATTGGGCACTTTTTTTCCCCAACTACCTCATAATACCATTTCCAAGCTTCTGGGTTTATCGGCTCTCCGACTGTTCCAAGCAATTTTAAACTATTCCTACTAGTTTTTTTAACTAATTCATCTCCTTCTTTCATAATCGCTCTTAAAGCTGTAGGAGCTGTATAAAAAGTATTTACATTATGTTTATCACAAATTTCCCAAAATCTTGAAGCATCAGGATGATTAGGCAAACCTTCATAAATTAATGTAGTAGCAGCATTTGCTAAAGGCCCGTATACGATGTAGGAATGTCCTGTAATCCAACCAACATCTGCCGTGCACCAATAAATATCATCTTCTTTGTGGTTGAACACATACTCATGAGTCATAGAAGCATAAACCAAATATCCTCCAGAGGTATGTAGAACTCCCTTAGGCTTTCCTGTAGATCCAGATGTATATAATATAAAAAGAGGATCTTCAGCATTCATTTCTGCAGGCTTACAATCTTCATCGACTTTATTTTTTTCTTCATGCCACCATAGATCTCTATTTTGATCAAACTCTATATCATTGCCTGTTCTTTTAATTACTAACACATTTTTAACTAGGTCAGTTTTTGTAAGAGCAGTATCTACATTGGCTTTGAGAGGGAAAATTCTTCCTCCTCTAAGTGATTCGTCAGCTGTAATAACAAATTCAGATTTACAGTCTATGATCCTGTCAGCAAGAGCTTCAGGAGAAAAACCACCAAAGACGACCGAATGAATTGCTCCTATTCTAGCGCAAGCAAGCATCGCATATACAGCTTCAGGTATCATTGGCATATAAATGGTGACCCTGTCACCCTTATTAACATTATGTTTTAATAGGACATTAGACATCAAACATACTTCTTTATGTAATTCAGAATAAGTAATTTTTTTTACTTCTTCTATATTGTCTCCTTGCCATAGCAAGGCAACTTTGTCGCTATTATTTTTTAAATGCCTATCAATACAGTTAGCCGATACATTTAAAGTTCCATCTTCAAACCATTTGATATAAAGATCGGTCTTATCATAGCTTATATCCTTAACTTTTGAAAAGTTTTTAATCCAATTGATTCTCTTGGCATGTTTCTTCCAGAAGCCTTCCGAATCATTTATAGATTCATTATACATTTTGATATATTCATCTTTATCAATCAATGCGTCACTAGCAAAGTTTTCTAAAACTTTGTAAATATCTTTCATTTCTAATTACTCCGTATAATCTATTTTATGATTTATTGAGCCATTTTGCAAATAATGTCCCACTCTTTTAAACTAATAGGAAGAACTGATAGCCTATTTTGTTTTAACATTATAAAATTTGTAAGTTTTTTATTTTCCTTTATATCCTTTAAGCTTACACCTTTATCTAAAGTTTTTAAAGCTTTTACAGTTACCATACCAAATCTTTCAGTTTTATCTGTGGGGTCGGGCGCATATTCCTTAATTACTTCGACTATACCGACAATTTTTTTTTCTGTTACAGAGTGATAAAAAAATCCTTGGTCACCTATTTTCATCTTTTTCATATTGTTTGAAGCTTGATAGTTTCTAACTCCATCCCAACCTTCGCCTTTTTCTCCTCTCTTTAATTGGTCTTGCCATGACCAGCTACTAGGCTCACTTTTAAAAAGCCAATAGTTCATAAATTTACTCCTCCTCTATATTTTGATGCTCATAAAGTAAATTTTATTTTATTGTAAAATTGAAATGGTTTCCAATATTAAGTTTTAATTGTTCTAAAATTAATAATTATTTTTCTTATTAATAAAAATTAAATTTTTAGCTTTTTGACCAATTTCTCTGTTCTTTGATAAAATTACCCCCAGTCTTCTGTTATTCCATGCCTTAGGTTTTCCAAACAACCTTATATCAATATCATCTAACTCCAATGCTTTTTCTATGCCTGAAAATTTATAATCAAAATTCTTATCTTCAAACCCATTTGCTTTAATAACAGTGCTGTAACCTTCTCTAAGCATTAATATATTATTAATAGGATAAGATAGTATTGCTCTCGCATGCAAATCAAACTCAGAGAGATTTTGTGTATACATAGTTACCATTCCGGTGTCATGAGGTCGAGGACTAAGTTCACTAAAAATAATATCGTCTGTAGTGATAAAAAACTCTACACCAAATAATCCATTTCCCCCAAGATCCTTAGTAATTTTCTCTGAGATATTTTTTGCTTTAGCTAAGAGGTCCTGGTTTATATTTTCAGGCTGCCAACTTTCAATGTAATCTCCTTGTTCCTGCTTATGTCCAATAGGGGGACAAAATATGGTACTAGAATTACTTTGCCTAATTGTTAGAAGTGTTATTTCTGATGTAAAATTTATAAACTCTTCAATAATAACTTTGACTCTGTCTCCTCTCATATTTTTTGTTGCATTTTCCCAGGCTAAAGGAACCTCTTCTTGAGCTTTGATTAGTGTTTGTCCTTTTCCAGAAGAGGACATAACTGGCTTAACAATACAAGGAAGCCCAACAGTTTTAATAGCTTGCTCTAATTCATCCAAACTATGTGCATATTTATACTTTGCAGTTTTAATTCCTAATTCTATTGCTCTGTCCCTGATAGCATCTCTGTTCATAGTTAAATTTACTGCTCTGGCGCTAGGCACTACAGTAATACCTTTATTTTCAATATTAGAAAGTTCTTCAGTTCTAATAGCTTCTATTTCTGGAACGATAAAATCAGGCTTGACTTCGTCAACAAGGTTTGCCAATTTTTTTGCATCCAGCATATCAAAAACTACTGAGCTATCTGCTACTTGCATAGCGGGGGCATTAGCATATTTATCACATGCAATGACTTCACACCCAAGTCTTTTTGCACTAATAGTAAATTCTTTTCCTAGTTCTCCACTG
>CACMQH010000034.1 GCA_902615805.1 Rhodospirillaceae bacterium
GCAATATCATCTGCATGATGACCAAGAAAAAGCGTTTTAATGTTTTTCTCTATACATTTTTTAGCAATATGAGAATATCTTGCAACTCGAGCTTGTTCCATAAGAGCTGTTTTAGGTCTTTTATGCCATTTAATTTTAACAAAATTACATTTTAATTTTTTACATGCTTTTTCAACAAATAAAATTTCATTTAAACTTTCTTTTCTTAAGTTATGGTCAAATGAAAATACATTTAAGAATTTACCTTCTAGGTTTGCCCACCTGCTTAATACATTAAGTAACAGCATACTATCTGGCCCACCGGATACTGCAACTCCGTATTGTTTTTCATATTTTGTAAAATAGTATTTATTTAAAGTTTGGTGAACTTTTTTTTCAAAATCTAGGTACTTTAATTTAACATTTTGCACGTTTTATATATTCTTTTGCTCTGTTACTTATTCTTTTAGGGGCATCTGGAAATTCTGATTCTAATTTTGAAAATGCTGCGCAAGCATCTTCATTCTTACCCAAATTCATAAATGTAAGAGCTAACTTGAACAATTGATCAATAGCTTTATTGCCTTTAGGAAAACTTTGAAAACCTCTAGCAAAACTAATGGCTGCTAATTGAAATTTTTTCTGTACATAATAAGTCTCACCTAACCAATAGTAAGCATTAGATGCAAGCGGATCATTAGGATGTTCTCCTATAAATGCTTTAAAAGATTTCTCTGCCTCGATAAAGTTTTCTCTAACAAGCATATCGTAAGCATAACTATATATTTCAGAAGGGTTTTTTAATAATGAAGTAATTTTGTCTTCAGAAATTTCTCCCTGGCTTGGTGCTCCTCCTGTTGTTTCTGGAATATTGTTTTCTGAAAAACTTTCTTTATTATCTTCGTTAAAACTTTCATCAACTGTACCTAAAACCTTCATACTAGGATTGTTTTTTATATTAGGGTCTTCAATGATAGTAGTTTTTTTCTCAATTGATTGAATTGCAGGCTGATTATTATTCAAAGGTGGTTCAGTTTCTTCATTAATACTTTGATTCATCTCACTTAGTTCTGTTTTTTTCAATAATTTAAAAATATTGTCCATTTTAAAGTTTATTTCTTCTAGACTTCCATTTAGATTTCTAATTTCTTCTTCTAACTCAAGTAATCTTTGTTCATGATTAGCTATTGAGTTTGTATAATTATCATTATTATTAAAATTATTAGGCTTCTCGCCTTGAATGCTCTTAAGCTCTGATTCTAAATCATTAATTCTTTCAATAACTGAATCTAAATAGTTTTTTTCTTGGCTATAACTAAGCTTAGTAATAAAGAGTAAGAAAAAAATAAATAAAAAATATTTAAATTTATAATAATCCAAGTTATTCATAAATTAAGGATTTAATGTAGTAATAGCTGTTCTAGATTGAGCCCATGCTTTTTCGTTATTTTCTAAAGATTGTAACTTTTCTTTTCCAAAGGAAATTATAGAAATTCTACTATCTTCTACACCTAAAGAAGTTAAAAAAGATTTAACCGAGTAAGCTCTTCTTTCTCCTAATGCTAAATTATATTCTCTTGTACCTCTAGCGTCGCAATGTCCTTCAATAGTAACTGTTATATTTGGATTTGCTATTAAAAACCTAGCTTGTCTTTTTAGGGTTTCAATTCCTTCCTTTTTAAAGCTAGACTGATCATAGTCAAAAAAAACTCTATCACCAACCTCTACAAGTTTTTCATTTAAAATTTTATTTATTTTAGCAGTTTCTGATAAATCATCCTCTATAGAAATATTTTTATTATCTTCATTAATACCTATATCATCTTCTTCTATAGATGAAGAGACCTCAACGCCAGCTCCCTCAACTACAACTTTTTCGTTTTGAGATGTACAATTGGTTAGATTAACTATTAAAAAAAAGATTGAGGCAAATTTTAGTAAAATATACATATTCTTATTATTACACAATTTTTAAAAAAAATTAATAATTAATTGAAGGTCCCCAATCTGGATCTGAGGCTTCACCTGGTGTATTTAATTTCTTCTCAAGGTTTCCAGTAATATCAATAGTAAATAAAGAAGAAATTAGTTTATTATTTGATTTATAAACTTTATTAAATATTAAAGTACGTCCATTAGGAGACCAAGAAGGACTCTCAGTTAAATATCCAGTAGCAATAACTCTTTCACCAGAACCATCTTTTTTAATTAGCCCAATAAAAAATTCATTTCTATAAGTTTTAGTAAAAGCAATATAGTCACCTCTGGGTGACCACACAGGCGTTGCATAACTACCACCACCAAATGTAATTCTTTTTGCTTTTTTTTGATATACCATCATCGCTTTTTTTAATATATAGATTTTGTTTTCCAGACCTATCAGAACTAAACACTATCCACTTATTATCTGGAGAAAAGGAAGGAGAAGTATTGATGTGTCTATTATTAGTTATTTGAATGGTTTCATTATTACTTAATTTTTGTACGAATATATTTGAACTTCCTCTTTTTGTAAGAGAAAAAATAATTTTTTTATTATCTGGAGAAAACCTCGGAGCAAAACTCATTCCCGAAAAATTACCTAAAGTTTTTTCTTTTTTTGTGTCTAAATCTAATAAAAAAACTGTGGGCTTTTTATTTGAAAAAGACAAATAAGCAATTTTTTTTCCATCGGGAGAAACCCTTGGAGTAATTACTATATCTTTTCCATTAGTTAAATATTCATGATTATTTCCATCATAATCCATTATCGCTATTCTTTTAGACGTGTTATTAGCGGTTTTTTCTTCCGCGATATAAACTAACCTAGTATCAAAATATCCTTTTTCACCAGTTACTCGTTGATAAACTAAGTTTGAAATAATATGAGCTAAAACTCTTATATTATTATCGTTTACGACTTCTACTTTTTTGCTAAGAATTAGTTTTTCTCTATAAACATCCCACAATTTAATGTTTATTAGTAACTTTTTACTATTAAGTTTTATCTTTCCACTTACTATAAGATTAGCATCAATTAAACTCCAATCTCTAAATGAAGGTTGAAAAAAAACCTCTCCTTCATCTTGTAAAAATGCATTATTAGAAATTTTTCTGAATAATCCTGAATTAGTTAAATCATTGGAAACAATTTCATAAATTTGCTGACTAATTATTTTTTCTTTTATTGATTTATAATTAAATTTTGTTACAGCAATAGGCAAAGGTTCTATAGTGCCTTTTGTTACATCTATTTCTATAGGATCTGAATATAGGGTTTTTAAAAAAAATAAAAATAAAAGTGAATATAACTTTATGTTTATCATTATCTTGCTTCTATTGGTTTAAAATTAATAATCAATTCTTTCCAATTATTATACCTATCTTTTTTTAAACCTTCAAATGGTGAAGCCTTTTTTATTGCTCGAATGGCAGAGTCAAGGTATGGCTGTAATTTATTGTCCTTAGCAATCTCGTTAAGAGTATTTTTGTGAATCTGTAAGTTTATAACATTGCCATTAATATCAAGTCCTACAATAACTTTAATTATAAGGTTTTTTGATGTTTTTATGCCTGGAGGTCTAGACC
>CACMQH010000035.1 GCA_902615805.1 Rhodospirillaceae bacterium
TATCTTGCATAGTTGTATTATCTATCGCATTTAATTTATTTTCCTCATTATTTTCAAGTCCCATAAAAGAAGGCTCTACTCTTTCTTTTGAGTTAAATTCATTGGATTTTATATCTTCCATTTCATCTTTTTTCATAAATTTATTTTCTAATGATTTATTTGCTACCTCACTGACCATAGATATTGCCTTAGAACCAACATTAATAGCTTTCTCCTTAACATTCGAGGATAATCTAGAAATTAAGCTAATACTTTCATCATTGCTGTTAGTATTACTACCACTTGCATTTAATAAATCTGCTTCTTTAAATGGATTGGTAGTTAAGGTTTTTTCTTTATTAGGTAAAACTTCCTCTTTTGGAATAAAAAAATCATTATCATTAATTTTTTTATCAGAAGAAACATTATCAATATTTTCTTGCAAAGCATCATTAATTTCCTTAGATAAAAAATCTTCTAAGTCAGCCTGTTTAGTCTCTTTTTGCATTGAAGAGTTAATTTTTATATTTTTATTTTCAGAGTTAGAAACCAATCTAGGCTTAACAAATTTATTTTCTGTATTTTTAATTTCCTCTTCTTGTTGTGAAGATATACCTGATGCTAATAGAGAAACCCTGATTTTACCATCTTCTATATTTTCTATAGTATTTCCAACAATAAGGTTTACATCCTCTTTACATTGTTTTTTAATATGTGCAGCTATTTCATCAATTTCGTATAATTTAACATCTTCTCCTCCTGAGATATTTATTATTACTCCTTTAGCATTGGCTATTGAAGTATCATCTAATAAAGGATTTGAAATAGCTAACTCTGCTGCTTTTATTGCTCTATCTTCTCCTTCTGCCTCTCCAGTACCCATCATAGCTTTACCCATTTCTAGCATGACAGTTTGTATATCAGCAAAATCAAGATTTATCCTACCTTGTTTTACTATTAAATCTGTAACTCCTTTTACCCCATTGTATAAAACTTCATCTGCCATTTTAAAGGCTTCTGTGAAAGTTGTATCTTTATTAGCTATTCTAAACAAGTTTTGATTAGGAATTATGATTAGTGTATCAACTGCATCGGTTAAATCTTTTATGCCTTGTTCTGCAATCCTAGTTCTTCTAATACCTTCATATTCAAAGGGCTTTGTAACTACTCCTACAGTCAATATTCCTCTTTCTCTAGCAGCTTCTGCAATAACAGGAGCAGCTCCTGTCCCTGTTCCTCCTCCCATACCAGCAGTCACAAATAACATATGCGTTCCTTCCAACTGATCAAGAACATTTGATAAAGATTCATCTGCAGCTTGGCGTCCTATTTCCGGCTTAGCTCCTGCTCCAAGTCCCTTTGTTAACTTAGCTCCTAATTGAACTTTTCTATCTGTCAAAGAGTTTGCTAATGATTGAGCATCAGTATTTGCTACTAAAAACTCTACTCCTTCAAGATGCGCTTCTATCATATTATTAACTGCGTTACAACCAGCTCCTCCAACACCTATTACTGTTATCCTTGGTTTTAGTTGCTCGTTAGTAGGTTCTATAAGATTTATAGTCATAATTTACTCCTTAATAAGTTAAAAAAAATTGTCTCCTACCCACTGCTTTAAAAAAGAAAAGTTTTTTTTCTTTTCCAAATTTCTTTTATCGTCACTCAATATAGCTTTAGATCTATTTTTATTATTAATATTTATTTCATTTTGAATTAAGCCAGCTGCTACTGAATGAGAAGCATCCAATATCTCATTATTATTAAACTTTATATTTTTGGGTGTACCTATCCTAGAATTATAATTGTAGTTATTATTTATCATTGTTGTTAAACCATCTATTTGTGAAGCTCCTCCTGTGAAAACTAAAACTTTTCCAATAGAATTTTTATACCCTGATTTTTCGATTGAGCTGTGAGTCCACTTTAAAATTTCTTCATAAAAAGGTTGCACTATTTCATATAATTTTCTTCTAGAAACTTGAATATAATTATCTTCGTTTTCAAAGTTAATAGAAGGAACTTCATATGGAATATCTTCCTCTTGACTTGTATCTATAACCGATGCGTATAATACTTTTAATTTTTCCGCCTCTTCATAAGTAATACTTAATTTTCTTGCAATAACCTCAGTAATATCATTGCCTCCAAAAGATAATACATTTGAGAAAATAAAATTATTTTTAATAAACATTCCTATTGATGTTGTCCTTGCTCCAATATCAACAACTATTGATCCTAACTCTAATTCATTTTCATTCAATACAGCAAAACCAGCTGCATTATTTGAAAATACAATTCTATGAATATCTACATTGCACTTGGTAATTGTCTGAGCATAGTTTTTATATTGATTTATACCTATAAAAGTAACTAAGAAATCTATCTCTAGTTTATTACCATACATATTAATAGGGTTTATAATTCCACTAGCATCATCAATGATATAATCTGTAGGAGATATATTTATAATTTTTTTATCAAAAAAATAACTGTCCTCTAATATCTTATCCATAGTTATCTTAATATCATGAGAAGAAATTATTTCATCCTTAACCTGAGCTTTTGCTCTAATAGTTTTTGTAAAACATTTATCTGATGATATTGATATAGCTAACTCACCTATATTCTCATTTGATTGTTTTTCACACTCTCTTATTGCCTTAGAAATACTATCATAAGCTAAATTAAAATCAGTTATTACTCCTGAAGCTATACCTCTTGAAGCTATAGTACTAAGACCTATAACCTTAGTTATTTCATTATTATCGGTAAAACATTGTAAACAGTTAATTTTACTGGAACCTATATCCATTACAGCTAATAAATTTTTTCTATTATTCATACATCATTCTCTTTTAGCAACTCACTTTTATTCTTTAATTGTATAATCATTCTATCTGATATTCTGAGATCAATTTTTTTAAGCCTTTCATTTAAAAATCCATATTTATTTTCTAATTCTACGATTTTATAAAAAGCCTTACTTGGATTATCCTCAGGCAGTTCAATAATAATATTTGAAGAGTGTTTCAAAGACCACCTTCTGCTTGAAACTAAAGTTGCTTCTTTTATGTTTTCTGAAATAACAGTACCTACAGAAAATATATTTAGTAAATTAAAAATTTTATTCTCAACGCCATCTCCACTTAGTATTAATAAATCTTTATAATCTTTAGATATTATTTTAATTTCTTGTATTTTTTTTCCTTCTAAATTTAACAGAGTAATATTTTTATTTTCTTTTAATAAGAACGTTGGTTTTTTCTTCTTCTATAACAATTGATAATTTAGAAGGTAAACTATATTTGAGCTTAGCTG
>CACMQH010000036.1 GCA_902615805.1 Rhodospirillaceae bacterium
TATCAGTCATACCTGCAATGTAATCAGCAATAATTCTATGTCTAGTAAAAGAATTTTTTGCCATATCATAATTAAGCTTCCATTCATTTGGCAAACAGTCAGCCTCTTGAGAATAAATTTTAAATAAATCAGAAACTATTCTTTTAGCCTTACTAGTCATTCTATTAATTTCATAATGTTTGTACATTTTGGTTGTTAGAAAGGCTCTAATTTCTCGCATACTTAAAGTCATTGCATCAGAAAACTCAATCAAAGGCTTACCTAGTAACCTTACATCTTGACTACTTTTTGGTTGAAATTTTTTAATATTTTCTTTTGTTTTTATAACTAAGTCTGTAATCATTTTAGAAATAATTAATCTTCTTATCTCATTCACTATTCTTTTTACAGAATAATTATTTATTTTTTTATTTAAATTTTTTTTCACATCACTGAGTATAGAAAAAGTATCAATTATTTCTTCTAATGTAAAAAAATTTGCTCTTACTCCATCTTCAAAATCATGACTAAAATAAGCAATATCATCAGATAAAGCTGCAACTTGAGCTTCTGGCCCACACCAGGTTTCTATTTCTAGGTTCATACCATTTTCTAAATAATCTTGTATTGCAAAAGGAAGGTTATTTTCTTCTAAAGGTCCGTTATGCTTTACTATTCCTTCTAATGTTTCCCAGGTTAAATTAAGACCATCAAAACTGAAATATTTTTTCTCTAATAGAGTAATTATTCTTAAAGTTTGTGCATTATGATCAAATCCTCCATAATCTGACATAGATTTATTTAAGGCTTCTTCGCCAGCATGGCCAAATGGCGTATGACCTAAATCATGAGCCAAAGCAATTACCTCAGATAAATCTTCATCTAAAACAAGCATTCTTGCTATAGTTCTAGCTATTTGACTAACTTCTAGGCTATGGGTAAGCCTAGATCTATAGTGATCCCCCTCATGATGAACAAAGACTTGCGTCTTATGTTCTAACCTTCTAAACGCAGAGGAATGAATTACCCTATCTCTATCTCTTTGATATATAGATCTATTAACATCCTCTTTTTCTTTATAAAGTCGACCTTTACTTGTTCTGAAGTTTGTAGAAAAATTTTTTTTAAACATTGTAATAATCAACCTTTGATATTATATACTTAATATGGATAAAACTTCTAATAAAAATAAAAAAAATATATTATTATCTAACAACGCTATTAATCAGTTTAGAAAGATACTTTTAAATGAAGATAAGAATTCTTTTGTAAGATTATTAGTAGATAGTGGAGGATGTTCCGGTTTTTCATATAAATTTTCAGTAGATAAAAACATTGATAATTTAAACGATATTATAATACTAGAAGAAGAAAATAAAAATATATTTGTCACTGACAAAGTTTCTTTTGATTATCTAAAAGATGCTTCTGTAGACTGGGTTGAAAGTTTAACTAATTCACAATTTACTATCTCAAATCCAATAGCAAAATCTAGCTGTGGTTGTGGTTCGTCTTTTTCAATATGACAAAAGTGTCAATTGCTACTTGGAATGTTAATTCCATTAGAGCAAGACTAAATGTTCTGCTTAAATGGCTAAAAAAAAAAAAACCTGATATATTGCTTTTACAAGAGTTGAAAGCGCAAGAAGATGATATACCTAGAACAGAGCTAGAAGAACTTAACTATAATTTTATAACTTTTGGGCAAAAAGCATATAATGGTGTAGCCATTTTGTCTAAGTATCCTGTCTCTGATATTACTTATAATTTACCTAATTTCGACCAAGACAAGCAATCTAGATACATAGAAGGATTTATTAATATAGAAAAAAAAGGAATTAGAGTAGCCTCTATTTACGCTCCCAATGGTAATCCTATAAATTCTGAAAAATATATCTACAAAATAGAATGGTTAAAAAAATTTTGTAACTATGCAGAAAAGCTTTTAGAGTTTGAAGAATATACATTTTTAGGAGGTGATTTTAATATATGCCCTAAAAGTTTAGATGCAGCTGATGAAAACCTTCTAAGCAATGACGCTATATATACAACAGATGTTAAAAACTTGTATAAAAACATTATTAATTTAGGTTATTATGATTCTTTCAGAAGTATAAATCCTGATGATCCAGGTTTTACTTATTGGGATTATGGTCAATCCTTTAAAAATGACATTGGTGTTAGAATAGATCACTTTCTAATATCACCATATGCATTAGATATAGTTGATAAAATTTATGTTGACAAGGAACCTCGTGCTTGGGATAAACCATCTGATCATACGCCACTAGTTTTAGAAATAGAAATATGATAACTGTTTATCAAAATGGTGAGCTTCATTTTCAAAATAAAATATATAAATGTGCTATAGGCAGAAATGGTATTAAAAAAAACAAAATAGAAGGAGATGGTTGCACACCAGCAGGTAAATATTCATTAGGTCCTTTGTACTATCGTTCTGATAGAATTAAAAAACTAAAAACCTATTTCAATACTATTTCCATAGAAAAGAATATGTTTTGGTCGGATGATCCTCAAAGTGAACATTACAATAAATTAATAAGGTTTAAAGACTCTTCTTATGAAAATTTATTCAAAATAAATCATACTTATGACATAATTATAGTTATAAAATATAATACTGATCCTATCATAAAAGGAAAAGGCAGCGCTATATTTATACATTTAGCTAAAAAAAACTTTTCTCCTACTTCTGGTTGTATTGCATTAA
>CACMQH010000037.1 GCA_902615805.1 Rhodospirillaceae bacterium
ATATACTGCTGACGTAACATCAGTTGTTGAATTCGTGTTACCGTCATACGTTTTATTTGAAGCTGTAATTCCAGAAACAGTTAATGCCTTTGCCGTAATATTTGCTGTTGTAGTTTGACCTGCAGATATAGAATAATTACTTGCTAGTCCTCCGTTGCTTCCATCAGATAAAGTAATTGCACTTACATTCACTGTTTTTCCTGTTCCCACATTTTTATTATTAAAAGCTGCAGTTACTGACTGCCCTAAAGTTTGTGAGCCAACTAATCCAGAAAAAGTTAATGTTACTGTTGCTGTAGTATTTCCATTATAAGTTTTATTAGATGCTGAAGCATTTGCTGTTAGAGTTTTAGCAAAAATGTTTGCAGTAGTACTAGATTGATTTGTTATAGAATAATTAGAAACATCATCTCCGGAGTATGATGAAGATATCGTAACAGTCTTCCCATTTGCAACGTTTGCATTATTAAATACACCCGTAGCCGTTAAAGTAAAGTCATCTCCACTAACTAAGCCTGAATAAATTGCTCCTGTCTTACTTATAGAAGCAGTTGTGCTTGCATCATAGGCTTTATTAGAGGCAGTTAGACCTGAAACAGTCAAAGATCTTGCGGTTATATTGGCTGTAGTACTAGATTGGTCTGTAATCACGTAATTATCAATATCATCTCCAGAATAAGCACTACTAATGGTTACTGTTTTACCAGTTCCTATATTTTTATTATCAAACGTTCCAGTAGGGGTAACAGTAAAACTATCACCTGAAACTAACCCAGAGTAAGTCACGCCTGAGGTACTTAAAGTTGCTCCTACAGATCCATCGTAGGTTTTATTTACACCTGTAATACCTGATACTGTCAGAGCTTTTGTAGTTATATCTGCTGTAGATGTTTGTCCAGAGGAAATAGAATAATTTCCTGCTAAACCTCCATTTGAACCATTAGATAATGTTATAGAGTTAACCGTAACAGTTTTTCCTTCACCCACATTTTTATCAGCAAAAGAAGCTGACACAGACTGACCTAGTGTCTCAGAGCCAATTAAACCAGAAAAAGTTAAAGTAACACTAGCTGAAGTTGTTGCGTCATAAGCCTTATTGGATGCAGATGCAGTAGCAGTCAATGACTTTTTTGTTATGTTTGCAGTAGTAGAACTTTGATCAGTAATAGAATAGTTATTAACATCATCTCCAGAGTATGATGATGTCAAAGTGACTGTCTTTCCAGAGCCAACATTAGCATTATTAAAAACTCCTGTAGCAGAAACCGACAAATCATCTCCACTTACTATACCTGAAAAAGAAGCACTGCTCACATTTACTGTAGATGAAGTAGAACTGTCATAAATCTTATTTGAGGCTGTAATGCCTGAGACAGTAACTGATTTGGCTGTAATATTTGCTGTTGTAGTTTGGCCAGAACTAATACTGTAATTGTTTGCTAGCCCTCCATTTGAGCCATCAGATAATGTTATAGAATTAACCGTAACAGTTATTCCTGTACCCACGTTTTCATCTGAAAAGGTAGAAGAAACACTCTGACCTAGTGTTTCAGAACCAATTAAACCAGAAAAAGTTAATGTTACTGTTGCTGATACTCCTCCATCATAAGTCTTATTTGAAGCAGATGCGCTTGCTGTTAATGTTTTTTTGTTTATTACAAGTGTATAACTGTCAGATGCTGATGTGTATTCATTAGTTTCTGCGGCACTTGCAGTAATTGTAGTGTTTCCAGCTGCTACTGAAGCAGCTGCACCTGAAGAAGAGTTTACTGTTGCTATACCTGTATTAGAACTAGAATAAGTTATTGTACCGTTAGTATTTTCTGTTAAAGTATCTGCAGAAATTCCAGTGTCGCCATAAGTAGCGGCTTTGCTATCGTTTGAGAATACAAATGTTGGTGTAGGTTTATTAACAATAGAGCCATTATTGGTCTTGGTATTATGAATTAGAGTAGTATTGACATCCAAAGTGGCACCAGAGTTTACAGTTATAGACCCAGTTCCTACAGGTCCTCTTGATGCCGAACCAATTGAACCTGAACTTGAGCCTTCTAAGGATAACGTGCCTGTTGCAACAGTAGTACCACCAGAATAATCACTAGAGGAAGAAGATAAAACCAATGTTCCTAAACCTGATTTTGTTAATGACCCTGACCCTTTAATGATACCCGCATAAGTTAATGTTGTTGAACCATCAACGTCTATAGTTCCGTTACTTCCTCCTAGGGACATGCCTCTATTTACACTTAAAGTAAAAGTTGATGAGCTATTTAGAGTTCCTCCATTTAAAGTTAAATGTCCTGCTGTTGCTGAACTTGGAGCAGCCCCTAAACCAGAGTCAGCAGCAATACTTATTGTACCAGCTGTTATTGAAGTAGCTCCTGTGTAAGTATTTGACCCAGATAAAGTTAATGTTCCCGATCCTGCTTTTGTAAATAATCCTGCTCCAGATATTACACCCGAAATTGTATCATCACCTGAGTCTCCAGTGGTTAAAGTGATAGAACTTGCAAGTTCTATGGCACCAGAACCACTAAGGGATTGAATCGTGTCCGTAGCATCAACATCATAAATTCCTGAATTTATTACATCTGTGCTGTCGGAAAGAGTCCCTGAAACTTTAAGTGTTCCAGCACTTATTGTAGTATCTCCAGAAAAAGTATTCGCGCCTGATAATGCTAGT
>CACMQH010000038.1 GCA_902615805.1 Rhodospirillaceae bacterium
GGATAAAGTTGGTAAAGAGGGTGTTATTACCGTAGAAGAGGCTAAATCATTAGAGACAACTTTAGACGTAGTGGAAGGTATGCAATTTGATAGAGGTTATTTATCACCATACTTTGTAACTAATGCAGAAAAAATGGTAGCTGAATTAGAGGACGCCTACATCTTAATTCATGAGCAAAAGCTTACTTCTTTACAACCTATGTTGCCAATCTTAGAAAAAATTGTGCAATCTGGCAAACCATTATTGATATTAGCTGAGGATATTGAGGGTGAAGCATTAGCTACTCTTGTTGTTAACAGACTAAGAGGTGGTTTAAAGGTAGCTGCGTGTAAAGCGCCTGGCTTTGGAGATAGAAGAAAAGCAATGTTAGCTGACATTGCTACTCTAACTGGCGGCCAAGTAATAAGTGAAGAGCTTGGAATTAAGCTTGAATCAATTGACCTCAAAATGTTAGGAACTGCAAAAAAGATAATATTAACTAAAGAAGAGACTACTATTGTTGAAGGTGCAGGCAAAAAGAAAGACATTGAAGGTAGATGTGATCAAATTAGGGCACAAATTGATGAAGCAACGTCTGATTATGATAAAGAAAAACTTCAGGAAAGATTAGCAAAGTTAGCTGGTGGTGTAGCTGTTCTTAATGTTGGCGGAGCAACTGAGATTGAAGTGAAGGAAAGAAAAGATAGAGTTGAAGACGCTATGAATTCTACCAGAGCAGCAGTAGAAGAGGGTATAGTTCCTGGTGGTGGAACAGCCTTACTCTACTCTGTAAAAGCACTTACTTCTTTAACACCTGCTAATAATGATCAAAAAGTAGGTATAGAAATAGTAAGAAAGGCTCTAGAAGCGCCTATCAGACAAATAGCTTCAAATGCTGGATATGACTCATCTATAATTGTTGGTAAAATTAGAGATGCTAAAAGTAAAACTCATGGTTTTGATGCTCAAACAGGAAAGTTTGTAGATATGGTATCAAAAGGTATTATAGACCCGACTAAAGTAGTTAGAACTGCTTTACAAGATGCTACATCAGTGGCTGGACTGTTAATTACTACCGAGGCTATGATTGCTGACATGCCAGAAAAGAAGGATAGCCCTGCTATGCCTGATATGGGCGGCATGGGCGGCATGGGTGGCATGGGTGGAATGGATCCTATGGGTGGTATGGGCGGAATGGGAATGTAAACCCAATCGCTCAATGAACAAAATTATAAAGGCGAGTTTTTACTCGCCTTTTTTTTTATCTTCAAATATATTATTTTAAGGAGTTAATAATATGAAAGTATCTTTTATTGGTCTAGGCGTAATGGGGTTTCCAATGGCTGGACATTTATCTAGTAAAAACAGTAATCTAGAAATAAAAGTTTATAATAGAAGCATTCAAAAGTCAGAGAAGTGGGTATCAAAATTTAATGGCTTTTTAAGTACCACACCTTCTGAAGCAGCCAAGGATTGTGATATTGTTTTTATGTGTGTAGGCAATGATACTGACGTAGACCAGGTAGTAAGAGGGGAAAATGGCATTATGTCATCAATACCAGAAGAATCAATTATTGTAGATCACACTACAGCTTCTGCTAAAATAGCCAAAGAACTATATATTTATTGCAAATCATCTAAGAATGTAAGTTTTATAGATGCTCCTGTTTCTGGTGGACAGGCTGGAGCTGAAAATGGCCAGTTAACTATTATGGTTGGAGGTGATAAGAAAGCCTATTTAAAAATTGAGCCTCTCTTAAAAAGTTATGCTAAAAATTCAACCTTAATAGGAAACTCTGGCTCTGGTCAATTAGCTAAGATGGTTAATCAGATTTGCATAGCTGGCTTACTACAAGGATTATCTGAGGCTATAAATTTTGGTCAAAAAGTTAACTTAGATATGGATAAAGTAATAGGAGTTATAAAAGATGGCGCTGCATCTTCATGGCAAATGCAAAATAGACATCAAACAATGGCTAAAAATGAATTTGATTTTGGATTTGCTGTGGAATGGATGAGAAAAGACCTTAAGATTTGTTTAGAACAAGCTGATGAAGTAGGGGCTAGACTTCCAATTACGGCAATAATAGATCAATTTTATTCTAATATACTTGATATTGGTGGTAAGAGGTGGGATACCTCATCTTTAATTAAATTATTAAGATAATTATACAAATTTTTTTGCTTCTTTCCATAAATCTTCTTTTAATTCAGAAGAACATTTTACTAAATCGATATTTTTAGACTTTGCAATTTCCAATAATTTTGTAAATCTTTTTTCAAACTTTTTATTAGCATCACTTAATATCTGATAGTTATCAAATTTCTTAATACTTGTATAACAATGTAAGGAAAATAGCAAATCACCTATTTCTTCTTTTATATTTTTATCATTATCTTCTTTAATAGCATTTTTTAGTTCCTTAAACTCTTCCTCAACTTTATTAAAGCAACTATTACTATTTGGCCAAGTAAAACCAAAATTATTAGCCATATTGATGAGTCTTTTAGTTTCTTGTATATTATTATATTTCTCCGTGTCATTATTAACTAAGGTTAATATTTGATAAAGAATTTCTAATATATCTTCCTCTGATAGTTTAATATCCTTGATAAGTTCTTTATATTCATTTAGATTGAGAAATTCTTCGCGAATGTATTTTAATAGGGCATTTTTATTTA
>CACMQH010000039.1 GCA_902615805.1 Rhodospirillaceae bacterium
TTCCTGCTCCTGCTTTAGTAAAAGAACCGGCACCAGATATCACGCCTGAAACCGTGTCATCTCCTCCATCTCCAGTAGTTAATGTAATGCCACTAGCTAATTCTACAGCACCAGATCCACTAAGAGATTGAATCGTATCCGTTGCATCTACATCATAGGTTCCCGAATTAATAACATCGGTTGTATCTGCTAAAGTTCCTGTTAATTTTAAAGTTCCAGCAGATATAGTTGTATCTCCTGTGTAGGTATTTGCGGCTGAAAGAGTAAATGCTCCTGAACCAGCCTTAGTAAATGATCCCGCACCGGACATAACTCCTGAAAGTGTAAAATCCGTTGAATCTCCAGCTGTAAGAGTGATCCCACTTGCTAGTTCTACTGATCCTGAACCATAAACTGATTGAATTGTATCCGTAGAATCTACATCATAAACACCTGAACTACTTCTTAAATTAATATCTGAAGCATCAGCAATTGATCCTGTAACCTGTAATGTTCCTCCATCTATTACTGCGTCGGAAGTATTGGTATTATTTCCTGATAGTAATAATGTTCCATTTCCGGTCTTAAAATATCCGCGACTTCCTGCTATTACCCCTCCATAAGTCAATGTAACTGTATCATCAGTTTGAATAGTACTAGCACTATTTATCGTTATTCCCTTATTATCGTCCAAAGTGAAAGAGTTAGTAGCTCTAAGAGTACCTCCATCTAATATAAGATTATCAGCACCTACAGAACCGGGAGTTGCTCCCAGGTTAGCACTAGATGACACACTTAGAATTCCCTCATCTATGATAGTTGATCCCGTATATGTATTAGTTCCTGATAATAATAGAGTTCCATCATAATTCTTTGTAAGATTACCTGATCCAGTAATTACTCCTCCATATGTCAATGTCCTACCATTTCTTGACCCTATGAATCCATTGCCTGTTAAAGTCATTCCTCTATTAGCATTAATAGTAAAACTTGCATTTGCCCAAATACCTCCACCATTAAATGTAAGGTAATCTGCATCAAAAGAACCAGGAACTGACCCTAAATTACCATCACCATCCATTAATAAAGTTAATCCTGCGTTATAAGTCATACCTCCAGTAAAAGTATTATTACCGTTTTCTAAATATAACCATCCAGTACCTTGTTTAGTTATTGAGCCATCACCAGATATAACACCATAAATATAATGATTGTTAGTATCACCAGTAGTTAAGGTTACTCCACTAGCAAGTTCGATATTACCGGGAGAGCCAGAAGTGTCATATACTCTGGAAATAGTGTCACTATTATCGACATCATAAGTTCCTTGATTATTTATGACAGCACTATCCGATAATGTTCCCGTTACTTGTAAGGTTCCTGCACTTATTGTCGTTAAACCTGTATAAGTATTAGCTCCAGATAACAGTAATGTACCTGCTCCAGATTTTGTAAAAGCCCCAGAATCTGCAATAATTCCTCCGTAAGTCAGAGTTGTGCTTGATTCAGTTTCTATAGTTCCTCCACTAGCTCCTAAAGAAATTCCTCTGTCAGAATTTAAAGTCATATTTGAAGTACTGAATAAGCTGCCACCATTTAAAACTAAGGAACCTGTTGTAGTACTAGCAGGGCTTTGTCCTAAATTATTGTCAGCAGAAATACTTATTTTTCCCTCTGAAATGGTGGTTGTTCCAGAATATGTATTTGATCCTGTTAAACTCAAAGTTCCACTGCCAGTTTTTGTTAAATTTGCAGATCCAGAAATAATACCTCCGTAAGTGAGTGTATTAGAAGAACTCTCAACTTCAATGGAACTTGCTGCTTGCAAAGTAATACCTCTGTCAGAATCAAGAGTAAACTCTCCTGTTGTTTTCAACGTTCCGCCGTTTAATGTAATAAAATCTGAAACAGCACTACCAGGATCGGCGCCCAAATTGTTATCAGCAGTAATACTTACTGTTCCTGCAGAAATTCCAATTTTTCCAGTATTAGTATTAGCCCCAGATAAAGTAAGAATTCCGCTTCCTTGTTTTATAAGATTGCCTGCTCCTGATCGAACACCTGAAATAGTTTTATCATTACCATCTCCAACAGTTAAATCAACAGAACTTGCAATTTCTATACTACCGGTACTTTCTAAACTCTGAATGGTATCAGTAGCATCGACATCATAAGTACCTGAATTAATAACATCTGTGCTATCAGAGAGTGTTCCTGAAACAGTTAATTTTCCTGCAGAAATTGTGGTATCACCAGTATAGGTATTGGCTCCAGACAATGCCAAAGTTCCATCGCCTGATTTAGTAATAGCACCAGATCCAGCAATTACTCCGCCGTAACTTAGAGTTGTAGTACTATTGGTATTTATAGTTCCACTAGTGTTTACTGTGATTCCTCTATTTGAGTCTAACGTAAAACTAGAAGAATTATATAAGGTTCCACCGCTAAATATAATGTTATCTGTATCTGTTGAACCTGGACTTCCGCTTATATTTGCATCGGAAGCAACTTCAAGCGTTCCGGCAGATAATGTTACACTACCGGTATAACTATTATTTCCAGTAAGAACTAAAGTACCCGCTCCTGATTTCGTTAAACCATAAGATCCAGATATTACGCCTCCATAATCTAAAGTATCACCAGAATCAACATTTATTGTACTATTATTA
>CACMQH010000040.1 GCA_902615805.1 Rhodospirillaceae bacterium
CATCTAAAAACACTTTATTAATCACATCACCTGATAATAAGTAATTAACAGGAAAATGTAAAATTGAAGTTACTTCTTGTCTATTCATTACAAAATTCTGAACTTCCTCTGACAAAACAACGATGGGCTGAATTAAAAAACCAGATCCTGTTATATATTTATTAAGCTTTCCTAAATAAATAGCCTTGTTTTGTTCAAATCCTATTTCCTCATAGGCTTCTCTGTAAGCACATTGTTGAAAGTCTCCTTTATCTTGTATTTCTAGTTTCCCCCCTGGTAAACTAATTTGACCTTTATGATACTTTAGATGCTTTGATCTTTTTGTCAAAACTATATCTAAGTTATGGTTTGAGCCATTTGATATTAACAAACACAAAACAGCAGATTTAGTAAAATTTTTATAATTTTCTGCAACATCACTTACATTATTAGATAAATTAAAGCATTTCTTATCATCGAAGCTACCTTTTAATTTATTCTTAATTTTTAAAATTTCAATTTTATTTGAAATTTTTATTTTGTTATTAATCATGTAAACGTTATATTATTTATTTAGAAATCTTACATTAAATAAATCAGTGAGGACAAATGGAGCAACCATCTTTAAAAGATATAGAAGA
The DNA here is from genome assembly GCA_902615805.1 of Rhodospirillaceae bacterium. Lineage (GTDB taxonomy): Bacteria > Pseudomonadota > Alphaproteobacteria > TMED109 > TMED109 > TMED131. The sequence goes on from CACMQH010000040.1 coordinate 621, forward strand.
AGTAAAAAAAAATTTTACTATTGCTAACAAAAAACTTTCTTCTGTAAAAAATGAGATTAATAATTTAGTTTTTGGACAAAACCTTGTTATTGAACAAATTTTAATTAGTATTTTGGCTGAAGGCCACTCCTTAATTATTGGACTTCCCGGTTTAGCTAAAACTAGAATAGTAAGCTTTCTATCAATTATACTGGGCTTTGCTACAAAAAGAGTTCAATTTACTCCTGACTTGATGCCCTCCGACATTCTAGGTTCAGAAATTTTGGAAGAAAATGCAAAATCAGGAAAAGATTTTAGGTTTATTGAAGGGCCTATTTTTAGCCAATTATTATTGGCTGATGAGATAAACAGAGCTAGTCCACGCACTCAATCGGCATTGTTACAAGCAATGCAAGAAAAAAAAGTAACTATTACTGGAAATACTTATGATCTTCCAAAACCATTCCATGTTCTTGCTACACAAAACCCTATTGATCAAGAAGGAACCTATCCATTACCAGAAGCTCAATTAGATAGATTTCTTATGAACATAAGAATATCCTATCCAGACCAAAGTGCAGAGCGAAAAATTCTTAATTTATCAAATGAAAAAACTGATGCTAGTCCTAAAAATGTAATATCTTCTAATGAACTACTAGAAATACAAAACTTTGTAAAAGACATACCTGTCGGAGAAAGTGTCGTCCAATATATTTTAAATATTATTAAACAAAGTAGACCTGAAACAAGTGAAGTAAAGTCTGTTAAAGAAAATATATTGTGGGGGCCAAGTCCAAGAGCAAGCCTAGCTTTAATGACTACCTGCAGAGCTAAAGCATTTCTAGAAAATAGATATTCTCCATCAGTTTTTGATGTCCAATCTTTAGTAAAACCTATTTTAAGTCATAGACTAAAATTAAATATTTCAGCTAAGTCGGAAAATGTGAATATTGAAGAAATACTAGATGATGTAATTAGCCATACTAAGAATTAATATGATAAAAATATCAGATTTATTTAAAGCATCTGATGAATATGCCAGTCTACTACCTAAGATTATGTTTGAATCTTCAATCCTTTCTAGAAATATCATTGAGGGTTTACATGCATCTAGAATTTCAGGTAAGGGAGAAGATTTTTGGCAATTTAAAGAATATAGACAAGGCGATAGCTTATCATCAATTGACTGGAGAAAGTCTGCTGCATTAAATAAAGTTTTAGTCAAACAAAAAGAAAACGAAACAGCTAAAACAATATACTTTTATTTTGATAAAACTAAATCAATGTTTTTTAAAAGTAAAAAAAATTTACAAAGCAAACATTATATAGCTATATTATTACTACTCACACTTTCAAGGTTATTCTTGAAAAATAGAGAGAATGTTTTTCACTTTAAAACAGATAAAAGCATGATTAAATGTTCCAATGATTTATCTAGCTTTAATGAAAGTTTTTTATTTGAAGAAACCAGTATTAATTACCCTAGTAAGTCATTGATGGCAAATAATTCTATATGTTTTATTATAAGTGATTTTTTATATGATATAAACATTGTAAAAAATTTTTTAATTAATTTAAAACAAAATAATATTAGTGGATTTTTAATTCAAATTTTAGATCCTTTAGAAATAGATTTTAACATAAAAGAAAACTTAATATTAAAAGATTTAGAGACTAATGCTAAGTTGAGAGTAGATGAATCAAGTAAGTTTAAAGATTTCTACAATAAAAAACTAAAAGATTTGCAAAATAATCTAATAGACTTGTCTAAGCATTCAAATTGGAGTTACATATTACATGATACTAGTAAAAACATTAAACCAATTTTACTTGAAATATGTAAAAGTATAACAATAAAAAAGAAATGATTTGTCAAACTTTATCAATATAATAGGTTTTTCTAATATTTATGCCTTATTTGGTTTATTGTTAACTCCTATTATTTGGGTCATTGTAA
>CACMQH010000041.1 GCA_902615805.1 Rhodospirillaceae bacterium
AACCAAGTAAATCAGCTAATATTCATAAAAATATTTATAAATGGAAAATGAGCACAGCTTTTCCTAAAAATTTTCCTGGTTCAGACTTAAATGCTCAAAAACTAAAAAATTATATTGAAAATGCATCTGATGGACAGTTAGTAATAGAACACTTTGGTGCAGGTGAAATAATACCAGCATATGAAATATTTGATGCTGTTAGAAATGGTACAATTGATTGTGGTGTATCGGCCCCTTACTATTGGATATCAAAGCATAAAGCAATACCATTTTTTTGCACTGTTCCAGGTGGCATGACTGGTATAGAAAAGTTTTCATGGGTAAATTTTGGTGGAGGTCAAGAACTTTGGGACAAACTATATTCACAATTTAATCTTAAAGGAATACTATGTGGTAATACAGGTGTACAGATGGGAGGCTGGTTTAAAAAAGAAATTAAGTCGTTAGAAGACTTTAAAGGCCTTAAAATGAGAATTCCAGGAATAGGTGCAGAAATTATTAATAGACTAGGAGGAACTGCTGTAAACATGCCTCCTGGTGAAATAATGCCTGCGTTACAACAAGGAGTGATTGATGCTACTGAATGGGTAGGCCCTTGGGTAGATAAAATATCTGGGTTGCATAAAATTGCTAAATATTATTATGGTCCAGGCATTCATGAACCAGGAACCGCAAATGAATTAGTTATGCGTTTGGATAAATGGCAAGACCTTCCAAATAATTTAAAAGAAATAGTAAAAAGCTCATGCCATGCTATTTACATTGAAAGTCTTGCAGAGTTTTTACATTATAACTCTTTATCTTTAGAAGAATTGAAAAACAAATACAAAGTAAAAGTTTTAAATTTTAATTCTGAAATAATGAAAAAAATGTTTGAAATTTCTAGTTCGGTGATAATAGAGTTTTCAAACCTCGGAGAAATACATAAAGAAATATATAATAGTTGGTATGATTCATTAAAAAAATATAATAACTACCAAAAATTTTCTGATTATGGTTATATAAAAGAGAGAATTAATTCTCTAAAAATTTAACTTTTAAGTATCTAGGTAACAAAAATGAAGGATATAAAAAAAATCACACCAAAAGGAGACCTTTCCTGGTATATAAAATGGATTGCAACTTTTTTCATAGTTACGGGTTTAATGTTTAGAAGTAATATGTTTCTAGTGCCCTTTGACTTAGTTTTGTCATTTGCAGGAACCACACTTTGGACATTTGTAGGCTACCTTTGGCACGATAGATCTTTAATAGTCCTAAACACCGTATGCTCAACAATTCTAATGTTTGGTATAATAAGATATTTTGCTGTGCTATAGATGCATAAAGAATCATCATGAATAAAATTATAGATAATAAAAAAAGATATTTATTAAAAAATCTACTTTTTCTTTCGCCTGCTGCCTACTTAGCAGCATGTGATAGTACTAATGAACAATCTAAAATATCTAGTGATAAATTTCCAAAAATTAAATTGAAAATGGTTACCTCTTTTCCAAAAAACTTACCAGATACAGACCTACCAGCTCAAAGGTTAGCAAAAAAAATTGAACAAATGTCATTAGGTAAAATTAAAATAACTCATTATGCAGCTGGAGAATTAGTCCCAGCATTTCAAGTTTTTGATGCAGTAAGGGAGCAAGTAGCTGACTGTGCTTATACAGCACCTATTTATTGGATATCTAAAGATAAAGCAATATCATTTTTTGGTTGTATTCCAGGTGGTATGACAGCTAAAGAGATATTTTTGTGGTTAAAACATGGTAAAGGTCAAGAGTTATGGGATAATTTATACAGCAAGTATAATTTAAAAGGCTTCCCTGCTGGAAATACAGGAACTACAATGGGAGGCTGGTACAATAGAGAAATAAATAATTTAGCTGATTTTCAAGGGTTAAAAATGCGAATTCCTGGTTTAGGTGGTGAAATTTTAAATAGGCTGGGAGGTATATCCGTAAATATGTCTGGTGGTGAAGTAATCAATTCATTAAAATTAGGAGCAATTGATGCTGCAGAATGGGCTGGTCCATGGCCAGATACTATTATGGGATTTCATAAAGTTGCAAAATATTATTATGGTCCCGGAATGCATGAACCTCATACTTTGTGTGAATTTATGATTAATAAAAAAATATGGGAAAGTTTACCAGAAGAATATAAAACTATCATTGAAAATGCATCATATGCAAGTTACTTAGAAGTATTAACTGAATATTTTTATAAGAATGCTCAAGCGTTAAGGTTAATTAAAACTTACTTTATAGGGCATCCCTTAGTAGAAACGATAAATAAAAGTAAAAATATTTTAAATAAGAGTAAAAAAAAATATATTTCTATATTTCCTGGAAGTAGAAAAAATGAAATTAATTTTCACCTAGATTTAATTTTAAATTCATTGTTAGAGTATAATGGAAATTTTACTATTGTAATAGTTGCTGTCGAAAGTCAATTATCTTTAGTAGAAAATATTTCAGAAAAATATAAAAATAAATTAGAAATAGATATAGTTCTTAAT
>CACMQH010000042.1 GCA_902615805.1 Rhodospirillaceae bacterium
TACTGTCATTTCCCCATCATATTCAAAGTCTACTTTTCTTGAGTTTAACACTTCGATCGCACCATGAACTCTTTCAGTTCCTTCGATAGCAGGATTACCAAAATTAGCAAATGATAACATAGCAACTCTAGGGTTATAGCCTAAATTTTTTGCTATTTCAGCTGTTTGACAAGCTATATCTGCTAGTTCCTCACTGCTAGGGTTATAATGCACAGTAGTGTCAGCAACAAATAAAGTTCTACCTTCAACCATAATTATTGACATACCAAAAATTCTAGATTTTGGAGCAGGGTCAATAACTCTAGTAATATCATCATAGGCTACAAAGTAATTTCTAGTTGAACCTGTAACCAGTCCATCAGCATCGCCATTTGCTACCATGCAAGAAGCGAAAATATTTCTATCTTGATTAACTAATCTTTGACAGTCTCTTTCTAGATAACCTTTCCTATTTAATTTTTTATAGAGAAATTCTAAATATTCATGATTTTTATTGGATTTACTAGCGTTAACTATTTCAATACCCTTAGCTTCTTTTAAGCCTATCTCTTCTATAGCAGCTAAAACTTTTTCTTCTCTACCAACCAATATAGGAGTTCCATATCCTTCTTTGTAAAATTGTACAGCGGCTCTAATAACTGTTTCTTGCTCTCCCTCTGCAAAAACAATTTTCTTTGGAGAAGCTTTAACAGTATCTGCAACGCTTTGTATTAATGTTGCAGTTTTATCTAATCTAGCAGCAAGTCTTCTTCTGTAGCCTAATTCGTCTTTTATAGGCTTTCTAGCAACCCCGGACTCTTCAGCAGCTTTTGCTACAGCTGGAGGAATAGCAGTTAACAATCTTGCATCAAATGGTTTAGGAATGATATATTCAGGACCAAATTTTATGTGTTGTCCTGAGTAAGCATTAGCTACTTCATCAGGGACATCTTGTTTTGCTAAATCAGCTAAAGCTTTTGTAGCAGCTATTTTCATATCAATATTAATTGCAGAAGCTCTTACATCTAATGCTCCTCTAAAAATATAAGGAAATCCTAGTACGTTATTTACTTGATTTGGATAATCAGATCTACCCGTTGCAATAATAGCATCAGGTCTTATTTTTCTAAGCTCATCTGGTGTTATTTCTGGATCAGGATTAGCCATAGCAAAGATGATTGGCTTATCATTCATAGAAAGCATCATATCATTTGTAAAAGCTCCTTTAACTGAAAGACCAAATGCGATATCTGCACCTTTTAATGCATCTGCTAATGTTTTATGCGGTGTATCCACAGCATGGGCTGACTTCCATTGATCTAAATCATTTCTGCTTTTTGAAATAACACCTTTTCTATCGCACATAATTACATTTTTTGATGGCATGCCCATGGCTTTCAATAATTCAACACAAGCTATACCGGCTGCACCAGCGCCATTAACGACCATTTTAAAATTTTTAATATCCCTACCTGTGATAGTTAGAGCATTTAATAAACCAGCAGTAGCAACAATAGCTGTTCCATGTTGATCGTCATGAAATACAGGTATATCTAATTTTTCTGACAATTGTTGCTCTATCATAAAACATGCAGGAGCAGCAATATCTTCTAGATTTATTCCTCCCCAAGACTTACCAAGATATTTAACACAATTTACAAATTCATCTACATCAGCTGTATCAACTTCAATATCGATACCATCAATATCAGCAAATCTTTTAAATAATACAGCCTTTCCCTCCATTACAGGCTTTGAAGCTAGTGCTCCTAGTTTACCTAAACCTAGTACTGCTGTCCCATTAGAGATAATAGCAACCATATTCCCTTTAGCTGTATAATCATATGCAGCATCAGGATTTTTTTCTATTTCTAAACAAGGGAATGCAACTCCTGGTGAATAAGCTAAAGACAAATCTCTTGCAGTAACAAGAGGCTTAGTAGCAGATATTTGAAGCTTACCTGGCTTTCCATTTTTATGAAAATCTAGAGCATCTTTAGAGGTAATATTAGATTTTGAAGTTATTTCTGGCATTTATTTATACTTATATAATAATATAAGGTGTTTTAAAGATAGCGTAAAGATTTATTTGGAAATGTTAGCTAAGAAATTAACACCACTACTAAGGCAGTACTTGGACATTAAACAGCAATATAATGATTGTTTAATTTTTTTTAGGCTAGGAGATTTTTATGAACTTTTTTTTGAAGATGCTGAAATAGCAGCTAAAACATTATCCATAACATTAACTAAAAGAGGTCAGGTTGATGGAGAAGATATCCCAATGTGCGGGGTTCCTCATCATCATGGTGACAGTTATTTAGCAAAATTATTAAAAAATGGATTTAAGGTAGCAATATGCGAGCAAGTAGAAACTCCAGAAGAAAGTAAAAAGAGAGGTTATAAAGAAATTATAAAAAGAAAAGTAGTAAGGATAGCTACCCCTGGAACATTAACAGAAGAAAAA
>CACMQH010000043.1 GCA_902615805.1 Rhodospirillaceae bacterium
ATAACCCTGATAACTATTTACCTTTTGATATACCGGGAACTGGTTTAGTAGTTGCTATTTTTTCTTTAATTATAATTGGGTTTTTGACTGCTGGAATTTTTGGTAGATTTTTTGTAAATATAGGCGAAAATTTAATAAATAAACTTCCAATAATTAGAAGTATTTACAATGCATTAAAGCAAATATTTCAAACAATATTAGGTTCTTCTTCTAAAGCTTTTAGGGAAGTGGTTGTAATTGAATATCCTAGAAAGGGTTTATGGGCTATTGCGTTCATAACCTCAGAAACTAAAGGGGAGGTAAAAAATAAACTCAAAAACGCATGTGTAAATGTATTTTTACCTACTACTCCTAATCCTACTTCTGGCTTTATGTTATTTGTTCCTAAGAAAGATCTTATTAGATTAGATATGAATATAGAAGAGGGAATGAAATTAGTGATTTCAGGGGGCATTATTACTCCTCCTATTAAAAAAAAAATAAAAGTTAACCCGCAGAAATAAAGTCTATTGCTTTATTTTTTTCAAAAAGATACAACAAATCTATGAGTTTTTTTCCTCTGTCTGAAGCTAAATTAGGATCATTATTTAAGATGTCAGTAGCTTCTAATGTAGCCATTTTTAAAAGGTCTTGATGGATAGAAATATCAAAAAAAATAAAATCTTCATAGCCGTATTGGTTTTTACCTAAAACCTCTCCTCCACCCCTCATAATCAAATCTTTTTCAGATAGTTCAAAGCCATCATAAGAGTTTTTTATTACAATTAGTCTCTCTTTAGCAGTTTCGCTTAAAGGTTCTTTGTATAATAGAATACATGTTCCATTTTTTTCTCCTCTTCCTACTCTGCCTCTTAGTTGGTGAGTTTGTGCCAATCCAAACCTATCTGCATGATCTATTATTATTATATTAGCATCAGGTATATCAATACCAACTTCTATAACAACTGTTGAAATTAATAATTTTATTTTTCCATCTTTAAATTGTTTCAAAACTTGGTTCTTTTCTTCAATAGGGAGTTTTCCATGAAGATAACCAACTTCATCAAATGAACTTTTTAAAATTTTATATCTTTCTTCTATGCTAGAACTATTATTTTCTTGAGTACTGCTATCAATATAAGGGCAAATCCAAAATACCTTACCATACTTTATTTTTTCTTTTATGAAGCTTATGACCTTTTTAATATTTCTATCAGATTTCAGTATTGTATTAATTTTAGTATTAAATGGTTTTTGTTTAACCGTACTAACTGAAATATCACCTAAGTTCGCAAGTAACATAGTTCTAGGAATAGGAGTAGCAGACATTAATAACATATCTACCTTTTTGCCTTTATTTCTAATACTAATTCTTTGGTTTACTCCAAATCTATGTTGTTCATCAATGATTACATAAGATAAATTTTTAAATATTATATTTTTTTGCAACAAAGCGTGAGTTCCTATCACTAAATTTTTTTCGTCACTTTTAATCTTATTAATAATTTGTTTTTTGTTATCAATAGATGCTGTTAAAAGAAATACATTAATATTTAATTTTTTAAATTTCTCTTTCACAAAATTATAATGTTGGATTGCAAGTATTTCAGTTGGTGCCAAAAATGCTACTTGATAACCTGAATTAATAACGTGTAGAGCAGAAATTAAAGCCACAATTGTTTTGCCACTACCAACATCACCATGTAATAATCTCAACATTTTATTATCAAAATTTAAATCTTTGATTATTTCTTCTACATTTTTTCTTTGATCTATTGTTAAATTAAATTCAAGGCAATTTATGAATTTACTAATTATATTCTTACTGTCTTTATTATAATTATTACTTTTTTCTTTATTAATGCTGTTTCTTATTATTTCTAATGATAGCTGATTAGCTAATATTTCATCATAAGCTAATCTAAGTAAGTGTATTGAACTATCTTCTAAAATATTATTATCATTACCCAAATGAATATTATTTAAAGCTTCTTTCCAAGATGGCATTAATGGATATCTTTCTTTAAATCTTGAATGCCATTCTTCTATTTCTGGTATTAAAGGCAAAGTTTTTAAAATAGATTTATGAATAATACTAGACTTCAAACCTCCTTTCTGACGATAAAATAACGTATTTATAGTATTAGTTTCTGAATTAATAGTATTTAAATCAACAACAGTGGGATGCAATATTTGAAACTTTTTACCATATGTTGCTAAAGTACCACTTATGGTTATATCTTCTCCTTCTTTATATATACTTTTAAGGTAACCAGTATATTTAGAAAAAAAAACTAAGTTTATAGTTTTATTATCAAAGATAACACTAATTCTGTAGGGAATATTAGACCTTGGAAAACTAAAATAATGTTTATTTACTCTTACTTTAATTAAAACTTTTTT
>CACMQH010000044.1 GCA_902615805.1 Rhodospirillaceae bacterium
ACTGAAAATAGATAAAAGTTTGAACAACTTTCTTCTATTTTCAATAGCTTGTCTTTCTTTTGTAAAGTAATATAAAGACATTCTATCCATAATTCACTTCCTTTCTTAAAAAATTAAAAAAGTTAGTGCGTTCCTTCGGCACCATTACCTACTTCCGTCTCTTAAAGAGATGAACGAATGTAATGCGTTCCTTCAGGCTAAAAGCCTTACTTCCGTCTAGATAGATGAACGAATTTTAATTTTAGTATATTTTTCAAGAAATTTAAAGATACTTATTTTATTTGCTGTGTTTTATAAGAATTGATATAATTAATGCTTAATATATTAATGTATGAGGTATAATGAGATATTTTATAATTATAATTTCCCTATTTTCTAATACATTTGTCTATTCGGAAACTCTTTATTATAAAAACATCAATACTTCAGAGGAAGACTCTGCTCTAATGCGGGTAGAATTTCCTGAAGATTGCTTGGAAATAATAGATATTAACAATGATCAATCTTTAGAATTCAAGAATAATGATATAATAGAAAAAAAAGTTTCTGAGTGTAAAACTTTTCTTAAAGGAAAAAAAGTAAAAGATACTTTGAAGTCTGGATCAGATAAAATCTTAGACACTGGTATAAAAGTTAAAGAAGGAATACAAAAAGGCTTAAAATCAGGCACAGGTAATTTAACAGAATCTGTTTCTAAAGAGACAAATCTATTTATAGAAGATGCAGTTAAATTAAAAGATGGAATAGTTGGTGGTACTGGTAAAGTAATTAGTGGTACTGTAGAGACAGGAAGTAAAATTACTTCGGGTATTAGCTCATTTTTTAAGGGTATGTTTGGTTCAGGAAATTAAATAAACTTTTAGGTATTTTTTACTAATTTTTTAATTATAATAAATAATTATGATTAATATCTTAGTTAAATCAGCTATTAAAAAACTAGCTTTTAGGTTAGCCACAGATAAAAGCCTCAGAAATAAAGTAAAGACTGGAATATCTAATGCAAAAGAATTAAATTCGCAAGGTGAGTTAATCAAATCATTAGGAAAGGCAGCAGGGCGTATTAAGCGCAAACTAAAGTAATGCTTTTATTTTGACTTACAGTTATGAGGAATTCAATATCAATACTTATTCTGCTATTTCCCTTTTTATTTTGTTTAAGTACTAAAGCTAAAGACTGGACTAAAATAACAAAAGGTCAAAATGGGCATATTTTTTTTGTTGATATGAAAAATTTAAATGAGAGTAAAGGTCATATTTATTTTTGGCAACTAATTAATTACAATGAACAAGATGAATATGGTGATATGTCTGCTAAAATATATGTTAAGGCAGAATGTGAGATTTTTAAGTTTAAATGGGTAAAAGTATCTTATCATAAAATGTTGATGGGTAAAGATTATGTAAAGCCGGATAACCCTTCAAAGCTAGTTGCTGGATGGCAGTTTCCAACCCTTGGTAGTACCTCTTATGCAGTATTAGATTATGTATGTAAAAATAAAGGATTACTTTTATAATAAAGCTCTTTTTATGCGATATTTTTTTTATAGCCTGCTAATTATACTTTTTATTGTGACTATAATTAAGCAAGACACCAAAATAAGAAAAGATCAATTATGCAAAGAGGGATTATTTTACCAAATGATCCTTAAGCAGTGCACACCAAGAGACTTTCTTTTAAAAGAAGATGAACAAGAAAATATTTAAATATATTTTTAAATAATAAAATAATATATATATGGTAATTATGTATTTGAGAAATTTATTTTTTTTATTAACTACGATTTATTTGTTGTCATATTCTTTATACTCTAAAACAGAGTATTTACATTGTGACTCTCTGATTATTAAAATAAAAAAGCCTTTAGTAGGGTTTGATAGAGGCTATGTAAGAGAAAAAAATAAATGGATAAAAGTAGAAAATATTAAATTTTTAGAAAAAAAGTATGTTTTATATTCATTAAAAACCAATCAAAAAAAATGCTTTAATCAGAACTGCCGAGTTGATATTAAAATTTCTAAAGGTATTAATAATGCTAAATTTTTTGATTATCAAAGTGTTGTAAGTAATGATTTTTGTCAAATAGATGGCTCAAATAAATGTTTTAAAAGAGATAAAGGTAAAAATTTACAAAAAGGCTACTGTTATAATATAGATTATAAAGAATAATATTATTGAAAAAAAAAAATAAAATAAAGAGTAGTTTAAGGAAACACCTTACTAATTTTGGACTTAAATTTTTTAATAATTTTGATCAATATGATCTTTGGAAAGAAAATCATTTT
>CACMQH010000045.1 GCA_902615805.1 Rhodospirillaceae bacterium
AAAACTCCTATCAATATGGAGGAACCTGGAAAAGTAAGAAAAGATAGTCATTTTTAGAAAAACTAAAAAATATTTATCTAATATTTTAAAATTGAAAAAATTAATACAATAATAGTTTATTTACCCTCTGTATCAATAAAAGATTCTCTTTGCTTAAAAGTCTCAACTAATGCATTAAGCAAAGGTCTATTTTCTTTCCAGTTTTCTTCTGGAAAGTTTTTATACATTGTATTAAACGCAAGACAAATAGTGATTTGAACTCTGTTGATGTAAGAGTTAAATTCTGGTGCTTTTTTTTCTAAAAAGTCTAGTGCTCTATTTACTTTGAATTTTTCATAATCTGTAGTTGCTCCGTAAATAAAATCTTTTGGTTTATTTTTCTTCTCAATAGACCTGTAGACTATGGACTCTAAAACTTGGCATGCAACAGTTTCATAACCATTGATCTTCCAATTATCATAATTATTATCACTATTGATGTTAGTATTAGCGATCTTTTCCAAGTAATTACATATAACATAGGACTCAGTTATTAATTGCTTCTCATTAGTTATTAGTGCTGGTACTTTACCGGTTGGATTAATAGACATAATTATAGAGTCAGTAGAACGCATAGTGGTAATTACTTCCTGTATGTCTTGAATAATATTTATTTCTCTCGCAAGTATTCTACATTTTCTCGAGAAAGCAGAAATAACTGTGTAATATAATTTCATAAAATAACTAAAAGTAAAACTTTCATAATCAAACACTATACTTTTTTATAGAAATCTAACAAATAAAATTACTTAGTCAAGATTTAGAAAATAGCTACTAGAAATATACTTTACAACTATGATAAAAAATTTTCTATTTCCTGTTTCTTGTCTTTAGGTAATAATGAAATGTAAAGACAACAAAGAAATATCCTATATACTAGTACAATGAAATATCTTATTAGTAGCATTTTGTCTTTTTTTATAAGTCAATCTTTATTATCCAAAGATTGGAATATTAGTATGTACTTTAAAATAGAGAATACAAAAAAAATAGCGATTAATAAAAATGAAGAATATGTACAATTTGCTGCAACTGCTAATTGGGAGGATTCTTTTGGTGATTTTGGTATTCTTGATTGCATAGGTAATATGGTAGTTATTAAAGATAGTTCTGGCAGTTCTTTATATGGTGTGTGTAATGGAAGAAACCAAAATAAAGATACATTTATACTCAAATTTGAGAGAAGTTCAGATGATATAGATACGGGTATAGGTTTTTCTACTTTTCTTAACGGGACAGGAAAATATAAAGATAATATTGGTTTAAAATGTCCTTATGCAGTTAAGTTTTTTGAGGACAGAACTTTTTTTAAGAAAAAATGTAAATTAAAATAAAATATACGCTTGTTAAAAATAGAAGACATTAAAACCCCTAAAACTATAGAAGAATTTAGGCATAATCTTAAAAAATATTGCTTAGGTAATACTGATAGTATTTTTATTTATAATAAAATAAATAGAAAACAATATAAAATAAAAGTTAATAATTTATCTAAAATTTCAGATGTCTTTAAATTTTTAAAAAAAGACACTGGAATAGATATTACTGCTAAAGAGTGTAATGTAGTACTAATGTGTGATCTATCTAAAATTAGAGTTGAAGATTTAATGATAAAACAAGAAGATGCAATAAAGTCACTAAGAAAAGTATACCTTTTTAACAATCAAGACAGTGAAGAAAGAAGTAATTTCTTAAATTCTACTCCTGATGCAATTGAAAAAATAGTTTCTAGAAAAAAAGTTACTAATGAAATAGATACCAGACCACTTCAGACTGCTGTAAATCAAGAAATATTGAGTGGTTTATATTATCATCTTTTTGGTGAATACTTTGATACCGTTAGGCACACTAAAATGAAATATAACCTATCAAAATACAATTAAGAATTTCTTATATGACAACTTATGTTATCAAATATAGTATCTGCTTTAAAAAACAGCTTTATATCAAAAAGGTAAAATAGAAATTGAAGATGGCGTTACCTTTCGAGATATAGAGGGAAGAGCAATAATTATTGTTGATAGTGATGATGCAATTAATTATGTAAGATATTTATATGAAAAAGATATTACTAAACTCATAAAAGTTCCTCAAGAAATGTGGGATGACGACGCTAATAAAGATTTTACGAATAAAGATACCAAATTAGTTATAGATAGTATTTCAATAAATAAATGATGATATTGAGAAAATATTTTATAAATAATATAATTAAATATATGAAATACTTAATTATTA
>CACMQH010000046.1 GCA_902615805.1 Rhodospirillaceae bacterium
CTTATTCCCTGTAATAATGCACAAAAGTCTAAAAACTCTTTAAGTGGAAGTTTAGCACCCATCTTTAAAAGCCTTTTTGTATAACGAATAGTATTTTTAGGTTTTTTTGCTATTTCATTTGCAAACTTTTTAGCTTCTAAAAGTAATTGGTTAGGATCAACTTTTTTTAATATAAGGCCTAATTCTAAAGCCTCTGAAGCAGAAACTTTTCTTCCTGTTAAAGTAAGTTCTGCTGCTTTTTGGTATCCTATTAATCTTTGCAAAAAAAATGCGCCTCCATCACCGGGAATTATTCCTAAATTAATAAAACTTTCTGCTAAGAATGCATTATTTGACATAATTCTAAAATCACACATGCAAGCTAAATCAAACCCCGCTCCTATAGCTGGACCATTTATAGCTGCTATAGTGGGAATCTCTATTTTTTCCATATATAAAGGTATTTGTTGTATACCGTAACGGTATTTTTTTTCTACTTCCTCTACTGGTCCTGAAAAGGAAGTATTTTTTTTAAGCATTTCTTTAATATTACCTCCAGAAGAAAAAGCTTTTCCTTCTCCTGTGATAATTAATACAGAAACTTTATTATTTTTATTAATGTATTCAACGGTATTAATTATATCATTAATAATACAGGACCCAGTCAGAGCATTTCTAATATCGTTTCTGCAAAAAGTTAGCATACCAACTTTATTTACAATGCTGAATTTAGAGTCTATTAACTTTAAATTTTTTATCATTTTATTTAGGAGGATATTACACTATCCTCCTATTTATTAAAGTTAATTAATTGTATGCACTTTCAGAGTGACTGCTTCTATCTAAACCTGCTTCTTCCTCTTCTGAAGAAACTCTAATACCAATAAATTTTCTAAGTATAATCAAGATTAAAAACGAAGCTAGACCTGACCAAATAGCAACCGCAAAACTTGCAAAAATCTGAATGTTTAACTGTTCCAAAATACTAACTTCAGAAAGTCCTAAACCACCAAATTTTTTTGATCCTAATGGTGCTAATAATAATGTTCCTAACAGCCCGCCTACTCCATGAACTGCAAAAACATCTAAAGTATCATCAATTTTTAATTTATTTTTAACAAAGCCAACCATATAATAACATATTATCGCTGCTAATATTCCAATGATAAAAGCTCCACTCGGGCCAACAAAACCTGATGCAGGAGTTATTGTTGCGAGACCTGCAATACAACCGGTAGCAGTTCCTACTAAAGTGGGTTTACCGTGTTTAAACCACTCTATCATCATCCATATAAATGCAGCAGTAGCAGCAGAAATATGTGTAACAGTCATAGCCATTCCAGCATTACCATCAGCCGCAAGGGCACTTCCTCCATTAAATCCAAACCAACCAATCCAAAGCATAGAGGTACCTATCATTGCTAATGGAGGACTATGAGGTACTAGCTGTTTTTTATTGTTTCTTGGTCCTAGCAAATATGCAAATACTAGTGCTGCTACTCCACAATTTAAGTGAACTACTAAACCACCAGCAAAATCTTGTACTCCCATTTTAGCTAGCCAACCTCCACCCCATATCCAATGAGTAATAGGGGCATAAACAATAAGTAACCATATAAAACTAAATAAAAGAACTGATATAAATTTTGCTCTTTCTACAAACGCTCCTACTATTAGTGCTGGAGTAATAATCGCAAATGTCATTTGAAACATAAAAAAAACAGTTTCTGGTAAACCTGCAAACTCAGAGTCTGGTGTTACATTGCTTAAAAAAGCTTTAGACAAGTTACCAAAATATTCTCCTGTTTCAGTAAATGCAATACTATATCCTGCTATAAACCAAGCTATAGACATCAAACATGCAACTGCAAAACACTGTATCAATACTGAGATTAAGTTTTTAGAGTAAACTAAACCTCCATAAAAAAGTGCCAGACCTGGTAAAGTCATAAATAGTACAAGAGCCGTAGATGTTAAGATCCACGCTGTATTTCCTTCTATCATAATAATCTCCCTATAAATTTACTAAATTCTACTTTATGAAAGAAATGCTGTAATGTTGGACATAATGTTAAAATTAACATTTTGCGTTCCTTCAGCTACAAGCTTACTTCCGACCATAAGGTTGAACGTAATTAAAAATGTTATACTATTGTGTTTAATAGTCAACAAGACAAATTTTAGTCTAATTTTTTAAAATTATCTTTTATGTAATTAGTAAAATAATCTTTTATAGGAATAAAATGTTTGTTCATAACTTTAAAGGTATCTCTATCAATTTTAACTACTTTAGAG
>CACMQH010000047.1 GCA_902615805.1 Rhodospirillaceae bacterium
GCAAGAGATGCATATGCAGCATTAGACTCAATATCAGAAAGCCCTAGAGCTTGTAAAACACTTATAAAACTATTTTTGTAAACATTTTCCTGATATTTATAATCATTCAATTGATATTGTTTATTAAGCTTAGAATCTTTTGTCTCTAATTTTACAGTAAAACATTTTGTATTTAAAAAAAATAAACATATAAAAAAAAGTAAATAGTCTATATTAAATTTTTTCATATTCATCCAATAATTGCTTCATCATTTCTTTTACTCCGGGATCACTTATATAATGTCCTGCATTTGCTATTCTAATTACCTTGCAGTTAGATAAACCCGAAGCAAAATTAAAAGATGTCTGTGGAGGACATAATAAATCGTAATCACTTTGTATAATAGAAATTTTTATGTTTGATAACTTTTTCTTATGTTTTAATAATTGATTTGGTTTAAGAAAAAAATTATTTTTAATGTAATGCCACTCCAAAAATGGGGTATTAGGTAATATTTTTTTCTTTTTACCGGAGTTAGATAAAACCTCATTAAAAGTATTATAATCAAATTGAATTGTAGATAAACTACTCTCATAAGCCAGCCATAAACTTGCACCTAAAGTTCTTATTTTTTGATTTTTGTTTTCTAGCATTTTTCCCAAAGCAAAAATGGGATTAATTAATGTTTTATTATTTAAAAAGTCATTAAGTCTATATATTAACTCTGGCCTAAACTTCAGTGGTGCAGCAAAAAAAGCCCATTCAATTTCTTTTTTAGTTCCTAAAAATAGTGCTCGAAGGATCATAGCCTCTACTCTATCGGTATGTGCCTGTCCATAAGCTAAAGCAAGGGTTGCTCCCCAAGACCCTCCAACGACTATCCATCTTTCAATTTTTAGATACCTTCTTACAACCTCAATGTCATCAACTAACTTTAAGGTTGTATTATTTTTAATTTCTCCTTTTGGAGTAGATTTGCCTGATCCTCTTTGATCCAAAAAAACTACTCTATATTTTTTATAATCAAAAATAGCTTTTTGCGCCTCATTACAGCCACTACCTGGGCCCCCATGTAAAAAAATTACTGGTATACCTCGTGGATTTCCATATTCTTCAAAATAAATAGTGTGTTGGTCTTGTTTAATATGATGTATTGCAAAAGATTTTTTTATATTATATAACATACTATTATTATAATTTAATTTCAGTAAATCAAAATGAAAAAAAACATACACCCAGAGTACCATTCTATTAAAGTAGTTATGACTGATGGTACAGAATTTATAACAAAGTCTACATATGGCAAAGAAGGTGAAGTTTTAAAACTAGATGTTGACCCTGCCTCTCATCCTGCGTGGACTGGAGGAAATGCTCAAATAAGAGAGAATGCAGGTCAAGTTGCGAGATTTAAGAAAAAATTCGGTAATATAAAAGTATAATCATATTCTTAGTAACTCGAATTTTATTTTTTTCGGTATAGACACTTTCTCCTGCATATTGTTTCTTTTTACAAATACGTGAACAAAATAACCCTCTGCGTAAGGTAATTGACCTTTTTTACTAAATAGTGAAATATCATATATTACACTCGTTTTACCTATTTTAAATGTAGAAAGGCCTGCAATAATTGTGTCAGGATATTTAAAAGACTTTCTGAACTTACACCTTGTCTCAGGAGAAATTGCAATTGTATTTGAGGATAATGGATCGTATTTACATTTATTGATTAGAAACCTATTTATCACAGAGTCAAACAATGAATAATAGATAACATTATTTAAATGTCCAAATATATCATTGTCACCAAACCTAGTACCAACTTCTTCTGTATAAAAATAATCTTTTTTTCTTTTCATTACCTTACAAATTCTTAATAATAATATCATTTACCTCTAATGGGCTCTCTAAAGGATGAAAATGCCCAACGTTATTTATAATTTCTAAGTTAGAGTCAAATAGCATATCATTTAATATTTCAGAACTTAATGGAATTATATCTTCGAGTTTATTTAAAAATTGAGTGCTATCACCTTCACACCTTTTTATTTCTGCTAGTGTAAGTTCTCCTGATGTTACAGGGTTCTTACCTTGAATACCTACAGCTACTTCACCGTCTGCAATACCTTGAACTTCAAGTATATGTAAGTTGCAAAATTTTGATATTTGTTCAAATGTAAGTGCCGTATTATCAATTAACCATACTGCAGTAGATTTTGGCATTAAGGGATTATTCATTTTTTCTCCTTTTTATTTAGTTT
>CACMQH010000048.1 GCA_902615805.1 Rhodospirillaceae bacterium
GAAAACTATTGAAATCTACCTCTAAAGCTACTGCTAAGGTTTGCATTAATCCAATTATTATAGATGCCACTAAAGCCCCCTTAATAGAACCTAATCCACCTGTCACTACTACTACAAACACTATAGGGCCTAATAGTAAAGCCATTGATGGTTCTGTGCCAATTACATTACCAGCTAAAACTCCAGCTAAACCTGCAAGACCACAACCAAATCCAAAAACATTACTAAATACTTTAGGTACGTTATGGCCTAGCGCAGCGACCATATTAGGATTTGTCAATGAAGCTTTTATAATTAAGCCAGTTTTTGTTTTAGCTAAGACTCTGTAAATAGCAACAAATATTAAAATTGATAAAACTAATCTAAATAGACTGTATGCAGGGTAGGACAGACCACTTATTTCTATTAAAGGAAAATTTAATATTTCAGGTACTTTATAAGGAACAGGTGTTTTTCCCCAAATTAATTGGACCATTTCTTCAATTATATAAAATAAGCCAAAAGTAAATAGTAATTCTGCTATATGTCCATACTTGTGAATGTTTCTTAATCCATATCTTTCAACTATCACACCAAAATAACCTACTAAAACTGGAGCAAGTATTAAGGCAATCCAAAAGTTTGTAAAATAGCTTATCTGATAGCCTAAATAAGCACCAATCATAAAAAATGATGCATGTGCAAAGTTCAAAATGCCCATCATGCCAAAAATTAGTGTTAGACCGCTAGATAACATGAACAGGAACATTCCATAAAGCAATCCATTTAATATTATAAATGTCAATACCTCAAGAGACATCTTAAATCACTCTAGGGTCTCTTCATTTCACAAGAAGTATCTAATGTAATATCATTCATAGGTATATTGCCGACAGTTACATAAGACATGTCAAAATCCTGATTTCTATAAATAACTGATTGATCATTCTTCTCAGTTAGAAGTAGTGCTTGCATATCAAAATGAATTTGATGATCATCTTTTCTCATTTTAATTTTTCCACCATCAATACTTCTTCCTTCCATACCTTCTAAAGCATATGCAATATCTTTTGGTTCAAAGGAGTTAGTGGTTTCAATTGCATTTTTGAACATCTCAAACATAAATCGAAATCTATCTGCATCTGGAGTTAACCCCATTTTTTCTATTTGACCCTTTTCATAATTTTTATACCATTCAGGAGCATTAGGATTTGTAGGATTAAATTCTTTCACAACAATTACGTCATTGAAAAGAAGATTTTTTTCCATTGCAGCCATTCCAGCAGGTTGAGATATATAAATGCCAAATAGTTTAACTTTAACTCCCGCATCTTTTAAGGCGTTTACAAATCTGTATGCATCAGGCCCCCAATTTCCTGTTAATACAGTATCTGCACCACTTAACTTAATTTTTGTAATATAAGGATTAAAATCTTGAACTTTACCAAATGGTTGAATTAATTCATCACCTACTATTTCAATATTGGGCGCTTTATTTTTAATCATTCTTGTAGCTGTGTCTCTAAAAGTCTGACCATACACATAATTCTGATTAAATAGATAAACTTTCTTTATAGAATTATCCTTTGACATGTGAGAAACCAACCCAGCTACTTTCATGTCTACATTTGCATCAAATCTGAAATGAAAGAATGTACATTCTTCATTGGTAAAACTAGTTGTTACTGCTGAGTGATTTAAGAAAAGAACCTCTTTGCCTGGATTTCTTGCATTATATTTTTCTAATTGTTTTATAATATTTAATGCATGACTAGACCCGCCACCTTGGGTAATAAACCTTATATTTTCATCTATAGCTTTTCTTAATAATTCAGTTGTTTTTTCTGCTTTCATGGCATTATCCATAGGAACAATTTCTATCATACGTCCATTTATACCGCCGTTTTCATTAATAATATCTGCAGAATATTGAGCAAAATCAATTATATCTTTTCCCACTGCGGCATAGGGACCAGAAAGTGGTTCAATAGCAGCTATTTTAATCGGTCCTTTTGTTTCTTTTTTCTCACATGCAGATAAAAGTATTAAGCAAAATATTGTATTAGCAATTAGTATTAGTCTTTTCATTGAATCCTCCCAAATTCTTAAATTATGTTACATTAAAATTAGCGTTTCGCAATATTTATTATTTTCCATACACCATTTGAAGAAAAAA
>CACMQH010000049.1 GCA_902615805.1 Rhodospirillaceae bacterium
GGATTTGTAGAAAAAATTGAAAAGAACTTAACTATAAATAATATATTTCCTAGTGTTTATAATAAAGTGCTAGCTGATCCTCCAGAAAGTAATATATTTGAGGCAGTTGATCTATATAAAAATCATAAAGCAGATGGAGTAATAGGTTTCGGTGGTGGCAGTTCTATGGATGTTGCTAAAGCTGTTTCCTATTTCAGTATAAATAATATTAATATAGAAGAATGTTATGGAGTTAATAATTTAAAAAACAATAGATGCCCTTTAATCCAAATACCAACTACTGCTGGAACTGGATCGGAAGTTACTCCCATTGCTATTTTTACATTAGAAAACGAGCAAAAAATGGGCATTGTTGATCCCCTTCTCTATGCAGACTGTGCTATATTAGATGCAGAATTAACAATTGGTCTACCTCAAAATATCACTGCGTATTCTGGAATTGATGCAATGGTACATGCAATTGAAGCGTACACAACAAAGATTAAAAAAAACCCCATATCAGATGCACTTGCTAGAAAAGCACTTGCTTTGTTAGGTGGCAATATTAAAGAAGCGGTTAATAATCCTGAAAACAAAAAAGCTAGAGAAAGCATGTTGCTAGGATCAATGCTAGCAGGAATGGCGTTTGCTAACGCGCCATGTGCAGCAGTACATGCTTTAGCCTATCCAATAGGTGCAAAATTTCATGTTCCTCACGGACTTTCCAATTCTTTAGTTTTACCTGAAGTTTTAAAATTTAATAGCAAAAAGGTATCCAATTTATATTGTGAAATTGCATCTGACTGTTTACCAGATTTAGAAGGAAAAAAAAATGATATTGATAATTTTATAATAGGAATTGAGCAACTAATTTTTGACTTAAAAATTCCTAGAAAATTAAAGGATGTGGGTATTAATCAAAAAGATATTCAAATGCTAGCTACTGATGCTCTAAAGCAACAAAGACTTTTAATTAATAACCCTAGAGAGGTTAATTTAGAAGATGTAATTTCTATTTATGAGGCATCTTATTAACAATATTAATAACTTACTACTCTTGTATCATAAATTTTACATGCTTTATGAAAGTCATTCATCCCACAGAAAATAAACTTATTAATACAATCTTTTTCAAAAATATTTCTCACTTCTGCACATGGTGTACAGACTAATAGTTTAGCATTATTATCTTCTATTATTTCCCTAAACCTTTGAGGTGGACCAACTGGAACTATTTTTTCAGCAAGTCCTTTTAAAGCTAAATGAACAGCATCATGAAATAGCATAATAGTAACTGTGTCTTTTTCTTGTAATGCTGATGCAGCAAAGATAAATGGTAACATTGCTCTTGTAGGATCAGTAGGCCCCCAACTGGCAGAAATGGCAAAATGCATAATCTTTTCTCCTAAAATATTATTCTTTTTCAAAAACTTTATTATAAGAATGAAAATTTTCCGGCCAAATTCTTTTCCATTTTTCTGTAAATTTATTGTTATTTGAACCATGAGTTATAGAAAAACTATTAAAGTCATCAGCTATAGAAATACTCGAGGGCTCCCAAATTTCTTTTCTATCATAGAAATAAATAGCATTTTCTCCTTCATAATTAGAACTATCTAGCCTTTCGTGCTTACCTGTAATTTTTCCCATCACAAAGCATTCATCAATATGAATTTGGTAATATTGATCTTTTTCTTTATAAAACATAGTAACACATCCGGTCGGACCTTGATTAGCAAACGATTTAACCCAAATACCTTCAATACTATCTATTTTTCTATTAGAAAAAACTTTTTCTGTTATTTCTTTATAATTGGCGGCTGATAAAAAATTAGTTAATAAATAAAACAGCAGAAATATTTTAAAAATAGAATGTTTAAAATTAGAAATTTTCATATTAGTTAATTTATATGACATAAACATATAAAACAACTTTAATTTATAATAATAGTTCCAGTCATCCCCATATTAGCATGACTTAAATTTGTTTTTGTATCTTTAACATTACAATGCAAATCTTTAAAGACTCCAGTCTTAATAGGCACAAACCACCACTCCAATTGGTGATCAGGC
>CACMQH010000050.1 GCA_902615805.1 Rhodospirillaceae bacterium
AATTGATCTAAAACTAATTTCATCAAAACTTTTAAAATTTAATAATTTTAGCACTTCATCTAAAATTGTATCCTTCAAATTTCCATGATGATAACTAGTTTTATTCAAATTATTCCTTTTAAACTTTATACTAACATCTTTCCTTCTTTAGTAGATGTAGCAATATTATCAGTATCTTTTAACTTCATCTCATTATGAGCTGCACCTGAAGGAATCATTGGGAATACATTTTCTTTTTCATCAACACAGATGTCTGCTATAACGGGCCCATCATAATCAATCATATCACCAATAACTTTTTCTAAATCTTCAGGTTGAGTTGCTCTTACTCCTTTAATACCATAAGACTGTGCTAATTTCACAAAGTCAGGTAGCGAGTCTGTGTAGCTTTCGGAATACCTTCCTCCATGAAAAAACTCTTGCCATTGACGAACCATTCCCAAATATTTGTTATTTAAAATGAAAATTTTAACTGGAAGTCTATACTGTTTTACTGTAGATAATTCCTGAATATTCATTAAAAAAGAGGCTTCTCCTGCAACACAAATAACCAATGATTTTGGATGAGCAATTTGTACTCCAATAGCAGCAGGAAAACCATATCCCATAGTTCCTAGTCCTCCAGAAGTCATCCACCTTTTAGGTTTCTCAAACTTTATATATTGAGCTGCCCACATTTGATGTTGGCCTACTTCTGTAGTAATAAAAAAATCTTTATTCGATATTTGTTTGTTTAACGATACTAATGCTTGTTGAGGTTTGATAATTTCTTTAGAGTTAACAAATGATAAACAATTCTTTTTCCTCCATTTGCTTATTTTATTCCACCATTTACTAGTAAAGCTTAGTTTTTTTATTTTTCTATTAGTAAGCTCTTTATTAATTAATTTTAAAATTTTTGAGACATCACCTATGATAGGCAAATCCACTTCAACATTCTTATTTATTGAAGATGGATCAATATCTATATGAATTTTTTTTGAATTTGGCGAAAAACTATCCAATCTACCAGTTATTCTATCATCAAACCTAGCCCCTAAGTTAATCATTAAATCACAATCATGCATAGACATGTTTGCTTCATATGTGCCATGCATACCTAGCATACCTAAAAAAAGCTTGCTTGAAGCAGGAAATGCACCTAAGCCCATTAAAGTTGAAGTAATGGGGAAATTAGTTAATTTAGAAAATTTATTTAATTCTATACTAGCTTTATGTCCTGAATTTATTAAACCTCCTCCTATATAAATAACAGGTTTTTTTGATGTTTTTATTAAATTGATTGCTTGATTAATTTGTATTTTAATATTTTGTTTATAGTCTTCTTTCTTTTTAATTTTAAGATTTGAACGTAATTTAATTTTTTCATAATACTTTGTTTTACTATTTTGAATATCTTTTGGTAAATCTATAACAACAGGTCCTGGTCTCCCAGAGGAAGCAATAATATATCCTTCTAAAATACTTTCCTGTACTAAATCAACATCTTTCACTAAATAATTGTGTTTAGTACAAGACCTTGTTATTCCAACAGTATCAGCTTCTTGAAATGCATCAGTTCCAATCAAATGAGTAGGAACTTGCCCCGTGAGACATAATATAGGTATACTATCCATTAAAGCATCAGTTAAACCCGTTACGGCATTTGTTGCCCCTGGACCAGAAGTAACTAACACTACTCCGACTTTACCTGTTGATCTTGCATAGCCCTCTGCCATATGAACAGCACCCTGCTCATGTCTTACTAAAATATGCCTTATTTTATTTTGTTTAAAAATTTCATCGTAAATAGGCAAAATTGCCCCGCCAGGGTATCCAAATATATATTCAACATCCAAGCTTCTCAAAACTTTTAAAACTATTTCTGCTCCAGTATAAAGCATATAAACTCCTTAAATTATTAACATTAAATTATTTTTTTAAAAGTTTCCACTACTAAAGAAAGATTATCTTCTCCATAAATTTTTAAATTTTGATCAAATCTATTCTCAAACCAGGTGTATTGTCTTTTAGCAAAATTTTTAGTTTTTT